>JAYFOA010000001.1:0-90846 GCA_034933145.1 Clostridiaceae bacterium
GATCTTAAAAAACAAAAAACGCCCCTGTGCCATGCACAGAGGCGAAATCAACATTCCGCGGTTCCACTCCGATTGCGGCCCGCAAAGCAGGCCGCCGCTCTTTCGGCCGGTAACGGGGCCTGACCGTCGCCGCTTCGGCGGCGCTCCTCCCGGGTGGTGTGCAGTCTGTCCGCGCCGCCGAAGGTTTCAGCCCACGCCCCCGGCTCTCTTTTGCGGTGATGACAAACGCCCGTCCCGTTCTTTGGATTCTTAATATTATTAATAGTATATGCGTAAAATTTTTCTTTGTCAAGCGGCAGAATTTTTTGTTCCGAAAACCAATAGCAGAAATTGCCGCAAATTTGAAAATGCATTTGCCGCCGCCCGGGGCCTGCATCCCGGGCAGCGGCAAATGTTTTACAGAAACAGCGGCACAAACACCAAGGCCACAATGCTCATCAGCTTGATCAGAATGTTGAGCGACGGGCCGGAAGTATCCTTGAACGGATCGCCAACCGTATCGCCGATGACGGCCGCGCGGTGTGCTTCCCCGCCCTTGCCGCCGTGCTGGCCGCTTTCGATGTATTTTTTTGCGTTATCCCACGCACCGCCGGCATTACTCAGCATGATAGCCATTGGTACGCCCGCTACCGTGCCGCCCAACAGCAGCCCGGCCAGCGCCTCGCTGCCCAGCAGCCAGCCGGTCAGCAGCGGCGCCGCGATGGCGATCAGTCCGGGCAGAATCATTTCTCGCAGCGCCGCGCGGGTGGAGATGTCCACGCAGGCGGCATAGTCCGGCTTTGAGGTACCGGCCAGAATGCCCGGATCGGCCCGGAACTGTCGCCGTACTTCGTCAATCATTTTGTTGGCCGCCCGGGAGACCGACTCAGTCGTGAGTGCGCAGAAAAGGAAGGTAAGCATCCCGCCGATGAATACGCCGGCCACCACCTTGGCATCCAGGATATCCACGGAAGAAAGCCCAGCCTTGCTGGCATAGCTGCTGAAGAGCGCCAGTGCCGTCAAAGCGGCCGAACCAATGGAAAAGCCTTTGCCGATGGCGGCGGTGGTATTACCCACGCTGTCCAGACTGTCGGTGATCTCACGGACCTCCGGCGGCAGGCCGCACATCTGGGCGATTCCGCCCGCGTTGTCTGCCACCGGGCCGTAGGCATCCACCGAGATCGTAATGCCGACGGTGGACAGCATTCCGACGGCGGCCAGTGCCACGCCGTAAAGCCCCGCAAACTTTGCACTCAGAACGACGGCGACAGCAATCAGCAGCACGGGGATCGCCGTGGATTTCAAACCGACGGCATAGCCCGACAGGATCGTCGTGGCGGGGCCTGTCTCACTCTGCTTTGCAATGTTGCGGACAGAACGGTAATGATCCGAAGTATAGATCTCAGTTACATAGCCGATGGCGATCCCGCACACCACGCCGGACAGAATTGCCCAGAAATGGTTCATCCCGGCGCTTTGGCACAGAAGATAGGCTGCCACCAGCACCAGCGCGGATGCAAGATAGGTGCCCAGCTTCATTACCATATGAGGGTCGCGAACCTTGATAAAGCGAACTGCCAGCACTCCGACAGCGGCCGAAAGAATTCCGGCCGACACAAGGCCAAAAGTCAGTCCCGCGTTGCCGGCGCTCAGCAGCAGGGCCGACAGGATGGCACCCACATAGGATTCAAACAAATCTGCACCCATGCCGGCCACATCGCCTACATTATCGCCCACGTTGTCGCCGATGACGGCAGGGTTGCGGGGATCATCTTCCGGAATGCCGCTCTCCACTTTGCCCACCAGATCCGCACCGACATCGGCGGCTTTGGTATAGATACCGCCGCCCACGCGGGCAAACAGAGCGATCGAGCTGGCGCCCAGAGAAAAACCGGTTACCGTATCGATGTTGCCGTCAAAGATCAGATAAAGCGACGCCAGACCCAGCGCGCCCAGACCGACCACGCACAGACCCAGTACCGCACCGCCGGAAAATGCGACGCGCAAGGCTGCATTCATGCCCTGCTTTGCACGCTGGGCTGTCCGCACATTGGCGCGGGTGGCACTCATCATTCCGAAAAACCCGGACAGTACGGAGAACAGCGCGCCGACCAGAAAGCAGATCGCCGTCTGCAAGTTAAGCGCCCATGCAAGCACAGCAAACATCACCGCCGCAAAAGCGACCATCACCAAATACTGCCGTTTCAGATAGGCCATCGCCCCTTCATGGATATATCCGGAAATTTTCTCCATCTCCTGATCTTCCACGCGGATCGACGCATTTTTCAGATATAACCCCAATGCCAGCAGCAAGCTAACTGCCGCCGCCGCAAAAACCCAGCCGACATTCATACGTTCGTTCCCCCAAATTGTTTAATCTGTATTATTATTTCGTTTAATTTTGTGCATTTCTACTTTTTTGATGAATTTATTTTACGGCACTCAGGTCTTTTTTGCAACTAATTTTTTATACTTTGTGTAATATAAATATATTTTTATTTGTTAATTTGTGCTATATTGCTTAATTTCTTTTTAGTTCTGTTGTTCTTCCCTACCCGGTACACATAAAACCGGGAGGTGTGTGGCTATGATCGACCTGCTGATTTCGCTGCGGACGCTGGTATGGGGTATGCCAACGCTGCTGCTCATGGGCAGTACCGGTTTGTTTCTGACACTGCGCCTTCGGTTCCTGCAGGCACGGAAACTGGGCACTGCGCTGCGGTCTGCCCTGGGTAACAAAAACGAAAAGAGCGTCTCCGGCGTGACGTCGCGTCAGGCGCTGTGCACCGCGCTTGCCGGCACCGTAGGAACCGGCAATATCGCCGGCGTAGCCGGCGCGCTGGCCATCGGAGGGCCCGGCGCTGTGTTTTGGATGTGGGTTGCCGCCTTTTTCGGCATGGCGACCAAATTTGCCGAGGCGGTACTGGCCGTCCGCTATCGAAAAAAGGATGACCAAGGCCGATGGATCGGTGGTCCCATGTGGTATATTGAGCGAGGTCTGGGGCGCAGCTGGCGCCCACTGGCAAAATGGTTTTGCTTGTGTGGTTCGTTGGCGGCTTTTGGGATGGGAAATATTACACAGATCAACACGGCGGCGCGGGCTGTTCACGCGGCGGCGGCCGTCGCCGGCGCACCGCCGATTCCGGGGGCAGTATTGGGGCTGGGACTGGCCGCTGTCATCGGCACGGTTCTGTTGGGCGGTGCAAAGCGCGTAGGTGCCTCGGCAGAGCAACTGGTCCCACTGATGAGCGTGCTGTACCTGTTTGGCACGCTGGGCGTGATCCTGACGCATCTGCCGGCGCTGCCGGCGGCGCTGGGAGCAATCATTCGGGGTGCTTTCCACCCCGCGGCGCTGGGCGGCGGCCTTGCCGGCGTTTCCTTCCAGGCAGCAATGCGTGCGGGGGTCTCCCGCGGCGTATTCTCCAACGAAGCAGGTCTCGGCTCCGCGCCCATTGCCTACGCTTCCGCCGACACAGACAGTCCTATGAGACAGGGTCTTTCCGGCGTAGTAGAGGTCTTTGTCGATACCATTCTTCTTTGTTCTCTTACCGCTCTCTGCATTCTTTGCAGCGGCGTACCCATTCCATATGGCGGCGACGCAGGCAGCGAGCTGCTGGTTTCCGCACTGGGTGCGACCTTCTATGGCCCCCTTCCTTCCATTTTAACGGCGGTCGGGCTGCTGCTTTTTGCTCTTTCCTCTGTTCTGAGCTGGGGGCTTTATGGCACGCGATGCATCGAATACCTGTTGGGCGGCCGTGCCGTACCGGCCTATCGGCTGGCCTATGCCGCCTGTGCCATACCGGCGGCGATCGTAACCCCGGCCTTTGCATGGGTACTGGCCGATGTGCTCAACGGCCTGATGGCTGTGCCCAATCTACTGGCAGTTCTGCTGCTGTCAAAGGAAGTGCAGCGAATAGCCAAAAACGCCGGATTTGTTCACAAATAGCACATTGAAGCGCCAGTTTCTCCCTGCTATAATAAATTTTAGACTTTTGTCCATTAAATCAGGAGGATTGGCATGAGTTTTATTGAATTCCGCGACATTTACAAGACCTATATCGTCGGTGAGCAGAAGATCCATGCAGCGGACGGCGTGACCTTTTCCATCGAAAAAGGGGAGTTCTGCATCATCGTCGGCTCCTCCGGCGCGGGTAAAACCACGATTCTCAACATGCTGGGCGGCATGGACTCCTGCACATCCGGCTCCATCTTTCTGGATGGACAGGAGATCTCAAAATATACCGCACGTCAGCTTACTCAATACCGCCGTTACGACGTGGGATTTGTATTTCAATTCTATAATCTTGTGGCCAATTTGACGGCGTTGGAAAACGTGGAACTGGCCAGTGAAATCTGCCGTGACCCCCTGGACCCGGCCGAAACGCTGAAGGAGGTCGGTCTGGAGAGCCGGCTTCACAATTTCCCCGCCCAGCTTTCCGGCGGTGAGCAGCAGCGGGTTGCCATCGCCCGTGCACTGGCGAAGAACCCGAAGCTGCTTTTGTGCGACGAACCCACAGGCGCTCTGGACTATGTCACCGGCAAGGCGATTCTTAAGCTGCTGCAGGACACCTGCCGCAATACGGGAAAAACGGTAATCATCATTACGCATAACGGGGCACTGACCGCCATGGCCGACCGGATTATCCGCGTCAAAAGCGGACGGATCATCGGCAATGAAAAGAACTTGCACGTCGTCCCCGTGGAGGGTTTGGAGTGGTGAGAAACCAGGCCTATATAAAAACCATCGTCCGCGCCATCCGCGGCAGCGCCGGCCGTTTTCTGGCAATTTTTTCCATCGTTGCTTTGGGTGTCGGTTTTCTCGCCGGGCTGACGGCCACGACGCCGGACATGCGATATTCCATGGGTGTCTATTATAGCGATACCCGCTTCATGGATCTGCGCGTCGTCGGCAATCTCGGCCTCTGTGAAAGCGACCTTGCCGCTATCCGAAACACAAAGGGCATTGAAAGCGCCATGGGTGAACGCAGCGCGGATCTGCAGGTGGTCACCGACGGCGGCGATACGCTGGTCGCCCGTCTGCACGGTGTACAGGATGACTTCTGGGGCAGCGACGATCCTTCGTTCCTCAACCGGATGACTCTGACCGCCGGTCGATGGCCGGAGCGCCCGGATGAGATTGTCATTGAGCAGGAATCCCGTCTCGGTGAGGGGTTGACCGTCGGCAGCACGCTGACCCTGCTCGAAAAAAGTGAGGATCTCTCGCTTTCCCGGTTTACGATCGTCGGCACTGTAGCCTCCGGATATTATGCCTCCCAGATACAGCGGGGCAGCACCGCTGTCGGCAACGGCAGGCTGCGGTGCATCATTTATCTGTGCGACAGTGTATTTACCTTTAATTACTATACCGACATTTATGCCGTCGTCGAAGGAGCGGCCGCCCAGCCGGTATTTTCCCAGGGATATGACGACGTGGTAGCAGGCGCCGAGGAAACTATCAAAGCGCTGGCCGATACGCAAAAGCAAGTCCGGCATAACGCTCTGGTCGCAGACGCCGAGCAAAAGCTGACCGACGCTCAGGCGGAATTCGACCAGAAAAACGCCGACGGCCAGAAAAAGCTTGACGATGCGAGAGCCGCGCTGGAGGAGGCCGAACGGCAGCTGGAAGACGGACGAAAGAAATTAAGCGACGGCGAAGCGGATTATGTGAAAGGCGTCCGCGACCTGCAGCGTTCCAAAGACGACTTCGCGCATCAAACTGCCGATACGGAAGCAGCGCTGAACGAGGCCAGGATAAAGCTGGACGCGGGCAGAGCCGACTATGACCGCGGTTTGGCGGAGCTTGCAAAAAACCGCGCTACACTCAGCGGCGGCGAAGCGGAATATGCCGATGGCGTGCAGCAGCTCGCCGATGCAGAAGTACAGCTGAGTGAAAGTAAAGCACAGCTGGACGAAAGCAAGGCGCAGCTGGATACCGCCCGCGCAAAGCTGGACGATAGCTGGGCGGATTACAACGACGGACGTGCACAGCTCCGCGACAGCAAAGCACAGCTGGATGCCGCTCAAAAACAGATCGACGACGGCTGCGCCGCGCTGCAGGCGGCCATCGACCAAATATGGGTCCAAAAAGAACAGACGGATGCCCTTATCGGGAACGACGGGCTGACTCCGGAACAGCTATCGGCGGTGCTGGGTCAATTTCTGGGAGAAGACATCCCTTTGCCGGATGAAATAAAAGCCCCCATTCAGGATTTTCTTGTCCGGCTGAACGAACAGCTTACAGAACATCCTGAAGATGCGACAGGCCTGGCCGCCCTGATCTCGGAAGGCCGCATAATTTACGCACAGTACTCCGGCCTGGTAGCTCAGGGCATGGTCGACCTCATCGGCGCCAAAGGAACACCCCCGTTGGAAGAGGCCGAACGTCAGCTTGCCGAGGGGCAGGCGCAGTATGACGCGGCTGCAGCCAAGCTCTCTGCGGCCCGCGAAAAATTGACGCAGGGTGAACAGGCGTATGCGGACGGCTATGCCCAGTGGATGGAGGGCAGTGCACAGTATCAGGACGGTCTTTTCGAATACGAAAGCAATCTTGAAAAGCTGAAGGAGGCCCGCATACAGCTGGATGACGGCTGGGCAGCACTTCAGAATAGTGAGCAGCTATTTGCCGATGCAAAAGCGGAGCTGGAAGCAAACCAGCGAGAGCTGGAGGACGGATATGCCGCACTGGCGCACGGAAGGCAGACCGCCGAACAGGAGTTTTCCGCCGCAGCGCAAAAGCTGCACGACGCGCGTACGCAGCTGGACAATGGCTGGGCCAGCCTTGCGGAAAATGAAGCGAAACTGGCGGACGGACAAAAAGAATATACGGACGCGCTCGAACCCTACAACGAAGAAATAGACAAGGCAAAAGCCCAGCTGGCCGAAGCGCGGGGCCAGATCGACGATATTGCCCAACCCGTCTGGTATGTCCTGACCCGGGATGACAATCCGGGCTATGCCGCCTATGACAGCGATACGCTGAAAGTAGAGTCCATTGCCAAAGTATTTCCCGTGTTTTTCTTCGCCGTGGCGGCTTTGGTTGCCTCCACTACCATGACCCGTATGGTCGATGAGGAACGTGGCCACATCGGTACACTGAAAGCTCTGGGCTACAGCAACGGGAAAATCGCTGCGAAATACCTGTTCTATGCCGGCGCGGCCGGCCTGCTGGGAAGCGCCTTCGGCCTGCTGGTCGGGCTCCGTCTGTTCCCCGCCGTCCTTTACAATGCCTACCGGCTGATCTATAATCTGCCGAAGCTTCGGGCGGCAGACCACGCCTTTTATGCCGTACTGTCCGCCTCGCTTATTCTGGCGGCTATCCTGCTGGCTACCTGCGGCGCCCTGCGCGGATCACTTCAGGAGCGGGCCGCATCCCTGATGCGTCCAAAGGCCCCGCCGGCGGGCAAGCGCATCCTGCTGGAACGCATCGGCTTTTTATGGAAGCGGATGTCGTTTACCCACAAGGTTACGGCCCGCAATCTGCTCCGATATAAAAAACGTTTTTTCATGACCGTGATCGGTATCGCCGGATGTACCGCTCTCCTGCTGACCGGCTTCGGTCTGCGGGACTCCATCAGCGATATAGTGGGGATTCAGTTCGGCCAACTGCAAAAATATAATCTGGCTGTGGTGGTCCAACATCCGGACGACGAGCAGACCGACCCTGCGCTTTGGGAGATATTCGGGGACAAAAGCCGGATCACGAATTATGCCGCCGTACACATGGAGAGCTGCACGGGCCTATCCGGCGGCGAAAGCACCGATCTTTATGTCGTCGTACCGCAGGACAATGCGCAGCTCGGGGATTTCATCACCTTACGCAACCGCATAGACCATACGCCGATAGACTTTCCAGACGATGCGGCGCTGCTGACCGAAAAGGCGGCCTCTGCCCTGGGTGTCAGGGCCGGCGATGCCATCCTTCTCCGCCGAACCGATGGTACGGAGATGAAGGTGTCTGTGGGCGGCATCGTGGAAAACTATGTCTACGGCTACCTATACCTGCCCCGGTCGCTGTACGAGGCCGGTTACGGCGAAAGCTGCGAATGCACGACCCTGCTGTGCAAAGCTGCGGATACAAGCGAACAGACCCGCGACGCGACTTCCTCCGCGCTCCTTTCTTCGCCCAACACTCTCTCCGTCCAGTTCACCACAACGATTATCAGCACCTTTAATGATATGTTAAAAAGCATCGATTATATTGTCGTCGTTCTCATCATTTCGGCGGGTGCGCTGGCCTTTGTCGTACTCTACAACCTGACGAATATCAATATCACCGAGCGGCAGAAGGAGCTGGCTACCATTAAGGTGCTGGGCTTCTACGCGCCTGAGGTCTCCGCCTACGTATACCGTGAGACCGCTATCTTAAGCCTGATCGGCATTGCCGCCGGGCTATTCGGCGGTATTTTCCTCCACGCGTTCGTGGTCAAAACCGCCGAGGTCGACGCCGTAATGTTCAGTCGGATTATCAAGCCAATGAGCTATGTATATTCCGCCGCCGTAACGGCACTATTTACCGCGCTGGTTAACCTTGCGATGAATTTCAAGCTTCGGAAAATCGACATGGTGGAATCGCTGAAAGCTCCGGAATAGATACCTGCAATATTTATCGGCAGGCAAAAGGCCGGGGCGGAAATCCTCCGCTCCGGCCTTTGCTGTACAACGTCGTCCAAGCCGTCTTTTATCTTTCCAGGCTGTCGATCAGCTCTTGCATCAGCACCGTCTGTGCATCCGTATCACTCCCACAGATATGATAATTCCACAGGGCCGCTCCATCGGGAACCCAGACGTCCATAGAAACGATATCATCTGCGAGGTCGTTTTTTGCATGGGTAAAGCAATAGCTGGCCGACACGCCGCTAATTTGGCTTACATAGGTTCCGTATTCGCCGCGCTCAAGGGTGTCAGGCTCCGGCATCGCTATGGCCGTACCCACAATCTCTCCCGGTTTTTCCGTTCCGTTTCCATACACAAGGAGCAGGTCCAAAGAGCCAACATATGCGCCTTTTCCCCAATAATCAAAGTTCTGCTTTATTGATGCATATTTGATATCCCCGGCATCCAGAATTGACAGCCTTGTATCCACCGGTTTGCTTGTCAGCTGCGGGCAGCGGTACAGTCCTGCGTTTTCCAGCAGCGGCGCCAGCATATCGGCATCGTCCAACGAAACATATGCCGTTTCAAAATTGGGGTCCGTCTCGGCCGGCATAGCCTGCAAATACGGTTCCATCCATGCCAGCAATTCATCGGACAGAGGAAGCTGCCGGTCCGGCACCCAGTCTGCCCGGAACAGGCATGGCATTCCCCCGTAAATCAGTTCGTCCGACGGGTACAAATCTACCACACCTGCCATCGTCAGCGCAAGCGCAGTGCCGCACAGCAGCAGGGCGGCCAGCGCCACGGCGATCAACGGGCGCAGTTTCCGGCGCGGCGCGCGCCTTTTATCATGCAATCGTGACAGCACTGCCCCGGCCGTATCATTTTCCGGGGGATTCAGTTCCGCAAACATCATGGAAATTCTGTTTTCTTCGTTCATTCCACGCCCTCCTTTGTTTGTTCGAGCAAAAGGACCATCCGCTTTTTCGCCCGCTCATAGCGCTTGCGCAGAGCGGCTTCGCTTTTTTGGTATTCGCCCGAAAGCTCCGCATAACTCCGCTCTTCCACCGCCCGTTCCAGAAGCAGCGCACGGTCCATCGGGTGCAGGCCGCGCAGTGCCGCCTTCAGCTCCGGTGAAAACCCCGGCTCCGCCGCCGGGCGCACAGGCTCCGGCGGGCGGAACAGTTTTTTTGACCGGAGAAGGTCAATGCAGGCATGATAGGCGGTCTTATAAAGATATGACAAAAGCTTATCCTCCTCGGGCAGCAGCACTTGCTTGCGCCAGAAACGCAGATATGTGTTCTGCAGTGCGTCCTCTGCATCGTCATAATCCAGCAGGATGCCCGCGCAATAGCGCCGGAGTGCCGGTGCGGTTTCCTCCATCAACGCTGCAAACGTATCTTCGTCGCCTGCGCGGAGCCGAGATGCCTTGGTCAAGCTCTCACCTCGTTTCAATTATTGAAAGGCCTTCATAATACAGACGGAATTACCCACCGTTTTGTGACAAAACGGCGGGTAATTTTTGAATTATTCAGATGCTTTTCCCGGACGCGTGCCCCCGCAGGTAATAACCGCGCCAGAACAGGAGCAGCGAAAACAGCGTGGCCACATGATAGATACTGTTATAGTCAAACGTACATCCCAGCGTGAATGTAAGCCGGCGCGCTGCCAGAATAGCGCCGCCGACAATCTGAGCAGTCAATCCTGCCAGATAATATCGGCAGGCAGTACTTCTGCGTGCACAGCGCAGGTAAAGTACCGTTCCCCAGACAAGGCAGACGCCTCCATAAACGATGACGATCGGTAGAAATTTATCCCCCCACCATATAATTATCGCTACGATGCAGACGGACGCGGCGGCGCAGGCATAGCAAAGGATTCGGAAGACAGCATGCACCCGATGCTCCTCCTGCCGCTCACACAGCGCGCACAGAACAAAAAAGGATGCGGTGGCGCACAGCAGCGGGGCGAGAAACGCCCACACCCATTGCTGCACCTGTAACGGCCAGCGGATCAAATGGGTGGAAAAGCCGATCAGGCTGGAAAGCCCCACCGACAACATCAATCCGTCCCACAGCCGTCCGTACAGACCGTCGATCCGGTGATCTTTCCGGCGGGCCAACACAAATCCAAAGGCGACGGCAGCGTTGGGCAGATTTGTCAGGGCGGTGCATAGCTCCGGCGGCGCGGTAAGCGAAAGCATCCGAAGGCCCCCTTTATCGTCACGATAAAGTGATTATACCACAAAATTCCAGCAGCATCTGCTCTTTTTCCGATTTACCGATACTGTGCGTCGTAAAGTTCGCGGTAAAAACCGTTTTTCTCCATCAGCTCGTCATGGGTGCCGCGCTCTACGATGCTGCCATCCCGCACGACGAGGATCAGATCGGCGTTTTGGATCGTGCTCAGCCGGTGGGCGACGACAAAACAAGTCTTATTCCGCATCAGTTCACGCATAGCCTTTTGCACCAGTACTTCGGTATGGGTGTCTACATTGGAAGTCGCTTCATCCAGAATGAGCATCCGGCTATTCATCAGCATGGCACGGGCAATGGTCAAAAGCTGCTTCTGCCCCTTGGAAATATTGGCTGCGTCATCGGTCAGTACGGTGTCGTACCCTTGCGGCAGACCCATAATGAACCGATGGATATGAGCCGACTTTGCCGCGGCGATCACCTCTTCCCGCGTGGCGTCCGGCCGTCCATAGGCAATGTTGTCATAAATCGTGCCGTAGAAAAGCCAGGTGTCCTGCAGCACCATTGAATAGGCGAGCCGCAGGCTGTCACGGGTAAGTCCCGCCATATTCTTTTCGTCGACCTCGATCTTTCCGCCGTCGATATCGTAAAACCGCATAAGCATGTTAATAAAGGTAGTCTTTCCTGCGCCGGTGGGGCCAACGATGGCAATCAGCTTTCCCGGTTCGGCCAAGAGGCTGAAATCGCGCAGGATTGTGCGGCCCGGTTCATAACCAAAGGAAACATGCTGCAGCTCTACCCGTCCCTGTACATCTGTCAGCGTCTTTGCACCGGGCGCATCGTCAGGCTCCAGCGGCATATCCATCAGACGGAATACCCGCTCTGCCGCTGCGATAGCGCTCTGCAGTTCGCCAAAGATCTGTGCGATTTCATTGATAGGCCCGCTGAATTTCCGGCTGTACAGTACAAACGAGGAAATTTTGCCAACGGTCATGCCGCCGGCCATGTAGATGAATGCGCCGAACACCGAGACCAAGGCCAGTGAAAGGTTATTGACAAAGTTGACCGAGGGGCCCATCATGCTCCCGTAATAGTCGGCCTTATAATACGCCTGCACCACATCCTCATTTTCCCGGTCCAGATCGGAGATGACGTTCTCCTCCTGATTATATGCTTTCAAAGTCTTGAGACCGGAGATCATTTCCTCCACAAAACCGTTGAGATCACCCAGTTTCTTCGACCGTGCACTGAAGAGCGGCCGCGTGTGGCGGGTAATGAACCGGGTCAGAAGCACCGACAGCGGCACTGTGACGACAAAGACCAGCACCAGTTTCGGAGAGATATTCAGCATCATGACAAAGGCCCCAATGATGGTGATGGCGCTGGTCATCACCTGAACCAGGTCGCTGGAGAGCGATGCATTGAGCGTATCCACATCATAGGAAATGCGGCTGATAATATCACCTGTGCTGTGGCTGTCGAAAAAACTCACCGGCATGTGAACCAGCCGTTGGAAAATATCCTCGCGGATGGAGTAGCTTACCTTGCGTGAAACGGCAATCATAAGGATGTTGAGCAGCCAGCCCATAACACTGGAAGCCACATAAAACCAGAGCATCAGCAGCACATAACGACCCACCAAAGCAAAGTTCGCTTCGCCCGGACCGATTCCGACGGCATCAATAGCCTTACCGGACAGCTCTGGCCCGAGCAGTGCCAGCAGGTTGGAGCCGATGGTCAGCAGGATCGCCAGCAGCAGCAGCCATTTGTGCTTCCAGAGATAATGCCCGATGCGCAGAAGCGTTGAACGCTTCTTGTTCATGCCTTCACCCCCATCTGCAGCCGAGCAATATCCCGGTAGAGGGCGCAGCTCTCCAGCAGCTCCATATGCGTACCAAAGCCTGCCGTCTTCCCGTCCTCCAATACCAGGATGTGGTCGCAGTGCTGGACAGAGCTGATCCGCTGGGCGATGATAACGGTCGTTGTGTCGGCATACTCCGCCCGCAGCCGAGCGCGCAGCTCCGCATCGGTACGATAATCCAGCGCGCTGGAGCTGTCGTCCAGGATCAAAAACTCCGGGTGGCCAGCCAGTGCGCGGGCGATCAGCATACGCTGCTTCTGGCCGCCGGAAAAGTTGGCGCCCTTAGCTTCCACCTTTGCGCCCATACCACCTGCACCCTCAATAAAATCGGATGCCTGCGCTGCCCCGGCGGCCTCTTCTATCTGCTCCATCGTCAGTTTCCGCCCCAGACGGATATTCTCCCCGACGGTATTCTTAAAGAGCACATCATTCTGGAATACCACGCCGAAGCGGGCACGCAGCTCGTTTTTTTCCATGGTGCGCACATCACGGCCGCCGACATACACACCGCCGTCGTCCACGTCGTAAAATCGCATCAGCAGCGCGGCAACCGTACTTTTGCCTGCGCCAGTAGGGCCGATGATCCCCAGGCTTTCACCGCGCAGAAGGGAAAAACTGATGTCCTCCAGCGTCGGCTCCTTTTTATCATAGGAAAATGTCACATGCTCAAATCGCAGGCTGTCCCCGTCCGCCCGGGCCGGATATTCCTCTGGCAAAAGCTGCATTGGCGTATCCAGTACCTGCTGGATACGTCCCGCGGAGGCCAGTGCCTGAGAATACATAGTCAGCACTCGGGTCACCGAGAGCATGGCGTTAAGGATGATGGTGAAGTAGCTCAAAAATGCAGTGATTGCGCCCGCACCGGACAAACCGGCGTTCACCCGATGTGCGCCCACCAGCACCACAAGGACCAGCCCGCCGTTTAAGATGAAGTTCATCGTCGGCTTAGTCACCGCCATCGTCATATTGGCGCGGTTCTCCGCCCGCATCAGCTGCCCGTTGACCTCCGTAAACCGCTTTTTCTCATCCTCCGTTTTGCTCAGCGCCTTGATGACGCGGACGCCGGTAGTGTTTTCGCGAACGACGCGGACCATCCGGTCTGCACTGGCCTGCGCTTCGGTGAACATCGGCACGCTTTTCTTCGATACATAAAACACAATGATCCCCGTCAGCGGCAGAATGGCTACCAGCACGGCGGCCAGCACAGGGTCAAGGGCCAGAGTCACCCCAATACCGCCGATGAGCAGGATCGGCGCACGGACGCCAATGCGCTGCATCATCCCCACCGTCCGATGGATATAGTAGGTGTCGGTCGTCATGCGGGAAATCAAGCTCGGCACGGTAAAATCATCCACCTGACGGTTAGATAGCCAAGCTATGCGGAAAAACAGATCATGCCGAAGCGTCCGCGTCGTGTCGCGGGCCACGGCTGAGGCCATCCGATTTGCCAGAATATTCAGCGCCAGCGCCAGGACAGCACAGACCGCCATAACGGCGCCCCAGACAACCACCAGATGACGATCCTGCCGCGGAACGATGTCATCGATGACATGGGCGAGAATATAAGGTAGCAGCAAATCCATGATCGTGCCGAGCAGCTTGATGGTCAAACCGCCGCACATCCGCCGGACATAAGGGCGCAGGTAATGCCCGATCAGATGCAAGGGCCGTCTCCCCCTTCCTCTCTCAGATGACAGAAGCCTGCCTGCCGTTCTTCCATGGCACGCTGACGCAGCTTTTCCAAGGTAGCAGCGAAGGCCGATGCCTCTTCTTCCGAAAGGCTGGACAGAAGCCAACTGTAAAATCCGGTCTCCACAGATACCAGCTGGGACTTGAGCGCTGTTGCCACCGCAGTGGGGCGAAGCAGTTTACTCCGTCCGTCTTCCGGATCCGGTTCCCGATACACATAGCCCTTTTTCTCCAACAAAGCGGCCAGTCTTGTCACTGCCGCCTTATCCACGCCGAGATCTTCCGTCAGCTCCCGCTGATTGCAGCCTTCATGATAGGTGATATGGCGCAGAGCCTGCAGCTCTGCCGGATTAAGCCCTGTATGCCGTACGGCTTTTGCCGTATAAATACGGGCAGTCCGGTCGATTTGCCGAATGCCGCGTTTGACATTTTCCATTTTGTGTTCGCCTCCAATCAAGAGCATATCAAAGTATAGTTGATATGTCAACTTATTGGAGAAAATTGGTAATTAATGGACGTTTTCCTAAATATGTTAGCTCCGCTCTTATAAAAGTAAAACCCGCCTTACCCCTTGTGCTATATCACGAGCAGTGCTACAATGGCGCGGTGAGGTGGTTTCTTGCAGCCGATGCAGTTTATAAAGAAAGACCCTGTGCTGGCGCTTTCCGTGCTGGCCGCCCTGCTGTCCATGTTGTTGACGCCGCCGGACGCCGGGTATTTTTCTTACTTGAATTTACGGGTTCTGGCCCTGCTATTCTGCCTGATGGCCGGGGTGGCCGGTCTGCGGCACATCGGTGTGCTGGCGCGTCTATCCCGGGCGCTGGCGGCCCGGGTATACAATCCAAAAGCGCTTGCTCTTACCATGGTACTGTTGTGCTTTCTGGCTTCTACCCTGCTGACCAATGACGTTGCCCTGCTGACCTTTGTCCCCTTTACATTGGTATTGCCGCCGCTGCGGGATCCGGCGCTGCGTCTGCGTGTAATTGTGATGGAAACCGTCGCCGCAAATCTGGGTAGCCTGGGAACGCCGATCGGCAATCCGCAGAACCTGTTTCTTTATACGTATTTTCAGATGACCGCCGATCGTTTTTTCTCCGATATCGCGCCACTTTGGGTGCTGTCGCTGGTTTTGGTCGTCAGTCTGACCCTACTGCTATGCCGAGGCGGTATACAGGCTCTTCCAGAACCAATGCCGGAAGAACCCCCGCTGCCAGCCTTCCGGCTGGGTGAATACGCGGTGCTGCTAATCCTGTGCCTGCTGACTGTTTTCGGTATACTGGACTGGCGTCTGACCCTGGCCGCAGTAGTCGTGACCCTGCTCCTCTGCGACCGTTCGCTGTTGTCTGCGGTGGATTACGGACTGCTGCTGACCTTTGTCTGCTTTTTTATCTTTGTCGGCAATCTTGGGCGCTGCGCATCCGTTGCCAATCTTTTGGAAAAGCTGCTGACCGGACGGGAGCGGCTTATATCTGCGTTGGTTTCCCAGGTGATCAGCAATGTCCCTGCGGCGGCCATGCTCGCGCCCTTTACGGATAACGCCCGTGGGCTTATCCTCGGAACGAACATCGGCGGGCTCGGTACGCCGGTGGCCTCCATGGCCAGTTTGATTTCTTATAAGCTGTACGCTGCGTCAGAAGCCCCGGAGAAAGGTCGCTATCTGCGCTTTTTTTCGGTAATTAACTTCGGCCTGCTGGCTCTATTGCTCTTATTGATTCGGTAAACGCATTTCTCAATAAAAAGATAGGCCTTTTCATAAATTCAGAGCCGCCCGCGGAGGAATATAAATTCCTTTCCACGGGCGGCTTCTTTTCATCCCCCGATACTTTTGCTTTAGTCCACGCTCTTGCTCATGTTGCTCAGGCTGGCACGATAGCCCGCCAGTTCTTCCTGATTGCCCATGATGAAATGGCCCTTTTCAATTTCGGTCCAAACCGGCTTATCCTTTTCATAATGATGGCAGGCCGGATCGTAAATCTCCAATACTTTCTTCCGCTCCGACCGGGGGTCGGGCTGCGGAATTGCGGACAACAGGGCGCGGGTATACGGATGCAGCGGATGTGCGAACAACATCTCAGTCTCCGCCAGCTCCACGATGACGCCTTTATGGATGACCGCAATACGGTCGCAGATGAACCGCATGACCGACAGGTCGTGAGCAATGAAGAGATATGTCAGGCCCCGCTCTTTCTGCAGCTTGGACAGCAGGTTGAGCACCTGGGCGCGGATGGATACGTCCAATGCAGAGATCGGCTCGTCGGCAATGATAAATTCCGGCTCCATGATCAGGCTGCGGGCGATTCCGATACGTTGACGCTGGCCGCCGGAAAACTCATGCGGGAAACGACTGGCGAATTCGGGCAGCAAGCCCACCTCCAACAGCGCTTTGGCAACCATCTCGCCGCGCTGTTCATGGTTTAAATCAGGTCGTACATTGATGAGTCCCTCGGAGACGATATAATCCACCTTGGCACGCTCGTTAAGAGAGGCCATCGGGTCCTGAAAGATCATCTGAACCTTCTGGGTCACTTCTTTATCGAGTTCTTTGGGGATCTTGCCGCTGATGCGCTGACCGTTATAAATTACCTCACCGGCAGACATAGGATTGATGCGGATGATCGCGCGGCCAATCGTGGTCTTTCCGGAGCCCGACTCACCCACCAGGCCAAACGTCTCGCCCTTAAAAATATCAAAAGAAACGCCATGAACGGCCACAAAAGCCTTACGTTTACTTCCGAATGTGACCTCCATATCACGGACGCTGACCAAAATTTCGGACAGTTCCTTAGCCATTCTGCAGGTCACCTCCTCTGCCCAAATTACGGATGTGCTTGATATGCTCCGGCGGATCAACCTTGGGGGCCCGCGGGTCGAGCAGCCAGGTCCGTGCTTTATGGGTGGGGGTGACGTCAAAATACGGCGGCCGTGCCACAAAGTCCACTTTCAGTGCCTGCGGATTGCGGGGCGCAAACGCGTCGCCCCGGATACACTGGAACAGGTTCGGCGGCGTACCCTGAATGGAATAGAGATCTTCACCCTTTACGCCGAGCTGCGGCAGCGAAGACAGAAGCGCCCAGGTGTACGGGTGCTTTGGATCATAAAACACTTCTTCACAGGAGCCGATCTCCACGATATCGCCGGCGTACATAACCGCAATACGGTCCGCCACATTGGCGACCACGCCAAGGTCGTGGGTGATGTAGATGATCGTCAGGCCATATTTCGCCTGCAGCTTTTTAAGCAGGTCAAGGATCTGTGCCTGTATGGTCACGTCGAGCGCTGTCGTCGGCTCGTCGCAGATCAAGATTTCTGGTACGCAGGCCATGGCGATAGCGATAACCACGCGCTGGCGCATGCCGCCGGAAAACTCATGCGGATATTGCTTATACCGCTGCTCCGGATCGGGAATCCCGACATCCGCCAGCAGTTCAAGCGTGCGCTTTTTGGCATCCGCCTCGGACACCTTATTGTGCAGAGTAAATGCCTCCTGAATCTGTTTCCCAATAGTTTTCACCGGGTTAAGCGAAGTCATGGGATCCTGAAACACCATAGCGATGCGGCTGCCGCGAATCTTTAGCCAATCCTTTTCGCTCTTGAAGGCCGCCAGATTATAATCCTCGTATTCGATCGTCCCGCTGTCGATCCATCCGTTGTTGTCCAGCAATCCCATGAATGTCTTGCAGAAGACACTCTTGCCAGAGCCAGATTCGCCCACGATGGCCAGGCTCTCGCCCTTGTGCAAATCCATGCTGATACCGCGGATGGCCGTCAGCACCTGACCGCGCAGATTGAATTTCACCACCAAATCATTGACGGTGAGAATGACTTTCCCGTTCTTATTCTCGTCCATGCCAATCCTCCCCCGTTACCTGTGATTGCGCGGGTCGGAAGCGTCGGCGAACGCGTTACCCAGCGCGTAGAACGAAACAGTGATTGCGGAAACCACTATCACAGGGAAGATCAGCTGATATCGCTGCGAGGGAACCAGCATGACCTTACGGCCTTCGTTGATCATATTGCCCAGCGATGGGATGGATACCGGCAGGCCCAGGCCGATATAGGTCAGGAAGACTTCCGATCCGATGGCATCCGGAATAGCCAGCGCTGTCTGCAGCATGATGACCGAGATCAGCTGCGGGAGCAGGTTCTTCGTAATGATGCGGCGGCTCGGCGTACCCAGACAGCGGGACGCAAGGTTATACTCGCGGTCACGATAGATCAGGATCATGTTGCGTATGTACTTCGACATGCCGATCCAGCCGGTCAGGCACATGACGAAGATCATAGTTTTAAGGCTCGGGTGCAGGATGTACATCAGCAGCATGCGCAGAATGGTATATGGGATATTATCAAACAGATTATAAATTTCGGTAAACAATTTATCCCATTTCCGCGCATAGCCCCAGATGGAGCCCAATATGATGCCAATAACGTTATTGCAGATGGCGACGCACAAACCAATGAACAGAGAAGTGCGGGTGCCGGACCAAATCCGCGCCCACAGATCCTGTCCGATGGAGTTGGTGCCGAACCAGAACTCGGAATTAGGTGCTTTGTTACGCAGCTGGATGCCGGTCGTTTCATCATTGTAAACAAGATACGGGTCTTTCTGGTTTGGCAGCAGCGGCTGAATAAAGGTAAACAGCAGCAGCAATACCAAAAAGCCCAGTAAGATCCCGGAAATTTTCCTTTTGAAAAACACCCGGAACGTACTGCCCCAGTAAGAATAGTTGGAAAAACCGATACGTTCAGCCTCGGCCGCGTCGTGATGGGCCAGCTGGAACAGATCGTCCGTAATGGGTGTCACTCCGTCGTCGCAGACCGTTGGGGTCTGTACGGGAGACGCATCATACAGATCCTGCAGGTTATGGGTTTCTTTGAACCCTTCCTGAAGGGAGTCCACTTTATGGTCCGTATAATTTCGGAACACCGGCTTTTTGTTCTTGTTATCTTTTTCGCTCATTACCGGCTGCCCCCCTTCTTGACCAGCTTAATCCGCGGATCGCAGACCATCATCGCAATGTCGCCCAAAAGCAGACCGGTAATGCTGATGGCGGAATAAAGAAGAACCATCGCCTGCACCATCGGGTTATCCTGGCGTTGAATGGATGTAATCAGCAAGCCGCCCATGCCGGGGATGGAGAACAGCGATTCGACGTACAGAGAACCGCCGATCGTAAAAAGAATCGAAACAGGAAGGCTCTGCGCCATCGGAATGAACGCATTTCGCATGACGTGCCGGAACGCCACCTGTGTGGACGTCATACCTTTCGCGCGCGCCAGGCGGATATAGTCCATATTCATCTGATCTACCATGTAGCGGCGCATCCACATTGCATTCGACGCAATGCCGCCCAAGGACAGACAGATGATCGGCAGGATCCAGCTGCTGCCCTTCATCGGATCATACAGCATCGGCAATTTAAACAGTGTGGATAGGTACAGCTGAATAAACAGATAATAAACAACCGCGGGGACGGCGTTAATTAACAGTACGTATATGTTACCCAGCTTGTCGCCGGCCTTTCCCTTGGAGCGAGCCATGCCTACGCCCATGGCCAAGCCCAGAACCTGCTGGAACACAATGGAGATAATGCCGAATTTAAAGGACATGATCGCTTTGGGAAGCATAATGTCCACGCAGGGGACGTTTTTTCGCAGCACGATGGATTTTCCCAGATCCCCATGGAAAATCAATTTGCTCCAGAACTTGTAGAGCTGGGTATACCAAGGATCCAAAAGCCCCAGCTCTGACAAAATCTGGTTTTTAACAGTATCACTCATGCTGTCCGACCGGCCCTCGAAATAGCTATCCACCGGGAGCAGGCGCATGAGCAGGAAAACGATGGTCAGGACCAGGAACATCGTAATTAGAGCACGTCCCAGTCGGCCGAGTATGTATCTTACCAAATCGCCGTCACCTCACAGTTGTATGCGCTGAAACCGAATATGTCTTCCATTGCGGAGAGCCCCCGGACCCCGGGGGCTCTCCGTTTTTTAACCTGTAAACAGGCCAAATGTGTGCTTAGTAGTCGATGCCGGCGGCCTGTGCCTCGGAGATGCGCTGTGCGCGCTCCTGCTCCCAAACGGCCAGTTGCTTCAGATATTCTTCCGTATCCATGGGCTTATCCATGACGTACTGATACTTATAGCGGTCTCCGGACACACCAAACGGTGCATACTGAGATTCAAACGGGTTCATATAAGAGGACAGGTAACCACAGCCGCCCAAGGTGGCCAGCGGGATGACGAATGCCTGATCCAGCAGCCACGCTTCGACCTCGGCCAGAGCGTTATAGCGCTTGCTCAGATCAACGTTCTCCTGGGTTGCGGCAGCGACCTTTTCATCATAGACAGAATCCTTCCAGTAGGTCTCATCATAACCGCTGCGGCCCATGCGGCCGTCACCCGCGGCTTCGGTGGTCTGGGTGGCCATGCCGTCAGCGCGCCAGATATAGTTATACGCTTGACCGAGTGCAAACGGATCGGTCCAAGTCTGCGGGTCGGCGTAGTCCGGGCCCCAATAGGACATCATAAAGCTATAGTTGCCGGCACGGCGGGTGGTGGCCAGGTAATCGGTTGGAGGATAGCCTTCCAAGACGAAGTGGATGAAGTCGGAGCCCAACAGCGCTTCGAGCTGCTGAGAGACGACGACGGCCATGTCGACCTGCTGGGAATCGGTCTGATATGGCATGTAGGCGACGATCGGAAGCTGGACGCCGGCGGCGGTCAGCTCTTCAACGGCCTTCTGCTTATACTCCAAAGCTTTATCGGACTGGAACTGCTCTTCAGAGGTGAACGGCGTCAGAGCGTCAAGCTCAGTATAGTCCTTACCATCGGCGGCGCAGAAGTTCGGCGGGGTGATCGAACGGATCTCAAAGTTCGACGGGTTGTACGGGTCATAGCAAGAGATGGCCTTGATACGGTCGAGGCCGTAATACAGCGACTTGCGGAAGTTCAGGTTGTTGGCGGCTGCCAGCCACTGTTCATGATTTAAGGTATAGCCATCGACAGTCTTCTCTTCATAGGTGGGCATAAAGTTGATCAGATAAAAATAGCTGTAGCTGCCCGGACGGTTCGGGCGGATGAGGGCGGCCTTTGCGGGGTCATTCATCCACTCGTCCAGCTGAGTGGTCGGAATGTCGGCGTAAGTGACTTCGCCGCGGAGCAGGGCCTCGGGCGCCAAGGTAGATGCTTCAGCATTGAACTTGTTCTCAATACGCTCGATATGGATGTTTTCCTTATCCCAGTACTCGGGGTTGGCTTCATCAATGTAATAGGAGTTGGACTCCCACTGCGTGCAAAGGAACGCGCCGCAGTACAGAATGGTGGTGTTATCGGTACCAAAGCTCTCGCCCATCTCTTCCAGGTACTGTCCGCAGGTCGGATAGCCCCAGTTGTAGGTCAGACGGGACAGGAAATACGGGCAGGGCGCGGTCAGCGTGAACTGAAGCTCATAGGTGCTGATCGCCTTGATGCCGACATTGTCCCAGTTTGCGCTGGCGCGGGTCTCTTCGGCGCTCATTGCATTATAGTAATCTTCTGCGCCGACGATATCGAAGAGCAAGTCGGCGGTGCGGGCGGTATTCTGCGGATCCAGGATCCACTTGGCGGTGGTGACCCAGTCTTCGGCGACCACTTCGGTGCCATAGTCGGAGCCATCATAATTCTGCCACTTGACGCCTTCCCGGATCTTAAAAGTCCAGGTCAAGCCGTCTTCGGATTTAGTCCAGCTCTCGGCCAGGCAGGGCTGGCACATGCCGTAGTTGTCATACTCGACGAGGGTGTCGATCCAGTTGGCCCATGTGGTGCCGGAGGAGGGGTGCATGGGGTTCCAGTCGGCAATTTCGTCGGAGTACATCAGCTTGACGACCTGCTCCGCATTGTGGGTTTCACTGTCGGATGAAGTGCCGGTATTGTCGCTGGGGGTCTCAGTGCTGGTCCCATCCGAGCCATCGTCGGTGGCGGGGGCTTTCGTACAGCCGGCCAGCATGGTGACCACCATCAGCATCGCCAATAGCAGTGCGGTCCATTTCTTCATAGAAGTGCTCTCCTTTTCTCATTTTGCCGCGCGTGCGGCATTGTTGAGTTTTATCATAAAAAACAAACTTGCCTTGTATGATCAGCAAAGGCCGATACATCAAAATTTATGAATATTATATTAATTGATTTTATTTTACTGCAAATCGCTTAAGGCGTCAATGATTTTTTCCACCATTTATGCCATTTTTCACAAATTTATCAATGCTGCACAAGTTTTTAGTACATATTTTGAGTACTATTGCAGGTTTTCCGTTAAATTTATAACTTTTTAAAATACGGCAAAATCTAAAAATTATGCGCGCCTTCCACGAAGAAAGACGCGCACAATTTTCAATAATAAATGTTGAAAGGGACTCAGAAAAGGCGTATGTTATCTGTCCGGCACCACCTGTTCCGCAAAAGGGGTTACAGTTCCTTCGTCCAAAGCCCGTGCAGATTGCAATAGGCGAAAGCCGCCAGCGGCTTTTCCTCATGCAGCGCAAAGGTGACCTCCGGTTTTTCGCCCGGTGCCAGACACTTTCTATGGCCACCGCGGTCGGTCTGGAGATATACCCACTGAATATAATGCTCTTCGACCATCGGATGATCCGCCGCGCCGATATGGACGGTGACCAAATCACCCTTGACCGTTACGACAGGTACGTGCTTTTCCTGGCTGGCATCCACCGTGTTGGGAACCAGATGCTCCATCGGCTCGCCACAGCAAACGACAGGCACCCCGGAATCATGAATCAGACCAACGATATTGCCGCAGTGCTTGCAGCGGAAAAAACGAATCTCACACATTGAAAGAGCGCCTCCTTATGTTTTATTGATTTTATTATATATATTTGTTTTCAATAAAGCAAGCTTGGAATGTGACAAGATCACGGGGGAGCAGGCTCTTATATTCTCCGTCGTTTCAAATTGACATTTGGCAGGAAAATAAAGTATAGTAAAGAAAACCAAGGAAGTGACGGATGTGAAAAAGCTTCAGTACAATTCGCCCGTTGTCCTCACGTTTGCGCTTGCCTCCCTGCTTGTGCTGCTTTTAGGCCTGCTGACGGGCGGAAAAAGCACACAGCTTTTATTTTGCGTCTACCGCGCCTCCCCCTTTGATCCCCTGACCTATCTTCGCCTGTTTACCCATGTTCTGGGCCATACCGGCTGGAGTCATTATATTGGGAATATGCTGCTGCTGCTGGTGATCGGTCCGCCGCTGGAAGAAAAATACGGGAGCCGCACATTGCTGCTGGGTATTTTTCTGACGGCGCTGCTCACCGGCCTTGCGCAGATTCTCCTGTTCCCCCATACCGCGCTGCTGGGTGCGTCAGGTGTTGTCTTTATGATGATCGTCCTGACCTCCTTCTCCGGCATGAAGAGCGGGCGTATTCCTTTGACCCTGATTCTTGTCGTCGTACTGTATCTGGGCAAGGAGATCGTCGCCGGATTGACCCAAGCCGATCAAATTTCACAATTCACCCACGTTTTGGGCGGCATCTCAGGCATCGGTCTCGGATTCTGGTCTTATAAAAAAACTGGAGGTCCCGTATGAAAAAATTCTCACTGGGCCGGCTGCTGTTGCTTATCGGGACGGCGGCCGTGCTGTTTGTGTTGGGTACTGTAGTCTTTCTCCTCTATTCCAGCCGGGTTACCGGACATTATCAGGTGCATCTTCGTCTGGCGTTTGACGCCGCTGAACTGTCCGACACGGGCGTCTGTCTGAAAAGCGGTGACGACTGGCGTCTGGTCGACCGTGAAGCCGCAGAAAAATTCTATTATTATATGTCCCGCCGCACCACCGTTACCCTCCGTCACGGTCAGACCGATGACCCGCGGTGTCTTACTCTTCGCCTGGGCGATGATGTCGCCACCATTGCGCCGCTGTCTGAAAGCGATGGGAATTCAGCGGTGGTCTCGGTCACGCTGATGGGAAAATCCTACCGAATCAAAATCACTGCGGATGGCTTGTGGGCAAGATTGACACAGCTTTCTGCCCCATGACTTTTTGCCTGCTCAGTATGCTCTGAATTTTTTGATAACCCAAATAAGCCAACTTATATACAGAGGAGATAAGATCAACATGAATTATGACCTGAGCGCATTGGATGCCGCGCTTGCGCGGCACATCGAAAAGGCAAAGCTGCCCGGCGTTTCCGTGGCTATCCGCGGGCCGGAAGGCGTTATCTTTGAAAAGGGCTACGGTTTCGGCGATCTGGCCCATAACCGCCCGGTGGACGCGCAGACGGTTTACGGCATTGCTTCCATGAGCAAATCCACGGTGGCGCTGACCCTGTGTATTCTGGCGGCAGAAGGGAAGCTCTCCCTCGATCAGCCGGTGACCGATTTCATTCCCCAGTTTCGCATCCCCGGCCAGCCGAAGGACGCCGTCACAGTCCTCCATCTGCTGACTCACACTGCGGGTATCCCCCCCATGGAGCCGCTGGAGTGGTCCATCGCCCTCAATACCCCCGGCCGGGACAGCGACTGGGTCCGCCGTATGAAGGCCAGCAGCCCTAACCAGATGGATAAGATTGAGCAGATCGTTGACTATATCGCCGCCTGCCCATATTCGACGCTCGGTGCTCCGGGTGAATATATGAGCTATTCCAATGAAGGTTACGCCGTCCTCTGCACCATCGCGGATCGTGCGGCCGGCATTCCGCTGGAGCAATTTCTGGACGAGCGGGTCTTTGGTCCCATGGGCATGACCCGCACCGTGCTGGATCAGAAAGGTGAACGCGCCATTCCCCTCTCCAACGGAAATATCACAAGCCTTTTCGACACTGGCGATGACGGCAGTCTCACCTGTGACAACCTCTGGAGCATCCTGCCTCCCTTCCGCGCCTGCGCCTGCGTTAAGTCCACTGCCCATGATGTGGCCCGGTACTATCAGTGTATTTCCAATCGGGGAAAAATTGACGGGAAGCAGGTTATCCCGACGGAGGCCGTCGAGCTGCTGGTGGGCCGCCGCTTCCCCCTGCGGGAGCGCGCCTTCTACTGCTGTGGTCTCAACAAACGTCTGTCACATGGCCATATTATCTGCGAGCATTCCGGCGGTCTGCACGGTGTCTCCTCCCATGGTGGTCTGCTGTTGGACGAAGGGTACGGCTTCTCCGCCCTGTGCAACAAGAGTGACGAGGACGCCAGCGAACTGGTCTGGATCATGTACAATATGATTCTAGGCCGTCCGCTGGAGGAAAGCCACCTCTGGCTGCATCCGACCGGAACGGAGTTTGCCGATCCGGAGATGGTGGTCGGCAGCTATATCGGTCACGAAGGCACGCCTTCCATTATTAAGGTATATTTGAAGGACGGAAAACTGGCGGGCGAAAATGATAACGGCCCGTTCCGTCTGGTCTGGTGCGGCGGTACCTGGTTCCAAATTTTCCGGGAAAGCGAGACACCCGTCGGCCGCCTGCGGTTCTATGTCCGGGATGGCAAAGCCTGGGCTGTCAAGACCTATACACGCATCTTCGCGCGGATGGAAGACTGATCCCGATTCTACACGAAAAATGCGTGCGCCCAGTAGGGTGCACGCATTTTTATATGCAGAATTTATGCAAACTGTTTCTGCTGAAAGGTAATCCACGCTCCGGGTTGGCTCACAAACCGACACGGGAGGTCTCCCGAAAGATAACCTCCGCGCCTGCACAGACGTTGCCTAATGGTTTAATGCAGACTGCCGTCTACCGTGCCGCACGCTCCGCCGCCTCAACAGTATTCTCCATCAGCATGGCCACCGTCATCAGCCCTACGCCGCCGGGAACCGGTGTGATATACGCGGCCTTCTCCGCGGCACTCTCAAAGTCCACGTCGCCCACAAGGCCGTTTTCCGTCCGGTTGATGCCCACGTCGATCACCGCCGCGCCCTCCTTGACATAACTGCCGTCCAGCATGGCGGGCCTGCCTACGGCGGCCACCAGAATATCCGCCTGCGCGGTGATTTCACGCAGATTTTCGGTCCGGCTGTGGCAGATGGTCACCGTTGCGTCTCGGCGCAGCAGCAGCAGAGAAATCGGCTTTCCGACAATTGAGCTGCGCCCCACCACAACGGCCCGCTTCCCGCGCAGCGGGATGTGGGCGTTGTCGAGAATGCGCAGGATGCCTTTGGGCGTACAGGGCAAAAAGCCATCCCCGCCGCGAACCAGCGCACCCAGACTGGAAACCGAGATACCGTCCACGTCCTTTTCCGGTGCGATCCGGGCCAGTGCCGCCTCTTCTGAAATATGTTTTGGCAGCGGCAACTGAACAAGGATGCCGTGAAAACGGGCGTCTTGGTTATATTCGTCGATACGCGAAAGCAGTTCCTTTTCCGAAGTATCATTCGGAAGATGCAGCACTTCCGACAAAAGGCCCAGCTTCTGACACATCCGCTCTTTATTGCGTACATAGGTTTCCGAGGCAGGGTCATCGCCCACCCGGATGACAGCCAGTCCCGGCGTGACGCCGCGCTCCTTCAGGGCCAGGACCCGTGTTTCCAGCTCCGCCCGCACCTGGGCGGCCAACGGCTTGCAGTTCAGGATCTCTGCCATCACTTACTCCCCCTTAAAATACCGTACCGCGCTGCGGAACAGGCCGATGTCATAGTTCCCGGGCACATTTTTGTAAAGACCGTCCCCGATGCGTTCGCTGTGGCTCATCTTGCCAAATACGCGGCCGTCCGGCGAGGTAATACCCTCTACGGCACCGGCGGAGCCATTGGGATTATACCGGATGTCCAAAGTGGGAACACCCGAAAAGTCGGCATATTGCGTGGCGATCTGCCCGTTTTCCGCCAGTGTCTGAAGCAGTGCGCCTTCACAGAGGAAGCGCCCCTCACCGTGAGAAACAGGGACGGTGAACACGTCTCCGGGTTTTGTCTCCCGCAGCCATGGAGATTTGTTGGATGCAACCCGCGTGCGCACCAGCCGCGACTGATGGCGGCCGATCACGTTATAGGTCAGCGTCGGGCAATGCTCGTCGGTATCAATAATCTTCCCGAAAGGAATCAGCCCCAGCTTGATAAGCGCCTGGAACCCGTTGCATACGCCGCACATCAGGCCTCCGCGTGCGTCCAGCAGATCGGATACGCCGTCCGACACCGCGCCGTTGCGGAAAAAGGAAGTGATAAACTTGGCGCTGCCGTCCGGTTCGTCGCCGCCGGAAAATCCGCCGGGGATGAAAACGGCCTGGGACCGGCGCAAGGCCGCGGCAAAATCATTTACTGAAGCGCGGATATCTTCCGCCGTCCGGTTTCGGATGACAAAAATCTGCGCCTCCAGCCCGGCGGCCTCCGCTGCCTTCGCGGAGTCGTATTCACAGTTCGTACCAGGGAATACGGGGATCAGAACCCGTGCGTGTGCCGTGCATACGGCCGGGGCCGGATACGCCTTGGCCGAAAAATCCAGGCGCGGAATGGGAGAAGCCGGTGCCTCGGCCTTCTGCGGATAGACAGGCTCAAGTCGGCGCTCATAGGCCGCCAGCAGCTCATCGAGCGCGATGGTCTCTCCGTCCCCGCAAAGCTCTGCGGTCTCGGTAACCTCACCCAGCGGCAGGCCGACCGGTTCGTCGTCCGTCAGCTCCAGCACAAAAGCGCAGGGCAGATAGCCAAACAGCTCCCGCCTGCTCCGTGCAGGGTCAAAGCGAAAGCCAAGGCCATTGCCGAAACACATCTTTGTCACTGCCTCCGCCACACCGCCGCGGCCGGCAACATAGGCGGCGCAGGCCTTTCCGGTATGCAGCAGCGACCGTACCTGTGCGAACGTATGAAGCAGCGCCTCGCCGGATGGCAGACCGTCCTCTCCGCATTCTGGAACCAGCAGGGCGGCCTTGTGTCCCGCCGCCTTAAACTCCGGCGATACGATCTCTCCGATGTCTGCCGTGGTTACGGCAAACGAGATCAGCGTTGGCGGGACGTCCAATTGCTCAAAGGTACCGCTCATGGAGTCTTTGCCGCCGATGGCGGCAAGCCCGAGCGCCTTCTGCGCCTTATACGCGCCCAGCAGGGCGGCAAACGGTTTCCCCCATCGGGCGGGGTCGCGGCCCGGCTTCTCAAAATATTCCTGGAAAGACAGATAGCAGTTTTTCAGTCCGCCGCCGGCGGCAGCCAGCTTTGCGACTGATTCCGCCACCGCCAGATAGGCCCCATGGAACGGACTGTTTTCAGATACATAAGGGTCAAAGCCCCAGGACATGAGTGAGCAGGTGCCGGTATCTCCATGCTCGCGGGACAGCTTATGCGCCATGGTCTGGATTGGTGTGCGCTGGTGCTTTCCGCCGAACGGCATGAGCACCGTGCCCGCTCCCACCGTGGAGTCAAACCGTTCGGACAGCCCCTGCCGCGAGCAAAAGCTCAGATTGCCGCATAGCGCTTTCAGCTTATCCGCAAACCCGCCGGACAGATCGTTTTCATAAATTTTACCCGCTGCGGCTGAAACGGTAATATGTTTTTCCGCTCCGTTGGAATCAAGGAATTCACGCGACAGGTCAACGATCACATCGCCATTCCAACGCATGGTCATACGTTCTTCCGCCTTGACATAGGCAACAACGGTGGCCTCCAGATTCTCTCCGTGAGCCAACGCAAGAAACTGCCGGGCATCGGCCTCCGCCACGACGACGGCCATGCGCTCCTGCGATTCGCTGATCGCCAGCTCCGTCCCGTCCAAGCCCTCATATTTCTTCGGTACGGCGCTCAAATCTATATCCAGCCCCTCTGCCAGCTCGCCGATGGCGACCGACACACCACCGGCGCCGAAATCGTTGCAGCGCTTAATCAGCTTTGCGGCCTCCCGATCACGGAACAGGCGCTGGAGCTTGCGCTCCTCGGGCGCGTTGCCCTTCTGCACCTCAGCCCCGCAGGCCTCCAATGAGCCGAGCGTATGAGACTTGGAAGAACCGGTGGCGCCGCCGCAGCCGTCGCGACCCGTACGGCCGCCCAGCAGAATCACCACGTCGCCGGGTGCCGGCGTCTCACGCCGGACATTTTTTTGCGGGGCAGCGGCAATTACCGCGCCGACTTCCATGCGTTTCGCGGCATACCCGGGGTGATACAACTCGTCCACGATACCGGTGCAGAGGCCGATCTGATTGCCGTAGGAACTATAGCCCGCCGCCGCAGAAGTGCAGATCTTACGCTGCGGCAGCTTGCCGGGCAGCGTTTCGGAGATCGGCGTCAGCGGGTCGGCCGCACCGGTCAGGCGCATGGCGGCGTAAACGTAGGCGCGTCCCGACAGCGGGTCGCGGATCGCGCCGCCGATGCAGGTAGCCGCGCCGCCGAAGGGTTCAATTTCGGTAGGATGGTTATGGGTCTCGTTCTTGAAAAGCAGCAGCCACGGCTCGTGCCCGCCTTCGGTCTCCACTTCCACCTTCACGGTGCAGGCGTTGATCTCCTCGGACTCATCGAGGCCCTGCAGCCCACCGCCGGCCTTCAGCCATTTGACGGCAACGGTAGCCAGATCCATCAGGCATACCGGCTTTTGAATACCCAGCGCCGCCCGTGTGGCAAGATAGTCCCGATAGGTTTCTTCCAGCATCGGGTCGGCAAATTCCGCTTTATCAATCTCCGTGCGGAAGGTCGTATGGCGACAGTGATCACTCCAATAGGTGTCGATGAGCCGCAGCTCGGTCATGGTCGGGTCGCGGCCCTCTTCTTCAAAATACGAGCGGCAAAAACGCAGATCAGCCTCGTCCATGGCAAGGCCGTACTCCCGGATAAAGGCCGCATCGTCGGTCATATCCCGGAAGCCCTGAAGCACCGCCACCTGCGGCGGCGCGGGATAGACCTGCGCCAGCGTTTCCGGCAGCGCAAGCGATGCCTCCCGTGCCTCCACGGGGTTGATAACGTACTTTTTGATCTGGCAGAGGTCATCCTCCGTCAGCGGGCCCTCCGGCAGATATACCTTCGCGCTCCGTACCGTCGGCCGTTCACACTGGGCCAGCAGCTGGATGCATTGGGCCGCAGAATCCGCCCGCTGGTCGAACTGACCGGGCAGATATTCCACCGCAAAGGTATATTTGCTTTCCGGCAGCGTGGCATAGGTCAGATCGAGCTGCGGCTCAGAGAAAACCTTTGTCCGGCAGCGATCAAACAATTCATCGTCCAGCCCCTCCGTGTCATAACGGCAAAGCAGCCGCAGGCCAGTGAGGTTTTCGATGCCTACCACCGTCCGCAGGTCGGCAAGCAGGGCCTTTGCCTCTCCGTCGAGGCCAGACCGCTTTTCCACATACAGTCTCCGAACCATCGGGCTCACTCCCCCTTCTTTGCCGCCAGCGCCCGCGCGCCGATATCACTGCGGCAGTATTTATTGTCGAACTTTACATCAGCAGCGGCGGTATATGCCTTTTGAACAGCCTCCACCAGCGTATCCGCCACAGCGGTAACGCCCAGTACCCGTCCGCCGGAGGTGCGCAGCACGCCGCCCTCCGCTTTTGCGCCGGCGACAAAAACGGAAACGCCGTTTCCTTCTTCCGGCAGTGTCAGCGCAAAGCCTGTATCGTACTGTGCCGGATAACCGCCGGAGGCGAGTACGACGCAGCAGGAATTCCGATCGGAAAAGTGCACTTCGGCATTTTTCAGCTCGCCTGCCACGACAGCTTCCATCACTGTCAGTAAATCGCTTTCCATCAACGGCAGGACAACCTGCGTCTCCGGATCTCCAAAGCGGCAGTTGTATTCGATGACCTTCGGTCCGTCCTTTGTCAGCATCAGGCCAAAATAGAGGCAGCCACGGAATGGCCGTCCTTCTTCAGCCATCGCACGAGCCGTGGGGAGAAAGATCTCATTCATGCACCGCTTTGCAATCTCCGGCGTATAGAACGGATTGGGGGCCACGGCACCCATGCCGCCGGTATTTGGGCCCTCGTCCCCGTCCCGCGCCCGCTTATGATCCATGGAGCTGACCATCGGAACAACGGTCTCTCCGTCGGTAAAGGTCAAAACCGATACCTCAGGCCCAGTGAGATATTCCTCAATCAGCACCCGCGCGCCGCTGTCGCCGAAGATCCGGTCGGACATCATAGAATGGACGGCAGCCTGTGCCTCCTCCCGTGTCTGCGCGATAGTAACGCCTTTTCCCAGAGCCAGACCGTCCGCTTTGACCACGGTTGGCAAGGGCGCGTCACTCAGATAGTCCATGGCCTCTTTTTCATCGGAAAATACAGCAAAGGCCGCCGTAGGAATTCCATATTTTTTCATGAGCCGTTTGGCAAACACCTTACTGCTCTCGATCTGTGCCGCCTTTTGGTTGGGGCCGAAGGCCGGGATCCCCGCCGCCTCCAGCGCGTCCACCGCGCCCAGGGCCAGCGGGTCATCCGGCGCAACGACGGCAAACTCTACATGATGCTCTTTCGCAAAAGCGACAATACCGGGGATGTCCTTTGCACCCACCGGCACGCAGACGGCATCCCGGGCGATACCGCCGTTGCCCGGCAGAGCATACAGCGCCGTGATGCGGGGATTTTCCCTCATTTTTTTGATGATGGCGTGCTCGCGCCCGCCGCCGCCCACGACCAATACGTTCATTCTGCGCACCCCGTTTCTTGTTTACTGAAGTCTTATGCCGTATTCCACAGCCTGTGGAATACGGTACTGCTTAATGATGGAACAGCCGCGTGCCGGTAAAGGCCATGACCATATCATGCGTGTTACAGCAATCGATCACCAGATCGTCCCGCAGGGAGCCGCCCGGCTGGGCCACATAACACACGCCGCTGCGATATGCCCGCTCGATATTATCGGCGAATGGAAAAAAAGCATCGCTGCCCAGCGAAACGCCGGAGATGGTGTGGAGATATGCCTCTTTTTCCGCGGCGGTCAGCGGCTCCGGCCTCCGGGTGAAGAACCGCTGCCAAACCCCGTCGGCACAGACATCCTCCTCATTGCCGTTGATATACCCGTCCACGGCGTTGTCCCGCTCCGGACGGCCCAGCTTCTCGATAAAAGGCAGGGCCAGCACCTTTTCGTGCTGCCGGAGCTGCCAGGTATCGGCCTTTGTCCCGGCAAGCCGGGTGCAGTGGATACGGGACTGCTGTCCCGCACCGACGCCGATCGCCTGCCCGCCAAAGGCGTAGCAGACCGAATTGGACTGGGTATATTTCAACGTGATGAGCGCCACCAGAAGATCACGGCGGGCACTCTCCGGCATATTACAGTTTTTTGTAACAATATTGCAAAGAAGATTCTCGTCAATCCGAACCTCGTTGCGCCCCTGCTCAAAAGTGACTCCGAACACCTGCTTGCGCTCCACAGATGCAGGAACATAGGACGGGTCGATGCGTACGACATTGTATCGGCCGTCTTTCTTCTGCCGAAGAATCTCAATCGCCCCGTCGGTATATCCTGGCGCGATGACGCCGTCGGAGACCTCCCGCTTTAAAAGACGGGCCGTTGTTTCATCACAGACATCAGACAACGCCGCCCAGTCGCCGAAGGAGCTCAGCCGGTCGGTGCCGCGGGCGCGGGCATAGGCGCAGGCCAGCGGGGAGTCGTCCAGCCCCTTTACCTTTTCCACAAAGCAGGCTTTTTTCAGTCCTTCCGGCAAGGGCAGGCCCAACGCGCCGGAGGTGGGGCTGACATGCTTGAAAGAGGCCGCCGCCGGCAGGCCGCAAGAAGCCTTCAGCTCACGTACCAGCTGCCAGCCGTTAAGCGCGTCGAGAAAATTGATGTATCCCGGATTGCCGGAGAGCACCTCTACCGGCAGCTCTGCACCATTATCCATAAAAATGCGTGCCGGCTTTTGATTCGGGTTGCAGCCGTATTTGAGCGAAAGTTCGTTCATAGGATACCTCCGTGTTCCAAAATCTTCTGGCGAAAAGTGCGGCGGCACAGGCCGCGGCTTTATATTATAATGAGCGTTGGTTTACGCATTTTTATTTACAATGATGCTCTCGCTTCCGACAGAAACCCAGAGCGATACCCGGTTATCTTCGTCCAGTGCCTCCCAGAGCATATCCGCCAGCGCCCGTACCCCCAGCGCGGGGAGGGACACTTCCGCCGGTTCGCCGGAATAGGAGGGCAGCGGCGCGCCGAAGCCCTCATACGTGCTGATAAAATGCCCCACGCCGGAAATCGGCCGGTCATAGGTATAATAAAACCGCCGGCAGCTCTGCGGATCACCATCTGCGCTTTTCAGAATGGACAGCAGATAAGCCCCATCAGGGAATATAAGGCCGGAAACGCGGGGGGTGTAGTTCGGCGCATCCGGCTCGAATGCACGGCTTTCCAGCGCCGCCGTCCAGCTTCTGCCCGCAGCCAGAAAATCCCGCAGGGTATCGGTCTGGTCGCCGTTGGTGACAATGGTTATCCTGCCCATTGGCGTATTCAGAATACGGACAGGCCGGTAGATCACGAGGCTGGGATCCTGCATCTTTGCCTCATCAAAAGCACGGGTACGGATGCCGTCCTCTGTACGCTCAAACACCCGGTTGCGGCTGTTTTCACTCCGCCCCATGATGAAATAGGCACATACGGGCGCACCGTCGGAAGCAGTGCCCAGCAGGATGCCCCGGCCGGGGTAAGGCCGAGCGCGCAAATAGTCAAACAGGTCGATCATGCTCTTTCTCCTTCGCGATCTCGGCGGATACCTGCTCTGCCGCGCGGGGCAGCAGCACCCATTCGGCCTGCTCCATCACACGGTGCTGAAGGCTCTCCGGCGTGTCGTTTTTCTCCACAGGGACAGCTTTCTGATACAGAATTTCCCCGCCGTCGGGAATCTCATTGACAAAATGTACCGTAGCGCCTGTGACCCGGACACCGCGAGCCAGGACGGCCTCGTGGACCTTCAGCCCATAATAGCCTTTTCCGCAAAAAGCAGGCAGCAGCGCGGGGTGAATATTGAGGATACGGCGGGGCCAGCGAGCGACAAATTCCGGGCTCAGAATGCACAAAAACCCCGCCAAAATAATTAGATCAATACGGTATTCCGAAAGCAGCGCCTGAAGCTCCGCTTCAAAAGTCGCCTGTTTTTTACCTTTCCGCTCCACACAGACGGCGGGAATCACATGCGATTTTGCCCGCTCGAGCGCGTAGGCATCCGGCCGGCTGGCGATCACCAGCTCAATATGGCCGCTGTGCAGTGCGCCGACATCCTGTGCATCCAGTAAAGCCTGCAGGTTCGTACCGCCGCCGGAGACAAGCACCGCGATGCGGGTCAGCATAGCAGGACGCCCTGATCGGAGGAAACGGTCTCGCCCATTACATAGGCATATACGCCATTCTGCTTCAGGATCTCCAATGCTGTATAAGCATCGCCCGCGTCGACCACCACCGCCATACCCACACCCATATTGAAAGTATTGAACATGTCGCGCTCGGGAATATTTCCCGTCCGCTGCAGCAGGGCGAAAACCGGTGGGATCCGCAGGGTGCGCTTTTCCACTTTTGCCGCGATCCCATTAGGGAGGCAGCGGGGAATATTTTCGAAGAACCCACCGCCGGTGATATGGGACACGCCCTTGACGGGAATCTTGTCAAACAGTGCCAGCACAGGCTTGACATAAATTGCCGTCGGTGCCAGAAGCGCCTCGCCCAAAGATGCGCCGCTCAGCTCCGACCGAGGTGCGCACAGATCCGTGTGCTCCACGTCGAAGACACGCCGTACCAGCGAAAAGCCGTTGGAATGAACGCCGGTGGACGGCAGCGCCAGAATGGCGTCTCCCGGTTTAATCCGATTTCTGTCGGGCAGTCGGTTCTCGTCGGCCAGGCCGACAGCGAACCCTGCCAGATCATATTCGTCCTCGGGATAAAAGCCGGGCATCTCAGCGGTCTCGCCGCCGATCAAGGCGCAGCCCGCCTGAACGCAGCCCTCCGCCACGCCGGCCACGATCTCCGCGATGCGCTCCGGTACGTTTTTGCCGCAGGCGATATAGTCGAGGAAAAACAGCGGCCGCGCGCCGCAGCAGACCACATCATTGACACACATGGCAACGCAGTCGATCCCGACGGTATCATGCTTGTCCAGCAAAAATGCCAATTTGAGCTTGGTACCCACACCGTCGGTACCCGATACCAACACCGGCTTTCCGATCCCATGAAGATCGGGCCGAAACAGGCCGCCAAAACCACCGATGTCGGAGACGACCCCCGGCGTTATTGTTCGCGCCACATGGCGCTTCATGAGTTCCACCGCTTTATAGCCGGCGGTAATGTCCACGCCGGCGGCGGCGTAGCTTTCGGATCTGGATTCAGACATACTTGTTTTCTCCTTTCCGCTTAGGCAGCAGGTGCGGAATGCCGGTTTACTTATTGAATTGTTCCTCAATCATCTTGTTTTTTTCAAGAACCTTTTCCGCGGCGGCAATTTTTTTACGCTCCAGTCGTTCTGCCAGCGCCGTATCTTCCACGGCGAGGATCTGCGCACACAATAAGGCGGCATTGGCGGCCCCATCAATGGCCACCGTCGCCACGGGCACACCCGCGGGCATCTGTACGGTGGCAAGGAGCGCGTCCATGCCGTCCAGCGTAGAACTTTTCACCGGGATTCCGACCACCGGCAGCGTGGTGTTTGCCGCCAATGCACCCGCCAGATGCGCCGCTTTTCCCGCCGCGGCAATGATGGCGCCAAATCCGTTTTGGCGGGCATTTTGCGCAAAATCCCTCGCCTGCTCCGGCGTACGGTGAGCGGAGTAAACGTGTACCTCTGCGGGGATTTCCAGCTCCTGCAGCGTATCGATCGCTTTCTGCACTACGGGCAAGTCGCTGTCGCTGCCCATCACGATCCCAATTTTTTTCATGGCGTTTGTACCTCCTTTGTCATGGCCGAAAAAAAACAAAAAAGACAGCTCTGCCTTGCTACTACCAAAAACAGAACTGCCCAGACGGTCGGCACTCACAAGTCTTTTGCTCCCCTGCGGTTTCGCCCGCACACCCGTCAGTCACAAAAAACCACGTATAAAATGTTACGGCATCAGTATAGCGGTAAGCGGTATTTTCTGTCAAGCCTTTGCACGATTTTCTGCGTTGTGCCTAAAAAATGCCGGGTACCACTGGAAAAACCATGTGGGTTTTTATGTGCGGCAGCGCCCGGCATCCAAAGAAAATGCCGGACGCTGCCAAAAAGAAAAAGTGAGAAAAGAAAGTGTTTTTTAAGTTTACGCCGCGTCACCGTTATTTTGCAGCGGTACGGTACAGGTCATCATTTTCCCGCTGCGCTCCACGGCAACCTCCACCGTATCACCCGGCTCCTTATCGGCCAGATAATCCGTCACGTCGGATGTCTGCGAGACCATGACGCCGTCAACGCTGATGATCCGGTCGCCCACGGCCAACCCGGCCTTGGAGGCGCTCTCTTCGGTAATGCTGACGATATATACGCCGGCGCTCTGATAGCCGTATTGCTGTGCCGTGCTCTGATCCAATGTTGCAGCGGTGATGCCCAAAATCGCCTTATTCGTATTTACGGTCTGATCGTTTCCTGCCGGCGTGCTGCCTTCCGAAGGCGCATAGCTGCCGGTGGAGATCAGGGATTCCGCCGCCTTCTGCACATTGTTCCCCACGATGGCAAAGCTCAAACCCTCAGCCTCGGTATCCGAGCTCTTTGCGCACACGATACCGATCAGCTCTCCCTGGTCATTGAACAGACCACCGCCGGAGTTTCCGGGGCTGACTGCCGCGTCAAATTGGAATACCGTCAGATTCACAGTATTCCCGGTGCTCTGACTGAAGCCGAAGAAGGGATTAAAGTTTCCGCTGTTCCCGCTGCTTCCGCTGTTGCTCCCATCATCCAGCGTCTCGCTGATCGTACGGTCGAGCGCGCTGATAATGCCGCTGGTGATGGAATCGCTGAAAGTGCCCTCCGGATTTCCCACCGCATAAACCTTGGCGCCCTGCTTAACGCTTTCGCTGTCGGCGAAGGTCACCGGTATCAGGCCGGAAGCGTCGATCTTGATGACCGCCAGGTCACCGTCAATGTAGGTTCCAACCACGTTGGCATCTTTGGTCGTTCCGTCGGATAGTTCCACCTTGATACTGTCCGCACCGGAAACCACATGGTAATTGGTGACGATATAGCCGTCTTCGGTCAGGATCACACCCGAGCCGGCACCGCCGGTGACGCTGGATCCAAACCAAAAGTTGCTGGTGGTCATCTGTTCGGTGACGATGGCAACGACGGAAGGCGTGGTCTTATCCGCCACCTGTTCGCTGGTCAGCGCGGCGCTGTCGGACGCGGTGCCGTCGGACGCGGTGCCTTCATCCTTTGCAACCTGACGGATGATGACCCGATCCATCCGGCTGTATGCCAGCTGCACGCCGGCATATCCGCCGCCCAGGGCGATTGCAGCAGCCAGCAGAATAGCTCCTGCGCCCATCGCCCATTTCTTTACCGGACGCTTTTTCTTTGGCTTCGGCGGTTCCGCCGGCGCCGATCCGGATGTCTCCGGAGGCTGGGGCGGGGGTGTTGCCTGCCGCTGTTCTATCTCTGCAGGCTGTGCGGCGATTCCTTGCTGCGGAGAAGCGCTGATCGAATCAGATGCCTGTCCGACGATGGACCCCGGATCGTGATAAGGCGCATTTCCCGAAAGCGACTGCCCGCCGCTTTGCCAAAGATTCCTTTTTTCGCTGTCGTTTACATTGTCGTTCATGCTTTCGTCCCTCTTTCCGTATATCGGGAATTCTTTTGTTTGTGACCATACTATATCCCCGATTTTTGAATAAAGCATGAAAGAAAATCACATGAGTTTTAAATAATTGCGGAAAGTCCGAAAATTTATGCCCCGCTGATATAAAAATATCCCTCCGCCGCACTGGCGGAGGGATTGTATGCATGCACGGATCAGGATTATTTGTCCGCGACGGACCCGGGGAGCGCTGCTGCATATCCGTCGGAATTGAATGCTTCCGAGGTACAGATGATATAGGCCCGGATGCCGGCAACCTTCTCCCGAATGGGCTCGTATGTCGTGCTGTCAAGTTCCGCGGTATACTCGACGGTCTCTCCTGCCCCGATCTCAGTGGTGGTCAGCGCCTGGGTAAACATTTTGTCTGCGCTCCAGCAATAGAGGGTCTCGCCCGCCGCATCAAACAGCTTGAAATCGAACTGCTGCCCCGAATTGTGCTGGATAGTAACCGGTGCACTCCCGTTATTCCGAATGGTCAGGGATAGGATGAGCCCTTCATCGTTTTCTGCTGCTGCAGCCGTTACGGAGACGGCAGAGGCAAGGGCCTGCACACGCCGCACCAGCCGGTCGGCAATGGTGACGGCCTCCGCACGGGTAGCCTCGCTCTTTGGCCACAGACGGTTGCCGCCCCGCCCCTCTACCAGCTGCAAGAGTACGGCCTTGACGATGTCATTTTTATAGCTGTCCGCAATCTCCGCATCGTCCGCAAAAGGTGCGGGCATCATGAGAATCAGGGCATAGTTCCCGCCGGTGGCGTAATCAACCGCCCGGACTGCATAATGGATCATCTCCTCACGGCTTAATGGTTCCGCCGCTCCGAAAGATCCCGTCCGGTCGATGATCCCCAGGGAGACCAAGTCATACAGCTCGGAAGCCCCGGCCGCTTCATTGCTTACATCATTATAGAACTCCCCGATATCAATAGGCGCAAAGTAATTGATATGGATGTCAAGCGCCGCGTGCAGCATCCGGGCAAATTCCATTCGAGTGATGGGCTTTCCGGGGTAAAAACATCCGCTGCCGTCCGAAAAGATCGCCGGATCTCCGTAGGTTTCCGCCTCGGCCCGGTACCAGTCGGCCGCCAAGTCCCGGTATATAGGGGCGGGACTGATAATCGGCATGATCTCCGTCGGTGCCGCCGCCAATACCGGCATAATCACCAAAATTCCGGCCAGAATGCAAAGCGCTAGCTTTTTCATGATTCATCCTCCGTTATTATATCCTGTGAATATTCGTATTAAAAAATCAGAACGCGATCTGCGCCAAGCGTGCAAAGTCCGACAGGCTGTAAACGCCGACCCCGTTGCGGGCGCAGACATACAGCAAATCCCCGATCTGCACACCGCGGAGGCCGTCCCACGAAAGGTCCTGCACCTCCATTTCAGCACGTGAATAAAAACCGCCGGCCTCGTCATACCCATAGACTGCGTATCCGCCGTCCATGGGAAAAGCGATGATATTCTTTTGCGGAAGGATCAGGATTGCCTTATGATTATATAGCGCCTCCGACCAGTTGCCCGGCAGGCGGAGCATTGAAATTTCAGATACGTCCGCCGGGTCGGATACGTCGAACATGCTGAGCTTCATCCCGTCGGAGACGGTAAAGTCTCCCTCTTTCTCGGTCGTGTTTTGGCCCAGACCAAACAGGCGACCCTCCCCATAGACATGCAGATATTGAGAAAACCCGGGGATCTTGAGTTCTCCGAGGATCGAAGGCGCGGACGGGTCACTCAGATCCACCGCAAACAACGGATCCACTTGGCGGTAAGTGACAAAATACCCGATATTGCCGTCGAACCGGACAGAATAGACCCGCTCATCCTGTGCCAGATTATCGATTTTCCCGACGGTCTGCAGGTTTTCATCCAGAACATACAGCGCGTTGCACTGATCATTCTCTCCTTCTTTATAATTGGTAAAGCCATAAGCCTCGTCGGTATAGACGGAATAACTGTACCGGTTTAACGTGGTGACCAGCCGCAAGTATCCGCCCTGCTCATCCATCGAGAATTGGTTAAGCAGATATCCGGGTACTGTGCCAGTGGCCTCGGCGGTCAGGTCTCCGCCGCTTAAGGCAAACCGGGTAAGCGTGGTGACATTCTCATTCTGCCAGTCCACGACCGTATACTGGTTTTCCGTACGCGGCTCGCTCTCAGTCTGATCATAACGGCTGCCCGCAAGATAAAGGTTTTCTCCATTCATATAGGCTGTGTCCACACTGCCCATCACCGCCTGTTCGCTCAGGCGCTTTCCCGTCTTTACCTCGAGGGCCGACAGCACGGTATAGCTGCTGTCGGTATTTTCCGGTGGGAGCAGGATGCGATCGGCATCAAGCACCGTTTCCTGTCCGCCATCATAAAAACAGGGCACATAGTTCCGTGGATCCGGCGTAACGCCGTCCTGAGTCCAGTACCAGACATAATGACGGGAAACCAAATAAAGAACCCCATCCATCAGGCGGGAGGTCAGATAATTTCCATCCTGTCCGAGACTGCCGATCTTTGCCGGCGCTGCTGGATCAGATATGTCGTAAAGGGTAACCACCGTGCGGGTGCCGTCCTTGCCGTCTTCATAAGAATACGTGGTCTGCAGCACAGCCATCACGCCGTCCGTCACATACAGCTCTGCACCCCACCAATTATCGCCCTCCAGCGCAACGGATGCTACAGTACGCGTATCCTCCCCGGCCGCCTTTACAATGCGCACCGTATTGCCCTGGTCAAGGATATAGAGATACTTTCCGTCGGTCTTGACGATATCTCCCTCGTCAATACCCTCAACCTGGACATTGGTGCCGGAATAGTCATCTCCTCCCGCCGCGCTGTCATCAACCGGCGTGGCGGCGGGTGCTTCCGCGGCCATCTGCGGCACGGCGGCATCGGCCGTTGCCTCTTCGCCACCGGTTACGCTGTTCCGCGCCAGGTCGGCCACGCCCATTCCCTTTTCATAGTCATTGCTGAGAGATGCGCTCAGCGCGGCATATACTGCGTCGTAATCACCGGCAGCTTTCAGCGTAAACGGCTGGACCGTCCCACTTTCGGAAGCCGAAGCTCCGCCGGAGGATACACCGCCCGGAACGGCCGGGGCATCCGGCCCGTCTGCGGAGGTGCCGTTTCCCGTCTCTCCGTTGGCCGGGGCCGGAACGGTGCAGGCACAAAGTGCCGTACACAGCAGCAGCGCCAGAAGGGAGAGCATCCATTTTTTCATATGGGGTCGCTCCTTTCAAAACTGGTAAAAACCGGTGTTTTCTTTTTTGACCGGCAGCACATGAAAAAAGTTCCCGATTTTTTCTTCCGCCGGAATTCACACATATTTCATCCTATTTTACCGCGCGATATGCTATAATTGATATGTACCACATTGAGAAAGGAGCAGTATGAACCTTCTGTTTTTTCTCACGCCCAAGCGCGAACTGGCCTTCGTTTATGAGGACTTCACCGTCGGGCAGGCGCTGCAGGTAATGGAACGCTATCGCTATACCGCCATTCCCGTGCTTTGCCGCAGCGGCGAATATGTCGGCACCCTGACCGAAGGCGACTTGCTTTGGGGAATCCGGAACCGGCTTGGCCAGGATATGAAAACTGCCGAAAAAGAGCCGCTGGCGAAGCTTCCGCGCCATACGCACAATCAGGCGGTATTCGCCGCCACCAATTTTTCCGAAGTCATGGCACGGGCCCTGGAACAGAATTTCGTACCCGTATGTGACGACCGGGGCATGTTTATCGGCATCGTCACCCGAAAGCGGATCCTTGCATATCTCTATCAGCACATGGATGATCCCGAGCCCGACCAGGAAGGGCTGCTGGCGGCCGTAAAGGAAGCCGTATCGTAAAGGCAGCCGGAAGGAAAAGGAAAGGAAACCACTATGGAAATCATATGGAAAGGCCATTCTTGTTTTTTGCTGAAAGAAAATAATTACACCATCTGCATTGACCCATACATCGATGATATGATCCCGGGGCTTTCGCCCTTGCGCGTCCAGGCCGATGCGGTTTACTGCAGCCACGGCCATAATGATCATGCCTGGACCGACGCGGTAACGCTTTCTGACAGCGGGGAGCCCTCTCCGTTCAATGTTATCAAGCTTCCCTCCTTCCATGATGAAGAGGAAGGAGCAAAGCGCGGAGCCAATACCATCCACATTTTTGAATGCGGAAACCTGCGGGTAGCCCATCTGGGTGACCTGGGTCATCTTCCAAACCAACAGCAGCTTCAGGCCTGTGGCCTGCTGGATGCTGCCATGGTTCCCGTAGGCGGTTTCTATACCATCGATGCCAAAACGGCCCAACGGCTGTGCGGCCTGCTGGACGCCCGCGTCATTATTCCCATGCATTACCGCACAAAGCAATTCGGCCTGCTGGACATCGGCACGTTGGATCAATTCCTCGCCTTTCGTGAGGATGTCAAACGCTATCGTACCGATACACTGACTCTGGATGCGGACACCCCGCGCCAGACGGCGGTACTCAAATATCAGGACTGACAAAGGGCCGGGACCGGCAAGAATTACGGTTCCGGTCCTGTTTTATACCCTTTCGGTGATGCCGGAGCAGGGAGATTTTATGACGGAATATGTAAAAAATATGAGAAAATACATCGGACATGCACGGCTGATGATTGTGGGGGCAGCCGTGATCCTCCGGCGGCAGGACGGCTGCATCCTGCTGCAAAAGCGGCGGGACAACGACTGCTGGGGTCTTCACGGCGGCTGTGTCGAGCCGGGTGAAGCCTGTGAGGCGGCGGCTCGGCGCGAGCTGTGGGAGGAGACCGGTTTGACCGCCGGCCAATTGACACTGTTCGGCGTCTTTTCCGGTCCGGAAATGCTTTATACCTATCCCAACGGCGATATGGTGAGCAATGTTTGCACCGTGTATATCTGTGAGGACTTTTCTGGAAACGCGCTGCCCGAAACGGAGGAAACCGCAGGGCTGTGCTGGTTTTTTCCAACGAGCCTGCCCGATAACATTTCTCCGCCGGACAAGCCGGTACTGGAGGCATATCTCCGCAGCCTTTCATAAGGCGGCGCAATACCCGGTCCGCCATATGCCACGTCCGGCGCATCTCCTTTACCGCCCACAAAACGCCGGCTTTTTGTGACCAGATCACGGCGGAAAAGCCTTTTCCGTTTTAGGATTTAGATGCTGATCTTACAAAACAGAAGGAGGTTGCGGCGGTGAAAAAATATGTATGCTCTGTCTGCGGCTATGTTTATGACGAGGCCGCAGGTATCCCCGGAAGCGGGATCGGCCCCGGGACGACCTGGGATATGCTTCCCGACGATTGGGTCTGTCCCTTGTGCGGGGCGATGAAAAACGAGTTTACCGAACTTTCGGAAGTAAAACAGGCGGCTCCAACAGTCCCCAAAGCGCCTGACTCCACGCCCCCTGCGGAAACAATGCAGGAACTTTCTCCGGGCGCGCTGGCCGCGCTTTGCTCCAATCTTTCCAAAGGGTGCGAAAAACAGTATCTGACGGAAGAAGCGGCGCTCTTTGCACTTTTGTCCGACTATTACGCCGCCAGGACCACTCCGCCCGCTGAAGTGGATCTGTCCGAACTGGCCCTCCTGGTGCAGAAGGATTTGGAGCGGGGATATCCGGCGGCAAACGCCCTGGCGGAAAGCGACCGCGGCGCGCTGCGTGCCTTGACCTGGAACGAAAAGGTGAGCCGGATTCTTTCCTCACTTCTCGCCAGATATGAGCGGCAGAAGGCCGGCCTTTTGGAAAACGCCGGCGTTTTCGTCTGCGAGATCTGTGGCTTTGTGTATGTAGGAGACAATCCACCGGAAATCTGCCCGGTCTGTAAGGTCCCAAACCTGAAGATTCGGATGCTGCAAGGAGGGAATGAGTAATGCACGCCGTACGGAACATCCGATTGTGTACGAAGGACTGCCTTTGCTTGTATGTATGCCCTACCGGGGCCACCGATACGGAGACCGGCCAGATCGATGCCGCCAAATGTATCAGCGGGTGCCACGCCTGTGTGGATGCCTGTCCCTCTCACGCCATTTCTTTGGTGCCCGACCGTTTCCCGCCCCAGCAGGAGAAGACGGATGCCATCTGTACCGCCCTGCGTGCCCTTGCGGAAAGCAAAGTAAAGCAGGAACAGATCGCCGCGGCGGTTGAGGCGACCGCAGAAGGTGCCGCCGACCGCCGTCTGGCGCAGGCGCTGCGCATGTCTACCCGTCTGATGGCTGAAGACCTGCTCCGTGAGGCGGGATTCATGCTGCCCCAGAGCGAAAACGTTCGCGAACTTCTCCTCTCGCTGCTGAAAGACGCGCCGACAGATTTCCCCCGGACGGCCGCTGAAAAGCTGCTGGCTCTATACACAAAAAAGGATATGGATCAGGAGGAAAAAGTAATGGAAAAATATCGCTGCACCGTCTGCGGTTATATTCATGAGGGGCCGCTGCCCGAGGGCTATCACTGCCCGCGCTGCGGGCAGCCGGCTTCCGTTTTCGTCCCGGTGGATGAGAAAACGGCAGGCGGCGGGAAATATGTCGGAACCAGGACCGAAAAAAACCTGATGGAAGCATTTTCCGGCGAGAGCCAGGCCCGCAACAAGTATACCTATTTTGCACAAATTGCCCAGCGGGAAGGCTATGACCAGATCGCCGGGATTTTCATCAATACCGCACGGAACGAACAGGAGCACGCCCGTCTCTGGTATGAGGCGCTGGGCAACCTCAGCGGAACAGCGGAAAACCTTCGTCATGCCGCCGAGGGTGAAAACTATGAGTGGACCGACATGTATGACCGCTTTGCCAAAGATGCGGAGGCGGAAGGCTTTCCCGAGCTGGCCGCACGGTTCCGCAGGGTTGCCGCCATCGAAAAATCCCATGAAGAGCGCTACCGCTCCCTGCTCTCCAATGTGGAGATGCAAAAGGTCTTTGAAAAGAGCGAAGAGACCATGTGGGAATGCCGCATCTGCGGCCATCTGGTCGTGGGCCGGAAAGCGCCGGAAGTCTGTCCGGTCTGCGGCTATGCCCAGTCCTACTTCGAAGTGCGAAAAGAAAATTATTAAACCGCCGTTTTATCCCCGGGTATGGGAAATATTTCGGGGAATGTTATTTAATTAAGGAGTGATAGCACATGCCGGATTTTGGACATCCCTTTTCCGGGCTTGCCAAGGAACGCAAGCTCACCGATGCGGAACTGATCCGCGCGATCCGTTTCATGGTTGCCGCGGAGTATGAGGCCATCCAGCTCTATATGCAGCTGGCCGAATCGACAGATAACAAGCTGGCGGTTGAGGTGCTAAAAGACATTGCCGACGAAGAGCGCGTACACGCGGGCGAGTTTCTCCGTCTTCTTCGGGAATTGGCTCCCGATGAGGAAAAGCTCTATGCAGAAGGCGCAGCGGAAGTCGAGGAAGAGATCGAAAAGCTGCGCGGAAAATAACCATTTTATCCTCTTTTCCAATCACAGCAAGAATAGGTCCCCACCGGCAGCGAAATTCGCCGCCGGTGGGGACCTATTTATGATGCGCCGTGTCCAAGCGCGGCGGCACAGACAAAAATAGGCTTTCGGAAACAGTGTTTCCGAAAGCCCATCTGATACCGAAAGCTTATATTTCAGCCGGTTCCGCGGCGTCCGGGACAATACCCGCCTCCGCGACCTTAACCATGATCGCACACTCCATACGCTTGCGGAACAGGCGGCAGCCGTACTCGTAAGTCCCGGTAATCGAGCCGGTGGCGTGGCAGGCGTTGGCCGCACATCCGCCGCCGCAATACAGCTTTGCCCAGCAGTCGCGACAGTCCGGGCGGGCATAGGCATTACACAGCTTAAATTCGTCTCGCAGCTCCGTATTGGTTACGCCCTGCCATACATCACCCATGCGATAATGCTCGTCCCCGACAAATTGATGGCAGGGATACAGGTCGCCCCAAGGCGTTACAGCCAAATATTCCGTTCCGGAGCCGCACCCGGAAATGCGCTTGTAGATGCACGGACCCCCGGTCAGGTCAATCATATAATGATAGAATGTGAAGGGCCGACCCTCCTGCGACCGGCGGATCATTTCCTTCGCCAGCTGCTCATACTGCGTAAAGAGCACCGGCAGATCCTCTTCTGTCAACGCATACTCGTCCCCCGTTTCGCAAACCACCGGTTCCATGGAAAGCTGGGTGAACCCCAAATCCAGCATGTGCTGCAGGTCGCTGAAAAAATCCGGGTTATTGTGGGTATAGGTGCCACGCATATAATAACTCCGATCCCCGCGCTGTTCCACAAAGCGCTGGAACTTCGGCACAATGAGATCATAGGTACCCCGTCCGTCGGCCGTCTTGCGGTAGCGGTCGTGCACTTCCTTCCGCCCGTCAAGGCTCAATACCACGTTATAGCATTCCCGGTTGGCGAAATCAATGACCTCGTCATCCAGGCTGAGGCCGTTGGTGGTCAGCGTGAAGCGGAAATTCTTATTCTTTTCCCTTTCAATGCTTCTGGCATAGGCGGTGACCTGTTTGACCACTTCAAAGTTCATCAGTGGCTCGCCGCCAAAAAAGTCAACCTCCAGGTTCCGGTGCGCGCCGGAATAAGCCACAAGAAAGTCAATGGCCTGTTTTGCTACTTCAAAGGACATAAGGGCCCGTTCTCCCTGATACTTTCCCTGGCTGGCAAAACAGTACTGGCAGCTGAAATTGCAGGTATGCGCCACATGCAGGCACAGTGCCTTGATCTCCGTATTCCGTTTTTTGAGGTCAAAGGCCAGGTTTTCATAAACATCGTCGGTGAACAGCTTTTTCTGCGCCTTCAGTTCCTCGATGTCTTCGATTGTCTTTTCAATCTCCGCCTCGTTTACATCCGGCAAGTGCCCGTATTTGTCCAGCATAGCACGGACGATCTCAGGCTTTTCGTGACTCTCGTACATGGAAATGATGTCGTAGGCCAGCGGATCCACACAGTGAACTGCGCCGCTGAATACATCCAACACAATATTATATCCGTTCAATTGATACTGGTGAATCATTATCTGTCTCCAAAAAGCAGTGCCGCTTTTCTCCGCACGGGGAAAAACGGCACCGTCTGCTTCATTATTCCTTGTCCTTGGATTCGCACTGCTGGTTGGCAATGCCGCAGGAAGTTTTACAGGCCGACTGGCAGGAGGTCTGGCATTCTCCGCAGCCGCCGGTCTTGGCGCTCTTGCTCAAATCCCGGGTCTCAATCGTAACGATTCTATTCATATTTGTGCTCCTTTCAAATTTATTATCTACGTTATCATATCATTTTCTCCTCCGGTTTTCAATATCCACGTATGGCGGGCGGCGGAAAATCAAAGCTTTCGCGCTTTGATGATAAAGGACAACGGGAATCTCTGTGCCTTGTACGGCGTATAATAGCCGGACGAAACCTCCGCTGGTGCTGCCAGCGTACTGCTGTCGGTTTCCTCGACAAGCCGCTCAATCGCAAACCCGGCCTCCGCCAACGTATTGATATAGGTGGATAGCTTACGCTTTTTCAGGGTAACAGGGTTTCCCCGCTGCAAATAGGAGACCATATCCTCGCTGAGATAGCTACCGTCAAAAACCACCTGCTCCTCCCGGACCCCGACGCATCGCAGGAGCGGGTGATCCCATGAAAAAATAAACGTTCCGTCCTTTTTCAGATACGACGCAATGTTATGAAACGTTGCCTCAAGGTCTGCCGTCCAGCCAATGGCGTAGATGGAATATACCACATCAAAATATGCCTTCGGCAACCCGCAATCCGATTCCATCGGGGCATTGCGCAGCTCCGGCGCATATCCGCTTTCGGTCAGAAGCCGCCGTGCGTTTTCTATCTGTCTTGTAGACAGATCAAGGCCCCACAATCCGGCCGCGCCGCAATCGCCGCACCATTTCAGCGAATGGCCGCTGCCGCAGCCGATATCCAATACCTGCTTTCCATGCAGATCGGGGAACAGCCGCAGTTCGTCTTCCGTCGGAACATAGCAGCCGTAAGCAGGCAGCGCGGTTACGCCGAACCAGCTATCGGCCATCGCATCCCAGCTTTGCTTATTCCGAGCCAGCATTTCATCGGTCATACGTTCTCTCCTGTCTCCCAGACTTGAATGGGATCATTTGGCGCGGCACAGATAATCACGCGCCCGTCACCGGAAGAGGCGTTTACCTCCACCCCCGCGTCCGTCATGTGTCGGATCATGCGCAGAACCGCGGCAGTGATCGCTTCTCCGGGAACAACCAGCGGGATTCCGGGCGGGTAGGCCCAGAGATATTCCAGCGATGTCCGCCCTTCCGCACGAAAGAGCGCCACCGGCTCGCCGGCAAGAAATACCGCCTCTCCCGCCGGCAGGCGTACCTCTGGCATAAGTTCGAGGGCATAGATTTCTGTCGCCTCCGACCGGCGAAGTCCGGCGTCGATCTCCAAAAGGGCATCGCCGAAGCGTGCCAGCATTTCAGGCGTATCACAAATACTTGTTATCGCGAGAATATAGTCCGCAGACGCCATCTCTACCTCAATGTGAAACCGGCCGCGCAAAATACCCGCCAGCTCCGTGCCGGAAAGGCCGGCACGCCAGGTACCGATCACAACTTTTCCCCGGTCAAAACCATAAAATGCCGGATGAGACTCGTCCCCGCCCCGGCAGAGAGGCGTCAAATTGACAAGCCGCGCCAACTGTCGGTCAAGTTCATCCAGTGCCCGGATGTAATTTGAAAACAGGACATCTTTTTGCTTCTCCAGCAGCGAAACGCAGGCGTCGATGGATGCCATAAGAATATAAGAGGGGCTGCTGGTCTCGAATACCGACAACTCCCTCTCCAGCCGGCCCACGTCTGCCAGGTCGCCCGAGACATGGACAAGCGCCGTCTGCGTCAGCGCAGGCAGCGTCTTGTGCAGACTCATGACCACGATGTCCGCGCCCGCCTGCAGTGCCTCTCCGGAAAACTCCGTCGAAAAGCCCAGATGTGCTCCATGCGCTTCATCCACCAGCACCGGCACTCCCTGGCGGTGGGCCGCCGCAGCAATGGATGCTATGTCGCTGATGACGCCCTCATAGGTCGGCGAAGTCAGGATCACCAGCGTCGCCGCCGGATGCTCGTCCAGCGCCTGCTTGACCTGCGCCGGCGGGATACTCCCCGCGACGCCGGAAGCGGCGTCGACCTCCGGGAACAGGTATATGGGTTTCAATCGGCACAGCTCGATTGCATGGTATACCGCCTTGTGGCAATTACGCGCCACCAGTACCGTATCCCCCGGTCGGGTCTGCGCTCGGATGGCGGCCAACAGGCCACAGGTGCTTCCGTTGACAAGGAAGAAGCTGCGCCGCGTACCCCAGAGGCGGGCGGCACGCGCCTGGGATCCACGCAGAAGGCCCGTGGCATGATGCAGATTATCAAAACCCTCAATCTCGGTGATATCCAACCCGCAGCAATCCTGTAGAACCTCCGGCAGCATCTTGGCGTTCCGCTTATGCCCCGGCATGTGCATGGGCAGTGCATCCCCCGCCGTATAAACTGAAATTACTTCCGACAAAGTGCGTGGGGTATTCTGTTTTTCTTCCATATACAAATCACCGGCCTTATTATACCTGTGTCCGTTATTTCCGTCAACGAAGGCACAGCCGACGGGCAGTTCGTAGTAAACAATTTTACATTGACATATATGCTGTCCAATAATATAATCAGTTTAGAAAAACTCCGATAATAGCAAACCTGATGAAAGTCAGGGACGCAAAGCCACGGGTCTACGGCAGATATGCTATGACAGCCGGGTTGCCGAAGAGGTCACAGAGACGACACTGTGTGCCTGTTTGGCATACAGTTTTTTTATTTTAGAAGGGGGAAAACGCATGAAAAAAGTGTTTGCAGTCGTTCTGGCCATGGCAATGGTAATTTCGCTGTCGCTTACATCCTTTGCGGAAAGCGGGAAACCAGAGAAAAGTGGGAAGAGTACGGAAAGCTCCGCTGCCGAACACGGAAAAAAATCGTCCGACCCGCAAAAACAGTTTTTTGCTGAGCTGAATACGCAGAAGAAGGAACTGCAGCAGCAAAAGACACTTTTGAATCAGCAAAAAGAAGCGCTGGAAACTCAGTACGAGGCACTGGTTGCTTCCGGGGATACAGCGAATGCCGAGGCTGTTCTGGCCGACCTCAACACGCTGAATGAGCAGATTTCAGGCCTTCAGGCACAAATTAAGGAAACCATTAACGAGCGGTATATGGTCGTAAAAACCCTGTATTCGGATGCCGAGCTTTCCGAGTTTGACAGTGCGGCAGAGCTGATCGCGCAGATGTATCAAGATGCCAAGGTACTATCGGCCGACTGCGTGACCGTCAACAATAACCTGATTAAATTTGACGCCCCCCCATATATTAAGGGCGGAGTTACGCTGGTTCCTCTCCGGGCTGTCTCTGAAGAGCTGGGCGCGGAGGTTTCCTGGGATGTGGAAACCAAAACCGTAACGGTAGTCAAGGATAATACCGTTATTGAAATTACCGTAAATGAAACTACCGTCTCTATCAACGGCACTCAGGTCGACGTTCCGATCCCTGCCGAAATCACCTGCGGCCGGACTTACCTCCCCCTGCGGTTCCTCGCCGAAATTCTTGATTTCAGTGTTTCTTGGGACGGAGACAATCAGCTCATCGACATCGACGGTGATCTTTCCGAAGAAACACCTTCTGAAGAGGAGCCTTCTGAAGAACCCGCGGAACCTTCCGGTGATCCCACCGCTCCTGAGACGCCGGAAAGTCCTTCCTCCGAGAGCTGAACCCATGCAGCTCTAAAAATGGGGATGGCGAAATGCCATCCCCATTTTTTATTTATAAATTAAAAAATCACCGTAAAAATCTGACGAAACGCATAAACCTTTCCTTTCATAACGGCAGATCATTTTCCAATACTATGAATGCAGAAAAAGATGCAAAGACAAAATGCACAGGAGGAAAAGATATGTCGAGACCGAAAACACCGCTCGTTCCCGAAGCGCGGGAAGCGCTGACCCGATTCAAAATGGAGTGTGCCCGTGAAATCGGCCGGGAGCAGTTTACGAAAGAATTCAATGACCACTATAAAGGTGATCTCACCGCTCGTCAGAACGGCTCTGAGGGCGGCCCCATCGGCGGTCAAATGGTAAAACGGATGCTTGAGCGTGCCAGAGGCCAGATGTCCTAAAATGATTTTTGACAATTGCACCCCTGCGGGTTAACGCCCGCGGGGGAATTTTCGTATGGCCTGGACTCAATGATATGGTTTTTTGTCCCTGCGGCACCTCAAAAAAGCTCGTGTTGATATTGGTAATCTCTCTTTATTTTACATAAAAAAAGCCCGGCCGAGCCGGGCCTTTTTATAAAGCGGGCAAAAGCCCTGTATGTCCTTTGGGTTTCCGCGGAAGCCAGCGGCACGGGTCGGCGTTCGTGCCTGCCTCTTATTCGGCGGAGGGCGTTGCGATGGCAAATACCATATCGTTCAGCTCTTCCTCCGGGAAGAAGTCATAAAATGTAAAGTTATAAAGGAAGCGCTCCGCGCCGTAGACTCCATAGCCGTCCTGATTGTGATCTGTGGTGTCATAGGAGTCGGCCACAATGATCACATCATCCTGCGTGGTTTCCGTCCCCATGGTATCATAGCCGACAATGACCTGCCAATGTCCACCCCAGTCGTTCCAGCCGATGATGATGGGCGTTCCGCCGGCGAGGGTCTCACGGACAAAATCCAGCGTGAAGACTTCATGAACGTTTTCGCCGCAGTCAAAAGTGGTATAGAGATCAAACCCGCCGACACCTTCAAAAATGTCCATCAGCTGACGCAGAGAAGTAGCCTCCGGCGCTTCGCCGTTGGAACGCAGCTGCGCCAGGGTTTGTTCGTTATAGTCGCCGAAACTGTCGTACCAGTTGAGCACCATCAGAGCGCTGCAGACGCCGCAGCTCCACTCTGAAGTTTGCTGATAAGTTTTGAAATGTGAGAGGATGGTCAGCGTATCATTGGACTCCATATTATAGAAGTCCAGATTGCTGAAGTACGGGCTGTCCTTGTGGTCACCCGCCCGCTCCACACTGTCGGCTCCGTCCTCTGCGCTGAGGTCGACGGCTGCGGGGATTTTCATCTCGTCGGTATAATTTCCGCCCGCGGCGGCGGAGGGTTCGTCTGTGCCTGCGTTCGTACCGTTGCCCGCGCAGCCGGCAAGAAGCAATGTCAGTACAAGGGTAAATACAATCAGTTTTTTCATTTTCGTTTCTCACTTTCACAAAAAAATCAATTGTACTTGTAAGTGAAAACATGTTCGCCCTGTATTGAATTATTTATTATTGGGTACAGAAACCCGCATTTTATTTCATCAATGTCCGGAGGCAATTTGAGTCTATATAGCGATTCGTCTTTCAGAAAATAAAGACCTTTCTACTTTTACTACTCTCATGTTGTTTTTTTATACAAGTACTTGCGGCAATGCCGCAGGGACCCACGGAGAAAGACCCCGTGCCATAAAAAACCAAGCCCGCTTTTCGAGCTTTCAACAAGAGACGCGCGGCTTTTCCGCGCTTGCGACGCCGACCTGCCCTCCTTTATCCGCATGAGGCTAATTGTAACAGAAATGCACCGCGATGCAATCTTTTTTTGACGAAATCGTTTCTCCGGATGCAGTCGTTTTGTTTTCCCGTTCAGTCTTACTCTCTCAACTCGACCTTGCGGATTTTTCCACTGATGGTTTTCGGCAGGGCGGCGACAAACTCCACCGACCGAATCCATTTATATTCGGCTACCCTGGCGTTGCAGAAATCCCGGATCTCACGCTGCAGGTCTGCGGAAGGACTGGTGCCGGGCGCCGGCACGATAATCGCCTTGATCGCCTGACCCCGGAGCTTGTCCGGGATGCCTACGACCGAGCATTCCAATACGGCGGAATGTTCCATCAGAACATTTTCGATTTCATACGGCCCCACTCGGAACCCGCACGTCTTAATGATGTCGTCAATGCGCCCGTTGAACCAGTAATACCCGTCTTCGTCCCGCCAAGCCGTATCGCCGGTATGGTAAACGCCGCCGCGCCAGACGTCCCTGTACAGTGCCGGATTGCCGTGATACCCGGTGAAAATCCCGGGCTGTACCCCGTCCTCCGGCGGCAGGAGGACAATTTCTCCAATCTCGCCGGTATCAGCCGGCTGCCCGTCCTCATTTAAAAGTTCCACGCGGTACAGCGGGGAAGGCTTGCCCAGAGAGCCGGCCTTTTTCGCCGTTCCGGCGAAATTCGCGAGGATCAGTGCCGATTCTGTCTGACCGTAGCCCTCGGCCAGCGGGATTCCGGTCTGTTCTTCAAACCTCCGGAAAATTTCCGGGTTTAACGCCTCTCCAGCAGTCGTCGCATGCCGGAGATCGGGCATATCCTCGATGCCCTTTTTGACAAAGTATCGATAGACCGTCGGCGGCGCACAGAAACTTGTCACATGATAGCGATTGATAACCATCATCAGCTGTTTCGGCTCAAAGTTGTCAAAGTCATAGACCATGACCGCACTGCCTGCCAGCCACTGCCCGTAACTCTTTCCCCAGGAGGTCTTTGCCCAGCCGGTTTCTGCCACCGTGAAATGCAATCCTCCGTCCTCGGCCTGTTGCCAGTACCGAGCGGTGATGATATGTGAAAGCGGGTAGGTGTGGTCGTGGGTCACGCCCTTTGGATAGCCGGTGGTTCCGGAGGTAAAATAGATAGCCAGCGGATCATGGGCAAGCGTTTCCCGGCGGGCAAGCGCCGACGGCGCCGCCTCCATGTCGGAGGTGAGGTTCCGAAAGCCGGGCACATCCTTCTGCACCGTCCACAGGAGCGTCAGGCTTTCACACATCTCCTGCGCAGCCAGCAGCTTTTGCGGCGCGTCATCCTGCGGCGTGCAGACTGCGCCCTTGATTTCGGCACTTTTGATCCGGTATGCGATGTCCTCCGCGGTGAGCATATGGGTGACGGGCACCATAACGGCCCCGAGCTTATGCAGCGCGACTACGGTAAACCAATATTCATAGTGCCGCTTCAGCATCACCAGCACCCGGTCGCCCCTTGAGATACCGCAGCCGGCAAATACATTTGCGGCCCGGTTGCTCATCTCCTCGATATCGCGAAAGGTAAAGTGGCTCTCTGATCCCTCCGTATTACACCAGACCAGCGCCGGCTTTTCCGGCTCACTCTCCGCGATGCCGCGAACCACATCGTAGCCAAAATTGAAATTGTCCGGATAGGTCAGCCGAAATCCGGTCAGACATCCGTTTTCGTCAAACTGCTCTTCGCAGAATTGGCGGTAAATACTCATACTTCATTCTCCTTGCCATGGCCGGTCCCGGGAAAATTCAAGCTCCCGATCGACCGGTACTTACGATAGCGGCGCTCCGTCAGCTCTTCCGATGAAACGGAAGCCAGTGCCCGAAGCCTGTCTGTAAAGTCGTTCCGCAGCCCGATGTAAAAGGCGGGCTTCCCAAGACTCCGTTCCGAGATGATCCGCTCGACAACGGCAAACTCGCGGGCATCCCGGGCTGTGAGCCGTAAGCTCTCCGCCGCATCCGGCGCGCGCTTTGCATCCTTCCAGAGGATGCTGGCGCAGCCCTCCGGCGAGATAACCGAGTAAATGGCGTTTTCCAGCATCCAGACCTCATCCGCCACGGCCAGCGCGAGCGCACCGCCGCTTCCTCCCTCCCCGATGAGAAGGGAAATAATTGGCGTTTTCAGCGTCATCATTTCGGAAAGGTTTTCCGCGATGGCCTGCCCCTCTCCCCGCTCCTCTGCGCCGATCCCACAGAAGGCGCCGGAAGTGTCGATCAGGCATATCACCGGTCGGTGGAATTTTTCTGCCTGCTTCATCAGGCGCAGCGCTTTGCGGTACCCTTCTGGATGGGGAGCGCCGAAATTGCGCGCCACGCGTTCCCGGCCATTATGGCCTTTTTCAATAGCGATCACCGTCACGGGAAGTCCGCTCAGCCGGGCGACACCGCCGATCACCGCAGAATCATCACCGAACCGCCGGTCCCCGTGCAGCTCCATAAAATCCGTAAAGATATTCCGGATGCAGTCGCTGCTGGTAGGACGTCCGTTCGCCCGTGCCAGACGAACTTTTTCAAATGCGGTTTCGTTCATTTTGCACCTCCGCCCGTATGGAGCTTCAACAACAGGGAAACCGCGTCCTTCTGCTCCCGCCGCGAGACAATCGCATCAACAAAACCGTGCTCCAATAGGAATTCAGCCTTTTGAAACCCCTGCGGAAGCTTCTTCCGTGTCGTCTGCTCAATAACCCGCGCACCGGCAAAGCCTACCGTCGCTCCCGGTTCGGCGAGCAGAACGTCGCCTTCCATGGCAAAGCTGGCCGTGACGCCGCCGGTGGTAGGATCCGTGAGAACGGTGAGGTAAAAGAGGCCAAGATCGGAATGCCGTTTGACGGCACCGCTGGTCTTGGCCATCTGCATCAGCGAGAAAAGGCCTTCCTGCATGCGAGCCCCGCCGGAAACGGTATACCCGACGACGGGCAGCCTCTGCACGGCGGCATACTCAAACAGACGCGTGATCTTTTCCCCGACGGCTGTGCCCATACTCCCCATCATGAAAAAAGGTTCCATGATAAAAAGACAGCAGGGCGTACCCCCGATCTCCGCCGTCCCGCACACGACGGCTTCCGCTTCACCGGAAGCGTTCCGCGCCGCTGCAAGTTTTTCACTATACCCGGGAAAGGAAAGCGGGTCACGAGGCATAAGATCCCGGTCCATTTCCGCAAAGGTCCCCTCATCGGTGATAAAGGCGACGCGCTGCCGCGCATTCATGCGGAAATGATAGCCGCAGGAACAGGTATGAAAATTCCCCAGAATTTCGCTCAGCGGAACCTGCTTCCGACAGCCCGGGCACAGCTCCGAGAGCATTTCCCCGGCGTCCGCCGCGCCCCGGCCGGTTTTTTCCAGCTCATTTTTCGGCTGATACAGAAAACGGACAAAAGACAAGTGCGTCACCTCACGTTCCGATAAGCCCCAGCAGATAGTCCCCGCGTAAAAAGGCGTCGCTGCCAATCCGGTCAATCTGCTCTTTTGTATTGTTTGGCACGCCCTCAATCACAAGCTCGCAGAGTGCGGCCTTCATTTTTCGGATGGCCTCTTCCCGCGTTCCGGCAAGCACGATGAGCTTTCCGATCAGCGAATCATACTGCGGCGGGACATACGCGCCAGTAAAGAGAAAACTGTCAAAGCGGACAAAGGGGCCGCCCGGCACATGCAGGAACTCGACCGTGCCCGGAGCCAGCGCGTTGATGCGGCACTCAATGGATGAACCCTTTAAGCTTACATCCTGCTGTGAAAAATTAAGCGGGATACCCGCGGAAACACGGATCTGCCACTTGACAAGGTCAATGCCTGTAAGGCATTCGGTCACGGCGTGCTCCACCTGCAATCGGACGTTCATCTCCATAAAATAATAATTTCCGGCCCTATCCAGAAGAAACTCCAGCGTCCCAACACCCGAATAGCCAAGCTGTTTCACCGCCTCGACGGCTTGCTCCGTCATCCGGCGCCGCAGCGCCTCCGTCACTGCGGGGGATGGCGATTCCTCAATCAGCTTCTGATTCCGCTGCTGCAGGGAGCAGTCCCGCTCCCCTAGGCAGACGACATGGCCGTACTGATCCGCGAGGATCTGCAGCTCAATATGCTTTGCGGGGGAAATGTATTTTTCCAGATAAACAGCCCCGTCGCCGAAAGCCGCCATCCCCTCCGCCGCGGCGGAGAGGTACGCCTTTTCCAGCTCCGTCCCGTCCTTCACGAGGCGAATTCCCCGGCCCCCGCCGCCGGCGCGTGCTTTCAGCATCACCGGACAGCCAATCTTTTCGGCGGCTTCGGCAGCCTCCGGGAGCGTGCCGAGAATCCCCGTCCCGGGGATCACAGGAAGGCCTGCCTGTTCCATCCTGGCCTTCACCTGTTCTTTGTCACCCAGCGCCCGCATGTTCTCAACCGAAGGCCCGATAAATACCAGGCCGTTTTCCCGGCATCTCTCCGCAAAGCGCGCATTCTCCGACAAAAAACCATAGCCCGGATGGATCGCTTGTGCGCCGGAGGCCAGCGCCGCGCCGATGATGCTGTCCGCATTCAGATAGCTTTCGGCGGCCGGCGCCCGCCCGATGCAGTAGCTTTCATCCGCAAGGGTTGTATGCAGCGCTCCCGCGTCGGCCTCCGAATAGACTGCGACCGAAATAATACCCATTTCCTTGCAGGCCCGAATGATGCGAACCGCGATCTCTCCCCGGTTCGCCACCAACAATTTGGAAAACATGTGCTATACTCCTGCCATTGCGAAGGAAAACTCAGCCTCGACGCAGAGTTTTCCCGCCACAAAGCCTTTTCCTTCGGCAAAATAGAAAGGCGGCTTTGCCCGTTTGATCCGGCACACGGTCTCAAAAGTATCGCCTGGCCGGACCGGTGACCGGAATTTGACGTTATTGAGCCCGGTAAATACCGGCAGCAGCTTCCCTTCCCCTGTTTCACCGTTCAATAACACGCAGGCGGATTGCGCCAGCATTTCACATTGGATTACGCCAGGGACGATAGGATTTCCGGGAAAATGCCCGTCGAGAAACCATTCGTCCCCGCGCACATGATAGCTGCCATAGGCCGTATCGGCTTCCCGACGCGCTTCTTCCAGCAGCAGCATGCTTCCCCGGTGAGGAAGCATGCTTTCCAATTCTTTTCGGTTCATTTTTGTTCCTCCCGCAGCCGGAACAGCACATGGCCGAAATCGACCACAGCACCATCCTCGGCGCAGATTTCCGCAATGACCCCGCCTTTTTCCGCGACGATCTCATTCATCAGCTTCATTGCCTCAATGATACAGAGAACATCGCCCGCACGCACGGTATCCCCCACCCGGACGAAAGGCGCCGCATCCTCCGCGGGAGCGTGATAAAACACGCCTACCATCGGCGATCGCACCTCCAGAAAGCCGGAGGTGGGCCCGGTGGCGGCCAAAGGGGACGCCGCCGGCTTCTGCACATTCGGCGCCGCGGATTCGCTCCGCTCGAGCCGGACCGTGACGCCGTCCTCGTTGATTTCGAGGCCGGAAAGACCAAGCTCACCCATCAGATCCGCATATTTGCGGATTTTTGCTTCTTCCATGGTCACACCTTCCTGAATGCAAGACACGCATTATGCCCGCCGAAGCCCAGGGAATTGGACAGCGCCAAATCAATTTCGGCACCGATGGCCCGACACGGAACATAGTTCAAATCGCAGGCGGGGTCCTGCTCATGCAGATTGATCGTGGGCGGGATCCTGCCGTCATTAAGCGCCTTCAGACAGACGATGGCCTCCGCAGCCCCCGCTGCGCCCAGCATATGCCCCGTCATGGACTTGGTGGAGCTGACGAGAACTTCCGCAGCCTTTTCCCCGCCGAACGCCTTTTTAATCGCCTCGGTCTCCACCGTATCGTTAAGGGGTGTGCCGGTGCCGTGTGCATTGACGTACACCCTTTCCGTACCAAGATAGCCCGCCTCGGCAAGCGCGTCGGTCATGGCGCGCGCACCGCCGGCGGCATCGGGCCTGGGCGCCGTAATATGATAGGCGTCGCAGGTAGAGCCGTAACCGCAAATCTCGCCGTAAATGGTTGCGCCCCGGCCCGCGGCATGCTCATATTCCTCCAAAACGAGGGCGGCGCCGCCTTCTCCGATGACGAAGCCACCCCGGCGGCGGTCAAAGGGAAGAGATGCGGCATCCGGATCTTCTGAGACCGAAAGCGCCTGCATATTGGCAAAGCCTGCCACGCCGCATTCCGTAATGGCGGCCTCTGCTCCACCAGCGATGACGGCATCCGCATACCCGTGTCGGATTGCGCGAAGCGCTTCACCAATGGCGTTTGAGCCGGAAGCACAGGCGGTGACCGCAGGCATGGCAGCCCCCTGACAATTAAACCGGATCGCAATCAGGCCGGAAGCCATGTTCGCAATCAGCATGGGGATAAAGTAAGGAGATACCCGCCGCGGGCCATGAACCCGCAGCTTTTCATATTCCTGCCCGAAGGTCTCAATCCCGCCGATGCCGGTCCCCATATATACGCCGATGCGCTCCGGAGGCAGGGTGCCGACGATTCCGCTCTCTGCTGCCGCCTGACACGCAGCCGCAAGGGCGTACTGCGCATGCAGATCGCTCTTCAGCATATCTGATTTTTCCATATATTGTCTGGCGTCGAAATCTTTGACCTCGGCCGCCAGCTTTGCCTTGTGCCGTTCGGTATCAAATCTGGTGATCGGCCCAATGCCGTTTCTGCCAGCCAGCAGACTCTGCCAGAACGTATCCACCGAATTCCCTACCGGGCTGATGATTCCCATGCCCGTCACAACGACTCTACGCAACTGTATTCCTCCTTACATGGCCAGCCCGCCGTCGACGCGCAGCACTTCACCGGTGATATAGTCCGCGCCGGGGCCGGCGAGAAACGCGACTGCCTCCGCCACATCCTCCGGCGTGCCGGGCCGGCCCAGCGGAATTCCGGACAAAAGCCCGGATTCCGCGTTTAAATCTTTTGTCATATCTGTCTGGATGAAGCCGGGGGCGATTGCATTGCAGGTAATGTTTTTCCCGGAAAGCTCCCGGGCGACCGCCTTGGTCAGGCCGACCAGTCCCGCCTTTGCTGCGGCATAATTTACCTGGCCTGCATTCCCCGTCAGTCCGACGACCGAGCCAATGTTGATAATTTTCCCGCCTTTGTTCCGGATCAAAATAGGACTGCAGTGCCGGATCATATTGAAAGCGCCCTTAAGGTTCACCGCCAGGACATCATCGAAATCCTTTTCCCGCATCACCGCGACAAGACCGTCCCGTGTGATGCCAGCGTTATTTACCAAAATATCGATCGTTCCGAATACGGCTTTGATCTCCGCAACCGTCTGTTTCACTGCACTGAAATCCGACGTGTCACAGCACAGCGGAACGGCCTTGATTCCGTTTGTCTCAGCGCAGACGCGGCAGACCTCTTCGGCCGCCGCATGGTTCTGCGCATAAATCACGGCAATATTCGCACCAAGCGATGCAAATTTCCGTGCAATTGCAGCGCCAATCCCCCGGGAAGCGCCGGTGATCACAACTGTTTTCCCGTTCAGCATCCCGCTGCCTCCCGCACGGCCTCTTCCAGGCTCTCGCAGTCCTCCACATGAAGGGTACGGACGGAGGCGTCGATTTTTCCGATCAGACCGCAGAGGGTCTTTCCCGGCCCGATCTCAATAAACGTATCGGCACCGTCCCGGATCATACTGCCGACCACATCCTGCCACCGGACGGGCGTGCATATCTGTTTTCCCAGAAGCTCTGCGAAATTGTCTCCATACACCTGTCCGGTGCAGTTGGAATACAAGGGTACGGCCGGCTTCCGGAAAGAAAGGGATGCGGCTGCCTTTTCAAATTCGGCCGCGGCCTGTGCCATCAGAGGCGAATGAAACCCGCCCCGGACGCGCAGCGGCAATGCCCGGCCGCCGGCGGCCTTTACGTCGCCGCAGAAGGCCGCAAGCTCCTCCTCCAGCCCGGATACCACGATCTGTCCCGGACAGTTGTCGTTGGCCGGATATACATGTGCATACTGACTGCAAAGGCGCCCGACGGTATCCGCATCCAGCCGGAGGACGGCCGCCATACCGCTCCGGCTTTTTTCAGCGTCCCGCTGCATGAGCTCTCCGCGAAGACAGACGAGGCGGAATCCCTCCTCATATGTCAGCGCACCGGAAAAAATCATTGCCGCCAGTTCCCCGAGTGAATGCCCGGCGAGCATATCTGCCCGGATGCCGGCCGCAGAGAGCGCGGCCGCAGCTGCCAGTTCTGCTGTTAATACGCAGGGCTGCGTATTCTTCGTTTCCGCCAGTTCCTCTTCCGGCCCGCTAAAGCACTGCCGCGACGTCTCGGGCCGCAGCAGATCGGCATGCCGGAATATATCGGCCGCCGCGGGGGAATAGGCGGCAAGTTCCTTGCCCATACCCGCATACTGTGCCCCCTGACCGGGAAACACAAACGCTATTTTACCCATCGGCAGGCTCCCTTCAGCACGGCTTCGGCCTCTTCCATGACCTCATGAACGATCTCCGCTGCCGGCTGCTCTTTACGAACCATGGACGCGATCTGACCGGCGAGGAAGCAGCCCTTTTTAACGTCACCTTCCTGTACCGCCAGGCGAAGCGCCCCGGCACCCATCGCTTCCAACTCCTCATCGGAGATGCTCCCGGCTTCCGCCTTGGCATAGTCACGGGAAAACGGAGTCTTCAGGCTCCGGACCGGATGTCCGAGCCGTCTTCCCGTCACGACCGTCGAAAGGTCGGTCGCGCCAAGGATCTTTTCTTTATAATTCTTGTGGACGGAACATTCATGCGCGGACAAAAACCGGGTGCCCATCTGAATTCCTTGGGCTCCGAGCATGAACGCCGCGGCGGCGCCCCTGCCGTCAGCGATGCCGCCAGCCGCAACGACAGGTACTGTCACCGCGTCGCAGACCTGCGGGACAAGCACCATGGTGGATAATTCACCGATATGCCCGCCGCTTTCGCCTCCCTCAGCAATCACCGCTGAGGCTCCCAGCCTCTGCATCAGTTTTGCCATTGCGACCGAAGCGACCACGGGGATTACCCGAATCCCGGCGGCCTTCCATTCCTCCATGAATTTGGCAGGGTTTCCCGCTCCGGTGGTCACCACGGCGACTTGCTCCTCTGCAGCAACCTTCGCTACCTCTTCGGCGTAGGGACTGAGCAGCATAATATTTACGCCGAAGGGCCGGCCCGTCAGCGTCCGCGCCGTACGGATCTGCTGCCGCACATATTCCCCGGGGGCGTTTCCGGCAGCAATAATGCCGAGGCCGCCGCCCTCTGAGACGGCAGAGGCCAGCCTACCATCCGAGATCCATGCCATCCCCCCCTGAAACAATGGGAGATCAATGCCCAGCAGGGCGCAAATTTCCGTTTTGATCATCGAATCAGTCTTTGCACTTTTCTTCAATGAACCGGACAAGGTCGCCCACCGTCTCCACCTTCTGGTCAAGCTCCAGCTCACGGCCTACCTTGTCTTCGATATTCATCAGCATCTCGACCGTGTCGAGGGAGTCTATACCGAGTTCTTTAAACCGGCTTTCCATTTTGATTTCGGACACATCGCAATCCAGATGTTCCGCGAGCAGTCCCGCCACTGTTTCAAAAATCATATAAATGCCCTCCAATAAACGTATTTTTTCTTTTTCCCACAAAAAAATGCGGGCATGTTATCAGCGATAACATATCCGCAATTATAACAGGTTTTCTTTTGATGTCAATTCTGAGATTTATTAAGAATCTATGTCACGGCAAATCGAATTCCCTGTCAATCGAGCATCGGACCATCTCCAAATTCAATCCATTATATTCCAATTCTCCGTTATCGAACATCAGCGCGGCACCGTAAATCAATGAGCGCACAATATAGGTTTTTCTTTTTTCGGCGTCTGCGGCAATGCCATAATCCGCACAATATCTCCGGATCAATCTACGGGCCGTATTGCTCAGTTGGGTTCGAAGCTTTTCATACTCACTGTCAAATTCGTCATCTTTGGACATGATGATTGAGCGGAAATACGGCTTTTCCAACAAAAATTTCACATAGTCAAGGCATATCTCCAGAATCTGTTCCCGTATATCACCGGAGTAGGTCTCTAAAATTTTCTGCTGCCGCTCACTCCACTGAAGGTTGATATATTCGATAATCGCAGCGACGTAGCTTTGACGATCTTTAAAATGCCGGTAGGGCGCAGCGCAGGATACACCGCATTCGGCCGCGACCCGACGCATGGAAAAATTTTGAAGCCCATATTGATTGATCTCACGGATGCCCGCCAGGATCAGTCGTTCGCGAACACTCTTCGGACGTACTTCTGCCATTCTGCTCTTCCCGCCTTTTCAAAATTTAATATAATATATATAATTTTTACATATTTTTCGCAATAAATCAAGATGATCTCTGTTCTGTCCGTCGGGCGATCGGTCTATTTATTACGATCATGAGCCCTCGTGCACAATATGGAATCCCTGCGGCCCCATGCAAAATATCTGGCGGCGGCGAAAATGCCGGGCGGTTGGCGGTTTGGCCAGATAAGCCTTTCTTATATTTTTCTGCCGCAGGATAAAGCGAAAGGCGCCGCAAAATCAGCTGATTTTACCGCGTCTTTCGTTATATGAGGAATGCGCATTATTGGTTTCAAAAAGCACTTTACCGGGCGCCGAATTCCGTCGGGGCGACACCTTCCCCGTTTCCAAGCTTTTCTAACCCCGTCCGCACATTACCCGGCGGGGTCAGTGTCCCCGGTTCAGTTCATGGTACAAAAGCTGAAGCGCATCCAAATATCCCTCAAGCCCCCGGCCTTTGACTGTGGCAATACAGGCGTGGCGGATATAGGACACTCTTCGGAATTCTTCCCGCGTATCAGGATCGGAAATATGCACCTCGACTGTCGGAATCCCGACAGCCTTGACCGCGTCGAGCAGGGCGATGCTCGTATGCGTATAGGCCGCCGGATTGATAATGATGCCGTCGGCTGTGCCATACGCGCCCTGAATCGCGTCCACCAGCGCACCCTCATGGTTCGACTGGAAAAAAGTCACTTCGATACCAAGTGCATTCGCCTTCCCATAGAGCTTAACCTTCAGGTCTTCATAGGTCTGCTTTCCGTAGATTTCCGGCTCCCGCACACCAAGCATGTTTATATTCGGCCCGTTGAGCACAAGTATTTTCATGATAAAAATTCCTCCCATATGACCGCGGCAGTATCCTCGGGGCGCAGGCGATTTTCCACACAGGCATCACGGAACCGGCAATAGGCCGGAAGCCGCTCCTTGTACATTTTCGCAAGGTCGGTCCCCTGTGACAGCGGGCGGCCTTCGCGGGAAAGCAGCGAAATATCCCGTTCCAAATGGAAAATTCGTCCGTTCCGACGCAGGGGCCGGTAGTTGCGCTCGTCCTTGACTGCGCCGCCACCCACGGAGATAATAACCCCGCGCTTTTGTCCGGCATCTGCGATGGTTTCACGTTCAATCCGGCGAAATCCTTCCTCTCCGCTTTCCGCAAAGATCTCAGGAATTGGAATGCCGGCCGCTTTTTCGATCTCCGTATCCGTATCGATCAGCACCCGTCCCGTCAGCTTCGCCAAGGCGGCGCCGACTGTGCTTTTCCCGCATCCGGGCATGCCGATCAGTACGATATTCTCCGTGTCGGCACGGAGCTTTTTGTATATTCGGCCGTTCTCGGCGTCGTCTATGCACCGGTCAAAAAACAGCTCCTCCGCCGCTTTGGCCTGCGCCACCAACATCGAAAGTCCGTTGACGCTTTGAATCCCCAGCGCTTCGGCCTGAAGCAGCAGCCCGGTGCGTGCCGGATTGAAAATAAGGTCGATGACCCCTTTGCACCCGGGAAATGTCCGCAGATCGACGGGGGCTGCGTCTGTATCCGGATACATGCCGACCGGCGTCGCATTGACCAGTACTTCGGCATCCCGGTGACGATATAAATTCCCATAGTTGTTTTCCCCGCCGCGGGAGATGACCACGATTTCCGCCGCGCCGAGCTTTCCGGCCATATACTGTACCGTAAGTGACGCGCCGCCGCTGCCGAGCACCAGCACTTTTCTGCCGCTAAAATTGATTCCGGACATCAAGACCTGATATGCAAAGCCGTATGCGTCGGTATTGAAGCCATGCAGCCGGCCGTCGCCTTTGCGAACAAGGGTGTTTACGCTGCCGATGGCCAGTGCTTCGGGGGAAAGCGTGCCGCAGTATTTTATAACTTCGCGCTTATACGGTATGGTCACATTCAGGCCGCCAATATCGTCCCGCCGGAAGAACTCCGTCAGCTGTTCGGGTTCAAGCTCAATCAGCCGATAACCGGCATTGCCCAGCGCCCGATGGATCGGCACCGAATAGCTGTGGCCCAGTTTGCGGCCCAGCAGGCCGTAAATCCTGTCCGCCATGATCATACCTCTTCGTAATTTCCGAGAAAGACAAAGGTTTCGCTGCTGCGCTCAAGATCTTCCAGCATAGGCATGACGCCCGACTCGCGCACGGACGCTTCCAGGTCAACAAAGAAGATAAATTCAAAATTCCGTCCGGTGACGGGGCAGCTTTCCAGCTTGCTCATATTGATCCCAAGGATCGCCGGCTTTGAAAGCAGGTCATGCAGCGCCCCCGGCTTATTGTCACAGGCGAGAATGAGGCTCATCCGATTAGCTCCGCCATAGATCATGGGTGCTTTTGTGCTGCAGATGAACCGGGTATAGTTGTTCTCGCTGTCCTGCACGGCGTCGGACAGGACGGACAGACCGTACAGCTCGGCGCAGGCATGGGAGGAAAGCGCGGCCACATGGGGATCTTTCGATTCCGAAACCATCTTTGCGGCCAGCGCGGTGTTCCCGCAGGGGATGACCTTGACGTCTTTGAGCGACGACAGAAACCGGCCGCACTGGGTGATGGCCTGTTCGTGTGAATAGATCTCCCGCAGATCGGACAGCGCGGTCCCGGGCTTTGCCAGAAGCTCGTGCCGAATACACAGCTTTGTGCTGCGAACAACGGAAAATTTCCGGTTCTGCAGCAGCCGATATACCGTTCGGACCGATCCGCCCGAGCTGTTTTCTATCGGCAGAACACCGTAGGTACAGAGGCCGGATTCCACGGCATCAAATACCGCATCAAACGTCTTTACATAAACAATGTTGCCGCGTGTAAACAGCTTTTCGCAGGCAGCCTGGGAGTTCGATCCCTCGATCCCCTGACACGCGACGGTGCCGCCGCGTGGAAAGACCGTATCGCCGGCCGCGAGGGCCTGCTCTATCTGCGTCCTCACCTTTGACGGCGCATGCAAAAGCGTACTTTGCCTTGATTTTGAAAGCTTCATCAATGCCGAAAAAAGGTAGTAGGCATACGGCTCCATTTCACCGGATTTCTCAGAAACTTTTGACAGGATCTCGCGCTCCCGCTGTGAGTCGAAGATCGGCAGGCCATGGCTTTCCTTGTATGCGGCGACCTCACCGGCCAGCTCCATCCGCTCAAGGAAGAGCGACAACAGCCGGTCATCAATCTGATCCAGCTTGCTTCTGACTTCAGAAATTTCCATAGTAAACGCCCTCCTCAAGCAAAAGGTCCAGAAGCACGACGGCGGTCACTGCTTCCAGTACCGGTACCGCCCGGTGGGCGATACAGGGGTCGTGCCGGCCTTGAATGGCTATCTTCGTCTCCTCCCTGCGCGACAGGCTTACCGTAGTCTGCGCCCGCCCGATAGAGGGGGTCGGCTTGATCGCCGCGCGAAACACCACCGGCATGCCGTCGGTAATACCGCCGAGAATGCCGCCGCAGTGATTGGTCACCGTGGCGATATTTCCGCTTTCGTCGATGCAGAACGGATCGTTGCCGTTTGATCCGTTCATCTGCGCGCAGGCAAAACCGGCGCCGAATTCGACTCCCTTGACGGCGGGCACGCCGAACACCGCCGCGGCAAGACGGCTTTCGACGCCGCCGAACAGGGGACCGCCCAGGCCCGCCGGCAGCCCGACCGCAGCACACTCGATCGTTCCGCCGACTGAATCGGACGCCGCGGCAGCCGCCAGGATGACTTCCTGCATTTTTAGTCCCTTTCCGTCGTTGATGACCGGAAAGGGTTTCCGCGCGATCTCATTAAACAGCTGCTCGTCCGGCCGAAGCGGAAACGCAGCGTCAAAAACCGTGCCGATGGAGGAAAGGTGCGCACCGACAAAGATCCCCCGGCGGGCCAGTATCTGTTTTGCAATGCCGCCGGCGATGCAGAGCGGTGCGGTCAGGCGTCCGGAAAAATGCCCGCCGCCGCTCATATCCGCACGTCCGCCCCACTTTACCCAGGCGGTATAGTCCGCGTGGGCGGGACGGGGCGTGTCGCTCAGCCCGGAATAGTCGGCGGAGCGGACATCCTTATTTTCAATGATGGCGCACAGCGGGCCTGCACAGGTAATGCCGTCCCGTAATCCCGAAAGAAAAATCGGGATGTCCGCCTCACTTCTGGCTGTGGAAACGGCGTCCTTTCCGGGGCGGCGTCTGGCCAGAAAGCGCTGGAGTTCCTCCGTATCGATCGGCTCTCCGGCCGGAAGTCCGTCGATGTTTACGCCAATTGCCCTGCCGTGCGACTGGCCGAAGACAGAGACGATCAGGCGTTTTCCGAATTCAGAGGACATTTGCTTTCCCTCCCAGTTTTGCATAATCACTGAAAAATGCCGGATACGATTTATTTACAGCATCGGCCCCCAGGATGGTTACCGCCCGGGGACAGATACTTCCGGCAACCGCGGCCGCCATCACAATCCGGTGGTCATGAAAGCTGTCGACGGTTCCGCCGGTCAGCTTTCCGCCGGTCACCGCCAGCCCGTCGGGAAAAGCTTCTGCCTTTCCGCCCAGCGAACCGATTATAGCGGCGGTCGACGCCAGCCGGTCACTCTCCTTGTGCCGCAGACGCTCACCGCCTGTAAACCGGGTCTTTCCCTGCGCGCAGGCCGCAACAACGGCGAGTACGGGCAGCAGATCAGGCACCTCTGCCAAATCGATTTCACAGCCGCGGAGCTCAGCCGGTGCCACGGTGACCTGTGCCGGACCGACGGCCACGCCCGCCCCAAAGCGCTGTAAAAGCATGGTGATGGCCCGATCGCCCTGTGGGGAGTCCGGATCAAGCCCGGTCACCGTCACCGGCGCCCCAATGGCACCGGCCGCAAGAAAAAAGGCGGCGTTGGACCAATCTCCGTCTACCGAAATGCGGGCGGGCGAGCAAAGCGCCTTTGGCCCGGAAACCGTATATCTCCCCTCTGCGCACGCAATATTGACCCCAAATCGTGCAAGGGCGGAAAGTGTCATGTCCACATAGCCGCAGGATACCAGCTTTGACGAAAGCCGGACGGCAGCGTCCTGCGCCAGCACCGGCAAAGCCAGCAGCAGTCCCGTGAGATACTGGGAGCTGACGCTGCCGGAAATATCGAACTCTCCGCCGGTCAGCCTGCCGGCGGTTTCAAAGGGCAGGCAGTCGGCGCTGAACGAAACACCATGCCGGCGCATGAGATCCGTAAGTTCCACCACCGGCCGCTCCGGCAGTCGTCCGCCGCCCGTAAACCGCGCTTTTTCACACAGCGCCGCGGCCACCGGAAGCAAAAAGCGCAGGGTGGATCCGCTCTCCCGGCAGTCCAGCAGCGGATCAGAAGGCGCCTTGCCGATCGGTGTTACCGTGATGGTATCCCCGGTTCTTTTTATCTCCGCACCCAGCGCCGTAAGGCAGCCGATGGTCGCGTCGATATCATCCGACGAGGACGAGAGCTGCAGTGCGGTCGGCTCGTCTGCCAGCGCCGCGCAGATCAGCAAACGATGCGCCGCGGATTTTGAGGGAATCGCCGGTACGCTGCCTGACAAGGACGACGGGGCAATAACAATGTCCATATTACCTATCCCCCAGTCCCGCGCCGATAAAGGAGACCAGCCCGGCAACAGGCATCTGCATCAACCGGCAGCGGCCGATGGCCCCCGGGATTACAAGCGTGATTTCATCCCCGGCCCGCTTTTTGTCAGACAGTGCTGCGGCGGCAAGCGCCTCCGCCGAAAAGTCCGTCCCCGTGGGCAGCCCGTTCCGGATCAGCGCTTTTTCGATCCGCCCAGCGATAGGCACATCGCTGAGGCCCAGCCTGTCGGCTGCGCGGGCGATGACCGCCATCCCCGCGGCGACAGCATGTCCATGAGGAATGGCATAACCGCTGCATTTTTCAATGGCGTGGCCAACCGTATGCCCAAGGTTAAGGGTCTTGCGGATCCCGCATTCCAACGTATCCGTTTCCACGATTCGCCCCTTGAATGCGACGCACTGTTCGATGATTTCCACCGCGGATGAACGGACGTCCTGCGTTTCAAAAATTGAAAATAGCGGCTCACCCGACAAAATACCGGTTTTGATAGCCTCCGCCGCACCGTCGGCGAATATGTCGGCTGGCAGCCGCGCCATGCAATCGGTATCGCAGATCACGGCTTCCGGCTGGACGAACAATCCGGCCAGATTCTTTCCCGCCATAAGGTCGATCCCTGTTTTTCCGCCGACCGAGGCGTCGACCGCCGCCAAAAAAGTGGTCGGCACCTGCACATACCGGATCCCGCGCAGATAACATCCCGCCGCAAACCCGGCAAGATCGCCTGTGACCCCGCCGCCCAGTGCGACCACAAGATCTGTACGTGTCAGCCGATTTTCCGCAAGAAATTCAAGAATACCCGAGAGCGTATCTATGTTTTTTGAGTGTTCGCCCGCGGGAAACGAAAAGGCGCTTACGGTGAATCCCGCCTTTCCCAGGCTCTCCTCAACGGTCGTGAGAAAGAGCGTTTTAACCGTTGCATCGGTGATAACGACGGTGCGGCAGGGCTGGATGTCCCTTGCCAGGATATCGCCGCAGGCACTGAGGAGTCCGCTCCCGATGGAAACATTATAGCCTTTTCCCGCGTTTATCCGGACGGTTTTGATTTCCACGTCAATTCCCTCCCGAGGTAATTTTCTTCTCTCTTCCGTCCCGCAGCAGTGCGCAGAGCGTTTCGGCGTCCCCGTCCCGCAGAGCCTCAAGATATTCGCTCAAATGGCCGACCAACAGTTCAAGCTGGTCGGTAAGATAGTCGGAATTGGCCATCATCAGTTCTGTCCACATATCCTCATCCAGTCGGGCCACCCGAGTCATATCCTGAAAGCTTCCCGCCGAAAACCCCCGCCGCCGCTGGGCGTCAGGCGACCGGATATAGGCGCTCGAGGTCAGATGCGCCAGCTGGGAGGTGTAGGCGATCATCCGGTCATGCTCGTCGGGCGTGGTAAATGTCAGCCCGGAAAAGCCAATGTCGGTAAAAAAGGCTTTCAGCTTTTCCAGCATCTTCATGTCGGTCCTTTCATCAGGGGTCAGGATCATGGGAGCGCCCGCAAAAAGATTGTCGGATGAGTTGACAAAGCCTCCCCGCTCCCGACCTGCCATGGGATGCCCGCCGATATACGAAAAACCAAAGCGTTCGGCAAGCGGCGCGATCGCCGCGCAGACGGCGCGTTTTACACCGCACATATCCACAAGGATCGTCTGGGAGGAAATGCATGCGCCATGCGCCAGAACCCAATCGATGGTTGCCTGCGGACGAATGGCCGTAAGAATCAGCTCACATGTCCCCAGATTATCGTCTGTCAGCGGTTCGTCGATTGCGCCGCAAAGCCGGGCAAACATCATTGTTTCCGGATTGAGATCGATCGCTGCGACCACATGTTGGGTTCGGGTCTTAATGCTTTTTGCAAGTGAACCGCCAATCAGGCCAAGCCCGATGATGCCGACTTTCATGCCTCTTCCTCCTGCGCTTTGATAAATTCGTGCAGCGTCAGAAGTCTTTTTGCCAGCGTATCGAACGCCTCCGGCCGAAGTGACTGTTTGCCGTCACACAGTGCGTGCTCGGGATCGTTGTGAACCTCGATCATCAGTCCGTCCGTGCCGCAGCCTACCGCGGCCATGGAGAGCGGCGCGACAAGCGCCGCATCGCCCGAAGCATGACTCGGATCGACGATGATCGGCAGATGGGTCCGGCGGCGCAGTACCGGGATGGCTGAAATATCCAACGTATTGCGGGTGTATGTTTCAAAAGTACGTATCCCCCGCTCGCACAGGATCACATTCTTGTTGCCGCCCGCCATGACATATTCCGCACTCATCAGCCACTCTTCGTAAGTGGTTGACATGCCCCGCTTGATGAGCACCGGCTTGTCTTGTGTCCCCAGCACTTTCAGCAGGTTAAAGTTCTGGATATTGCGGGCGCCCACCTGAATGACATCCACGTCGTCAAACAACGGAAGCTGAGAAATATCCATAATCTCTGTAACGATAGGAAGTCCCGTCTCTTTTTTGGCGACGGTCAGAAGGCGGAGGCCCTCTTCGCCAAGCCCCTGGAAGGAATACGGCGAAGTCCTCGGCTTGAACGCGCCGCCGCGCAGAAAGGTCGCGCCGCTGGCCTTTACCGCCTTTGCGACAGCGACGATTTGGTCTTCTGTCTCGACCGAACACGGCCCGGCCATCAGGGTCAGATTGCCGCCGCCGATCTGTGTATTCCCCACCGTGATGATGGTATCGTCGGGATGGAATTTACGGTTCGCGTTTTTATACGGCTCCTGAACGCGCTTTACATTATCGACGATGTCCAATGCGGAAAGCAGGTCAATATCCAGCGTGGACGTATCGCCGACAAGGCCGAGAATCATCCGGGATGTGCCTGCGGAGACATGTACCTGCAGCCCCTTGTCCTGAAGCCAGGCCATCAGGCTTTCCAGTTGGCCTTTATTCGGGTTTTCTTTCAGTATAACAATCATTTGTCGGTCGTTCCTTCCAATGGATTTTAAAATATAAAAAGCCCGCAGTCGGTTTGACCGCGGGCTAATCTACAATGAATCGGGGCTATGCGTTCATCGCACATCGCACGTTATCTGCCAAACCGAAATAAGCTTTACCAAAATAATAATAGGTAAAGCTGATAAAGCTAAAAAAGTAATATTTAGCTGTGCGAATCATGTTCGGCATTAATTTACTCCCTTTTGAGAAAAACCACAAGTTGTTTTTAATAATTTATCATAAAATCAACGGGAATGAAAGGGAATAACACCACAAACATATAAAAAAAAGCGGCGTGAAATTTGTGCAGATCTATTGCTGATGACCATTTTACGCACAATGATCTCATATAACACGGCAGATGTGGTTCTTCCCGGACTTTCTTCTGATGCAATCTTCCCGCAAGCAAAATCGTCCGTATTTTCTATACATTTTGTGCTGATCAGGAAACTGTCATCCAAAAGGCTGCAAGCTAAAAGCGCGGTGCATCCCCAGTGAAACAAACCAATCGATTTTCTAAAGCGCTGTAATTATGAGATCGTACCCTCACCAAATAAAAGCGAGCCTGCACCATAGGTTGCAATCGCCACAATCGTGCCGGCGACAATCACGCCAAGCGCGATAGCCGGAAATGCCCGCTTGAGCCGCATATCCAGCATTGCAGCTATCAAAGCCCCCGTCCATGCCCCTGTTCCCGGAAACGGGATGGCTACAAACAGAGCAAGGCCCCAAAAGGCGTACCGTCGGACGATGTCCGATTTTTGCTCCGTTCGATTTTCCAGCCGCATTACAATCCGGTTCCATTTCTCGCTTTTTACTCGCAACCATGTAAAAATTTTTCGGACAAAAATGATGATAAACGGCACAGGCAGCAGATTCCCGATAACGGCTGCGACGAGAGCTGTCTGCAGGCTGAGCCCGCTGGCTGCTGCGATGGGGATTGCACCGCGCAGCTCAATAATGGGTATCATAGAGATGAGAAATGTCACAAGAGCTTTCCCTAACATGCTGTTCCAGAGCATCTGGTTTTCTCCTTCGTAAGCAGAGATACTTTGCTTTTTCGTATTCCGGCCAGCGGAGGCCGGAAGTAAAGCGCCGTCAGTTCTCCCAATTTAAACAAGCTCCCTTGCCGTTTTACTTACCATACCATTGCACGCAAAAGGCAGCCTGCGGTTGGTAAAAAATACCCGAATCTTCAGAAAGTTGAAAATTCGGGCGGTTTTATTTTAAACTGCCAGTTTTTTAAATATCGCGGCCAGCACGAATACGCCACCGGCGATCCAGTAAACCCACAGCAGCGGCGCGGAACCTCCATAGATGTCAAAAACGCCGCGCAGGCAGCAGCCCGCACTCAGGGTCGCCACGCCGCAGCCCCAAAGTGCGCAAACGGTGCGGGATGGGGCCCGCCGCCCAATCAGGGAGATCAGCCACGGTGCGGCCGCACCCAGCAGCGGGATACCGAACAGGCAGACCATAAAGGGTGAATAGACCCCATGACTGAAATGCTCGTAAACGGTACTGAATATGCCGCAAAACACGGCGAACAAAAGATAATTCCGCGCGCTGCGGCGCAGCGCCTGCTTATCCGATGTAGACAATGTCGCTTACCTCCCGTTCGGTGATTTTTTTGCCGTTGGTGGTGGGGTTGTTGACTACCGCACCGTTGAACACCATCGTAGATGAGCCGCCGCCGTCCAGATTATAGGCATTTTTAACGCCCAGCCCCTGCAGGAACTCCGCCATCTCGTACAGCGACAGCCCCTTGCTTTCCGAGGTGCGCCCATCCGCCACGACAAGAACATAGTGCAGACTGTCGATCTGCCCGATAGCGGTGCGCGGATTACTGACCTTGGCTTTGTCCACTTCTTCAGCGGTTGTGACAGAAATCTGTCCGTTTTCCACAAGACCCGGGCCGAAGGAAAGCACCTGCTCTGCCCCGCCGTCCAGCAGCTCCTGTGCGGTATAGTCCCCCTCGCTGACAACGGCCATCGTGCCGTCATCATAGATGACCAGATCCTCCTGATCTTGCCCGGCGGAGGTGTCGCGGTAAAGGACGCCGTTGCGAATGACATAGCCGCTGCGGGCGCTGTAATAATCGCCGTTGATGGCCAGAATCGCGCCGCATGCATCGGCGATATCCGAGGTCGTCTCGGTCACGTTTTTGCCGTAGGTATTATCGGCAAACATGGTCTTGAGTTCATCGGCGCTGGAAAGAGTTACGCCCGCAACATAGATCGTCGTGTCGTATTCCCGATACTGGGTGATCTGGATGGAGATGTTGCCATCGTCATAAGCATCGGAGGTGATCGTCACGTCGGCGGACGAAACGCTGCTGTCGTCTGATTCACTCGGCGAAGAGCTGCCCACCCCCGACTGCACGTCGGAGGACAGGGCATCTTCCTGCGCGGACTGGCCGTTGTCCACAACGACATAGCTTCGTGGAATGACAAACGCATCCAGCAGCACGTAAACGGTAAAAACCGCCAACAACATACCGTAGGCCAGCGGCCAACGCAATCTTTTATATTTCATAGCAATTATTCCATTCTGCCCGGCAGCCGATGCGTGCCACGCGTGGTGATCTTTTCCGTACGGGCGGCCTTTTTGCGAAAAATCCAGAAACGCTGGGCCAGCCAGCTGAGGGTGAAGAAAGTCACCTCGGTCACCAACTTGGCGGCAAAGCGGTTTGCGCCCAGCGTATTGACCAGAAAGCTGAGCAGCACGGTGTTACCCGTGAGGATGCATGCGGCCAGCACAAAATATTGCGCGCCGGTTTTCCACACGCTGTCCCGATTCTTAAATACAAATTTTTTATTAATGGTAAAATTTACCCCGGCGCTGACCACCCGCGCGGCCACGTTAGAGATCGGGATGGCTGCTGCTCCCAAAGGACCAAGCAAAACCGTCAGAAGGCTGTAAAGGCTATAGTCGATAGCAAAACCGGTCAGAGAGGACGCGGCGAATTTAATAATGTTGCCGTAGATTAAAAACGAATCCCGCAGCGGGTGGAAATGGGACGCGCGGTTGCCCTCCAAATAGATAGTCTGGATGGGTACCTCCCGAATCGGGATCCTGCGACGTGGACACTCCATCAGTACATTCATCTCATACTCGTACCGTTTGCCCTCGATTGCCGCCATCTGCGGCAGCAGCTCAGCCCCAAAAGCCCGCAAGCCGGTTTGGGTATCGCTGACATGCAGTCCGGTGGACAAGCGGTATACTGTCCGGGTGACGGAATTTCCAAAGCGGCTCCGGACAGGGGTGCCTGGGCCAAGGGTGCGTACGCCCAGCGTCAGCGCGTCCGGGTGGGCCAGTGCGCAGGACGCCACTCGTACTGCGTCCTCCACGGTATGCTGCCCATCGCAGTCCAGCGTGACGATCACGCTTTTCTTATCGCAGCGGGCGGCGATATAATCCAATCCAGCCTTCAGCGCGCAGCCTTTGCCGCAATTGGGTGTATAGGAAATCACTTCGGCATAGGCTTCTGCCTGCCGGAAAACATCCGCATAATCCGGCCCGCTGCCATCGTCAACGACGACCACCGAAAAACCCGTTTTAAAAAGCCGCTCGGCCAAACCGACCAGCAGCTGGTTTGGCTCATAAGCAGGGATCAATGCGATTTCAGTCTTCAGCATAAAAAATACCTCCTTGGCAAAGGGAATCGTTCTTACTTACGCGGCTACTATATTTCGCAAACCTTAAGGCTACCTAAGAAGGCATAACGATTTCTATGTTTCTTGTTTTTCGCTATGCTCCAGGCCAATAGAAACGCTGCTGCTGCAGGAAACGACCGTTTTAACACCTTATTCCACGGATTTAACGTGCATTGGTTGGATTATATTCTTTTTATAAAAAACTGCGGCGCATCCGATATCTCGGATGCGCCGCAGTTTTAAGCCGTCCTGTTGCCTCATTGAATTTTTCCGCCGCAGTTAGGACAAAAAAGGTCTTTCTTCCCAATATGCGCACCACAGTTCTTACACGTCGCACCGAGCTTGGCTCCGCAGCTTGTGCAGTAAAGGTGCTGCCTGCTTTGTGAAGCTCCGCAAACGGAACAGGCTGCATTTTCGCGTTTATAGAGCAGATAAACAATGATGCCAACGACGTTGGTCAGCAGAACGATGATGCCCCAAAACACCGGGTAGAGCTTCGACTTGGCAGCGTTCTGATAAGCCCAAAGAGCCACCAGTACCCAATAGATCATAAAGAACAGAACGGCGACGGTCATGACGATCTTCAGCGTCAATACACCGCCGGCGACGGTGGTGGGGCTGCTGATAATATAGATTTTGCTGCCGCTGTCCTTTTCGCCAAGAAAGCTAAGTATATAGACCGTCTTTCTGCCAAAATCATTCTCAAAAAAACTCACGTCCCTATATTCGTCCCGTATTTTCCCAAAGTCTGTATTGAATACGGAATTGAGCATGAATTCATCGTCCCTGACATACTTGAATACGACATTACTGTCCGTATCGCTTATCAGATACTCTTTATTCGCTCCGGCTCTGGACAGATTAAACTGGCCGGCTGAAAATTCTGAATTTTTTGCGGAATAGACCACGTTATTACTGCTGTCCAGCATTAGAATATCCACGACATCCGATGACGAGGACGCAAGCTTATCAAGTTCTGTCTGCAGATTGGTCGCGTCTTGTTTTTCTGCTGCTTCGCTGACATGAGCATACTGCCATGCAAATGCGATACGATCCTTGTAGACGAATCCGGCGGCTGCAACACAGCCGATCGCGGTAATTACAGCGGCAATAATAAAAGTGATTGCAATTTTTTTAAAATTCCATTTGGAAATTCTTTTTTCAAGCTTGATCATAGGTGCGGCCTCCCTGTTGGCTTATTAAGATTGGCGAGAGAAGCAAAAATGCGGAGGCAGTAAATACGGCCGGGATCAGCAATGTAATCAGACTGATGCCAAAAAATACAAATGATGTCGGGATCATGATGACTGTTGCGCAAAGAAAAATAAAAAGTCGGGTATAAAATTTTTCTCTGCGTGCCTCCCTGATCTCGGCACATTTTTGGTCTATATCCGGAGAAAGCATCGCAATCATTTTTTCGGTGTCATGGGTCATTCTTTTCATTCCTTTCCTGCAAATTCAATAATCTTCGGAGTTTTGCCGTTCCGTCATGGATGCGGCTTTTAATGGTTTTTGTCGGGATGCCAAGGTATTCGGCTATTTCGGCAAGCGTCATATCCTGCTCGTATTTTAAGCGGATCGCGAGTCCCTGCTCTTTGGGGAGCATTTCCATTGCTCTTAATACTTCCTCATATTGCAGTTTCTGTATTACGCCGGACATCATATCGTGCGGGTCGTCGATTTGCAGTTCCTCAATGTCTTCAAGGATGATCCGATTCTTCCGCAAATGGTCAATATAACAATTCTTCGCGATCGTGATAAGCCATGTTCCAAATGCGGCACTGCCGTTTAAATCATACCTGTCGATGCTCCGTACCATCTTCAAAAAGGTCTCCTGCGTCAGATCCTCCGACAGAGCTTCATCACAGGTCATTTTCAGAAGAAATTTGGAAACGTAGGGATAAAATAACCGAATAAGTTTTTCAAATGCCAGCTTATCGCCTTTTTGGCTGGCTTTAATCAGTGCTTTTTCATTCAACGCTTCCTCCTCCTTCCTTTTCACTTTCTTACACGCTGAAAATGTGAAATAGTTGGCTCTTTTTGAATAACTTCCTGAACGCGGGTAAGCGAACGTTTTCTGCGCAAGGCAGCCAAAGTATATGGTGCCGAGCTTTTGCATTTTCAATATAGCATGGTTACAGCAATAGAATCTATATCCCCAATATGGTATTATCTTAATAATGAATCATCCCTAGGACGAAAGCGAATCTGAATTCGGAGTACCTACATGAAGTTTGCGGAACGGGCAAAACAATTGAAAAAAGATATTCCCGCTGTGTTTTTATGCCTAAAAAGCAACGAAACACCTCTTGCGGCAAAAATTATGGCGGGAATCACGGTTGGATATGCCCTATCTCCCATAGACCTGATACCGGACTTCCTTCCTATTTTAGGCTATCTGGATGACGTTGTAATCTTGCCTGTGCTGATCGCATTGACGGTTCGCCTCATCCCCAGGGAAACAATGGTACGCTGCCGTACGGAAGCCGAAGGAATGTGGCAAAACGGAAAACCAAAAAAATGGTTTTATGCCATTCCTGTTGTGGGGATCTGGCTGCTGATAATTTGGTTGGCCGCTAGGGCCATTTGGAAACTATGAATTCTAGGCAAATATGGCCATGCTATTGATTCAATCAGAAAGATGTAGTATCATGCAGTTGGTTGATACTACATCTATTTATTAGTTGAGGACATAAAATGGATAATACAAAGAGGCAAATCACAAAAATCGCGCGGGAGGTCAGCAAGTTCACCGTGCGGATGCTAAAAATCGAAGGCGTAGGCGCGGCGGAATATGATTTTATTCACGCGGTAAGGAAAAACCCCGGCATTACGCAGGCGGCGCTGCGGGAGCTGCTCACGTTGGATAAAGGGGCGGCAGCGCGGCGCGCGGCCAGTCTGGAGGCCAAGGGCTATCTCGTCCGCAGCCCAAATCCTGAGGACGGGCGAAGCCAGCTTCTCTATGCGACAGAAAAGGCTGACAGCCTGAAAAACTCAAAGTCTTCTGTGGAATCGCTGTACTATGCCTGGCTGGCAGAGGTGCTTACGCCGGAGGATACCGCAGAGTTCTGCCGTGTTTTGAATATACTCTATACCCGCTCCAAGGCTGAGAGCAAAGCGGACTTTCCCAACCTGACCCGGCGTTTTTTGGAGGAGGGCGGCCAAAATGAGCTGTCAAAGGATTGAGAAAGTCCCGCAGCCAAATCGCATCTGGTCCTATTTCCGGCTGGAGACAAGGCCGCTTGCGCTGGTTACGGTCTCCGGTATTCTCTATAACGTAGGGATGGTTGCCGGACCTTATTTTGAGGGGCAGCTTGCCCAGTGCCTTTTCGATATTATGAAGGGCGAGAAGACTATATCCGCTATGGTCTCCTTGGCAACACTTTACCTTGTTGTAATTCTGCTTGTGCAGGTCATGCGGGCCATTAAGCGCTTTGAAGTACGGAGGTTTGCAAACGACACAAGCCGTAATATGCGCCACATGCTTTATAACAGTCTGGTTCATATGAGCCGCGAGGAACTGGAAAAAGAAAATATCGGCTCCCTAATGACCAAGGCCGTGGCCGATGTGGATGCCTGCGTGGAAGGAATGCGGAAATTTACCACCGAAATCTTTGATACAGGTGTTGTGCTGGCGGCGTATCTTGTCATGCTTTTTTCCTATGATTGGCATCTTGCGCTGCTTTCCTGTGCGTTCACACCGTTTGCCTACCTCATTGCCGGAAGGCTGAAGGGATTCGTCGCCCGAAGCAACGCCGCCTATAAAAAGAGCGCAGGCCAGCTGAATGGAGCCACGATGGATCGGGTTTCCAACGTTTTGACTTATCGGGTTTATGGATGTGAAGGAAATCGAGACGCTGCATATGAAAAGCGACTGGACGATTATGAAAAGCGCGCCGTCGCGGCGAATCTCTGGGAAAACACAATGCAGCCGCTTTATAACATCATATCCATGTGCGGTGTTGCGTTGATTCTCTATCTGGGAGCTCGGAATGTGCTGGGCGATGGGTGGAAAATCTGGAATATTGCCGCCTTTACCACCTTCCTGTCATGTTTCACCAAAATGGCGCTAAAGTCCTCAAAGGCGGCCAAGCTCTTCAATGCCGTGCAAAAAGCACAGGTATCATGGGCGCGTATCAAGCCGCTTATGAAGGAATATGTGGAATCCGATCCGCCCGCCCTGCCGCACGCCATACAGCCGACAGAGTTGGCAGTTTCCGGGCTGACGCTTGCCTGGCCGGGCGGAGAGCCCGTATTGCGGAATCTTTCCTTCTCCGCCCGCCCCGGTCAAATCATTGGCGTGACCGGGCCGGTGGCGTGCGGGAAGTCTATGTTGGGAAAGACGTTTATTGGAGAACTCCCCTATCAGGGAAGTATTCTTGTCAATGGGCAAGAGCTCCGGAATCTGAGCGGCAGCGAACGCGGCAGCGTAATCTCCTACATGGGGCATGAGCCGGAGCTCATGAGCGATACGCTGGCGGAAAATATCCAACTGGGAAAGCCGGGAGACATCGAGTCGTTTTTGCGGGCAGTCAGTATGGAGGAAGAGGTACGGCAGATGCCTCAGGGAGCCGACACGCCGGTAGGCAGCAGCGGCGTGCGGCTGTCCGGCGGGCAGCAGGCACGGGTGGCACTCGCTCGGACGCTTTTTAACGCGCAAAGCATTCTCGTGCTGGACGACCCTTTTTCTGCCGTGGACCGCGGTACAGAACAGGCGGTTCTGGAGCATCTGCGTGTGTTCGCAAAGGATAAGATCGTAATTCTTTTCTCCCATCGGCTGTATCAGTTTCCAACGCTGGATCATGTGCTGTTTCTGTCCGACGGCGGTGGTGTCTTTTCCACACACGAAGCGCTTATGCGGGAAAATTCCGCTTACGCAAAGCTCTATTTTGCGCAGGTGAATGGAGGCGACGAGCGTGAAGCGTGAAAGAACTCTCGGCATGGTCCTGCGCCGGGTCATCACAGCCTCAAAAGGGACGAGTGTTCTGACTGTGCTCGTCATCGCGCTGGCCGTGGTAACGGCACTGTTTCCGCCGCTTGTTCTGGAGCGGGCTGTCAACGATCTTACCGCAGGGCAATCGGTACCGCTAAGACTGGCGCTATCCTATCTGGGCCTCATTGCCCTGTCCGGCGCCCTGGAATCCGGGCAAAACGTAATGATCACCGTGTTTGGGCAAAAGGTCACGCACGGCCTGCGCAGTACGCTTTGCAGAAAGCTGCGCCGCCTACCCGCCTCCTATTTTACCGTCCATGAGGCAGGAAAGATCACTTCCCGGTTTGTAAACGACGTGGATACGGTGGATTCACTCTTTACAAACGGCATTATCAGCATGTTCGCCGACGGCTGCAAGGTGGTCAGCATTTTAATTATGATTTTTTATAAAAGTACAGGACTTGGCATTCTTATGCTGCTGGTTACGCCGCTGCTGTTCGCCATGACGCGCCTGTTTCAGAAGCGGATGCTCCGTGCGCAGCTGGAAAACCGCACGGCGGTCGGCAAGGTGAACAATCATATACCGGAAACCATCCGCAAAATCCGCATGATCCACGTACTGCTTCGGGAAAAGTACATGGAACGCCGCTATGATGATTATATCAGCGAAAGCTACCGCGCGACGGACAAGTCCAACCTTTACGATTCTGTTTATTCGCCCATCGTTATCTTCGTCAGCTCCTGTGTCATTGCCGTGATGATGGTCTGCGGCGCCATGGGCGGCGGCCTCCGCGAGTTTTTTGGAATCAGCGTGGGAACCGCCGTGGCCGTGATCGCCTATGTAGGTAAAGTGTTCGAACCTTTGGAGAGTATCGGCATGGAGATTCAGAACATCCAGTCCGCCCTGGCGGGTGTAAAGCGAATCGACGAGTTCCTGGCCGAACCGGAACGGGAGATGCCGAGTGAACCCTCAGCGGATGACGCTTTGCGCGCAGATCCCATTGTCTGTTTCGACCAGGTGCACTTCGGATATAGCGAAGGCGGCGATGTCCTGCGCGGGCTGAACTTTTCCGTTTGCAAAGGAGAGGCCGTCACCTTTGTCGGCAGGACCGGTGCGGGCAAAAGCACAGTTTTTCGTCTGCTTCTCGGACTATACCGACCGCTTGCGGGCCGGGTACGTATCGGAAGAACCGATGCCGCTTGTATTCCAGACGAAAAAAAACGCAAATTGTTTGGCTATGTAGAGCAGTCCTTTCACCCGGTGGCGGGAACGGTAGCGCAGCAGATTTCCCTGTTCGACCCTTCCATTGGATCTTCGCAGATCGAACATGCCGCCAAGCTGGTTGGACTGCATGACAACATCCTTTCGCTGCCGGATGGGTACGATACGCCCATGTCGGAAGCCGCTTTCTCGCAGGGTCAGTTTCAGCTTCTCTCCATTGCCAGAGCCGTGGCGGCCTCGCCGGAAATCCTGCTGCTGGATGAGATTACCGCGAATCTAGACAGCGACACAGAACGTCGTGTACTGGACGCGCTGGAGTGTGCCGCCAAGGGGCGGACAGTGCTCTCAATCTCTCACCGTCTGCAGGAGTATGCAGGCAGTCAACGGGTGATTCAAATTGGCAGCGTGGAATAATCTCATTACCTATTACTCATTTGGATATGTTAACCCGGCCTGCACTTTTATGTGTGCAGGCCGGGTTTTTGTTATGGGCTCACTACATAAAAAATCCGGTCCTTTTCCCAACCATGCCCCGCTGCCCGCGTGTAATGAATGGCGCAAGATGCCGAAGATACTGCGGGCATAAGTTTTCCTTCATTTCGCATTGAACATGTTTTCTATATTCTCAGCATGTTAAAATAACAGCTTACAAATTTTACATTGATCTCCCGTCAAGACCATTCCGCCAGCAGTTCTGCCGGTGAGAGCTTATCCGCACGCCTGTTTTATCGGTAATGCCCGCGCAGCAGGGCTGCTCGGTATGTTGATACAGTATGATCCTTATATTTTGTAGAAATACTATCCGTAAGCAGCTAAGAAAAGCATAAAAATGTAAATTGATCCGGAGGCATTTACAATGTATTTCCTGATATTAACCGGGCGTTTCGGCATGGGGCATTGCAATGCTGCCGAGGCAATTCGCGAGCAGCTATTGGCGCAGTACCCCGATGCGGAGATTTCGGTGATTGATCTGCTGGAATGGCTCTTTCCCCTCAGCAGCGGCGTAATTTACCATAGTTTTAATTTTGCGGTACGTTATATTCCCTTTATGTACAATACGCTTAATCGCGCTACCGACCGTGTTTCAGGCGTTCCTATGGAAAAAACGGTCTGCCGCAGGCTGAAGGCTTTAATGGAGCATTATACGCCCAATCTTGTCATCTCAACGCTGCCGTTTTGCTCTCAGTATATGTCCGCCTACAAGATGACCACGCATAATTCTGTACCGCTGTATACATTTATTACAGACATCGCAATTCACGAGGATTGGATTGCACCTCAAACGGATCGATATTTTGTTGGAGCGGAAGAAACAAAAAACGCCCTCGTTTCACGAGGCGTTCCGGCGGACCGCGTTTCCATCAGCGGAATTCCGGTACGCAGTGCGTTCTATCGGGAAAACGTCCAGGTGAATCCGGAAAACGCCGTCCATGAGATACTTATCATGGGGGGCGGCCTTGGTCTGCTCCCGGTAAACAATGCCATTCTCAAAAAGCTCTGCGCGGAAAGCTACATCCATGTTACGGTACTGGCCGGAAAAAATGAGACGCTGCGGCGCCACATCGCCCGTCGGTATCCGCAGATAGAGGTATTAGGCTGGACGCCGAATGTGGAAGAATATCTGCACCGTGCCGATTTGCTAATCACAAAGCCCGGAGGCGTCACAACCTTTGAAGCAATCGAAACCGGAACGCCGCTCTGTATTCTGCGGCCATTTTTAGTTCAGGAAGTCGAAAACGCAAAATTTATTGAACGCACTGGCATTGGGAAGGTGCTTTGGAAAAGGCATAAGGATCCGGCGCGAGCTATTTTTGCGCTACTTCATGACCGTCCGGCTTTTTCTTCCATGTGCGCTCAAATGGCGCTGCTTCGTTCCGTGAAAGAAAACGCAATGGATGCGATCCGAGAGGCATTCGCGTTATAATGATGCCATGAACAATCGTATGATATTTCCTGCTTTGTCTCTCGCCGATCAGTTGCAATTTGCCTTATGTATGCAGCAAAATCAAATAGCATGTCAATAGAACCGTCCCTGTGTCGCTGGTGATCATACATTGACAAAAAAATGTTTTTGTATCATATTCTAAATTAAGCCGTGAGACCGGGTATAAGCCCGGCGGTACGGTGGAAACGGCCGGGTTGTCAGACAGTCCGGAGAAACCGGCCATTCGACGGGAAAGGAGGGTGCTGCGTTCTTTTTACCGGACTGATGTTATTCATATAAAAAATGGCAGAGTAGATGATTGTGGGTCATGTGTCCGAGAAACGGGGAGTTGATCTCGGAACGGAGACTTTCAGGGTTGCCGTACAGTCATCGCATCCCGCTGCTGCATACAGGAGATATACTTCCTCTATGTGGTATTGTGTCTTGCCATATTAAAGGAGGGTTTTTTTATGTCCCCAAGTTGTTTTCCCTCGATGTTTACGAAGAAGTACTGGAGTAAGGCTTTTTCGGAATACCGCAATCTAAAATCGCTGATTCTGGCCGGTCTGACGGTTGCGCTTGCAACCGTAATAAGCATGATCTACATTCCGGTGGGCATGAATCTGCGAATTTCTTTTACTTTTTTGGTATTGATCTTCGGCTCCATGCTTTTCGGCCCCGCCGTCGGCGCAGCTGCTGGCATTGCATACGATCTGGTCAGTTTTCTTCTGTTTCCTTCCGGCGTCTTTTTCCCCGGATATACATTGTCCAGCATGCTGGAGCTTTTTATTTACGGCCTGTGCCTCTATCGCAGCCAGATATCTGTTGTACGCATCTTCGTAATGAAGTTTATTGTTGACTTCGCCATCCATGTAGGCCTTGGCTCGCTTTGGAGCGAAATGCTGTTTGGAAAGGGATATTACTATTTCTTTGTGAAAAGCCTTGTAAAAAACACGATCATGCTTCCCATCGAAGTTGTCATGATCGTAGTATTGCTGCGGATATTTCTTCCCGTCCTTGTCCGCAGAGGCCTTATGCCGGAACAAAAAAAGAAATGGATTTCTCTTGTTTAAATGGTCGATTTCCTCGGTTCGAAACAGCAGCAAATGAATTGACATAAGACAAAGGCGTACGTCTTAATACGAGTATTTGTAGCCGTCCTATATCACCTAACAATAAAAACCACTAAAAAAGCCGTTTTCATTTGAAAACGGCTTTTTTAGTGGTTGCATAGGTAGGATTTGAACCTAATACCTCCAGGTTATGCGCATTATCATTGTCATGCTTCTCTATAATCCTGCATTATTTTCTTGCATCCATAATTCTTTTAACTGCTTGGAGCCTATCTCTCTTTTTCAATTATAGCCTCCCCTTTAAAACTTCAGGTGTTCCATCCTGTCAAATGCCGCCTTTAGAGTAGCTATCGGGGTGGCGCAAACGATTCGGATATGGCCCTCACCTGCTGCGCCGAACATTGAACCGGGTGTTGCGAGAATATGGGCCTCATTCAGAAGTTTTTTGCAAAATTCCACGGAAGACAGGCCCGTTGAACGGATATTGGGAAAGAGATAAAAGGTACCGCCGGATTGGACAGCAGACATATAGGGCAGAGCGTTCGCTCGCTCTGCTGCATAGTACAGCCGCTGGCGGTACTGGGAGATATATTTTTCTGTTATATCCTCCCTAAGCGACAGCGCTTTCAAGGCAGCGCGCTGCGAAATGGAAGGTGCGGTATAAACCAAGGAATTGTTGATGTGCATAAGCACTTGCACAAGCCTTGGCGTGGTTACGATATACCCGATTCGCCAGCCGGTCATCATGAAGTTCTTAGAGAAGCTGTTAAGTGTCAGGGTCCGGCAATCCATACCGGGCAGAGAACAAATCGGGGTAAATGCTCCGCTGAACACATAACGAGTATATATTTCGTCCGCCACCACCAGCAGATCGTATTCCTCTGCAATGGATGCGATCAGCTCCAGCTGTTCCATGCCATAGACAGCGCCTGTGGGGTTGCATGGATTATTCAGAATCATGGCCTTGGTATGGGGTGTGATGGCAGCGCGAAGTCTTTCCTCGGTTATCGCGTAACCCTCTGCTTCAAAGGTCGGTACCTCAATGCACACTCCGTGCGCAAGTTCGATCTGCTGCCGATAGGGAGAGAAGAAGGGAGCAAATACCAGCACCTCGTCCCCTGGATTCAGTACTGCCATCATTGCAAGCCCCATGCCCATGCAGCTTGAAGCGGTGACAAATACATTTCCCTTGGAAATTTCTATGTCAAAGTCTTCTTTATAGACCTTGCATACAGCATCGATCAGCTCCGGATCACCCTGCGGGTTGCCATAGTGAGTATATCCCCGACGAGCATCAGAAAAAGCTGCATCCATGATACGGCTATCGGTTATAAAATCGGTTTCGCCTATGCTTAAATCGATGACGTCATCATAACGGCTGAGGGCTTCCGTATCCAGTGCGAGCCCGCTGGAAAAAGAACTGAAACGATCTGCGATGAACTTATTCTGCATCATGACCTCCTGTAAGCGTAGGGATAACGGTCGCTCCGTTAGGGATCAAAAAGATGTCTTTGCCGGAAAGATCGGCATTTTTGAGCAGCGTATCCATATCCGGATATGCCTCGATGCCCATGGGGGTAATGATTTCCGGTGATATCGAGGTACACAGCATAATCCGGTACCTGGAAGCTTGCTCACAGTTTAGGAAAAAAACATAGCCCGGTATGGTAAAATCCGCCTTCAGTGCTTCGTATAGCCGCCCTTCTTTCAATGGATCTATCCAGTGAAAATATTCTGCGGGACCGCCACCATCGATGGCTTCTATGGCTATGATCAAAGTACCCCCCGGCTTAAGACCACTTTCTACGTTATCTATGGTCTTTGTGCCCTGATACAGGGACATGTCCTTTGGATAGCCTCCGCAGCTGACGATGATGGCGTCCGCCCTGCGATTGATGGGGACACTGTAAATATCATTTACTGCCATACAGCCTGCCTGCCATGAAGTGAGCCAGTTGCCGGAATATATGGCGGCAAGTTTCATATCTGCGTTCATCACCAGGTTCACCATATACAGGCTCTTCATCAGCGCCGCCGCCTGGCACATGTCTTCATTCAGAGGATTGCCCCATGTAATTCCGTTTCCGATCAGCGGATTGGAACGTGGCACGGCCAGATCCAGAGAATGGAGATGGTTTTGGCGGATCGTGGAGCGACCGCTGATGCCGGGCAGTATGCTTTTGCGCCCTCCGCCATAGCCTGCCATGACGTGATGCGTGCAGGCGCCGAGGCAAACCACCTTGTCGGCGTTAGCGGCGACGGGATTGACACAGACCTCCGTACCGAAGGATGTTGTGCCGATGAAAACGAGGTCAGGAGCGTCGCAGTCATGGTTGATCACCTTTACTCGATCGAAAACCTCGTCGGTAACAAGCGTGCGAAGCTCTGTCTCGCTGCCGCCGGTATGCGTACCGTTGGCTACGATAATGGTGATGTTTTCAGCGGGCAGCTTACAGATGTTTTCCATATACCTTATAAGATCAGGGATCACCAAGTCCTGCCGCATCCAGAACCGGGACATATCGCTGATAATCAGTGCCACCGTATCGGTCGGACAAATATAGTCCTTGAACGCAGGACTGTCGATCGGGGTCTCCAACGAAGCACAAAGGGCTGCCGGTATATCGCAGATGGGGGCGGTAGGATGGCCCTTTAATATGGTGACCTCTTCATCAAGAGAGAAAGATACCTCTCCCTTGCCGTACTTCAGACTGTAAATACTCATACGGATTCCTTCTTTATATCGTTTGTGTTCGTCCTGCTCCTCGGGTGTCTGGAAATCGTTTTTGGCTGATCTACAGCACTTTTGAAAGAAAGCTTATGAGCCGGGGGCTCTCCGGCTGCTCAAAGAGCTGGTGGGAAGGCTTGTCCTCCTCAATGATACCCTCTGAGAGAAATAGGGTACGGTCACTTACTTCCCGGGCAAAGCGCATCTCGTGGGTGACCACAATCATGGACATTCCGTCGTCTGCAAGTGTCTTCATAACGGCCAGCACTTCACCGACTATTTCGGGATCGAGCGCGGAAGTGGGCTCGTCAAAGAGCATCACCTCCGGATTCATCATCAGAGCGCGCACAATTGCTGCGCGCTGTTTGTGCCCGCCGGAAAGCTGGGCGGGGTAGGATGCCGCTTTATCTTCCAATTCTACCCGCTTAAGGAGCTCATAAGCCTTTGCCTCTGCCTCATCCTTGTCCATACCTTTTATCGTGATGGGGGCGGCGGTGAGATTTTTTAAAATTGTCATGTTGTTAAACAGGTTGAACTGCTGGAATACCATGCCTATCTTCTGCCGGTGCAGGTTGATGTCGGTCTTTTTACTGCAAATATCCACCCCATCAAAAATGATCTGACCGGAGGTAGGCTTTTCCAGGCGGTTCAGACAACGCAGAAAGGTACTCTTACCCCCGCCGGAAGGGCCGATAATCGCAGTGACCTGCCCCCGTTCAAAAACGGTGGATATATTGTTCAATACTTGAAGCTGTCCGAAGGACTTGCAAAGGGAGCTGACCCGTATCATAGGGCTATTTTCCGCCATTGGACATCTTCCTTTCCATCAGGGACACAAGCCTTCCGCCGATAAAGGTCATTATAAAATAAAGGATAGCGACGATCGCGAGGCATTCAAGGCTTTTATAGGTGATGGCGATAACGTCCTTGCTGCGAAACATCAGATCCGCGATACCGATGACGGACACGATGGAGGATTCCTTAATAATCGTGACAAACTCGTTGCCCAATGCAGGCAGTATGTTTTTTATTGCCTGCGGCAGCACTACTTTGATCATGGCCTGTGACTGCTTGAAGCCAAGACTCCTTGCGGCCTCGGTCTGACCTATATCCACAGCCTGTATGCCGGAGCGGATGATCTCAGCAACATAGGCGCAGCTGTTTATGCTCATTGCTACAATGCCCGCTGCAAAGCGGGAAAAGTTGGGTATCCAGGTGATATCCGGAATGACGATGCCGGTCATAGGCAGCCCGTAAAATATAAACATCAGCTGAACCATAAGAGGAGTACCGCGGATAAACTCGATGTAGGCGACGGCCAGATAGTGCAGGGGCTTTATCTTGCTCATACGCATCATCGCCATAAAAGTTCCGAAGGCCGTACCTAACACTACCGCAAACAGAGCGATTATAAAGGTATTTTTTATTCCCTCTGCAAAGAAGAGATTATATTTTGTGAACAGTGTCCACATCCTTTGGAAAAAGACCATAGAACGGTTACCTCTCTTCGCAATAATGGATGATTGAATCGACCAAATATTGGGGCGAAGCCGACCCCGGGTGATACCCGGGGCGGCTGTCATGAAGGTTTCTGGGCCGGTTTACTGAATGCCGAGGCTTTCTGCAAGCTTTACCGCTTCGTCATAGGCCGCGGTGAAGGAACCGTCCGAAGTCACTTTGTCAACTACTTCATTCGTGGCAGCGACCAAGTCTTCATTGCCCTTGCAGATCACAATAGCTTTTCCGAAATTTGCCTCTGCGGGATCAAACTTAAAGTCTGCCAGGGCCAGATCCGCATTGCTGGAAATAAGGGAGTCGGCAACGGCGGAGTCAACTACCAGCGCGGCAATGTTGCCTGCTGCTACTTCCAAACCCAGCTCGGGATACTTGTCAAGCTCGAACAGCTCACTCTCGGTTAGAACCTTCTTGATAAGCAGAGACTGAACCGTGCCCTTTTGCGCGCCTACTTTCTGACCGCTAAAGGATTCCTTGGTGGCATAGGTGGCTTCGTTGCCCTTTTTTACGACGACGGCCTGGGGACTCTGCTCATAGATGTTGGAAAAGTCGATTACCTCTGCCCTCTCTTCGGTCCATGTAAAAGCAGCGATTCCCATATCGACCTGCCCGGACTGCACCGCGGGGATGATGCCGTCAAAGGACATGTCCACAATTTCAAGCTCTACGCCCAGAGAGTCAGCAATCTGCTGAGCCAGCCACATATCACAGCCTGCGAATTTTGCGTCCAGGTCTTTAAACTCATAAGGCGCATACTGGGCTTCTGTACCCACTACCAGCTTGCCGGCGGCCTTGATCTTTGCCATGACGGGGCCATCGGTGGTTTCGGTTGTGCTTCCATCCGGGACTGAATCTGCAGTAGGATCGGCATTTCCTTTTGCGGCGCAGGCTGCGAGGGACAGGGCCATTACAGCTGCCAGCAACAGTGCAAACAGTTTTTTCATGCGTGTATCCTCCGTATTAAAAATTGTTTTTTGAATGCATGATTTTTTGAATATGTGGCTAATTATACATCTGATTTGTGTTTTGTAAAGGCTAATTTTGCATTTTTATAAAATTTGTACAGTCAATTTGAATATATATGCATTTTTAAAGACAAAATTGGGTGAATTGCTGATATATACTGATTATTTCCGGCACAGTAAAGAGGTTTCTGGGGCGTAAAGCCCCCGCACTATTCCAGCGCCTTCGGGCATAGGAAAAGAGCTGCCTTCTTTCAAAGGCAGCTCTTTTGCATAGTATTATGGGAATTAAGCCTCACTCAAAAGACTTCATAATTCTACTCTTCTTTTTCAGGGCATGTGACCCACTCTGACACTTTCCCGCTCGCGGGCAAATGTCCATGGGCTCCCCGAGGGGGTTCAGCGTTTGCGGACGCTTTACGGACAGAGGAAACTATTTTTTCATTTCCGCTTCTTTTGGCATATAGCCGCGGTCAATATATAATCGCATAGTTGGCGGCGTATTGTTATTCTGCTGATATACGTCTAAAAGTGTTTGGGAAAAATCATCAACAGTAATTATTTTATATTCTTCATCAATTTTTTCTTCAAAGTTAATATCTAATATAATCTGTAGTACCTTTTGAGTAGTGAATAATTTTTGCAGAAAAGTTTGTATCCGCATTAGCCTAATATTCAATGGCTCCGTTCTGGGTTCTTTACATCCGCAACATACGACTGAAACTTCATCGCCACTGAACAAATATTCACAATTATTGTCTAATGGATCATCGGACAATCTGAAGGGAATCGTTCCTACATGCGGATTATAAATATCTACATTAGCTCCAAGGCATATTCCTATTCCGCTGTCTACAGCATCTCTAACAATAATGAATGATAAATCAATTAGTTCATTTATTTCCATCTTTTTAATAAATAAAAATCCTGTTACAATATTACTCATTATCATTTCTCCCTTATTCTATTGATACCTTGTGTTCCCACGTCATTTTTCCTATATATTCTTTCTTTCATATTTCTAATCAAATCATCGTCAGGATATATAAAACTTCTTGTCGATGTTGCCGGCGTTGAACAGGAAGGCGTGGGTCGGGATGCTGAACAGCGGCTTTGTCAGCTCGGCTATGCCGGGGATGGCGAAGTCCTCGTGGTTCTGGCTGGCGAGAATGACGCTGGATTCTTTTTTGCGAACACGCTTCATGAAATTACGGATGTACTCGATTGCGGTCAGGTTTGTCAGGAACAGGTACAGCTCGTCGATGCTGGCAGCGGTGTTGCCCTCGGTCAGCAGCTTATCCGACATGAAGGACAGCACGTTGAACAGCAGGGCGTTCTTCACATTTTTACTGGCCTGCAGAAGTCCCTTTACGCCGAACACCACGAAACGGCTGGATGTCACATTGGTATGACCGTTGAAAAACTGGCTCTCCGCGCCCTGACACATGGAGTGGAGCCCCAGCAGGATGTCCTGAAGCAATTCCGCTGTGTAGAGCTGGAACTTCTGCGCGTCGTAGGTTTTGTATTCCGCCTCGATCAGCTCATAGAGATCGGAGAGGATGGGATAGTCCTCCGGCGTCAGCTTTGAGAAGTCG
>JAYFOA010000002.1:0-7389 GCA_034933145.1 Clostridiaceae bacterium
AGGAAAAGCCGATTCAGACTGCACAAAAGCCGCGGTACCCCGAACGGCCGCGTCCCTCGCAGACGGAAGATGCTGTCATGCCCGCAAATTCTGAGCCTGTTCAGGGAGAAAATTCGTTTAGTGAGGATCAACTGCCCGGTGAGGATCCGTCGTCCGGCGAAGATAAGCAGCAGAAGCGCCGCCGCAGGAGCCACCGTGGGGGCCGCGGAAGAAACAAAAGCAGCCAGGGCCGCATTCCCGGTTCACAGCCGCCCAATGAATAAAGGAAAAGGAAACACACCCAATTGCCGCTGTCATCTTTCGCTGGAGGATGACAGCGCTGTTTTCGGTGTTAGCATTACGCCATGAAAGACGTATTTGATCGTAATTTTTTGAAAAAAGTAACCTCCATTGCCTTACCGATCGCGGCTCAATTTTTTATTACCTCCGCGGTCAATCTGATTGATGTTGTTATGCTTGGCCGACTCGGAGAACCCGCCGTGGCGGCCACCGGTGCCGTCAATCAAATTTTTTTCATTCTTCAATTAGCGGCCTTCGGTATCAATTCCGGTGCCTCGGTCTTTCTTTCCCAGTTTTGGGGAACAAAAGATTTACGCAATACCCGGCGAACCATGGGCATGATGTATCTGCTGAGCATGGTAGCCGCCGTCGTTTTTACAGCTGCTTCCCTTTTGTTTCCCGCTGCATTGGTTTCACTCTATATACATGAAGCGCCGGTCATTGCTCTGGGTGCGGATTACCTTCGCATCATCTGCCTGACCTTTCCTCTCTCTCTGATTTCCTTTGTGCTGGCAACCGCCTGCCGCTGCACCGGAAGCGTAAAGCTGCCGATGCGGGCAGGATTCGTAGCCATCGTCGTCAACGTGACGGGCAATCTGCTTCTGATCTTTGGCCTGTTGGGATTTCCCGCACTGGGTGTCCGAGGTGCAGCCATCGCCACGGCACTTTCCCGTATCGCGGAATGTGGTGTTCTACTGTTTGCGGTCTACCGGCATAAAATGCCGCCGGCGGCGCGCCTGCGGGAACTGCTGGCATTCGACCGTCCCTTTATCACTCATTATGTAAAAACCACCTGGCCGGTGCTGCTCAATGAAACCATGTGGTCGGTGGGCGTATCTCTCTACTCAGTCGCCTATGGAAAGCTGGGAACCGATGCCCTGGCTGCCGTCCAGATCTCCAATACTATCGTTCAGCTCGTCAATGTCTTCTCTCGGGGTCTTAGCAATGCCGCCGGGATTCTCATCGGAAACCAAATCGGTGCCGGGGAGGAATCCGAGGCCATCCGCACCAGCCGGCGGTTTTTGTGGCTCATGCCGATGACAGGCGTTGCTTTGTGTGTGGCGACCTATGCGACGGCGCCAGCCTTCCTGCTGCTGTACAACGTTTCGCCGGCGACCCTGCTTTTATCCCGTGAGCTGCTCTGGGTACTGGGCGGCGCCACCATCGTCAAATCGGTTACGATGGTGATGATCGTCGGCATCTGCCGGAGCGGCGGCGATACCATGTTTGCCTGCCTTGCCGATGTAGGCAGCGTCTGGCTGGTCGGTGTACCCACGGCGTTTCTGGGCGTATACCTGGGCCTGCCGCTCTGGGCTGTATCCCTTTGTGCAATGAGTGAAGATATCGTCAAGATTATTATTTGTACTCCACGCATCCGCTCCGGCAAATGGGTGCGAAATGTGGCGGCTGCACTGCAGAAGTAAGGCGGCCACGGCAACCCGAAAGATCGTCTCCAAAACGCAGGAGGTGTATATATGAGTCACAGAACACTGGGTGCCGTCATGATCGTATGCGGCTTTTTTCTCTCCGTCAACAGCAGACTGGCCACCACGCCGCGGGCGCTCGGGATTCTTCTTGCCATTGTCGGCGCGCTTTTGATGATCATTAAGAGTAGTCGTACCAAGGGCACCCGTAAAAAATAGCCGCCCATCGGCGGTTTGACTGAATCCATCTTTCCTGATCGGACCGCGGAATGTTTTCCGTGTCCCGATTTCGGACCGTAAAAACCGCATTATATTTTTTGTACGGCACGTTTTTTGAACGCGCGTACCGGGTCTGCCGTCAAACGGTTTTATCTCCGGCGGCTTTTGCTATTGATTCTCCCCAGACGAATGTCCTGGATATAAAAACCCGGGCTGCGAAAACCGCAGCCCGGGTTTTATCTGTTATAAAAATCTATCTGCATGGCTATGCCCGAAAGCTATTGCCAAGCGGAACTATTCCATAGCCGGCCGGGGAAGAATGTGCGGCTTGGCGCCCGGCTCATTGAGCCCGGCAGGCTTTCCGCCGGTGGTGGCGATCAGCTCGGACTTTGCCTTTTCCAGCAGGGCAGGATCTGCCATAGCCCGTGCAGCGGTCAAGGCCATGATCTCAGCGGCTCGGAGCGTTCCTTTGTCCGCAAGCGGTGTCACACCTTGCGCCGTCATCTGCCAGCTGTGCCCCGGCGTGCCCATAGCCACCGTCGTACCGGAAAGCATCGCCGTCGGCGCACAGAAGCTGGCGTCTCCCACGTCGGTGGAACCGCCCATCAGCTTGTCGCTGCGGACATAGGGCATCGGACGTGGGCAAATCAGGTCGTCAGATGAATAGTAATCCACCGGCAGCCCGGTATCTTCCAGCATCGTCCGATACTGATTTTTTTCCGCTTCGGTAAAGGTATCGCGGAAAGCGTGAGCCTGCGCAAGGTCCATCTCATCATAGGTCGGTACGCCGAGCTCTTCCATCGCCTGCTGCATCACCTGGCTGAGCGTATGGTTGGGTACATAATTAGCAATCGTGTCGTTGATTTTAATCTGCAGCGTTGTACCGGTCATCAGGGCCGCTCCACGGGCTACGTCCTTGAGCCTTTCCAGGATGGGCAGCAGCTGCTGCGCTTTCGGTGCGCGGCAAAAATAATTGATGACCGCATGATCCTGCACCACATTAGGTGCCGGATTGCCCGCATCACGGTAGCCGTAATGAATACGTGCCTCCGGAATGACATGCTCGCGAAGGTAGTTGGCACCGACATTGGTCAATTCGCAGGCATCCAGCGCGCTCCGGCCCAGATAAGGGGTCGCGGCGGCATGTGCGCTGCGACCGGTAAACTCAAAGTCCAGGCTACAGATGGCCAGCGACCCGCCGCCGATAACTACCATGCTGCTGGACGGATGCCAGGTAAGGCACAGATCCAGATCGGAAAATAGCCCCGCCTCAGCCATATAGACCTTGCCGCTGCCGTCTTCTTCTCCCGGGCAGCCGTAAAACCGTACCGTTCCGGGAAGATGATTTTCCTGAAGATAGTCTCGCAGCGCTACGGCTGCACCCAGTGCACCGGCGCCCAGATTGTTATGTCCACAGCCCTGGCCGCATTCACCGCCGAGAGAGCTGCGCTGAGCACAGCCGCCTTTCTGGGACAGGCCGGGCAGTGCATCGAACTCGCCCAGAAAACCGACCACCGGTTTTCCCTCTCCCCAGCTGCCGATAAAGGCCGTAGGAATATCCGCCGCATTCTCCTGTACGGAAAACCCCAGCTCTTTGAGCAACGATACATAATAAACCGTGCTTTTGTATTCCCCCATACCCCGCTCGGCATACTCCCAGATCGCGTGGCTCAGATCCGTGATCTCCGTATGGTGGCGTTCCACCGCGGCCAAAATTTGCTTTTTGAGGTCCATACCTGCTCCTCCTCGTATGTAATAATCAAACGCGCAGCATCTTTTTCCCGAGCAGCCGTCCGTCGTGAACACTGTCGGTGACCACGGGCTCCCCTGCGATGAACACATGCTTAAGTCCCGGGCAGCGGGCATCGTAATGTCTAAAGTCAGCCGCATCCAGAATTATATTTGGATCCAGCAGGCAGAGGTCGGCATCCATGCCCTCACGGATCAATCCCTTGCCCCGGAGTCCGTAGACCGCTGCCGGCATACCGGTCATCCGACGAATTGCTTCCTCCAGCAAGAGAATTTTCCGCTCCCGGACATAATGTCCCAGCACGCGCGGAAAGGTGGCAAACGCACGGGGATGTGCGCCCAGACAGCCGGGATACCACAGTCCGTCGGTGCCAATCATTGTCCGTGGATAGGCAAGCACGCGCTCCACATCTTCCTCGCTCATGCCGGTATAGATACCGGCGGTAGCCAAATCATCGGCCAACAGCACGTCCAGCAGTGTGTCCACCTCATCCGTGCCGTGGAGCTTTGCCGCCTCGGACAGCATCAGTCCGCTATACTGCGGATAAGCACCCGAACTTCCGATCATTGTCCGTTCAAAACAGACGGCGGGCATCCGCCCTTTCAGCATGGCTTCCCTCAGGCGGAGACGGCCCTCCGGCTCGCGCAGAACACGCAGCAGCTCACTTTTTTCCAGCGCCTGGAACTCGCCGGGAATTTCGCTGTTAAGCCCGGTTGCAGATGCCGTATAGGGATATTGATCAAGAAACACCGTATAGCCTTCTGCATTGATCCGCTCGATCAATGGCAGGGTCTGCGCGGTTTTGTTCCAGTTTGCTTTTCCCCCGCTGGCCTTATGGTGAGATATAATACAACGGATTCCGGTTTCCCGGACGACGCACAACGTTTCCTCTACGGCTTCCACCAGCTGATCGCCCTCGTTGCGCATATGGATCGTCATATCACCGCCATAGCCTGCGGCAACCCTGCACAGCTCAATCATTTCCTGCGTATCACAGTAGCTGCCCGGTGCGTAGATCAGGCCAAAGGAAATTCCAATTGCTCCGGCCTCCATCGCGTCACTAACATATTCTTTCATCCGGACAAGCTCTTCCGGCGACGGGGCCCGCCGGGCAAAGCCCATTACGGCCGCACGGACCGTGCCGTGTCCAATATGAAATCCGATGCTGGGGCCAAAATGATCCGGAAGATTTTTCAGGTAAGCGGAAAATGTAGGCCTAGTTGCCTGATCCGTATTGACCCCGTTGGCACATAGGGTCGAACAGATGCGCAGTGCTTCTGTATAGTGTGCCTGCGAAAAAGGCGCCGCAGAGTGCCCGCACATCCCGGTTATCTCGCTGGTTACGCCCTGCTCCAGCTTAAAAAAGCAGGAGGGTACGGACTCTAAAATCATATCGTCATGACTGTGGGAATCGATGAAGCCCGGCGTCAGCGTCAGGCCGTCGGCATCAACGATGCGGGCGGCCTCGCCGCAGATACAAGGGGCTATGCTCTCAATCTTCCCGCCTTTGATGCCGATGTCGGCGCGGTAAGACGGCGTCCCGCCGCCATCCACCACCCGTGCATTTCGAATCAGCAGATCAAGCATGCGATGCCTCCTTTGTTTGAATCGGCTTTACCACACGGGCACCTTTCGGCACGATAAACTTCAGACCGTGTGGAACTACCCGGAGGGAAACGCGGCTCTCATGTGCAATTTCCCCGTCCAGATTGACCTCCATGTCCTTTCCGTTGGCCGAATAAACCGTCATCTCCCTCGCGCGGAAATAGGTAATAAAATCGGGCAGCTCTGCATGCCGGCCTGACTTGTATATATTGATCACCCGCGCCGCAGTCAGGCGACTGACGTCACGAACCAACAGCACATCCAACAGTCCGTCGGCCGGATCTGCCTCCGGCACCGGGAAAAAGCCGCCGCCATAATAGCGGCCGTTGGCCGCCAGGATGAGCGTATAACGTCCATCAAAGGTTTTCCCATCGATCTCCACACCATAGGGCTGATGAAGCCCTCGAATGAGGTTTTCTGCCGTCGCGGCGATATAGGCACCACTGCCGGATAAAAGCGGCAGCCGCTTATATTTTTGCATCCCCGCGGCGATGCGGGCATCTACGCCGACGCTCAGCACATTGGCTGCCAGACCGCAGTCGGAGCGGATGCAGTCCAGCTCTATCACCTCACCATTGAGCAATTCCTCCAGATCGGAAAACCGATAAACATCCGCCCCGAACAGCTTGATAAAATCATTTCCGCTGCCGGTCGGGCAGTGGGCTACAGCGGCGTTTTCCATTCCGACTGCGCCGGCAGCCACCTCATTCAGCGTCCCGTCGCCGCCGCAGGCATAAAACCGCAGCGTCCGGCCAGGATTTCGGGCCGCCGCCTCGGCCACCAACGTGGTGGCGTGCCGCGGCGCCTTTGTAACGAGGATCTCATATGGCTCTTTCCGGCGCCGCAGCAGCTCAGATACCAATCCGGCCACCGGCGCCGTCTGATCGCTCTTGCCAGCTGCCGGATTAATGATAAAAATATGCTTTGGCTCGCTCATAGAGTCCCACTCCTGAAATACATATAAAAATTGCACCGGATCATGCCGTTATACAGCTTGCGGCGCTTATCAGCATTTCGGGCAAAATGCCGTTCAAACCCTTCGTCCGCAGACAGGAAGTATGCCTTTACCCGGCTGCCTCGCAGTGCCTGTCCCAGTTTTTGTGTCAGCTCCTCTGCCTGCCGGCGGTCCATCAGGCGCACGCCATAGGGAGGGTCGGACAGCAGAACGCCCTCCCGCTCCTGCCAGGGCTCCTTCATGACGTTGGCCACGCGGATCTCCATATACTCCCTTACACCCGCGCGGCGCGCATTTTCCTCTGTCAGGCGGATAGCAGCAGGATCAATATCGGAGGCACATAGCGGAAGTTTTTCGCGCTTTTCGGCCCCCAAGGCCGACTGCCGTTCTTCCGCAAAGGCATTTTTCCAGCTATCCGACCAATATTCCGCATCGAAATTCCGGTGCACGCCCGGCGCGATATTGAGCGCCGCCATCGCTGCTTCCACAGCAATCGTGCCGCTGCCGCAAAGCGGATCCCACAGCGGCTCTCTGCCCCGCCAGCGAATAAGCTTTACCAGTGCGGCGGCCAGCGTCTCACGCAGGCTGGCCTCCGTCTGTTCCAGCTTATAGCCGCGCTTGTAGAGGGGCGCGCCGCTTAAATCGATATACAGCTCGGCCCGGTCATTCAGAATCGAAAACTGGATCTGTCGCCGGGCACCGGTCTCTGCAAGCCAGGTGCCGCCGTATACGCTCTTCAGCCGCTCAACCACGGCCTTCTTAACGATGCTCTGACAGTCTGGTACACTATGGAGAAGAGAGTGCAGCGCATACCCCTTAACCGGGAAGGCATCCTCCCGTCCGATCCATTCTTCCCAGGGAATCGCCTTTGTGCCCTCAAACAGCGCGTCAAAGGTCGGCGCTTCGAACGTGGCCAGACGCAGTAATACCCGCTCACCGCAGCGGAGCAGGATATTCGCTCTGGCACCGGCACGTTCGTCGCCTGAAAAAAGTACCCGCCCGTTTTCCGCATGGACATTGTCAAAGCCACGAAAGCTCAGCTCGTCCGCAGCTAAACTCTCCACACCCATCAGACAAGGTACGGAATATTCATACATAGTTCGCCCTCCGTCGGGTTTATTTTCAAAAACGACGGGCGGGCCCCCCGGCCGCCCGTC
>JAYFOA010000003.1:0-3135 GCA_034933145.1 Clostridiaceae bacterium
TTACTCCAATCGTTTTTTGGTCTTCATAATGGTGATTCCCAGCAGCAACAACATCATTCCGATCAATACGAGCATCTCTTTCCAGATCATGATAAATCCCTGTCCTTGAATCATCACTTTCCGCACCGCCGAAATAAACCAACGTGCGGGCACTATGGCCGAGAATGCTTGCAGCACACGAGGCATGTTGTCTATCGGAAAGATCATTCCCGAAAGCATCAGTACAGGAATCATGGCTGTGATAGCTGAGACGATTACGGCATTGACCTGTTTATCTACCAGTGTTGAGATGGTCAGCCCGTACGACAGGGTCAGCCCGATATAGGTGATCGCAACCAGAAAGAGCAACAATAGGCTGCCGTTGACCGGCACACCCAGCACGAAATAGCTCAGCAGGAGAATAATGATAAAGTCGATAAAGGAAATGGCCATATAGGGGATTGTCTTGGCAAAAATCATGGTCCCCTGTTTCAGAGGCGATGCGAGCAACACCTCCATGGTCCCTCTCTCCTTTTCGCGAACGATAGAAACCGATGTCATGATGGTACAAATGATCATCAGCACCAATCCCATAATACCCGGCACGAACATATAGGATGATTTCATCAACGGGTTGTAAATCATCCGGTTCTCTGTCCGGATCTGAAACGGTATCTGCATCAGGCCCATCTGCTCCTGTTGATATCCGGCAATGACGGCGGTCGCGTAAGTCGCCGCGATGGATCCGCGGTTGGGGTCGGAGCTGTTGGATAGTAATTGCACAGCCGATCCTCCCGAGTGCACCAGGCTCTCCTGAAAGTTTTGCGGAAACACTACTGCCAGATCGAGTTCACCTTTTCGCATCAACTCCTCCATTTCGTCCATCGTTTGAACGCTCCCCCGATAATTAAAGTAGGCGTTCTGCTTTATGCGCTCCGCGATGCCGGTAGTGAAGGCATCGGGCGTGGGGTCATAAAAAGCCACACGAATATTCTGCACCTCCATATTGATGGCAAAGCCGAACAACAGGATCTCCACTACAGGCATTCCAAGGATGATCAGCAACGTCCTATTGTCGCGCATGATGTGGCGGAACTCTTTTTTTACAAATGCTATAAACTGTTTCATTAGTCTCCCCTTTCTGCTTTACGCGCCAGTTGGCGGAATACTTTATCCATGGTGTCGGAATTGAACTGGCGGCGCAGTTCTGCCGGTGTATCCAGGGCATCGATACGCCCATCTACCATAATAGAAACCCGGTTGCAATACTCCGCTTCGTCCATATAATGCGTGGTCACAAAAACGGTGATGTTCCGGTCGGCTGCATCATAGATCATCTCCCAGAACTGCCGCCTCATAGCCGGGTCAACCCCGCCCGTGGGTTCATCCAGAAAGACGATCCTGGGTTCATGAAAGATGGCCACTGAAAACGCCAGTTTCTGTTTCCATCCCAGCGGGAGGTATTTCACCAGCGTGTTGCGCTCCTGTTCAAAATCCAGTTTTTTCAACAGCACATCCGTCTTTTCTGCAATCACTTTATCGGAAAGCCCGTAGATTCCGCCGAACAGGCGGATGTTCTCCCAGACTTTCAGGTCTTCGTAGAGTGAGAACTTCTGGCTCATATATCCTATATTCTTTTTAATCAACTCATTCTCTTTAATGATGTCGTAACCTGCCACGGTCCCTTCTCCCGCCGTCGGCATGCTGATACCGCAAAGCATCTGCATAGCCGTGGTTTTACCCGCACCGTTGGCACCCAGAAAGCCAAAAATCTCGCCTTCCTCCACATCAAAAGAGATGTGGTCCACCGCAGTGAAACTGCCGAACTTTTTCGTCAGGTTAGATACCTCAATAACTTTTTTACTCATAATTTTAACTGGTCAATGCCATAAAACAATCCTCTACAGTCGGTTCAATTTGAGCGATACGCACATCGTTGAATTTTTTATTTGCCAGGTATTGCTTCAGCTCCCCGGTATGCAGGTCCTCTTCTACGGTAATATGGATCTGGTCTCCAAACGCAAAACTGCTCTTTACCTTTTCGTGTGTGCGCAGCTCCCTGAGCAGTGCCGACATCTTGGTTCCTTCCACCGCCCACAAGATCTCCGAGTAATCATCAATAATTCTTTGCGGAGTGCCGCTGGCTATAAATTTTCCTTCCCGGATCAGCGCGATTCTGTCGCATCGGCTCGCCTCGTCCATATAAGCTGTTGATACGAGGATGGTGATCCCCTGATCTTTCAATCGTCCCAGCATATCCCAGAATTCCTTTCTCGAGACCGGATCTACCCCGGTGGTAGGTTCGTCCAGAATCAGGACCTCCGGCTTATGGATCAGTGCGCAGCTCAGGGCCAGCTTCTGTTTCATCCCGCCCGAAAGTGCGCCGGCACGCCGGTTTTTGAAGGGCTCTATCTGTTGGTAAATATCTTTGATCAGGTGGTAGTTCTCCTCAATAGTGGTATTGAAGAGGGTAGCGAAAAACGTGAGGTTCTCCTCCACGCTCAGATCCTGATAGAGCGAGAACCTGCCCGGCATATAGCCGATGATCTGCCGTATCCTCCGGTAATCTTTCACCACATCATGCCCGTTCATTATTGCCGAACCGCTGTCTGGCAGGATAAGCGAGGCCAGAATCCGGAAGAGTGACGACTTTCCGGCGCCGTCCGGGCCAATCACGCCGAATATCTCCCCATCATCCACCGTGAAAGAGATGCTGTTCAGGGCATTCACCTTACCCTGCCTACCGTAACTTTTATGTAAATCCTTTACTTCAATCATTTCTGTTGCAAATTAAAGCTTAACCTCTCCGTACATGCCGATCTTCAGAAAACCATCGTTCGGAACGGCAATTTTCAGCGCATACACTAAGTTAGCCCGTTCATTCTTGGTCTGTATGGTCTTGGGGGTAAACTCCGATTTATCGGATATCCAGCTGATCCGGCCCTTGTAGGGCTTCATTCCTCCGTGTCCGTCATCAACCCGTACCGTCACTTCACCGTTCAGTTTGATTTGCGCCAGTTGATCATTTGTCACGTAGGCCCTCAGGAATATGGTTTCGATATCGGCAATTTTGAATAGGGGAGTGCCTATGGTAGCCAGCTCTCCTGCCTCTGCATATCTGTTGAGTACAGTCCCCGAAACGGGGCTGACGATACG
>JAYFOA010000004.1:0-3552 GCA_034933145.1 Clostridiaceae bacterium
GACTCGTCGTAGGCGTGAGCCTCGCAGCATGCGCCATACTTGTCGTACTGATCGGAAGCCGTTTCATGACGGAACCTCAGACGAATGATCCGATCCCCTCGCAAAGCTCCGAGCCGTCCGATGTGACGGTGGATACCGATACAGAAAAAAAGAGTAAGGTGGTGGTCTCCGCCCCTGATATCTCCGACGTGGCCAGCACGGACAGCAGCATTCCTGCAGGCGGCGGGGATGACAGCGGTACAGAGCAGACCATTCAGAGCGACGTAACTAAACCGGAATACTCCGATGAGCAGCTCACCAATCCCTCGCAGAAACCAAATGGAGAATCCGCCACAACACCCACGCCGTCATCTGGCAATACCGATACGAGTCCGTCCGAGGGTACATCTTCAAACGACTCCGGCAAATCCAGCGGCGGTCTGCCCGGATTTGACAATGTACCGAATTTAGGAGAGAACCAAGTATCTGAAGGAGAAAGCACTGGCGACATAAACAAACAAGTGGGCACAATGGACTGAATGGAATACTCCCTCAAGCACGGTTGAAAGATACCGTGCTTTTTTATTTGTGAAAGGAGGAACAGATGAAAAAGCTACTTCACATTTCATTGAGCCTATTGCTTATCCTGTGCCTGTTTTGCCCCATCACAGCGTTTGCTGATACAGGGGGAAGCGGTAATATGGACGGCGGTGGTGGCGGAATGGGTACTGGGACGAACTCAAATTACTGGAACCCCGGCGATGATGATGTACGTGTAACCGTAGTGAGGGCAAGTGACCATGCTGTGGTCACGACCCCCATTGACCTGACGGATATTACTCCATTATCAAATATCTATCACTTCGGGAAAGTAAGCAAATTGCAGTACAATAACGGCATATCTCTGCGGGCATATCAAGGTGGTTATAAATGTATCAATCCCCCTCAAGCTATCCCACAGGTAATAAGTACGAATGGAACAAACAACATTGATGCACTCAAGAAGTATTTCTGTTCAGAATTCCTTGTGCAGCTTATAGCGAACCACACAGGTATGGATTATAACATCCTGATCAACGGCGACTATAAGTTGTTAATTGAGCCACTTGCCTATTTCACTTTTCAAGGAGCCAAGATCGTAATGACTGCAACAGAAGCGGCTCTCTACGACCAGCAGGTGAACGGCCTGCTTCGGAGCTGGATGCAGTCGCTCACGCATAAAAATCTTCCCTTTGCTATGTTTTTGGAAACATCCGATCTCGGCTATCCCGCTTGGAATGGCTCCACAACAAACGCAACATCCAACGCGAACATTATTTCGTCCCTGGGGCTTGGTATCGTGCGCTTTAAAGAAGAAACCGAGCCCGTCGAGGTTGATACCATTGACTATGAGTACCGGGTCAATACCGAAGTGATTACAGCGGTCACGGTCAGCGGAGGACAGTCCGATCCGGATGATCCGGTCAGCGTGAAATTCCGAATAGGCGGAACCACCTACACCGTGAGCAACGTGTACTATCCATCCGGTGGCAGTCAGCTTGCGTGGGTGAAATGGACGACGCCGGACACGGAGCAGGACATGGTAATCACGGTCACGGTGATTGGCTCCGGCAGCACTTCCAACTCCACCATCAACGTAAGAATTGTGGATCTGGATCAGAATAAACCGCCCAATCCCGTGGCTGACGACCGCAACGACGGCTTTTCCTATTCCCCGGTATCCAACCGGGCGGATCAGCGCTCAGCAAGCTGGGGCGTATGGCACCCAGGGTGGCAGGAAAATTGGGTGTGGTACGGCGACGATGAGGACGGATATTGGGTCGACGAAGGCTGGTGGGAGTTCGATTATGACAGTTACACTGCCAAGCTGATCTCCTCCATGAGTATCGTGTGCGACAGCAAAAACCCCACGGCCAGCGGGGATACCATGAAGTCCGGCTATGGGATCAATCAGACCGTCACGGGAAAAGTCACCACCACGCAAAGCACGGCGGTGACGAAGCCGCATAATGCGGTCAGCTATTTCCCGGAATTTGGCTATGACACTTATTGGCGGCTGCTGGAGCAGACGAGCTCGGGCAAATTTGAATTTCAGAAGAATTCATATTCCACGTATAAGAATCGCACCCATTTCACGCCGATCTGGATGCCTGATGGAGCCTATACCGTCAACACCTGGCTCATTGACGCATGGACGCCGGCCGGTATGCTCTCCGCGAATCTGACAGACTCGCTGATGATCAGCGGCAGCCTGTGGGATGACTGGCACATTGCTCCGGCAAACCCATAAGTACGTCAACTAGGCCGCTGAGAAGTTCACTCTCAGCGGCCACTTATTTTGGAAAGGACTGATAACATCATGAAAAGCAAAAAGCTCATCGCTGCGCTCTGCCTTGTTTTCTTGGTCTGCATCTGCATGGCGACGCCCGCCCTCGCTGCCGGTGATGTCGCCGGAGCCATCGAAGGGACTTGGGATGACGCCTCGGGTCAGATCAAGCAGGTAGTCAACAACGTGGTTTTTCCCGCCATTGACCTTATACTCGCCGTGTTTTTCTTTGCAAAGCTGGGTATGGCATACTTCGACTATAGGAAACACGGTCAGTTTGAGTGGAGTGGTCCTGCGATATTATTTGCAGGTCTTGTTTTTACGCTTACAGCTCCGATGTATGTGTGGACAATTTTAGGGATGTGAGAAAACGCACAGGGCAGCAACGAGCGGCCCTATACATCTCATTTTGAAGTTAACTTTTGGCCAATGGCTGCACCATTCCGGAACCGCTGGGCTTCCACACGGCCAAGGCTTGGCGTGTAAAGCTTGATGTCCAGCGCAGCGTTTTGCTTTCAATGCGGCGATCTGATTTTTTCCCGATACTCTGCAAGAAGCTTCTGAAACTCAGGCTCCTCCCGCAAAAAAGCATACTCAGGATTGCTCTCCAGCTCGGATAGTAGCGGAGTCAGGAAATCTTGCCCCATATTTTCTGCATTCTCCTTGCGCAGCTGATGACAAAACAGCGGACAGGCGGAGATATCCCACGGTGTCTCCGCCGCACGGAGCATGGCGGCAATAAGCCGAATGCTTTCCTTGATATCACGGCTAGACACGGCAAGCTGCATCTGCGCGAGGTAAGCGCTGTACTGCCACAGACCAAATGCCTCACACTCCGTCCGAGACGCACCCGCCAGTTGCTCCGCCTGCTCCGACTTCCCGTCCGCCGTCAGTAGCGGAATCAACTTCACGACAGTCATCAGCGTTTCCTGCAGGCTGTTTAAAGCCATGCGTTCCAATATGGCCTCCGCCTCCGCCGTTTTTCCCTGCTTGGCGAGCAGCTCGGCCTGCAGAGTGCGTTTGTCTGGGATGCTTTTCTTCGGAATCTGATCCAGCAGTTCCTGCGCTTTATCATAGTTCCTTTGCTGGATGCTTTTAGACGCCAGCATATACCGCGCGCTGTTTGCCAGCATCAGATCATCGCATTGCGCGACCCGCTCGTAAAGCTTTGCAATCTGCGCACGGCAGCGCTCTTTTTCCTCGTCTGGAAGTTCCGTCATGATCAGCCCGCCCTCCAGCACCATAGC
>JAYFOA010000005.1:0-18944 GCA_034933145.1 Clostridiaceae bacterium
CTGCTGGGAGACGAAAGATGAATACGCTGCTGCGCGGCAGGGCTGGTGAGGCACAGGCTGCAGAATATCTCCGGCGGCATGGCTGGGATGTTCTGGCTGCCGGTTATCGCTGCCGATTCGGCGAGATCGATCTCATTGCCCGAAAACGGAGCACGGTGGCTTTTGTAGAGGTTAAGCTGCGCAGGAACGATGATTTTGCGTCGGCCTGTGCCGCGGTGACACCGCAGAAGCAGGAGCGGCTGCGCAAGACTGCCGCCTGTTGGCTGGCGGAAGATGGTGGAGAATGGAACTGCCGGTTTGACGTAATTGAGATTTATACAGAGACCGGCAGATTGAATCATATTGAAGACGCTTTCCAATAGGGAGTTGTATGGCATTATTCGTTTTGGGCGACACTCATTTGTCTGAAGGCTGTGACAAGGCCATGGATGTCTTCGGCGGGGCGTGGCGCGGGTATCGCGAAAAATTGCTGGCGGCCATGTCCGCCCTGCTGGGCCCGGAGGATACTCTGGTGCTTTGCGGTGATATATCTTGGGGGATGACGCTTTCTGAGGCGTTGCCTGATTTTGCGCTGTTGGATGGCCTTCCAGGCCACAAATTATTGCTGAAAGGCAATCATGATTACTGGTGGGAAACCGTGTCGAAGATGAAGTGCTTTTTTACCGAGCACGGTATTCATACCCTGGATTTTTTGCATAACAATTGTTTTTCCTATCAGGATATTGCTTTGTGTGGTACGCGGGGCTGGTTTTATGATCCAAACGACCCTGCCGCCTGTGACGACAGGATTTTCAAGCGAGAGCTTATCCGACTGGAAGCATCCCTGAAATGCGGTGCAGCGCTTCAAAAAAAAGAAATTTTTTGTTTTCTGCACTATCCACCGGTGTTTTCCGGTTCGGAGGTGCCACAGATTACGGCGCTGCTCCGCAAATACAGCGTATCCCGATGCTTTTACGGCCATCTGCATGGCGAAAGCCTGCGAGGTGCGTTCAGCGGGCAGATGGATGGCATAGTGTACCGTGTTGTCTCTGCCGACGCGCTGGGTTTTACGCCACTTCGCATAGCTGAATAAAATTAGATAGTAGATAAATATTAAGACGACTTTTAGGAGGACGAAGCCAGTGAAACTGACCAAAGTTGAGAAAAAAGAAAAGAACCAGATGGAGCTGCATATCACCGTAGAACCCGAGGCGTTTGAGGCGGCCTGCGAAAAAGCCTACCATAAGAACGTGGGAAGCATCAACATTCAGGGATTCCGCAAGGGCCATGCGCCGCGCAAGTTGATTGAAAAGATGTTTGGCAATGAGATCTTCTTTGAAGACGCCATGAATTTTTGCATCCCCGATGCATATGATGCCGCGGTAGTAGAGGCGGAACTTGATCCGATTGATCAGCCCGCGCTGACTGACTTTGATGTTAAAGATGGTGTCTTTACCTTTGTCGCCGTTGTACCTGTCAAGCCGGAGGTCACCCTGAAGGATTATAAGGGCTTGTCCGCCGAACGGGCTGACGATACGGTTTCCGAAGAAGAGATTTCCGCTGAACTGGAGCGTCTGCGTGAACGGAATGCCCGTCAGGTCGCCGTAGACCGTGCCGCCGCGGAAGGCGATACCGTCATGCTGGACTTTGAAGGCAGCGTAGATGGTGTTCCATTTGATGGCGGCAAAGGTGAAAATTTTGCCCTGGAACTGGGCTCAGGAACCTTTATTCCCGGTTTTGAAGAGCAGCTGGTTGGTATGAAGGCTGGCGAAGAGCGTGATGTTAATGTCACGTTCCCCGCGGAATACGGAGAGAAATCTTTGGCCGGTAAAGCTGCCGTCTTTAAATGCAAGATCAACGAGGTCAAGGAAAAGCAAAAACCGGATCTTGACGATGAATTTGCTAAGGATGTTTCCGAGTTTGATACCATGGATGCCCTGAAGGCCGACTTGCAGACACGGATGGAAGCGCAGAAAAAAAGTGGCGCTGATAACGACTTCCAGGAAAAGCTGATGGATCAGATCACCGCTGAGATGGAAGGGGATATCCCGGATAAGATGGTGGAAAATCAGCTGGATAACATCGTCAGCGATTTTGGCTATCGTCTTGCTATGCAGGGGCTGGAGCTGAAGGCATATCTGCAGATGCAGAATATGGAGATGAGCGCATTCCGCGGCCTCTTTAAGGATCAAGCGCTGCGCCAGGTCAAGACCCGACTCGCACTGGAAAAGATCGCCGTGGCGGAGAAGCTGGAAGTGGCCGAGGAAGAGCTGGAGGCCGAATATAAACGTCTGGCCGAACAGAATCAGATGGAGATCGAAAAGGTTCGTCAGTATCTGGCCGCCGCCGAGCTGAAAAAAGACCTGTTGGTACAAAAGGCTGCCGAAGTGGTTAAGAACAGCGCAAAAGCCCTCAAACTGGAGAAGAAGGCTGAGACGGAAGAAGCGGCCGAAAAGCCTGCAAAAAAGAAGACCTCCAAGAAGACGGCTGACTCAGAAGAGGCGCCTGCCGCAGAGGAAAAACCTGCGAAGGAAAAGAAATCCACCGCAAAAAAAGCGACAAATAACGCATCTGAAGCCGAGTAAACTACGAAGGTAAGGCAGAGAGAAACACCTCATGCCGATACGGAAAGGAGACCAGATTATGGCATATATTCCAATGGTCGTGGAACAGACAAATCGCGGTGAACGTTCCTATGATATTTTTTCCCGACTGCTCAATGACCGGATTGTCATTCTGTCCGACGAAATTAATGATACGACGGCCAGCCTGGTGGTGGCACAACTTCTATATCTGGAGGCTCAGGATCCGGATAAGGACATCCAGCTTTATATTAATAGCCCCGGAGGCAGCGTGACTGCCGGTATGGCGATCTTTGACACCATGCAGTATGTCAACTGCGACGTCTCTACTATCTGTGTCGGCATGGCAGCCAGCATGGGTGCGTTTCTGCTGGCCGCCGGTGCCAAAGGAAAGCGTTTTGCTCTGCCGAACAGTGAGATCATGATCCACCAGCCGTTGGGCGGGATGCAGGGGCCGGCCAGCGACATCAAGATCCATGCCGACCGGATCCTGCATATGCGGGAGCGGCTCAATGAGATCCTTGCGGAGCGCACCGGCCAGCCGATGGAAGTCATCCAGCGCGATACCGATCGTGATAATTTTATGAGCGCGCAGCAGGCGGCAGACTACGGCCTGATTGACAAAGTAATGGCCAAGCGATAAAGGAGACCCTATGGCAGACAAGAGAGAGCCCCGCTGCAGCTTCTGCGGCAGGAGCCAAAGTGAAGTAAAGCGGATCATCGCCGGGCCCAATGCCTATATTTGCAACGAGTGCGTAAAGATCTGCGCTGATTTGATTGAGGATGAGGGCGTCAAGGCATCCAGCCAGAAAAAGTTTAAGCTGGAAGGCGGGTTGCCCACACCCACGCAGATGAAAGAGGCGCTGGATGCATACGTCATTGGGCAGGATCGGGCTAAGATCGCACTGAGTGTGGCAGTTTACAACCATTATAAACGTATTTTGTGCGGCATTTCCGGCGACGTAGAAATCCAGAAAAGCAATATTCTGATGATTGGCCCTACCGGCTGCGGCAAGACCCATCTGGCGCAGACGCTTGCAAAATTTCTAAAGGTTCCGTTTGCCATTGCCGACGCGACAACGCTCACCGAAGCCGGTTATGTCGGCGAGGATGTAGAAAATATTTTGCTGCGACTGATTCAGGCAGCGGACTATGATGTGGAGTTGGCTCAACGCGGTATCATCTATATTGATGAATTGGATAAAATCGCGCGCAAAAGTGAGAACCCATCCATCACCCGCGATGTGTCTGGGGAAGGCGTGCAGCAGGCGCTGCTCAAGATCCTTGAAGGAACAGTAGCCAACGTACCGCCGCAGGGCGGACGGAAGCATCCGCAGCAGGAGTTTATCCAGATCGATACCTCCAATATTCTATTTATCTGCGGTGGTGCCTTTGACGGCCTCGATAAGATCGTTGAAAAACGGGTAGGGAAGCAAGCCATCGGGTTTGGCTCAGAGCTGCACCTGAAGAAAGACCGGACGGCCGGTGAGTTACTGAAACTCGCCGAACCCCACGATGTGCTCAAGTTCGGTATCATTCCCGAGCTGGTGGGCCGTCTTCCGGTACTTGTGACTCTCGACAATCTGGATAAAAGCGCGTTGCTGCGTATCCTGACTGAACCCAAAAATGCACTGACGAAACAGTATACTAAGCTGTTTGAATATGACGGTGTACAATTGGAGTTTGATCCGGCTGCGCTCGATGCATTGGCTGAAAAGGCACTTAAGCTGAATACCGGTGCCCGCGGCCTGCGGTCCGTCATGGAGGGAATCATGACTGGCGTGATGTTCGAGACCCCTTCGGATGAAACCGTGCAGACCGTCCGCATTACGGAGAACTGCGTCAATAATGGAGAGACCCCTACCATTGTCCGCGGACGAGAGCGGAGAAAAGTACCGAAAATTAGCTGAATAGAAAGGGCGGCAGGGGATAATCCTGTCGTCCTTTGATTATCCATTGCATTAAAAATTATAAAAAATAGTAAAATAGTATTTGTTCTTAGAAAATATTCTATCTTTTGCCAAATTTATATGCTATAATTGTTACAATTATTTTATTTACTTTACATTGTTTGCCGTTCTGTATCCTTTTTCCTCTCAACAAGGCAAATTGTGAAATATGGGCGATATTGCGGACACTCTTGGTAAGAGGGCGCTGTCGAAATATTGGAGCATTGTAACGGAGAGAATACATATGGATCGGGAAAGCCAAAAGATCGGGGCCTGGACACTGGCAATGCCGCTGTTGTTGGTTGCAATAGCCATTATTGCCATGCTGGCTTATCGAGAAGTTCCGATTCGCCAGCAGATGGAGCGTGCGTATACGGCGTTGCAGCGATCTGCTGAAGAACAGGCGGATCTGCTGCGTTCGGAGTTTGAAGAACAGCAATTACTATTGACGGCCTGTGCAAAGAGTTTCAGCAATGTAGGAAACGCCGACTGGGGACCTTTGTATGAGCGATTAAATGATTTTTCCCGGGTTACCTGTTTTTACAGGCTTGGCTTGCTGGATGCCAGCGGCACCGGATACTCAAACTCCGGCATACGGGTGGACGAATCCGCTTCTGCTTTTTTCAAGGAAAGTATGGCCGGACACAGCATTATTTTGAAGGAAAGTACAGCCGCCTCGCAGGATCGGTTTGTCCTCTCCGTACCGATCTACAGGGATGGAAAAGTTGTTGGGGTTTTGTACGGAAGCCTTGAAGAACAAAATTTCAATAAGCTGCTGGCTGCCAGCCTCTATGGAGATACAGCCTATGCATTTATCTGCGACGGCAGTGGAGAAATCATCTCCGGCAGCGGGATGGGTCCCGGGTTTTTGAGTTCCGGTAATGTACTGACATGCTTGAGTTCAGAAACGTTGGATAAGGGTTTTTACACAGATAATCTGGCGGCTGATCTTGAGAACAGCAGCGCTGGCCATACGGCGTACACGCTGGACGGTCAGCGACAATATTCCGTTTATCTGCCGGTGGGTATCAATGATTGGATGCTATTCCGTGTTCTTTTTACCGCTTCCGTTGAAGCTGAAGCCGGGGAACTGGTTCGCAGCGGGAATCTGATTTTAACGGTTATGGGACTGGCATCCATATTGGTGCTGGTGGTTTTTTATATGATCAATGCACGCAGTCGGCGCTGGCTGGAAAATGAGCAGGAACAGCTCCGGCTGAGCGACGCACGGTTCCGGATTGCATTGGAAAACTCTCATGTATCGATCTGGGACTATGATTTCGCCACACACAGCATCATTCAGGCAGAGCATTCTTTGGCGCTTCATGGGGATGACCGTGTCATTCTTAATGTACCGCACAGTCTTGTAGCCGGCGGCATTGTTCATCCCGAAAGCGCTAAGGAATTTGTCGAAATGTATCACATACTGCAAAGCGGTGAAAAGCAGGCGGAGGGCGTATTCCGCATCCGCCGCGGGGATAGCGGATACTGGTATCAGCATATTCGGTATAAAACCATATATGATGCGCACGGAAAGCCTTACCGGGCCATCGGTATGGCGGAGGATGTGACAGAACGATATGAGGCTGCACGGCAATATCAGAAAGAGCTGAATCAGTTGAGCGACTTGGCACAGCGTGATCAGCTGACTGGATTGCTGAATCGAAGTGCGCTGGAAAAGGAAATCACTGCTCGGCTGGAGACCGCTATACCGGATACATTGAACGCGATGTATCTGATTGATCTGGACGGATTCAAGAAAGTCAATGATGAACTAGGGCACCAGCGCGGAGACCGTACGCTTTCTGAAATATCTCAGGCGATCCGTGGCGTTTTCCGTACCGGTGATCTGGTCGGCCGCCTTGGCGGGGATGAGTTTATAGTTTTTCTTACGGTTTCCGGTACGCCGGATTTGATAGAATCCCGTGCCAATGAACTCTGCAACGCCCTTCAGTTTGTTTATACCGGTGGTGATGGTCCAATTCATGTGACCGCAAGTATCGGCGTAGCTATTTGTACGGGCTCCGGCCATACCTTTGCTGAATTGTATGCCGATGCCGATAAATCGTTGTATCGTGCCAAGGAAGAAGGCAGAAACCGATATATCCTGTCGGCGGATCCGGTTAGCGGCACATTTGAGGAAAGTCTCTCGGCAGAACACACGAACGCAATTCCGCTGAAAACGCTGCTGGAATATATGGACGGCGGCATTCTGATGTGTGAAATGAGCAGGGAAATACATGTCCTATATGCTAGCCCCAGCTTTTACACCTGCATATGCCATGATCATATTCCACCGGAGAACAAAGAACAGATGTTGCTGTCCATGATCTATCCGGAAGACAGGCCGGGGCTCATATCTGCGCTTTTTAAAGGCGCGGCGGACGGCAGTGTGGTTGACTTTGTATACCGGACGACTACCTGTTGCGGTGAACAGAGAGGATGGCACCACCTGCGTGCCGTTCGTATTCCTGATGCAAACTGTGAAAATCCAATCATGCTTGGTGTAGTCACCGATATTACCGAGCTGATGGCTGGGCGTGAAGAACTGAAAAAAAGCAACGAGCGGCTGCACTTTGCTTTTGAACAAAGTGGACTGATTCTTTGGGAAGCAGATCCATCGTCAAGAAAGATCCGATTTTGGCTTCGAGAGAATGAACAGGCTGCGGATACCGAGCTGGAGAGAATTATCCGTAATGCTTTACAGCATCGGGACGAAGATGAACGCCTGCATACGTTTTTTGATGGTCTATACTGTGGGCGGAGAGAAGAGGATGAAGGCATGTTTTTCAGACAGGAAAACGATATGTTTGTGCGGTTCCGTTTGGCCTACCGCCTGTTGCGTGATGATATGGGGAACGCGGTTTCCGTTATTGGCGTAGCTGAGCCAGTCTGTGAAGTGACGAAACCGATGCATGCAGATTAATCTTTTATATGCAGATCCCACCCTTTTGATATGTATTAAGCCGGTGGGAATATTGTCCCAATCTGATGGGAAAGAAGACCTTTCCGCCCTTTTGCGAGCGCAGGAAGGGCTTTCTTTTGTACAACCGGCCCATCGCCTGGATCGGGAAGCGGGTGGAATTGTGGCGCTCGCACCAACTTCCGCGGCGGCTGCTGTATTATCACGTTCGCTTGCAAAGGGTGAATGGAAAAAGACGTATCTTGCCATACTGAAAGGGGAGCCGGAATCGCCGACAGGGGAGCTGCGGGATCTATTATTTCATGACGCCAATAGAAACAAAGCCTTTGTTGTCACCCATTATCGGAAGGGTGTACGGTCGGCTGTTCTTAGATATCGGACACTGGCACAGCAAAAGGGGCTGACGCTGCTGGCCGTGGAATTGCAGACCGGGCGGACTCACCAGATCCGGGTTCAGTTTTCTTCCCGCGGAACACCACTTCTGGGAGATGGTCGATACGGTGGAGGTACTGGGCAGCTGGCGCTTTGGAGTACACGGCTTGTACTGCCGCATCCTCAAACGAGAAAGCCAATGACTTTTTTCGCGCCACCGCCGGAAGAAGACCCCTGGCACTTCTTCCGAGACGAAATAACAAATCTTTCAGAACGTGATCTGATCATATGAAGGAAAAAGCGCAGGTGAAATCAACCGGGAAAAAGCGCACGGGATTCAGTTGGATCGCGCGCCGTCTTGGTGTGCGCTATTTTGAAGATGGCGTAGGGCGCAGCGCAGCGGCACTGGCCTATTACCTGCTTTTTTCCCTTTTTCCGATGCTGATTTTTCTCAACTCTGTCATTGGTACTCTAAATATTTCCATGCCGGAACTAATGCTTGAATTTGAGCGGGTGCTTCCAGCAGATGTGCAGGGCATCATCAGTGACTATCTGTCATATATAGGTGGATTAAAGCCTGGGACGCTGCTCTACGCTGGGCTGTTTCTGTCGGTTTGGATGCTGACTCGGTCGATCGGTATGCTGATGAGCGCCGTTCGCCGTGCCTATCGTGTCAAGACTCAGACCCGATTTTATCTGGTAGTTGTCCCAGTACTCAGCGTCTTGCTGCTGCTCTCGGTTTTTATTATGCTGGCGATTTCCATGATCTCGACGCAGCTGCTTTACAAGGTAGATGAATATATTCGCCTGCCGGCGGGTTTTATCCGCTTCTGGGGACTGCTGAGGCTGGCAATCGGTCCAGTTTATCTGTTTTTTGTACTCGCAGCATTCTATTGGATCGCCGGAGACCGGAATTATCGGTTTCGGCAGGCCCTTCCAGGTGCGGCAGGATCCCTGATCGCCTGGATGCTGGCCACCTGGGGATTTTCCTACTATGTATCAAATCTGGGAAGGTATTCTCTGCTCTATGGTTCATTGGGCGCGATTATTGTGCTGATGCTATGGCTTTACCTAACCGGTACAATTCTGATCATGGGTGGGGAATTAAACGATATTATCGCAAGGCATAAAGCATTACAGCATAGGGAGGATAAAGCATGAATCGCACCATTGGCATCCATATCTCTTTCCCGAGTGGAGACAGAAATGAACGGATCCGTCAGGCCGCAGAGCGACTTGGCTTCACCGTCCGTTTTTTCGATGAAGTCCCGGCCGCGAGCGACATTGCGGACTGTGAAGTCCTGTTCGGAATGTTTCCGCCGCAGCTGTTGAAAGATGCAAAGGCGCTGCGATGGATGCAGTGTTCTTTTGCCGGTGTAGACCGATATACCGTGGGAGACATTTTCTATAATGACCAGGTTGCGTTGACCAACGCCGCCGGGGCGTACGGTATCACGATTTCGGAGCATATGATCTGTACACTGCTGATGATGATGCGTCGTATGCCGGAATATTCCGTCTTGGTTGCACAGCGCGGCTGGAAGATTATCGGGGACATCCGTTCGATTTATGACAGCCAGGTTACGGTGGTCGGCATGGGGGATATCGGCACATGCTTTGGCAGCCGCTGTGCCGCGTTGGGAGCTAAGGTAAGCGGTGTACGTCGCCGTTCGGGAAAAGATATACCGGACTGGTGCCGGCAAGTCTGGCCGACCGAACAGCTATGCGATGCGATGGCCAATGCGGATGTGGTGGCCATCAGCGTTCCAGGGACTCCTCAAACGCGTCATATGTTTTCCGCACGGGAATTTGCCGCGATGAAAGACGGCGCGTATTTTCTCAACGTGGGGCGGGGAACGACGGTGGACCAGCAGGCGCTGTTCAATGCTCTGAAATCCGGAAAACTGGCCGGTGCGGCCGTTGATGTTACAGATCCGGAGCCGCTGCCGAAGGATCATTTCCTTTGGGATGCGCCAAATCTGCTGCTGACACCCCATGTTTCGGGCAACATGTCTCTGGAAAAGACCTGTGAACTGGTGATGGACATATTCCTCGAAAACCTGGAAAGGTATGTGACGGGAAAGCCGCTGCGCCATGTAGTTGATTTAAAGGCCGGGTACTGATCGTGAAAATCTTACACCAGGCAAAGGCGGCTTGCCCCTCTGTCCGTTGGTCCGGTGGTACGACTACGGAGCTTTTGATCTGGCCGCCGGAGGCCAGCTATTCCGGGCGTGATTTTCTCTTTCGTCTCTCTTCCGCAAGTGTTGAGACAGAGGAAAGCGTATTTACTTTACTTCCTGGTATTGTTCGCTGGATCACGCCGCTGAGCGGCGGTTTTACGCTGACACATAGGTCACATCACAGCAAAACACTGCATCCCTATGAGATCGATCACTTTTGCGGAGGGTGGGAAACCCAATGCCGGGGAACGGGCATGGACTTTAATTTAATGTTGCGCGGCAGCAGCGGGATGCTGCAGTGCATTTTTGGAGAGACGATGCTGGCTGCGCAGGGGGCGGCCGCCCTATGCTTTTATTTTCCGCAGGGTGGAAGCTGTCGGCAAGCCGATACGTTTTATAGATTGAATGAACATGAACTTTTGACGTTTTTCCTTTCGCAAAACGAGACGCTGCAGCTGCAAATAAATGCCACTGTAGTTTTGTATGCGCATATTGACATTCCGAACGCTTATCACATTTTATTGGAGGAGCTGTAACGTGCTGAAGTTATTGAAAAACCTGTATGCTTTACGCGATGGGAAGGTGAGACCGTCGGAGATTCTGATTTCCGATCGACGAATCGCGGAGATCTCAGAACGAATCGAATGTGCTTATTCGAAATTGGAACTTGTGGATTGCGGTGGAATGACCGTGGTCCCCGGATATATAGATCAGCATGTACATATCACCGGTGGCGGCGGGGAAGGCGGCTTTTCCAATCAGGTGCCACCGCTGCGGGTAAGCGATGCGATTCAGGGTGGAGTGACTACCCTTGTTGGACTGTTAGGGACCGACGGCACCTCTCGAAGCGTAGAAAACCTATTGGCCAAGACAAAGGGGCTGCAGGAAGAGGGCCTAACGGCTTATTGTCTGACTGGCTCTTATGATTATCCCAGCCCGACGATTACCGGCTCGGTGCGGAAAGATATCATGCTGTTTGATGAGATTATCGGCGTGAAGATTGCCCATTCCGATCACCGAAGCAGCGGCTTGACCCGGGATGAGATGGTACGGCTGGCCTGTGAGGCACGAACGGGTGGCCTTCTTTCTGGTAAGCCTGGAGTGGTGCATATTCATATGGGCACTGGTCGCAATGGCCTGAAAATGATCATGGACATCGTCAATACCACAGATATTCCCGTGTCGATTTTCCGACCGACACATCTCGGTCGGCATCTGGACGAGGCGATAGCATTTGCTGAGATGGGCGGCTATATCGACTTTACGGCGGGAACCGATCCGGCACATACCGCAAAATTGGTTGCCGAGGCCCTTCGCCGTGCGCCCAAAGGCCTGGTAACTTTGAGCTCTGACGGTAACGGGAGCATGCCGGTGTGGAATGAACGAAAAGAGATGATCGGGATTGCGGCGGGGCGGATCACTGCCGATCATGATACAGTAAAGGCCTTGGTACGTGAGGAAGGTCTTGCACTTTCAGATGCCGTCTCCGTACTGACCGAAAATGTAGCGCGTGCGCTCGGCTTGTATCCCCGCAAGGGTCTGTTGGCAGAAGGTGCGGATGCCGATCTGCTGCTCTTGGATGAAGCGCTGGATATCCAGATGGTGATGGCCGGTGGACGTATCCTTTCCCGCGCCGGCAGCCTGACTTTCCGACCGAAATTTTTTTGAATCAATGAAAGTGCTGCAAAATAATTTTGCAGCACTTTGTCAAAATTAACAATTTAGATACCACTCATTTGTCAAAATGGTCTATAATTCGAATGACAAAGGAGTGGTTTTGTGACGAATTATGTCGAGGCTCCTATCAATCAGCCCAAAGGCCGCCATGCAAAACCTAAGGTGGTTCATCGGCATTTTTTACGCAACTTTATTCTGACGCTGATGCTGATTGCAGGATTATATAATATTGCTATTTTTTCCAATATCCCTTTTATTGAAAAATGGCGTGGCATCTACATTGAGACAGCGATGGGGACCATGACCCATCAATGGTTGGCCACAGCGTTTATTCCGAAGCAGATTATCGAACAGGTGATGGCGGAGCGGACGAATGTAGAGGATGCGCAGAACTCCCTGTCTACCGGCAGCTGGAAAATTGATCGCCCGGATGGGGATCCAACGCGAAAGTGGAGCAAACTAAAAAAAGATTTTTCCACGCTGTATTCGGAAATCAATCGGGATACACTGGATGCTTTCTTGAAGAAAAATGGAGATTGTCTGGACGAAGACGGTTATCTGGTAATTGACAAGGCTGGACTGGACGATGAGGACACCGGGATTCGAACCATACAGGGGGACCGGGTGCTCGCATTGGATACGCGAAATGGGATTGTGATTCTTCGGCATGATGGAGACCAGTATGTTTCCCGCATGGCAATTGTCAAAACGCCTTCCCAGATTGATGTAGGGCTGGCACCGGAATATGGCACAGTGGGTGCGATCATCGCAGATATCTGCAATTACAACGGCGCAGTGCTGGGTATTAATGCTTCCGGCTTTTATGATCCCAACGGGCATGGCAATGGAGCGGAAGCCTATGGCCTGATGATCTCCGGTGGGGAGAAGCTCTGTTCCAGCGTGGGAAGCAATTATAAGATGCTGGGGTTCGATACTGGTGATACGCTGCATATAGGGCGGTATGATGATACTAGTTTTTTCCGTGACGCGGTAGAGTTTAAACCAATCCTTGTGCTCGACGGGGAGCAGATGGTCGACGGCAGCGCCGGGTGGGGAATTCAGCCGCGCTCTGCTATCGGGCAGCGGAGCAATGGAGAGACACTTCTGCTGATCGTGGACGGCCGTGCACCGGGTTATTCCGTCGGGGCCACAGTAGGAGAACTGGCGGAGCTGATGATGGATTATGGGGCAGAACAGGCAATCAACCTGGACGGTGGATCTTCCAGTGTAATGTGGTACAATGGCCGTGTGATCAGCAAACCGTCGGCCGCGGATAAGGTGAACGGAAGGCGGATGCCTAATGGATTTCTGGTTATGCCCGCCGAATGATATCTGTGTTTGCTGTTTCTTAACATTACATCGACGCGTCAACGCAGACAAAAACACTATGGAATCCGTCTGCTGTTTGCTGCCAGAGACAAAAATGCTATAAATAAAACTGCCGGGGCTTTCCGCTCCGGCAGTTTCCTTATTTTGCGATTCGGCTAATGGCAAAGACTACATTATCACCTGATGTGGTCATCTGGACGTGGGCGTCATCCTTTTCCCAGACATCGTCTATACTGTCTCCGTAGCGTTCCTTCAGATCCGTTTTCCATTTATCAGCAACTGTCTTATTGACTGTGACAGCGACTGTTTGGATCTTCATATCCGCATCTTTTACAAATGTGACGTTCGCATCTTCTCCTAGGATGGTCGTCTTAAAGACTCGGTTTCCGGTGGCGTCGTCGCTGAGAGTCGCATTCTGCCCCATGGCGGCATCCACATCCGTATCTTGCTTCCCGATAAGTGAAAACAGTTTATCGGCGGTCATATCTTCGTCCAGATCACCGAGGGAAGGCGGTACGGCATTATCATTCGTATCGTTGTCGTTCGGTGTGTTCTGGTTTTGCTCCTGCCCGGTATCTTTAGTTTTGTCGTTCTGGCTACAGCCGGCACATAACGCCAGTATCAGCAGACAGCAAATAAGGAAAACCCAGCCTGCTCGTTTCATTTTATTTTTCCTCCTGATCTTGGTTTCGGAAATAGTTTGTGAAACAAGCAGGTATTTCATGCTGAAACGACAGATAAAAAGCATTGAATATTTGGAAATACAAGGGGATAATGAAATATTATGAAAATATTTCCGCTATGCAAAACGGAAAGCCCGGCTGTTTGCCGGGCGTAACGTACAAAATTCCGTTTATACAGAAGTATGGCATGCAGAAATTTGAGAATTCAATTTTCTGTGCAGACGACGCACCGTCTGGAGCTAATCTTTGAATGCCTGCTGAAGCTTAGTCAGCGCGCGTTTTTCTATGCGAGATACATAGGAACGGGAAATACCGCAGTGGGCAGCAACTTCTCGCTGCGTCAGCGAAGGTATGTTGCACAAGCCATAGCGCAGGCAGATAATTTTCCGTTCTCGCTCATCCAGCGCGGTACGTATACACCGCCATAGATGCCGCTGCTGATCACTGAGTTCGATTTCTTCCAACATCCGGTCCTCACAACAGATTACATCCAGCAGGGACAGGGCATTGCCGTCCTTATCGCTGTCGATGGGCTCGCAAAGAGAAACCTCCAAGCTTTGCTTTTTCAATGTCCTGAAATACATCAGAATTTCGTTTTCAATGCATTTACAGGCGTAGGTAGCCAATTTTATGTTCTTACTGCTGTCAAAGGAAGAAATGGCCTTGATTAGTCCGATCGTGCCGATGGATACCAGGTCGTCCTGATCCTCCCGCCCCGCGTAATATTTTTTTACCACATGGGCAACCAGCCGGAGATTATGCTCAATGAGCAGAGCACGTGCCTGTTCATCGCCGGCGGCCATCCGCTCCAGTGCTTCGTGTTCCTGCTGCGGGGTCAGCGGCTTTGGAAAAGATCCTGCGGACGGCGAAATACGCAGTGTCAAAAAGAACATTTTGGCAAGCAGCGCAGCAAAAAACATGGCGACACCGTCCTTTTTTATTGATACAGTCATCTTATGCGCACGACGGTGTATTTGTTGCACGTCCATTCAAAACCTGTGTAATCGAATTTCTGAGAGTGGCCATTAGCCACTAATGGTATACGATGAATAGCCCGGTCAAAACGCCGATAAAAGCGGCAAATGCCGGCAGCGTGGATCTCCAAAGCAAAACTGCCTCCGGCAGCAGCTCGCAAAAAACCACATAGAGCATGGCACCGCTGGCAAAGCAAAGCGATAGGGCCAGCATCGCAGGGCCCATAATCCCCAGACGGTAGCCGAGCCATGCACCGAGAATTGTGGGCGCACCGCTAAGCGCTGCGGCCGATACTGCCCTGGTACGCCGCATGCCGCCTGCGATTAGGGGGGCAGAGACGGCCATTCCCTCCGGAATGTTATGGAGCGCGATGACAACCGCCAGTACCAGTCCAGGGCCGGAAAGCGCCGCTTCTGGGCCTGCACCGGCAAAGGAAGCGCCGATGATCATCCCCTCCGGAACATTATGAAGAGCGATAGCGCCGGCCATGACCAATCCTGCGACCAGCAGAGAGGAAAGGTTTTCGTTACGGACGTGCCGCGATGGTTTGCCGGCCGAAAATGAAACGCCGGTGACCTTCGGGCTATGGGCAAACCTAGTATTTTTGTCGATGAGCGCGTGAAGCAATCCTACCGAGGCATAGCCGAGTATGATGCCCGCAAAGACAAAAACGAGAGAAGTGGGCTTCTCGCCGCCGTCTGGGAATAATGCGCCGGTGATCAGATCAAAGCAGACCACGCCAAGCATCACCCCGCCCGCAAAGCTTAGCAGCATGCTGATCATTTTTTTTGATTCTTTGTGAAAGCACGCGCCGGCCGCGCCGCCGATTCCGGTGCCGCCGATCCCGGCGATGGTCGTCGTTAGAATTACTCCCCATAGCATATTCATGTTCAGCCCCTCTTTCCATAAGCCGGCGCAGCAGTGATCTGCGTATGCATAAAAAATGAAATTTTGATTGAAATTTTGGAACGCTCGAGTCACTGTCGTCATATCCATATTCAGAGAGGGGGAATCCGATGAAAGCCCCGAATTTTAGGCTTCGTGCTCTTGCACCACGGGTTTTCCGGCGCACGGTCGCATTTTGTCTAATCATTCTGCTCGCATTTTCCGGCTGGCTGCTGTGGCGGCAAATCGATCAGACGTTACGGGATTATGCGGCGATCTGGTGCGGAGACTTAGCGGCCAGGGCGGTCAATGCAGCGGTGCTATCCGAACTAAAGGATGCGCCATCGCTTGCGGCACTACATACCGACGATACAGGCCATATCACCGCCATTGAGCTGGATGGAGCGGCCGCCAGCCGGCTGAAAGCAGCTGTCGCTCTGTGCGTCTCGGATAACCTGACAGCACTGGAGCAGAGCGGTGGGGAGGTCCCATTGGGTACTCTTTTGGGCAGCCGCCTGTTCATGGGGAGAGGGCCGCGGTTCCGGTTTCAGATGATGCCGGTTGGCAATGCCCAGACTGAGATTCTCAGCCGATTCGTGGAGGCCGGCGTCAATCAGACCACATGGCAGCTTGTATTGACGGTGGACATCACCGTCGGTGTTATGCTGCCCGGAGCGGTAATTTATCGCAATGCAGGACAGGAAGCGATTCTCTGTGAAACCGTGATTGTCGGAGAAGTTCCGATGGTCTACGCGAAAGCGGAGTAGAAATTTCTTTTGGACGTGGTATAATATGGGCAAAAAGAAAAAGAAGTGAGGACGCTCAGGATGGACGTTCAAAAAGAAATGCAGGAGCTGACCAGGAGTCTTTTGCATCATGCAAAGCTATATTATAACGAAGATGCGCCGGAGATCAGCGATTTTGAATATGATACACTGGCACGCCGACTGCGGGAACTGGAGACGCAGCATCCCGAGTATGCATCACCTGATTCTCCCACTCGGCGGGTGGTAGGAACTGTGTTGGCCGGTTTTCAGCCGGTGGCGCACGAATACCCAATGGAGAGCCTGCAAGATGTGTTTTCTTCTGAGGAGGCGGAAGATTTCTTCCGCCGCGTGCAGGAGAAGTATCCCGGTGCAGAATTTACCGCCGAGCTGAAAATCGACGGGCTTTCCGTCTGCCTGGAATACGAAAACGGACAGTTTGTCCGTGGAGCGACACGGGGCGACGGCGTTACCGGTGAAGACGTCACGGAGAATCTGCGCACAATTTATGACATACCGATGCAGCTGAAAACAGAGTACCCCAAATTGGTGATCCGCGGTGAAGTTTATATGCCGGAAAAGGTATTTGCGCATCTGAACGAGGAGCGGGAGGCACAGGAGCAGCCTCCGTTGGCTAATCCACGGAATGCGGCAGCCGGTTCACTTCGTCAGCTTGATCCCGCCGTCTGCTCCAAACGAAAGCTCTCTATTTTCTGCTTCAATTTACAAAATAGTGGAGAATTGGGCTTTCAAACACATGCAGAAACACTGGAATATTTAAAATCCATTGGATGTAAAGTTATATTCCCTTACATTGTTTCTGATGATCCGAAAGCGCTTTTGGGCTATATCGGGGATATGGGCGAACGTCGGGGCGATCTGGGCTTTGGCATTGACGGCATCGTATTCAAGGTGAACGACCTTTCGATTCGTCGTACGCTGGGCAGCACGGCAAAGGCACCCCGTTGGGCAGTAGCCTATAAGTATCCGCCAGAAGAAAAGCCGGCAGTGCTGGAGAATATAGAAATACAGGTGGGACGTACCGGTGTTCTGACACCCAACGCGGTCTTTCGCCCGGTTCGTCTGGCGGGAACCACGGTTAGCCGTGCCACGCTTCACAACGAAGACTTTATACGACAAAAGGACATCCGAATTGGCGACACTGTCTTTCTTCGTAAAGCGGGGGAAATCATTCCTGAGGTGCTGTCGGTGGATCTTGACCTGCGGCCGGCCGACGCAAGACCGTTCGTTATGCCATCTTTTTGTCCAGTCTGCGGTGCACCCGCGGTACGGGAAGAGGGAGAGGCTGCCCGTCGGTGTACCGGCGCCGAGTGTCCGGCACAGCTTTTGCGCAGCATCACGCACTTTGCCTCTCGTGATGCAATGGACATCGAGGGTTTGGGTCCGGCCGCCGTGGAGTCCCTGTTAAATGCCGGGCTGATTTCGGGTGTGGCCGATCTCTACCACCTGCGGCAGGACAAGCTGGAGACGCTGGATCGTATGGGAAAGAAATCGGCGCAGAATCTTTTGGTTGCCATTGAAAAGAGCAAGGAAAATCCGCTTTCCCGGCTGCTGTTTGCCCTGGGCGTCCGCCACGTTGGACAAAAAGCTGCCAAAACGCTGGCAGAACGATACGGAAGCTTGGATGTCCTGATTGCCGCGTCAGAAGAGGAAATGGCCGGGATCAGGGACATCGGTGAGGTAACAGCGCACAGTCTGCGCACATTTCTTGACAGCCGGCAGGGCACGCATTTAGTCGGTCGGCTTCGTGAGGCGGGCGTCCGGATGATGCAACCGCAGTTAAAGCGCAGTAATCGGCTGGCAGGGCAGACCTTTGTTCTGACCGGCACCCTTGTCCGCAGCACGCGGCAGGAGGCATCTGCCCGCATTGAACAGATGGGCGGGCGGGTCTCTGGCTCGGTTTCCAAAAAAACCAACTATGTGGTTGCAGGTGAGGACGCAGGGAGCAAGCTGCAGAAAGCACAGACGCTGGGTATTCCTATACTCACGGAAGACGAGCTGGACACCCTGCTGTCGGAGGAGGTATGATGTATGGCGGTGATTCTTTTAAAAAGTGATGAACGGAACCGATTGGAGCCGTATATCGGCGCCGACCTGTTGGCCCGGCTGCGCTCCGCCCGGCACTGGTATACTCAGCTCGAAGAGGGTGCGTGTTTCCTGATGTTTCCGCTGTGTGATGTGCGTCAGCCCATGGGCAGCGAAGAGGTTATCTGCATCTACTGCGGCCGGGATTTCGTCTTTTGCGGGGATAATACCCGCTGTCTTAGTCTGCTGCGAGCACTTCCGGATGATCTGGAACCCTATCTGCGCCTTCTGCGATTTCTGCAGGCCCTGACCGCCGACGATGTGGACGTATTGGATAAATTGGAGGGCAGTATCACTGCCCTGGAGGATGAGCTGCTCACCGCCAGGACACCACCAACAAGAGCCGGTGCCCGCATTATTTCCTTGCGCCACGGGCTTTTGAAACTTCGGCGCTATTATGAGCAACTTGGCCTGCTGACCGGTGAACTGCCGGAAAACGAAGCAGTCGTACATGATCCGGAGTTACGAAAGCACTTTCGTGCTATGGATCGGCGGGCGGATCATCTGCTGGCCTCCGTCCTTCATCTGCGAGATTACATC
>JAYFOA010000006.1:0-31888 GCA_034933145.1 Clostridiaceae bacterium
TAGAAGCCCTACGCGATCCGCACACAATTTGGCCAAGTGCTCGGTCAACAGCAGAATTCCGATTTCCGGGTCCTGGAGCACCTGCTCCAGCGCCCGGCGGGCCTCGTCTTCCGTACGGGCCATAACGCCTTCAATTCCGGCAAAGCGCAGCCCGATCAGGGTATCCATACTGTCTGTAATCACGAAATATTTCATATCAGGTAAACAGCAGCAGCAAGGCGACAATTAGACCATACAGCGCGACACCTTCCGCCAGGCCCACAAAGATCAGCGACTTGCCAAAAGCCTTCTCGTCTTCGGAGATGGCACCCAGCGCCGCAGCGGCCGAGGAGGCAACGGCAATTCCGCCGCCGATGCCGGACAGGCCGACGGCCAGACCGGCTCCTATATATTTGAGACCGTCGGAGATACCGGAGGATGCGGCAGCCGTCGCCGACCCGGCGGCGGTGCCTATCGCTGAGGCGCTGCCAAAAAATCCAAACGCCACGGCCAGCACCATGCACCCGGCAAACGAAATGAGATTGACCAGAAGCGCGTGCTTGGCACGCTTTCCCGTATATTTGCGCACCCCGATAAGAAAGAGCGGCGAGAGCATCGCCAGTGTGGCAAACAGCAGGATCAGATAGTCCATAAAACAGCCCTCCCTATAAAGATCGCAGGCCCGTCATGCCCGCAGACATAGTAATTTTCTGCTGCCGCTTACGTCGTAGAGCGGGTGGAGTAATCGATATGGCGGGTTTGGTAAGGAATACCGCCATCGTCGTAAAATCGGCTGAACAGTTCGTAAAATTCCAGACGCAATACCTGGATTCCCACCAGAAGCCCTTCAAATCCCATGACAAACAGATTCCCCAGCACCAGAACCACCAGGTTATTCGACTTGGCCATCATCTGCACCACCAGCATCAGCCCAACATGGATCACCGCATAAGCGCCCACCCGCAAAAAAGAGAGCGTATTGGTCAGATATGACAGCAGCGTTTCAAACAGCTCAAAAAACCCCAGACCCAGCAGTTCCCCCGGCCGGATGTTTTTCCAGTCCGGGTCGCCGGAAATCAGTTTGGACAGAGGCTCCCGCAGCAACATCAGCACCAGCGGCAGCACGATCACCGGCAGAACATATCCCGGTGTCATAAGGTCTGCCGTGGCGGAGGCAGTCAACGCCACCATCAGTACGGTGCCGCCATAGAAAACTGCACCGGCTATGCCATTTGGCCCAAACAGGATTTTTATATAATTTTTTTGGCGGATGCCGTTGACCACGTTGATCGCCATCGCCAGAAGCAGCATGAAGACGCCCAAAAAAACCGACAGCAGCAGCAGCGTCAGCACATGGTTGCCCTCCAGAATCTTAAAGCCCGGCAGCCAGTTCTCAAATCCGAATACGCTGCCGTAAACGCAGCCAAAAATGGCGCCCGAACCACCGCAGCAGGCGATGATCGGTCCCAGCCAGGAACCTTTTTTCTTCCACACAAAAAGTCCGATCAGCGCCAGCCCCAAACCCTGCCCCAAATCACCGAACATAATGCCGAAAAACAAGCAGTATGTCAGCGCCATAAAGGCGGTCGGATCCGTCTCGTGATAGGCCGGCAGGCCGTATAATTCCAGAAAAGGACGGAAAATCCTACCCAGCGGGCCATGCCGCAGACGAGTCGGCGGCGTAGCAAATTGGTTTTCGGTATCATCGGCCAGCACGCAGGACAGCTCTCCCATGGAATTAAGCTTTTCCATCAGTGCCGCCACCGCTGTCTGAGGTACCCAGCCTGTAAGGTAGAAAGTCTCCCGGCTGCAGGCGGCATAGCGTTGAATGTCGCAGCACTCCTTACGGTAGCGAAGGAAAGTAAACACAGAGAGCAGCGTCTCTTTTTCCGTCTGCCGCAGAGCGCTGATCTCTCCCCGCAGCCGTTCTGCCTCCGTCTCGGCGGTCTGTATCCGGGTTTTGATATCCGCTATGGCCTCATCCACGGTTCCTGCAGGGCTGGATTCGATCCAGATACGGACGAAATGAAGAGAGTTGAACAGAACATCCACCTGTGCATGGGAGTTCTTGGTGGTAAAATACACACCATAAACGCGATCCGTCTCTACATTGGTAGGGAAGAAAAACACATCCTCCCGCCGCTGGAGCGAATCCGCAAACCCATCGTATGTCTCCCGGGGAAGATACCCATATCGGAACCGAGCGTACGTCATGTTCCATAGATCGTTCAGTTCAGAGGAAACGCCCCTCATTTTCTCTAACTCAGCGATCATATTGCGATCCTGTTCCGCTGAGCGGAGGTGCCCCGCCCGCTGCTGGTTCCAGTCGGACGTTTTGCTTTCCAGCATGTCAAAATAGGCGGCAGCCTCCTCCGTAGTCCACTGTCGCTTATCCTCCTGCCGGCCCAGCGGGATCTCCAGTCTGGCTGCCAGATCCTCCGCCCGACGCAGCAGGTCGGTATACGGATTTGCAGTCTGCAGGGGCTGCAGGCCGCGGATTCCCTGCAACAGATGCAGGGCGGATTCCAGATGGATCTCCTGATCAATGACGCATGCAGCGGCCACTTCTTCGAATCGGCCCAGGGGTCCAGCCACCGTGAGAAGTTTCATTGGTTCCACAGACAATGCAGATCATCTCCCTCTTGCGCTATGCCCCAATCAGGCGGGCAAAATCGCTGTCGTACGGGACGGCATATTTTACAGATTCAATGATGTTGACCAGCATCCCCAGTTCCGCTTCCTTTAGGTTCAGAAACGATATGGCGGTATATACAGAGGGCGCACCGGTCAGCAGCTGCTGACGGCTAAAAATATAGAGTGCACGGCGGTAATAGTCCTCTACCTCCGCCACATTCACATCCCGAAAACTTTCGGCATACGGGGAATGGGATAACAGTGAGAATGCCGCCGCCGTATCCGGCGCCGCGCATAGTGCGGTGAGAAGCTCCGGGCTAAGCCGGTAATGAAACGGAAACAGGATGGTGAACAAATTTTGCATTTCAGGGAAATACGTCTTGACACGCAGTACATGGATCAGATTCAGGAGGTCAACCTGCTGTCCGAAAGCTTTAAGCAGCAACTCCTTCGTCTCCCCGCTGTAGCGGCGGTGAATCACTCGGTAGATGTGCGTGAAATATGCCGTCTGCAGCAGTTTCTCCGTCATCATATAATCCGGTAGCGCCTCGCCGCTCTCCAGACGTAGGTGCTGCAGCACAGGGGCGTAAATTGAGCCCTCAGCCGCTGCAGCCAACTCACCGTAGTTCCGGCAGGACATCATTACCTTCCAGTCCATTCGGCTGTGCCGAAGCAGGGGTTCCGGCTGTCCGGGCCCTTCACCTGCGGGCAACCCACTCATTGCCTTGAGGCGGCGCATAGCGCGGAGAATCATGTCCTGTTCCGCCAGCAGCACAGGGAAGCAGAGCAGCTCCCGGTCTGCTTGGGGAATATAATACGATAACGCCTGGTACGCTTGCAGATATTTATCCCGCAGGATGCTCTCCAGCTCCACCCGGCCCACATATGCCGTAGACGGAGGATTCGGGGCTGCGGAGGTGGCCCAGAAAGGCAGCTGCCGCAAATTGTCCAGGACCTCCTGCTCTGTGGTACAGTGACCCAGACGCTCATAGTCCTCAAACCGCAGCCGCTTGCCGTACATAGCCCGGGCTTTGGCAGCCAGCGCCTCATAGGGCGAGACGATAGGTCTCATGGTGTTTCTTTCACAATCATTGAGAACAAGGTATCCACCCAGTTTTGCCGGTATTTCCGATTGGCGTTCTCCACCCGATCCATGGATTGCTTCAGCTTAGTATCCCAGTGGGCGAGATCCTTGTCTACCTGGATATTCATCAGGCGCTGCACCTCCGCCACTCTCCGCTTGGCCTGTTCCATAGCATCCTGCCGGATTCCGTCCAGGTCCTTCTGCAGCTCTGCCTCCAGCTCTGGTTCACGATCTTTCATCTCCTGGGCAATCTCCTTGGCGCTGTGCTCTGCCGCAATAATGCGGCTTACCACATTCTGATATTCCAAAGTTCCTACCCCCCATGAAATCATCTCAGTTCGGTGCGGTAATCCCCGCCCCGCGGATTTAGTCCATCGTGCAAATAACTATATGTCGCCAGTATATATCATTCTTTGAAATTCTTCAAGAAAAGAGAAAAGCTGCGGCTTTCCCTTGTTAAAGCAGGACATAATAGCGCCGTCGCTGTTTTTCTACGTTATTGATGTAATGCTTCTCATCCCTGTTACGCATATTATTATAATTCCATGTTTTCCGCAAAAAAATCAGTACGAAAGGCGCGTCTTTTTGCTGATTTGAATGTTGACCAGATTTTAATAATTAAGTGCCTGCGTTTAATTGTGTCTTTGAATCTTTATGCTGATGAACTTTTAACATTACGAACCTAGCTATTGGCTGCGCGATACACGCTTCGACAAAGAATGAAATTACAACATTGCGAGGCCATTTGTAGAAAAACATATAGATCGGTTCCATGCTGATATGACGTATCCCAATCCAAGTGCCAATAATAGTTAAGAAGATCGACATTAGGAATACTGTACAAAGGATGTTTATCACAATACAAGGTCTAAAGCTGTCACCCTTTTTTACAATTCGATCGGTCAACCATTCAGCCGGTTTGTATGTAATCAGTACCATTGCGATCACGGCAATCCAAATAAAAGGAATACACTTCAGCGTATCTGCCCAGATATACAAGCGGAACCCCCTTTCAAAACACGTGATAAGTGGGGCAATGATATTGACAGAGATAATGGAAATAACAGCTATGAATAATGCAAATTCCTTTCTGTTTCGTGGTAATTTCATATGAAATTCCATATTTTTTCTCCTCCTTATTTTAATATTTGGAGCAAAAAATAAAGCACAAGACTAACAGGTAGTCTTGTGCTGATTCATTATACGCACCAAATATTTTGTTATATTGTATTATATATTTAAAATTGAAAATAATCAAGATAATTGAATTTCAAAATTTTCTGTATTTCTTATAATATGAAAGGAAATAAGGATTTAGCTGCCCTGTTCAGGATAAAAAAATTTTGAATACCCTGTGCGTTATGGGCGTATCCAAATTATTAAAAACCTTAAGCGACATCAAGAAAACGCTGAAGGTAATCAGAGAATGACCGGAGGTCACTTCCCGTTATTGGCTTTCTTCTGCCGCACGGAACGGAGTGCAGTTTGATTATCAGGAAATCAGCGAACCTCAAACACCGGAGATATATTTCATGGCTCCGGTGTTTCAGCTCCGAACAGGGCAGTATCCGATTCATCATTAATTTCAATAGGCCCCGGAGCCGACGGTTCCGGGGCCTTTCTTTCGATTTGATGACGTGGCCTGGGTCTTTACCCTGCCGCCGCCAAAAGGGCACGATGTTTTTTTACCTTTCATATTCCCCTTTGATAACAAAGAATGAACCCCGAATCGTTCCGGCAATCTTTGATTTCTGCCTAGCAAACTTAAATCTTCCTTCCAGCTCCTTCGGCACCTCCATGCCCTCGGAAAGCTTGAATCCGACGGCCGTTTTTTCGGATCATCAACCGTATACATGACATTCACCTCAAGCCCATCCTCATAGAAGACATTGGCAAACCGAATGTTTTCCACTTGAAAGCGGGATGTCTCCAACGGCTTGGCCGCCAGCTCAATACTGCGCTCTTTTTTTAAAATCAGGTTTACATAGTCGACGGTTTCCCGGCCTTCATCTGCCGGGACGACTGAAAAATTATGGTTATATTTATTTTTAAAGTAGCGCGCCTCATTGGCACGCAGTCCCGCGAGTGCCGCTGCCACAGGTGAGGATTCCAGCCCTATCGTGGATACATTTTCAAAATCTACGGTATATGACATTTTCGTTCCTCCTTTAGAAAATTCCTGTTTTGACATCGACGAAATATGCTGCCGTCACTTTTGATAGGCATTGCTATCGGAAAAGTCCCATGGTATCCTGCCAGATCACGGACTTCACCCTTGTTTTCGTTATTCAGATCTTTCTATCCGATTTTGCTTGCGTATTTAATTATATACCGGTACAAAACGAACTACAAATTTTCCCATATTCCCTTTTGCACACCGAAAAACTGGGAAGAGGCTCCCTGTCGTTGTCTGATTTATCGTGCCACGGGATGCCTATGTTTTCCGGACGTCAATTTATTGACAGGCGCGCATTTTTGTTTAAAATAAAAAACACCACACTTTATGAAAGAGAGTCCCTATGCTGTACGTCCGTCAAGCCGGCATCATCTTCCTGATTTCCTTTCTCGGAGAGCTGCTTAACTATTTTATTCCCCTGCCCATTCCCGCCAGCATCTACGGTTTTCTCCTGATGCTACTGGCCCTGAAGCTAAAGATCGTCAAACTGCATCAGGTCTGGCAGACCGCGGAGTTTCTGCTCGACATCATGGCGCTGATGTTCATCCCTGCAGCCGTTGGGCTGCTGAAGGTATGGGGCATCATGCGGGAGATGCTTGTGCCAATTATCGTCGTCATTTTTGTCACCACGGTCCTCGTAATGGCGGTGACCGGCCGGGTGACGCAGCGGATAATCCGCTCTGAGAAAGGCAAAACGGAATGAAAGACGTTATCTGCGGCTCTGTGTTTTTCGGCGCCGTTCTCAGCATCCTTGCCTTTGAGATTGGACGCCTGATCAAAAAACGGTTTCCCCTTCCGCTTTTGAACCCGCTGCTGATTGCTATCGTCCTTTTGATCGTTGTGCTACGCACATTTGATATTGACTATGACACTTATTATAACGGGGCTAAATACATCAGTTATCTGCTGACACCGGCAACTGTCTGTCTTGCTGTCCCCCTATACCAGCAGTTTGAGATTCTGCAGCGCAACTGGAAAGCGATTGCCGCCGGCGTATTGTCCGGCGTGCTGGCAAGCCTCGGGGGCGTATATGTGCTCTCCCGCCTGTTCGGTTTGACCCATGAGCAATATGTTACGCTGCTGCCAAAATCGATTACCACAGCCATCGGAATGAGTGTATCAGCTGAACTGGGCGGGATCACTGCCATTACGGTGGCCGTCATCATCATGACGGGCATTCTGGGAAATGTGCTGGCAGAAACCGTCTGCCGCCTGTTCCGAATCGAGGAGCCCGTTGCCAAGGGCATTGCCATCGGGACCGCTTCCCATGCCATCGGAACTGCGAAGGCCATGGAGATCGGGGAGACCGAAGGGACCATGAGCGGCCTGGCCATTTCGGTGGCCGGACTGATCACGGTGGTGTTTGCCTCTTTCTTTGCCAACTGGATATGACATTTGCCCCGCCGGGCTTTCGGCGGGGCTTTTTTATGTTTTGCCCCATTGCTGCAGCAAAGAGGGTCTGCCCAACAACCTTTTTTGTGTTATAATTGTGTATAACAGGCACACGCATAAATGAAACGGAGGCGGAACCTGATGAAAGTTTTGAACGTGGCTATGCTTGGCTTTGGCAATGCCGGCCGCGCTTTTGCCCGGATCCTTTTGGATAAGCAGGCAGCGCTGAAAAAAGATTACGGTGTCGATGTACGCGTGACGGCCATCGCTACCGGCCGCCACGGAACGGCCGCCGACCCTGCCGGCATTGATCTTTCCGCGGCGCTGGCGCTGATCGAAGCCGGCGGCTCTTTCCCGGGCACCGAAAGTGCGCTGGACGTCGCCCGCGGAACAGACTATGACGTACTGCTGGAGCTGACTCCGCTGGATATTTTCACCGGCCAGCCCGCCATTTCCCATCTGGAGGCGGCCCTTTCCCGCGGCAGACATGCGATCACGGCAAATAAGGGTCCGGTCGCGTGGTGCTATGCTCGGTTGGCCGACATGGCGGCCAGGCAGAAGGTCTGCTTTTTTTGCGAGACCACGGTGATGGATGGAACCCCTGTCTTCAACCTGGCGGCGGACACATTGAAATATTGCAAAATTCAAAAAGTGGAGGGCATCTTGAACAGCACGACCAACTTTGTGCTGGAGCGGCTGGCAACAGGTATGCTCTATGACGACATCCTGGCGGAGGGGCGCCGCCACGGCTTTGTGGAAGCCGATCCATCCCTGGACATGCAGGGGTGGGACGCCGCCGCCAAGCTTGCCGCCCTGCTGAATGTGCTGATGGGAGCAGGCATTACACCCATGGATGTCCGGCGCACCGGTATTGAAGCCGTTACGGCCGCCGATATGAATGCGGCCGCTGCCCGAGGCTGCGTCATCAAACTGTTATGCACCGGTGAGATGCATGACGACGGCAGCGTTTCCGCCGTTGTCTGTCCTGCAGAGGTACCTCAGGGAAGCATCTGGGCCGGGATCACCGGGACATCATCTGTCTATTCCCTCACCACCGATCTGATGGGGAAGCTGACCGTCGTAGAGCACGACCCTGAAATCACGCAGACGGGATACGGCATTTTCAGCGACCTCGTCCGGGTGATCGATTACCTGTACGCAAACCGGGAACCCGGCCGCCGTCCCTGACACGGGGGAGCGTGGGTCATGATCGTTTGGCCGTGAGCCGGGAGGTTACCCCATGGATGCAAAAGATCTTTATGCCGCTCTGGCGGTACAATTCCAGCCGGAAGCCTGCACCGAGGTCTTCCCCGTCAAGGGTCTTCAAACCGACCATTGCCGGCAGGTGGAGCGCGTATATACCGCCACATTCGCGTCCCGGGAGGTCTTCAATGCGCTGAAGCACTCCGATGCCCGCCGATGCGTACTTTTTACCCATCATCCCGTGCCCCAGCGGCCGGTGGATGCAACGGACTACCCGCCCATATCGAAAGAGGATCTTGCGCTGATGCGGGCACGGGAAATCAGCCTTTTCTCCTACCATATCCCCCTTGACCGCAACGGACCATATTCCCCGGGGACGAATCTGGTCCGGGTGCTTGGCGCGACGCCGCGGGCGGCGTTCTACCTTCAGAACGGGGTCTATATGGGTCTTATCTGCGATTCCCCCTTCCGTACGGCGGAGGAGGCCGCCGATACGCTGGGTGCTCTTTTGGGGCACCGCACTTCGCTGTATCCCTACGGCGGGTCCGTACTTGAAAACGGCCGTCTCGCCGTCATGTGCGGCGGCGCAAAGGACGCCACGATCTACGAGTTCCTTCGCGCGCAGGGCTGCAATGCCTTTATCACCGGCGTGACCTCCCTGCGGGCGGCGATCTGTCCGCCCATCCATAAAGCGGCGCAGAGGGCAGGCGTCAGCCTGATCGGCGGTACCCATTATTCCACCGAAAAATTTGCGCCTATGGCAATGGTTGATTTTTTTAAAGCTCTTCGGCTGCCCTGCGAATTTCTTTCCGAAACCCCGCAACTGGATGAGCTTTAATCCCACGCATGGGATTTTCTATTACATATGACAAAACAAAACCCAAAATCCGACAATAAATTTAGAGGAACCCACAATTGCTCGAACCGGCATTCAATAGTAAAATGAAGATGTAATTTTTCATCAGGCGACCTTGGCCGGCTGATGTATTTTCTTTTTTGGGGGTGGACGCCATGGAGCTATTGGAGCGCCGTATCCGGGAAGACGGAACGGTACTTGCCGGCGGCATACTCAAGGTGGACAGTTTTCTAAACCACCAGATGGATCCCGCCCTCTTTCTGGATATGGCCAAGGAATTTTACCGCCTTTATCAGGGCGAGGGTGTAAACAAAATATTGACAATTGAGGCGTCGGGCATCGGATTGGCCTGTATCACGGGACAGGTATTCGGCTGCCCGGTTTTGTTTGCCAAAAAAAGCAAGCCCAAAAACATGGACGACGATCTGTATACCGCACAGGTGGAATCCTTTACCCGCGGCGGCGTCCTGACGGTCTATGTATCCAAACGATATCTCTCTCCCGAAGACCGCGTCCTGATCATCGACGACTTTCTGGCCAACGGCGCGGCGCTCAGCGGTCTGATCTCCCTTGTGGAACAGGCCGGTGCGGAGGTTGTGGGTGCCGGCATCGCAATTGAAAAAACATTTCAGCCCGGCGGCGGCCTGATCCGTGAAAAAGGCTTTCGGGTCGAATCCCTCGCCCGGGTGTGTTCCATGGGCAACGATGGCTCCATAAGCTTCTGCTGAGCCGGAATAACTGAATATCGGCGTTGATATATGCCGGGCGATAGGGGTCCGGCGTCTCTACCTGGTTGCCGTAAATGGCCGGACTATCAATGCTTCGCGGAAAACCCCGACGGTTTTCGTCTGCGATGCATTGTGCGGGAACCATTACGGCTCCCGCATTTCTTTTGTTCGGATCGCTAAGCGATTCAAAATATGAAAAATATTGTGGAGGAAACGTATGAAAAAGCTAACTGCGCTGCTGCTTGCGATGCTTATGATTGTCATGCTCGCCGCCTGCAGCAAGGCCCCGAGTGCCAGCGATGACAATACCCCTGCCGACAATACCCCTGCTGACAACAGCACCCCCGATGACAGCAGCAATACTCCTGACACCGCCGCTGTCAAAATTGGCGTAATCCTCGTTGGTGACGAAAACGTCGGTTATGACTTTGCGCACATCGACGGTATCAAGAAGGCCGCCGCGGCCGCCGGGATTTCCGAAGACCAAATCGTCTGGAAATACAACATCACCGAAGACGAGAAGTGCTATGACACCGCCACCGACCTGGTCGAGCTTGGCTGCAATTACATCTTCTCCGACAGCTATAGCCATCAGAGCTATATGCAGCAGGCCGCTTCCGAAAATCCGGATGTCACCTTTATCTCCATGACCGGCGATGTCGCTGCCACCTCCGGCCTTTCGAACTTTAAAAACGCCTTTAACGACACCTTCCAGTCCCGCTATGTTTCCGGTGTCGTGGCCGGCATGAAGCTGGCAGAACTGGTTGCCGACGGCAAGGTCACCGATCAGAACAAGAATCCCGACGGCACCATCAAGCTCGGCTATGTCGGCGCATTTCCTTATGCCGAAGTGGTTTCCGGCTACACCGCTTTCTATCTGGGCGTCAAGTCCGTCGTTGACAATGTCGCCATGAGCGTCTCCTATACGAACTCCTGGTATGATCCGACCGCTGAGGCCGAAGCTGCCAACTCCCTTATTTCCAACGGCTGCATCATCCTCAGTCAGCATGCCGATTCCACCGGCGCCCCATCCGCCTGTCAGGCGATGTTTGAGGCCGGCACCACCGTCTATTGTGTCGGCTACAATGTGGACATGCTGTCCGTCGCTCCCGACGCAGCCCTGACCAGTGCCCAGAACGACTGGAGCGTGTATTACACCTATGCCTTCAACTGCATCGTGAAGGGTGAAGAGATTGCCACCGATTGGGCCGAAGGCTTTAATGAAGGCGCAGTTATGATTTCCGCGCTCGGCAACAGCTGTGCCGAAGGCACGGCGGAAAAAGTCGCCGAGGTCGAAGCCGCCATCAAGGATGGCAGTTTCAATGTATTTGACTGCTCCACCTTCACCGTCGGCGGCGAGCACCTGACCTCCTATACCGGTGCCTATGGCATGAACGGCCAGGAAGCCATTAAGGACGGCGTATTCCAGGAGTCCACCCTCCGCAGCGCCCCGTACTTCGATCTGCGCATCGACGGTATCACGGAACTGAACTGATTTCTTTTATCCATATTTCGGGAAAAGCCGTTGATACAACGGCTTTTCCCGATTTCATTCCTGAGATTGGAGGGAGCCCGATTGGAAACGACTGAAGCAGCGGTGTGCATGCGGGATATCACAAAGACCTTTGGCACCGTCATAGCCAATGACAAGGTATGGCTCGACATCCAGCGCGGAGAGATCCTCGCCCTGCTGGGGGAAAACGGGAGCGGCAAGACAACGCTGATGAACATCCTCGCGGGTATTTATTTCCCGGACGCCGGCGATATCTTCGTTGATGGGCGTAAGGTCATCATCCGCAGTCCCAAGGACGCCTATGAATTGGGCATCGGAATGATTCATCAGCATTTCAAGCTGGTGGATGTTCTTTCCGCGGCAGAAAATATCATCCTCGGGCTTCCGGGAAAAGGCCGTCTTGACATGAAGGCGGTCGCCGAAAAGGTCCGGGCCATCGCTGCACAGTACGGCTTTGAGATTGACCCGGACCAAAAGGTCTACAATATGTCCGTCTCACAAAAGCAGACGGTCGAAATCGTCAAGGTTCTCTACCGCGGCGCGGACATCCTGATCCTGGATGAGCCCACCGCTGTATTGACGCCGCAGGAAACGGAAAAGCTGTTTTCCGTCCTGCGCAATATGCGAAGCGACGGAAAGGCCATCGTCATCATCACGCATAAGCTGCACGAGGTGGAAGAGCTTTCCGACCGCGTGGCGGTTTTGCGCCGCGGCCAGTTCGTGGGGGATATGCCCACGTCGAAAACCGACGCGCAGGAGATGACCAACCTGATGGTGGGCCGGGCCGTCTCCCTCAACATTGCACGGCCCGCGCCGAAAAACCCGGTACCGCGCCTGCGGGTGGAAAACCTGTCGGTACGCGACATGGATGGCGTTCTCCGCCTAAGCGACGTATCCTTTGAGGCAAAAAGCGGCGAGATTCTGGGCATCGCCGGCATTTCAGGCTGCGGACAGAAAGAGCTTTTGGAGTCCATTGCCGGGCTGCAGAAGGTAGAGGCCGGCAGCATCACCTACCTTGATCCGGAGACCGGCAAAAACGAGCAGCTGATCGGCAGGAACCCGCGGGAGATTTCCGCTATGGGCGTCGCACTGTCCTTTGTTCCGGAAGACAGGCTCGGTATGGGCCTGGTCGCCAGCATGGACCTGACCGACAACATGATGCTGCGCAGCTTCCGACACGGCCGGTCGGTATTCGCCGATCGAAAGGCACCCCGCCGTCTGGCAGAGCGGGTTGTCGACGAGCTGGAGGTCAATACGCCCAATGTTGCAACCCCCGTGCGAAAACTTTCCGGCGGCAACGTACAGAAGGTGCTGGTCGGACGTGAAATCGCCTCTGCCCCCACCGTGCTGATGACCGCCTATGCTGTCCGGGGATTGGATATCAACTCTTCCTACACCATTTACGACCTGATTAACCGGCAGAAGGAAAACGGCGTCGCCGTCCTCTACGTGGGCGAAGACCTCGACGTGCTGCTGGAACTGTGCGATCGGATCCTCGTCCTCTGCGGCGGTCAGGTGAGCGGCATCGTCGACGGACGTATGGCAGACAAGCGCACGCTTGGTCGGATGATGACCAGCATCGAAGGACGGTGACGGCATGAATCGTGAAACGAAGGAACCTCTGTTCCATATTATAAAGCGCGACGCGCTTCCGGCCTGGCGGGCATGGGGGATCCGGCTGATCTCCGTGCTCCTCGCCCTGATCGTCTGCGCCGGCATCATCTATTCAATGGTAAAACTAAATCCCCTGAAAGTTTATGCTTCCATGTGGAACGGCGCATTCGGGACCGCCAGGCGCACCTGGGTGACGGCCCGTGACACCATGATGCTCCTCTTTATCGGCATCGGGCTGGCGCCGGCTTTCAAGATGCGGTTCTGGAACATCGGGGCAGAAGGGCAGATCCTTGTCGGCGGCCTTGCCACCGCAGCCTGCATGATCTATTTCGGTGGCCACATGCCCACTTGGCTTTTACTGATTGTGATGTTCATCGTCAGTGCCGCGGCCGGGGCAATTTGGGGCGTCGTACCTGCGATCTTTAAAGCGCGCTTCCGGACGAATGAAACGCTATTTACCCTGATGATGAACTATGTTGCCATCCAGCTGACCTCGTTTTTTGTCGCCAAATGGGAAAACCCCTATGGCTCTAATACCGTCGGCGTCATCAATCCGATAACAAAGGACGGTTGGCTTCCCTTCCTGTTCGGCCAGCAGTATCTGCTGAATGTCCTAATTGTTCTGGCGTTTACCGTGGCAATGTATGTTTACCTCCGCAGCTCAAAGCAAGGATATGAAATTGCCGTTGTCGGAGAGAGTGAACGTACGGCGAAATACATCGGCATCTCGGTGGGGAAGGTCGTGATACGCACGATGGTTCTCTCCGGAGCGATCTGTGGTCTTTCGGGATTTATGGCCGTGGCCGGCGCATCGCATACCATCAGCACCACTACCGCCGGCGGCCGCGGCTTCACCGCGATCATCGTTGCCTGGCTTGCCAAGTTCAACACCTTTGTGATGATCCTGGTGTCTGCCCTCCTTGTCTTTCTTCAAAAGGGCGCCATCCAGATCGCGTCCCAGTATAACCTCAACGACTATGCATCAGAGATGATTACAGGCATTATCCTGTTCTTCATCCTCGGCAGCGAATTCTTTATCAATTACCGGCTGGTATTCCGCGGGAAAAAGGAGGCGAAGTAAGATGACGCAGCTTTTTACCCTGATAGAAGCATCCGTCGTTTTCGGCACGGTCATCCTCTACGGCGCCATCGGTGAAATCCTGTCTGAAAAATCGGGCAGTCTCAACCTGGGCGTTCCGGGCATTATGTATCTGGGCGGTATTGCCGGCCTGGCTGGCTCCTTCTGGTATGAATCGGTCAGCGCCGCACCGAAAGCGTTGGTTGGCCTCCTTGTTGCCCTGCTGTGCGCTCTGGCGGCCTCGACCCTCGGCGGGCTGATCTACAGCTTTCTCACCATCACCTTGCGGGCAAACCAGAACGTCACCGGTCTGACGCTGACCATCTTCGGCTCCGGCGTCGCCAACCTGTTCGGCGGCGCCATCAACAAGATGGCCGGCGGCGTCGGCCAGATCTCGGTGGCGACAACGAGCCGCGCTTTCCGGGCGACACTGCCCTTTCTCTCCGACGTAGGCGTCTTTTCCGGCCTGGGCTTTATGGTATATTTGGCGATCCTGCTGGCCATTGGAATGCGGTATTTTCTAAACCGGACCCGCGGCGGCCTCAACCTTCGCGCAGTGGGGGAGAACCCGGCCACCGCCGACGCAGCGGGTATCCCCGTCACCAGGTATAAATATCTGGCGACCTGCATTGGTGCGGCTATCACCGGCCTGGGCGGCCTGTATTACGCCATGGACTATATCATGGGCACCTGGGCCTGCGACGGTGGGATCGAAAAGCTCGGCTGGCTTGCCGTTGCCCTCGTCATCTTTGCCCGGTGGAAGCCCGTCCATGCCATCTGGGGTTCTTATCTCTTCGGCGTACTGTTCTGGCTGTATCTTTATATTCCGGGCATCACGCTGGGACGTTCGTCCCAGGAGATCTTTAAAATGCTGCCCTATGTGGTGACCATTATCGTACTGGTTGTGGTTTCGATCCGGAAAAACCGGGAAAACGAACCTCCCGCAAACCTTGGGCTGCCCTATTTCAGGGAAGAACGATAACGTATACAGCCGCGGTCAATTATGACCGCGGCTGTCTTTTTATTTATTTTTTCCATGCCCATCCTTCGTCCCAACCGGCGGTTTTCACCGCCGGTTTTCTTTGCCGCCAGATCCCCGGGCTGCTTCCCACAGGCGCTTTTTTCCCAGGGCTTCCCATTCTCGCTTTTTTTCTTGCCGAAAATATGATATACTGATAGAAAATTAATACTTTTTGTTTTAAAAAAATTCAAATATACATAGAGGAGGACGATTGGTGAACGAGAAGAAAATCAAGGTCGCCATCGGGTTTGCCACTGGAAGAAAACATTTTCAACGAGTATTGCGAAGCTATGTTTTCAACTGGTTCGAATCCCAGCTGGTCAGCGACGTAAACGTGGGATTGAATCTGTTCGTCGCTTATGATCTCGAATACCGGAACACAAAGCGTACAGACTATACCTCCATCAAACCTGAGGTCTCTCAGTGGTTGGAAGGGCAGTATTTCTACGGGAAGCAGGAGATAGAGGAGACCCGGCGTTCGCTGGTCGGCAGCGGCGTCATCACCCAGGCAGAGGCCTCCATGCTGTTTCGAAAGGGCTACGCTGCCCAGCGGAATATCATTCTGTATCAAGCGATTAAGAACAAAATGGACTACCTGATGTTTTTGGACGATGACGAATATCCCATGGCTGTGACCAAAAACAGCGACACGGCGCTCTGGGGTGGACAGCAGGTGCTGAAGACTCACCTGAAGAATATTCAGGCCGCAGATATTACTCACGGATACCACTGCGGCTATATTTCCCCCATCCCGTACATCGATTTTTCGGACAGGCTTCCGGAAGATCAGTTTCGTCTGTTCGTTGAGGCCATCAGCAACGATATCCTTAACTGGGACAATGTCAAAAGAGTGATGAGCAACGGCGGCGTGACCTATGCGGATATCGGCGTATTGGTGAATCGTGAGGTCTTTGAGGTACCGGAGATCAACCATGCCAAGTTCATTTCGGGTTCAAACCTCTGCATCAGCCTTACCGACCCGTCCCGCGTTTTCCCCTTTTTCAACCCGCCGGGCGCCAGGGGAGAGGATACCTTTCTCAGCACCTGTCTGAGCGAGCGGAAGGTTCTGCGCGTCCCGTGCTATGCCTTTCATGACGGGTTTTCTTCCTATAACCATCTTTTGACCGGTGTCCTGCCCACCCAGCTAAAATATATCAAGCCAGACTCCGATCAGATCATCCGTCGGTTTTATGCCGCCTGCATCGGCTGGATCCGGTATAAGCCCCTTCTTTTGTACATTACCGACCAGGCGCACTATGAGGATAAGATCACCGTAATGACAGAAAATCTGCGGCGCACGCTGCCTCTGGTCTGCGACTATTTTCACTATCCACTTTTTACGAATATCCTCGACGAGCTGCGGAAATACAGCGGAACGGTGGAAAAACAATATCATGCCTATGAAGAGACCCTTCGTATCTGGGCGAAGATCATGACCTCCGCATGTGCAGAATAAGGCGGTTGCCCGCCAGGGCAAGCGCCCTATGGGCCAATACTTGTTGCGTTGCCGGGCGGCCTGTGGCGCCCGGCAGCCTTAGTTTTTCGGATCTGGGGAACGCCGGACAAGCGCCCGGACGGCAGCAGTCCGAAATAGAAGGACATCTGCAGCACCAGACAGACGAACCGTGTGATGCCTACGACCCTGCCGGGGATTAAAGCCTCTGCTTTTTCTCCCTCCCGCATCCGTCGATGCTCGCTTTTACCAATTCTCAGCTAAGCGCTGAGAAAAGGATATCTGTCCGTTCGGATTTCCGCTATATATGAGGCTGCCTCCTTTGACAGATGCTAAATGCGCGTATGCTTTTCAGAAAGCATACGCGCACTTTGCAAAGCTGTTGAATTATTCCAGATTAAGGTGACGCCGCAGAGTTCCTACGGTGATAAAGTAAAAGACAGCACCGTAAATGATCAGCACCGCCGTCGTCGAAAGCAGTGCCAGGTGTACCGCTGCCGCCGCAGACATTTCCAGCCTCCAGATGTTTCCAGTCAGACGTGTAACCCCCGCACCCGCCATACCCGCCGCGATCTGCGTTGCGATATTGATGCCGAAGAAGATCAGTACACTCATCAGCCCCCGGTGGCTCTGGAACCGGTGCCCCAGAGCCATGCTGGCATAGATGACCAAAGCGAAAGCAGAAAGCCCCGCCGTGGCACACAGGATCAGTTCCAGCAAAAACAGAAAGCCTTGAGCGGCCATCTCCGGCGATACCCGCACCACTGCTTCGCGCAGCCATTGCAGGACACCGCTGAAATTCCGCGCGTTTGCCAGCTGTATATAGACCGCCAGCACGCCCGCCACCGCCGTTCCGAAATACCAGATCACAGAGGTCAATAGCTTGGCAAAGACATTTTGCGCCGTACTGACCGGAAGAGTATGCATGAGATACCCCTCGTCCCGCAGCAGGTTATCGCGGAACCGCTGGATCATCAGCACCAGTGCCAGCAGCCCCACAGCCATGCAGGACAGGACGAACAAGACCGTGACGATGACCGAAACGGCATTGAGCCATCCGCCGCGCCCCGCAAGATATTCCGTGCTCAGTCGCGTAAGCCCCGACAGCGCCAGGACGGCGGCAAAACCGGGGAGCATGATGCGCGATGTAGCACGCAGCTCATATTTCATCAGTTTCCCTAACATTTGAATACCTCCCGGAACAACGCATCTACCGATTTCCCGTGTGCTTCACGCAGTGCGTCGGCAGAATCATGCAGATATATCGAGCCATCTTTCAGAAACACCGCCTCATCCAGCACCGGCTCCACATCGGCAATCAAATGGGTGGAGATCACTACGGCGGCATCTTCGCTGTAATTGCCTATGATGGTCTGAAGAATATAATCCCGCGTGGCAGGGTCCACCCCACCAATAGGTTCGTCCAGCAGATAAAGCTTTGCCGCCCGGCTCATGGTCAGGATGAGCTGCACCTTTTCCCGGTTACCCTTTGACAGCGTCCGGAGCGGGCGGGACGGGTCGATCTTCAGGGTCCTCAGCATTTCCATCGCTTTATCCGGCCGAAAATCCGTATAGAAATCTCCGTAAAAATCCACCAGGGCGGAAATCCGCATCCACAGGGGGAGCGCATTGCGTTCCGGAAGATAGGAAACTGCCGCCTTGCTTTCCGGGCAAGGGGTCATCCCATTTACCAGCACCTGACCTCCTGTAGGGGTCAGCAGGCCGCAGGCCAGCTTAAGCAGCGTGGTCTTCCCGCTGCCGTTGGGCCCCAATAGTCCTACGATACGGCCGGGTTCTATCGCAAGGGAAGTGTCCGCCAGCGCGGCGACGCTGCCAAAGCGTTTACTCAGTCCGCCGCATTCTAAAATTGCCATTTTATTCGTTCCTTTCCTTTAAAAGCGTCCGGATTCGTTCCGGCAGTCCCTCCGGGCCATAGCCCAGTTTTTCCATATCTGCAAGATAGCCAAGCGTACGGTCCTGTGCCAGTTCTTCCCGGGCGCGTTCAATACGATCCCTGTCCTCCGTTACCGTACGGCCCACCGTGCGCTGTGCACAGGCAAGCCCGTCCTGCTCCAACAGGGCCAGCGCCCGCTGCATCGTGTTTGGGTTGACGCCGGCTTCTGATGCAAGCTCACGAACCGATGGCAGACGCCCGCCGGGCGGAAACCGACCGGAAAGGATGTCCTGTGTCAATCGCGCGACCAGCTGCGCATAAATTGGCCGATCGCCGGAAAGCTCCCATGCCATATGCTTTCCTCCTGTATTATTGTATTGTTCTTATAGTACATTAACACATTCAGTAGAAGTTGTCAAGAACAACAAAAAATTACCGATACAAGCCCTTTCGTTTTGTTTGGAAATTCACGATTTATTTGTTTAAAAAAATATGAGGAAGTGATATACTATCATAATCGGTGGGCTCTTAAAGCTGAATCGATATGAAAGAGGTCTGTCCGATGTCTTTGTTTCTTGATCCCCGGCGCCGACCCTGGTGGGCGGAACGGCATCCTTATGCAACACAGCTGCTTCTGGCATTTGTGATCACCCTGGTTACGGAAATGCTGGCCCGGCGCTCAATGCTCGGTGCGGTTAGGTTTTTTCTGTTCCAGCCGGCAGTATTTACCTGCGATTTTCTAATTGTTCTTCTGTCGTTGTCGATCCCGTTGTTGCTGCCCCGGCGTCAATTTTTTACAATATTGATCTGCGCTGTCTGGCTCGGTCTGGCGACAGCGGATTTTATCGTCCTCGGTTTTCGCATCACCCCGATCTCTGCCATTGATCTGCTTATGCTCAAATCGGTTTGGAGCATTGTCGGCATGTATCTGTCGCCTCTGCAGATGGGGTTGATGGCCGTCGTCGTCCTGTTGGCCCTGGTAGCGCTGATTCGGATCTGGCTGCACGCGCCGCGTGCCCCGCTGCCGTTCCTGCGTGCCGGGGGAATGGTGTTGCTTTCCGCGCTGGTTCTGATCCTATGGTTGAGGGTTCCGGCGGCGACCAAGTCGTTGTCCAGCGGTTTTGCCAATCTGCACAATGCCTATGAGACCTACGGGTTTGCCTATTGCTTTGGTGCCAGTGTTGTTGACCGCGGTGTGGACAGGCCTGAGGGCTATTCCGATGACACCGTGGTGGACGCCGTCGGCGAAACGGAATTATCTCCTGCCCCGGATCCCGATCCGGCAGCTGAAACGGTAAAGCCCAATGTCATTTTCGTCCAGCTGGAGTCCTTTTTCGATCCTTCCCGCATTGCCGCACTGACCTATGCCGAGGATCCGATCCCGAATTTCCGCGCATTGAAAGAAACCTGCTCACATGGCTGGCTCACGGTTCCTGTTCTGGGTGCGGGAACGGTCAATACCGAATTTGAGGTGCTGACGGGTATGAGTCTGACCTATTTCGGTGCGGGAGAATACCCGTATGAGACCATCCTGCAAAAGACCGCCTGCGAAACCCTTTGTAACGATCTGCGGTCGGAGGGATATTCGTGCCATGCGATTCATAATAACAAAGGGAATTTTTACGACCGAAACAAGGTCTTTTCCAGCTTGGGATTCGATACTTTTGCCTCGGTTGAATACATGCAGGGCGTGACCTTCAGCCCCACGGGCTGGGCCTGCGACCGCGTTTTAACAAACGAGATCTTGAAAGCCATGAATACCACAACCAATCGCGACCTTGTTTACACCATTACTGTGCAGGCTCATGGAAAATATCCCCGGGAGCAGCTGGAAGGTGTTCCTTACATGGAAAACACCGGCTTTGGTGATGAAGGGGAGCGCTGGGCATGGGGCTATTATCTGACCCAGCTGCAGGCGACTGATTCGTTTATCGGCGATCTGACTGAGGCTCTGTCCAAATACAGCGAGCCCTGCGTCGTCGTTCTGTACGGCGATCATCTGCCGAATTTCAATATTTCGGACCAGGACCTGTCTTCCGGTACGGTTTTTGATTCGGAATATGTGATCTGGAGCAATTTCGGGCTGGAAAAACAGGACAAGGATCTTTACGCCTACCAGCTCTCCGCCGATGTGATGGCGCGGCTTGGCTATGATGACGGCGTGCTGACCAAACTGCACCAGCGCAGCGCCGAGGACCCTGATTATCAGCATACGCTGGAGTTGCTGGAATACGATCTGCTCTACGGTGATCGGGCCGCCACCGGCGGGTCGGATTATCAACCCACAGATCTTCAAATGGGTACGTTGCCGGTACTGCTGCATGATGTCCGGCAGGTAGGAGCCTCTCTCTATATTTCCGGCCATAACTTTACCCGCTGGAGCAAAGTTTTGATTAATGGAAACGAAAAAGAAACCTTGTATATCGACGGCCGCAACCTGATGGTTGCAGACACGACTCTTGAGCCGGGAGACCGGATCGCTGTTGCCCAGTTTACAGACGGCGGCACCCAACTCAGTCAGACGGAGGAGTTGACTTATGGACAAGATGAACAAACCGGGCAAAACAATCCCGCAGCAGGCGGAGCCGAAGGAACCGAGCCGGCCGAATGAGCATCCTTTGACCTTTGCGGCCATCAAGGCAAACCCTGACATCAATACCTATATTGCCCGCGCGGACGACTCCCTGGTCGCCCTGGGGTACACTGACCACAGTTTTTCCCACGTCGCTCTGGTGGCGGAAACGGTAAAGTATATCCTGGAGACGCTCGATTACCCCGCCCGGACGGTGGAGCTGGCTCAGATTGCCGGCTATCTTCACGATATTGGGAACCTGGTCAATCGGGTCGACCACTCCCAGAGTGGCGCAGTAATGGCTTTCCGTATCCTGCACAATCTGCGCTTTCCAGCCGAAGAGATCGCCACGGTGGTTTCTGCCATCGGCAATCATGACGAGGGCACCGGCGTAGCCGTGAGCCCCGTGGCGGCCGCTCTTATCCTGGCCGATAAATCCGATGTACGGCGCAGCCGGGTCCGCAATAAAGACATCGCCCACTTCGATATCCATGACCGGGTCAATTACTCAGTCAAAAAATCCGTCCTCAAGATCAACGAGGATCGGACCCTCATCAAGCTCAAGCTGACCGTCGATACAAAATACGGTTCTGTGATGGACTACTTTGAAATTTTTATGGAGCGCATGATCATGTGCCGCAAGGCGGCGGAAAAGCTGGGCCTTCAGTTCAAGCTGATGATCAACGAGCAGCAGCTGATCTGACGCTCCGCCCGTTCTTTCCCCACATGAAACGCCGCCTCTGCCGGGGTGGCGTTTTGCTGTGCGGGCATGTATGGCGGTGTATCGATCCAGAGTTTTCGATGCCTCTATAAACGGAAAGCCGCCGCCCTTCCGGGCGGCGGCTTTGTCTTCAGTTGGGTTCCGGCCTGTTTCTATAGTCATACAGGCAAAATGAATAAAAAGGGTTCAGTTGCTGATTATTCTCCGGTATAGCCGACATCATTCAGATAGAAACCGCCGGTATTGGTATAAACGATTCCCTGGATGTCACTGCGCCAGCAGCGGAAGTCGTTATCGCGCATGAGCGGCATGATGGTGCAATAATCAAACAGTTTTTCCTGGATCTGCGTGATAACCTGGGTACGCTCAGCATAATCGACGGTGCCGCGTGCCTGGGCAACAAGCGCAAGGTATCCTTCGAGATCAAGGTTGGTGGCCGCGGCGTCTGCATCACTGCGATTGCAGAAGTTATTTACCAGCAGCATCGGTTCGGACCAGCCCAGGCCAAGATAGGCGATATCAAATTTCCCGTCCTTGACATCCTGATTGACATAAGACCAATTCTGCGTGGTGATATTCAGTTCAACGCCAATCGCCTTCAGGTCCGCCTGATAGGACTGCGCGCAGATCTTCGAGTTGTCATCATCGCGGGCATCAAAGGTAAGAGACAGCTTCTTGCCGTCTTTGTCAACATATCCGTCTCCATCGGTGTCTGTCCAGCCAGCCTGTGCAAGAAGTGCTTTTGCCGCTTCCAGATCATAGCCGTAGTTTTGCTTGTAATAATCCACGGCCGCTTCATCATAGTTCAGGCAGTTGTCCTGGATCAGGCAGTAGGTCGGATCCTCATACTGGTTCAGATACGATTTCAGACTATCGCGATTGAACGCAATGATCAGCGCCTTGCGTACATTCATATCGGAAAGGAATTCGTTCTTCGAATTGAATTCCGCATACTTGACGGAAGCGCCGGAGCTCGGGACGACCGTAACATCGCTGTTGCTCTCCAGATCTTCCAGATAATCGGAAGGTGCAGAGGAAAGGACATCATACTCGCCGTTGCAGAGACCCGTGTAGTACGTAAAGGGTTCGCCGCCCATTTCCACGCGGATGGTCGGGACCAGGCAGGCGCCTTTATTCTTTACCAGCGGGTTATTCGTCTTGTAACCCGGATTTGCCTTCAGCACCGCATATGCGCCGGGGGAGTACTCCTCGACATAATACGGTCCATAAGGATGGCAGCCCCAGAGCAGCTCTTCCTTGCTCATGGAGTCCAGCTCGTCCTTATCGATCACGCCGATGAAGCACTGCATGAAATTATACTCCATATCGGCCTGATATTCTTTGAGGTGAATAATAACGTCGCGGCCATTGATCTCCATCGAATCGATGTTCTGATAGCCATCGGCATAGGCGCTGACCTGGAGGCCCCAATTGATGCTGGCGACCACGTCCTCCGGTTCCAGCTCCTCACCGGTGCTGTAGCACATCCCCTCCGGGAAGGTGAGTGTCCAGGTGAGTCCGTCCGCACTCCAAACAGAATTGGAGGCGATACAGGGAATGGCAGAACCATCATCCGCTTTGGCAAGAATACTGTCAGCGTAGAGGCACTGCATGTCGTTCCAGGAATCGCACTGGAACATGTCCACGCCATCCCATTCGCTGTCCACGATGGTCAGCTGATCCGGCACTTTTGCCGCAGTTTGAGAACCGTCGTTTGAGCCGTCGCCTGTATTGTCAGACGCAGCCGGCTTGTTACTGCATCCGGCAACAAGACTCACCGTAAGCACAAGCACGAGCAATAGGGCCAACACTTTGTTTTTCATTTGCTTTCCTCCTTCTAAATTTATCCAAGACACCCTTAGCGGGTGGAAGGATCATATTTCTTTGCGGCCGCATCGGCCAGATGGCAGCAGGCCTGATGGTCTGCGGCAAGATAGCGCATCGCCGGCTCTTCTTTCAGGCAGCGCTCGGTGGCAAAGGGGCAACGGGGATGAAAATGACAGCCGGAGGGAAGGTCGATCAGACTGCCCGGATCGCCTTTCATAATATGTTTTTCCCTTCCGCGCAGATGCGGGTCAAGGATCGGGGAGGCCGCCATCAGCGCCTGTGTATACGGGTGCACCGGATTGTTGCATATCGCATCCGTCGGCCCGCACTCCACCAGCTTTCCGAGATACATCACCGCCACGCGATCGCAGATATAGTGGATGACGTTAAGGTCGTGCGTAATGACCAGATAGGTCAGTTGACGCTCTTCCTGCAGATCAAGCAGCAGGTTGAGTATCTGCGCCTGGACCGAAACATCCAATGCGCTTGTCGGCTCGTCCAGGATCATAATTTTAGGATTGATTGCAAGCGCACGTGCGATAGCGATGCGCTGCAGCTGTCCGCCGGAAAGCTGGTGTGGATAGCTGTACAGATAGCGGTCGTCCATCTTGACGGTCCGCAGCGTTTCCAACGCCTTTTCCTTCGCTTGCGCCTTGGACATCCCGTGCAGCACCAGCGGGCGCATGATAGAGCTTTCCACCGTTTCACGCGGGTTAAGGTTCGAGGCGGGATCCTGGAAAACAACGGCGACCTCCGAGCGCATCTTTTTTTTCTGCGCATGGGTTGCTTTTGTCATATCCACGCCATTCATCAAAACGGTGCCGCCCGTAGGCGTGGTCAGATTTAGAATGACACGGGCCAGCGTGGTCTTCCCGCTGCCGGATTCACCGGCAAGACCCATGATTTCTCCCTTTTTGATATCAAGCGTCACGTCGTTTACTGCTTTTACATAGCGCTTCCCTTTGCTGAAAAAGCCATTTCCAACGGAAAAATATTTGTTCAGATGTTCAACATGAATCACCGACGTCGACTGTTCCATCATTTCGCCTCCTCTGCAAAATGGCAGCAATAGCCATGCGTCGCGCTGAGCATTGTCCACTGGGGATCCGTATCCGCGCAGATGTCTTTTGCATGAGGGCAGCGATTGCTGAAACGGCAGCCCGGCTTCTTGCTCGTAAGCCGCGGTACCGTGCCGTCAATCGTCTGCAGCCTGCCATCGTGCTTGGTCATCCTGGGCAGTGCCTTCATAAGCAATTTTGTATAGGGATGCACGGGGTGATCGAAGATCTCAAAAACGTCTCCGTATTCTACCAGCTCGCCCGCATACATAATCGCCACGCGGTCGGCCACTTCAGCCACAAGCCCAAAGTTATGCGTAATCAGCATGATTGCCGTGCGGTATTTTTCCTTCAGCTCTTTGATAATTTCGAGAATCTGTGCCTCAATGGTGACATCCAGAGCGGTAGTCGGCTCATCCGCAATGAGCAGCTGCGGATTGCGTGACAGCATCATTGCAATCATGACCCGCTGGCGCATTCCGCCGCTCATTTCGTGCGGATAGGAATCAGCGCTCTTTTCGACGTCAGGCATTTTTACGTCGCTGTACAGCTTCAAAACCTTTTTCCAGGCAGACAGCTTATCCACGTCATCCAGCATGATTGCCTCATTCACCTGCTTTCCGGTGGTATATACCGGATTGAGGGAATCCAGCGGATTCTGGAATATCATGCCGATCTCATGCCCACGCACCCTGGTGATCTCCCGATTGGAAAGCGCCGTGAGGTCTTCTCCGTTGAACAGGATCTGCCCGCTCACTTTGGCGTTCTCGCCCAAAAGGCGCATGATCGAATGCGCAATGGTGGATTTCCCGCAGCCGGACTCGCCCACGATGGCGAAAATTTCGCTTTTGTTAATGGTAAATGAAACGTCTTTTACAGCGCTCAGGTAGCCATCGCGGACTTTATAATCGATCGAAAGGTCTTCCAATTTCAGCAACTCTTCATTCATGACGGCACCTCCTCAACCCTGCGATTTCGAACGTGGATCCAGCAAATCCCGCAGGCCTTCGCCCAGGATGGAAAAACTGAGCACCGCATAGACCAGCGCCAGACCAGGATAGATGGCAAGCCAGGGTGCGCGCGTAATATACTTCAGGCCATCAGAAACCATGAGCCCCCAGTCTGGAGACGGCGGCTGCGAACCAACGCCTAGAAAGGAGAGGGTCGTAGTGGACATAATCGTTCCCGGCAGCGACATGGAAACCATCACGATCAGCACCGGAACAATATTGGGCAGAATATACCGGAACATGAGCGCAAAGCTGTTTTCGCCAAAAGCCACACCGGTCTCAATAAACGCCATGTTTTTAAGAGACATCGTTTTGGCGCGTACCGTTCGCGCCATAAAAGCCCAGTTGACCAGCGCTATCGCGATAATTGCATTGGTCAGGTTGGAGCCGATGATCGTAACAACGGCCAACGCCATGATCATGCCGGGAACGCACCATGTCAGATCCGCGACGAACAGCATGAGTCGATCTACAATTCCTCCATAGAAGCCGCACATCAGGCCTACGACGACGCCCAACGCCAGCTCGATGGCGCCTCCGATCAGCGCAACCTTCAGCGTAATACGCGTACCGTAAATAATCCGGCTAAACAAATCGCGTCCCATATTATCCGTGCCAAGAATATGGGCAGAACTGGGTGCCTGCATCACTGCGGTATTGTCGTTTTGATCAAAGCTGTAGGGCGCTATCTGATTGGCAAATACCGCAAATACGATAACGCTTATCAGCATGATGGCACCCATCATAAAGTTCACATTCTTCCAGCAGGACCGAAAAAATTCTTTGAAAGGATTATCGTTCATTATTTTTCACCCCCGCCCGTAGAGATCCTGATCCGCGGATCAAGCATTCCCAGAACAATATCGGCGATGATATTACAGACAACGGTCATAATCGAGATCAGAAAGATAATGCACTGCACCACATTGAAATCCTGATAGACGATCGAGCTGATCATCAGACCGCCCATGCCCGGAATGGCAAAGACTTTTTCAATAATGATATAGCCGGAAATCAGCCACGGCAGAGACTGGAACAGCTGCACGCAAATGATGATCAGGGAATTTCGAAGTACATGCCTGAACATGACGTCGGTTTTGGAGAGGCCTTTTGCATACGCTGTGGTGACATATTTCTCGCCGAGTGCATCGACCGCCTCAGACTTGGTTAGCCGCAGCGTAGAGGCAAGGCCGCCCAGTACGCCGGTTGCAATGGGCAGCACATAGTTTTTCCAGCTGTTGAAGCCACTTAAAGGAAACCAGCCGAGCTTGACCGAAAAAACAAGTATCAATATGGCTGCTATCCAGAAGGATGGAACCGATATCATCACCAAGGTCATATTGACCGTAAAGCGATCAAAAAAGGTATCTTTTTTATATGCGCAAAGCAAACCCAGGGGAACTGCCACCACATATTCAATGATCATTGTTATGACGGTAAGCCGAAGGCTGATCGGAACACGCACCTTCACCAGATCCCATACGGGAAGCTTATATTTGAAGGAGATCCCGAAATCCTGGTGCAGAATAATTCCCTTCAGCCAGTCCGCATACTGAACGAGAAGCGGACGGTCAAGCCCATACTGCTTGCTGATCTCCGCGATCTTTTCCGGGCTGGCCGTTTCGCCTGCCATCAGCGTCACAGGATCACCCGGCATCAGGTAGAGCATGCTGAATACAAGAAACGACACGCACAGGACCAGCAAAACCCCTGTCAATAACCGTTTGCTGATATAACGCACATTCACATCCCTTTCTGTCTTCCAATTGCGTATATAAAAAGCTGTACCGTGAGCGATTGCAAATCCGCTTCCCGGCACAGCGTTTTCTAGCGAAAATTCTGCAAAACAGCTGTGTTAAATACCAGCCGTTTGGAGCAAAGTGGCAACAAATGTTGTATAAATATTATAGATATTGTCTAATTTGTACAAGAATGGTGTGTGTGTTTTGTCAATACGGCGCGAATTTACTTGTTTATTGTAGGTGTGTTGTCTCGCGACTACAAGGGAATCATTCACAAAAATCAATGAACTTATTGTGCATTGCGCACAGTTGTTTTGACTGTATCTTCTGTTATAATCAATAAGCATGTTGACTAAAGGAGAGGATAATTTGACTGTCGAGGACATTCTCCGGCTGGACGAACAGATTGCCGTGCTCTCCGGAGAAAACGGACTCCATCATCGGGTCTCCTATATTGATGTTGTAGAAGTTCCGGAGGGTATGCACTGGACCTCTCCGGATGATTTCATTCTTACAACCGGATATTGTTTTGCCGGCAATGACGCCCTGCTTGAACTTTTGGTCCGCACCCTGATTCAAAAGGATGTTGCGGGCCTTGGGATCAAAACCGGTAAATACGTTCATACGATCCCGTCACGTATTCTTAAGCTTGCCGAAGAGCATGCTTTCCCAATCCTCCGGATCCCCATGCATTTCAGCTATCGGGAAATATCCTGGCCTCTTTTAAAGGCCCTTGCCAGCAATGGCGGCCCGAAATATCGGCTTGATTCCCTGAGCAACTTTTATGAAGCGCTTATCCGGGGAGATCTGCGTACAGAGTCCGAAATTCGAACCAACGCCGTTAAATACGGCGTCAGCTTCTCCGGATTGCGATACGTCATCGTTGTACATAGTAAGTCTGCCCTCCCTCGGGACTCCCTCACGGAGCTGAGCGGCAAGCTGGACCTCATGTCAGATGTACAGAGCTGCTGCCTGGAAGCAGACCGGCAAAACATAATGCAGATCATCTGTCGGATCCAAAATCCTGAATCATTTTTGCTGGATCGTGCGGCCAGCGCCAAGCGAATTTTTGAAACCATCCACAGTATGCCTGCGACCAGTGACGCACTGTTGGCCATGAGTGCGCCTTGCCAGACCCTTCTCGACATTTATTCGGCGGCAATACACACGCGTGCACTGCTTAATCTCGGCCTGCGTTTACACCCGAATCAAAAATCCTTTTTCTTCGATGATTATTACCTGGATCTGCTTTTGAACGACAACCAAAGTCATTATGGGCTGATCTATCTGTACCAAACCTATATCGAACCGCTGATCAATGCAGATGCGCATCAGGGGACGGAGCTGCTGCCCACACTGCTGATGCTGTGCGAGCATTCCTTTGGCATTGCAGAAACAGGGCAGGCGCTGTATGTACATCGAAATACCGTCTACAACCGAATCAAACATATGGAAGGCATCCTCGGCTGCTGTATCGGCGATCTTAAAACGCAGAATGCGCTGATTCTTGCCTGCAAGTATTATCTGCTTCGGCAGGCTGAGGATAGATGAAAATCATTTCAAGAAACACAGCCCTTTTGTTCTGCGGGAAACCGCCGGGCGGGCTGTCCGGCGGCTGGTATTGCCCGGTACCATAGCCGGCCGCGAAAACCCTTCGTCCGGTGTGGCGTGCAAGAGAAAAAAAGCACCCCAGTCAGAGAAATCGAATTGCATTGTATTCATATATGGAAAAAGGCCGCTCTTCTGCCGAAGGGCGACCTTCATACTTTCTTCTTTATTTATTCTCAAACGCATCTGCCCATTTCTGCAGACTGTTAAGCAGCCGCGTACTATGGAACCCATCACACACAGCATGATGTACCTGCAGTGCGATCGGAAGTAACATTTTCTCACTTTCACTAAAATATTTCCCAATCGTAAAAATCGGCGGCAGATAATCATAAGCATTCTGAATATTGAGATGAAAGCCTGTAAATGTCGTCCAGGGAATACAGGAAATTGTAAATTGATTCCCGCACGCCGGCTTTGCATCCGGAAGATGTACCGACCCGTATGTCGTCATATCCTCAATACAGTGATTATAAAACGTGTGGAAATCGGCATGATATTCTGTCCAAATACTGGAAAAGCTCTCATTGTCTTTATGAAATACCGTATACGATGGATTGACCGTATCAAACCATCCGAGCACTCCGTGCTCGTCAACCGACATCGTAAACTCCCGCCGTTCATTGACAGCTTTTGAGATGCCATAAATTAGAACGGGATACAGTCGGAGATGATACGTCTTTACCCTTTCCAGCAGTAGCGTAATATCAAGATTGGCAGTTATGCTGTAGGTGCAGGGAGCCGCGCTGAAATAATGTTCGAAATAAGCTCTGCGCGGCCAATTTTTGTAATCAATCGGATAAAACGTCATGCCAAACCTTCCTTATCTTCTAATAATAAAAGCCGCCGCGTAAAACACGGCGGCTTCTGTTTGCTGAAAATTATTTCAGCAGGGCGATATACTCATCAATCTCATCCGCGATGCTCTGCAATCCGCTGCGCCAAAAGTCAATGTCGGCAAGGTTGATATCGGCCATGGCGGCTGTATCCTCCACGGTATTGACCGTGGTAGCACGTAAAAGCGCTTTATACTTCGGTACAAAAGGCGCTCCCTCCGCCATGTATTTTGCGTACAGTCCACGGGCGAACAGGCCGCCGAAAGCATATGGGAAATTATAAAAACTGAGGCCCGTACTATAATAATGGCCTTTACAGGCCCACATGTATGGGTGCCGAAGTACGGGATCCAGTCCGTCGCCATAGGCTTCGTCTTGTGCCGCCAGCATCATTTGGCACAAGGTATCGGGAAACATGAACTCGGTCTCCCGCCGGGAGAACAGCTCGGTCTCAAACCGATAGCGGGAATAAATATCGCAGATGATTTGGCAGGCATCCTGGATCTTATTTTCCAGCAGGGCAAGCCGCTCCTGAGCGTCGGAAGCTCGTTTAAGCGCAGCGGCCGCCAGCACCTGCTCATTGAAGATCGACGCCGTCTCCGCCACCGGCATGCTGTACTCGCCGTTGAGGATGCGATGCGCCGTAAAGACGCACTGATCATGAAAGCCATGACCCAGCTCGTGGGCCAGCGTTGCCACGGAAGAAAACGTACCGTCAAAATTGGTCAGAATACGGAATTGTCCGATCGGGTGGATCCCGCAGCAGAACGCGCCGCCCGCCTTTCCGTTCCTGGGGAAGAAATCGATCCACCGTTCATCAAACGCGCGGGCCATTACCTCCTTCAGCTCCGTATCAAACGTGTCAAACAGGGACAGCAGCTCGTCCCGGGCCTGTTCCGGCGTATATTTCCGGTCATATCTGCCCATGGGGGCAAACAGGTCGTACCAGGGCAGTCCGTTTTCATGTCCCAGCGCGCGTCCCTTGGCTCTCAAATACGCTCGGAATTTCGGAAGGAATTCCTCAATGGCGGCGAGAAGGGCGTCCAGTGTCTCCTTTTTCATTCGCGACTCAAGCAGTGTACGCGCCAGCGGGGAGCCATAGCCGCGCAGCTTTGTCTCGGTGATGACTTCCTGCTTGATGCTGTTGAGGGAGAAGCTGAGACCGTCCCGAATTTTTTCATAGCAAGCCAGTTCTGCTTCATAGCCATCCCGCCGTACCTTGGGGTCTGCGTCATAGGCCAGATTCCGAACGGCGGCCAGGCCCAGCTTGCCCCCCTGATATTCTGCCTGGACCGTGGAGGTCAGGTAATTCTGCAGATCGCCCCAAGCGCTGCCGCCGCTGATATTCAGCTTGGCAATAACCGTCTCCGCTTCCTCGGACAGCAGATACCGGCTGTCCTCCCGGATGTTACGCAGCAGATAGCCGTATTCCGTCAGCAGGGGATCGGATGCAATCAGCCCATCCAGGTCGGGCAAAGAAGCTATATATTTGCGGAAACGCGCGCCCGCCCCCGCGGTATCGCTGAGGTCGGTCTGCAGCTTTCCGTTCCAGGCGGTGCTCTGCTCGTCCCGGGCATCAACAGCAAGCTGAAGTCCTGTGAAGGTGATCAGCCGAGCCGCCACAGCGGTCAGCTGCTCCTGCAGGGTCAGCGCATACACCAACGCAGTCTTCGGCTCGGCGGAGGGCAGGGTCTTGGAAAAAGAATCGAACTCTGTACACAGCGCCTTCATCCGCTTTACATCCGCGTCAAAAGCAGGATCGTCATACCCCTTATATAGGGCATCCAGAGACCATCGGTCATTCATGGGGAAATTTCCTCCTTCATAAAAAATCCCTTGGCTTACCGCGCGGCGGAACCCGCCGCGCGGTAAGCCAAGGCTCCGGTAGT
>JAYFOA010000007.1:0-34993 GCA_034933145.1 Clostridiaceae bacterium
ATCTTGTCTGTAAGAGAACCGGAAATGATCCGCCACCGGGAGAGCGAGCGAATGGAACAAGTCGCACATTGCAAAAACGGAACGCCACATCTCTTCCGGCGTGCCACCAGAATATGTGTCACAATATTGCTGATATAGACGGGCCGGCAGATACCGCTTAAAGTATTTGCCCATTTTCCCGGCGGAAACGGAAAAGCCGCTGTTTATGCCGATATACCAGCTGACCATATCGTGAAGCTCGGTACGGACAACGTTATGATACATCAGCATGGCATAGGGCAATTCATCGCGCGCTATCCCCTTGGCGACGTTTTGAAGACACCACCAGAAATTATTGCAGCAGGACAGGAAAAAGAGCTCCGACGGCGGCTCCACGTGATAGACCTTGCCGCTTGCCCGGGGAAACAGCGGCAATATTCCGTCTTTATCCAGCAGTGAAACGCTCAGCTTGTCCTTGCTTATCAATTCAAGCTTTTGGATGGGGATGAGGGTCATGTCAATGCGATTTCCGTCCGTAAAAAGCATCATCCAGGTAAAATGCCCCTCGCCGCTGGGACAGCGCATCGCTTCCGGCATCTGGAGCATAAGGCGCTCGCCGAAAACATCTATCCAGCGGTGGTCTGCGGTGAATGGTTCAAGATCTTTGACTACATAAATAATATCGTAGTCCTGATACTTGTCACGCGGCGCGTCCGGATTGGCCCGTGAGCCGTTCAGCACGACGGCCCGGACACGCTCGTCAGCTTCGGCGACCCCGAGGATCAAATCATACATTTCTTTTTCCGTTCGCATGGTTTCCTCCTGCCCGTTGTGTTCATGATCCCATATAAACGGCGTTCTGAACAGCAGAGCGCCTTTTTGCTGCCCGGAAGAAGGCGGCAGACGCGAATGCGCCATATCGCTTCGCCGTTTCTGCCGGATCCGGGCCGTCCTGGTTTATACCGCGCGCCTGCGCCGGGGCCCGCCGCGGCGTAAGCCTCCCTAGGTACTCTCGCGTACCGTCAGCGTGGAAGCAAAAACCAAATGCCGTTCACTGGGCTTTTGCTCTGCCGGCGCTTCAATCTCCTCCACGAGCATCTGCACCACCTTTTCGCCCATCTCCTGCGCGGGCATTTCCTGTGAGGTCATGGTCGTTTCGAGCATTCCGCCGACAGCATGCCCCGTCAGGCTCATCACCCGGATCTGATCCGGTACAGCGATGCCGCGCTCCTTCAGGGCGCGAAGTACGCCAAGCCCCTGAACATCGACGGCGGCAAGAACGGCGTCCAGGGCTGTGTTTTTATCAAGGAGCTCCTCTGTGCACCGATATCCGTACTCAAAGGTATTTCCCCGCTGGATCGATACGGCGCTGGTTTCGGGCAGCTCCAGCTCTTTCAGCGCGCGCAGATAGCCGCTGTAGCGCAGTCTGTACGGCATAATATCCATGGACCCGCTGATCAGCCCGATATTCCGGCATCCGCGCGCGGCCAGAAACTTTACGGCGTTATATCCGCATGCTTCATAGTCCATGACGACACTGCTGATGCCGTCCTCCTGCTTGCGGACGACCTGTACGACGGGCATTCCGCTGGATTGGATATCGCGCAGCAGCCGACCGCTGTGCGCTGTCCCGGAAACGATGATCCCGTCGACAAAGCCGTTCCGGAGCCGCCCGAGACACTGTTTCTCGACGACCGCATCATCCCCGGTCGTGCAGATCATGGTCGCATATCCGAGGCGCCGCGCTTCGGATTCAATGCCCTGTACGATCTCGGCAAAGATCGTCAGGTGCAGCCGCGGGACAACGACGCCGATCGTGTGCCGTTTGCCCTGCCGCAGCCCCTGCGCCAGGACATTGGGCCGGTAACTCAGCTGCTTGACCGCCGCATAGATCCGTTCTTTCGTTTCCGGGTGTACATAGGAGGTATTATTCAGTGCCCGGGATACCGTGCTGACATCCACACAGGCCAGTCGCGCCACATCTTTCAGCGTAGCCATCTCGCTCCGATCCGCTCCTTTTCCTGATATTGTAAGAGGAAATGCAGAAAAACCCGGCAGGCAAACGTTTGCATATATATACTATACAAAATGAAAAGGGAAAACACAAGAGCCAGAACCAAAAAACAACCGACAATATTCAAATATTTTATTTTGAAATAAGTGCAAATTATAGACTATATGCAAATATTTGCAGACGATATGCAAAAAATTGCAGATACAAGTAAATCCATTGACGCGCAGTACGGCATCATGTTATAACGAAAACGTAGCGAATGCAAACGTTTGTACACGAAACCCGGAAAACGGCAGCGCGCGCCCTTCCTCCGGGACGGTACGACGCATATCCCACATTTTCCCGTATCATCATAAATGTATGGAGGACTATGCATTATGACAAAAGTAAAAAACTTTAAAACGATCTTTCCCGCCGTCTCGGTCCCGCTCAATGACGACTATTCCATCAATGAGCCGGAGTTCCGCGCATATCTCCGCTGGATCAAAAGCTTCTATCAGCAGGGAATCCAGGGCATCGTATGCAACGGCCATACCGGCGAGATCACGGGGCTGACCCGTGCGGAACGCAAGCGCGTGACCGAGATCTGCGCAGAGGAATGCGGCGATCAGATGACCATCATCTCCGGCATCAACTGTGAAAACACGACGGAGTCAATCGAAATGGCGAAAGAGGCCAAGGAAGCCGGCGCCGACGGCATCCTGCTGATGCCGCCGCATATGTGGCTGCGCTTCGGCATGAATCCCAATGCGCCGTTCGAGTATGTCCGCGATGTGGCAGAGGGTGCGGACATCGATATTATCATCCATCTATATCCCGCGACGAGCAAGGCCTTTTATCCGGTTGAAACGCTGATCAAAATGTGCAGGGAGATTGAGCACGTCAAGTGCATCAAGATGGGCACACGCGTCACCTCGATCTATGAGCATGACGTGCGGCTGCTGCGTCAGGAATGCCCCGATATTTCTCTGATCACCTGCCATGACGAAACGCTGTGCGTCAGCTGGTTCCCCGGCATGGACGGCGCGCTGATCGGTTTTGCCGGCTGCGTTCCGGAGCTGATCTGCCCCGCCCGGGAGGTATTTGCCCATCCCGAACAGCACACGCTGAAAGAAGCTCAGGACTGGTCGGATCGGATCTACCACATCAGCCAGGCGATCTACGGCGGCGGCCAGCCCAGCGGTGAGGCACATGCCCGCCTGAAAGAAGCGCTTGTCCAGCGCGGCGTGTTTACAAGCGGCCTGATGCGCAAGCCGGTTCTGCCGCTCGGTCAGGAAGAAAAGGATTGGATCTCCCTCGGTCTGGAGCGCAGCAAGCTGCCGAAGATCGATATGGAGCAGTATAAATAATCCTGTTTGTGATTCCGCAGCGGGACGCTGCGCCCTGCAGCGCCCCGCCTTTCAGCAACTACAGCTCTGCAAGCCCACAAAATATAGAATGGGGAAGATTCTATGAGTGAGAAAAAAACGGACGCCTCTGTTTACGGCGCAGACATACAGCGGTTGCCGACAAAGGAACTCGTAAAGAGGATTGGGCCCGGGCTGATCGCAACCGGGATCGTGATCGGCCCCGGTGCGATCACCACTGCCGCCATGCTGGGCAGCAATTACGGCTATTCTCTGGTTTGGCTGCTGATTCCCATCGTTTTCATGGGCATCACATTTATGATGTCCACCAACCGTCTGGCGATCATGACCGGGCTTCCCACGATCCATGCGATCCGCAAATACTATGGCCCCATTGCTTCCGGGATCGTGAGTATCGCTACCTTCCTCGCGTGCCTGTTTTTTACCATGGGCAATATTTCCGGAACCGGCGCCGGCATGAACCTCATCACGGGATGGAACTGGAAACTGGCGTCTGCGCTGATGATCGCGGTCGTTATCTACTCCTACTTTACGAAAAACGTATATTCCAAGGTGGAAAAGATCATCACCCTGTGCATTTTAGGAATGATCGTATCGTTTTATGCAACCCTGATCGGCGTGGGCGGTCCGAGCTGGGGCGAGTTTGGAAAAGGACTGATCCGCTTTCAGATGCCGGCCGGCGCCCTGGCGACTTCGCTGGCATTCATCTCCACCAATGCGGCCGTCACAACCGGCGTATACAACACCTATCTCGGTAAAGAGAAAAAGTGGCAGAAGGAAGATCTGTTCAACGGGGTCATGCTCACGGACGCGATCGTTCACATTCTGAGCGTGGTCCTGATCTCCGGCGCGATCATCCTTGTCGGCGCCATTGTACTGCATCCGACGGGCGAAACCATCAAAGCGCCGGCGCAGCTTGCAGCGATGCTGCAGCCGATCCTTGGCAACGCGGCGCGCTTTATTATGGGCATCGCACTGCTCGGCGCGGGTTTTTCCTCTCTGCTTGGCAATACGCAGCGAGGCATGGTGCTGCTGGGCGCAGGCTTTGATAAAGACATCCGGCTGGAAACCCGCTTTGTGCGGATCGGCTGTCTGATCTGTCTTGCATTCGGCGCGGTCGTATGCTACAGCTATGGCGGCTCGCCTACGCAGCTGATCCTGATGGCAAACGTGGCGACTTCCATCTCCACACCGGTTGCGGGCCTGTTTATTATGATGATGCTTTGGCGGAAGGATGTAAACGCAGGCTTCAAAACGCCGACGGTTCTCCGTGTCTGCATGACGCTCAGCTACATTTTTGTGGTGATCATGACGATATTTGCACTGTCCAGCGCTGTCCCCAAGCTGTTCGCATCGCTGGGCCTCTGACGATTTTATCAGGCCCCCCGCCGTGCCCATACGAATCCGCGGCAGAGGGATCCCGTACATGCTTCCGCGGTGAGGACGCCCAAAGCCCTCCGGGCGCTCCGCCAAATCCGGCAGCCGGGAATAAACGGTAAGAGCCAGTCCGTCAGGACCGGCTCTTACCGTTTATATGGATAGCCTTGATAACCGTCCCCTTTTGCGTCAAATCAACCTTTTCTAAGCTTTTTGAACGGCGCGGACAGAAGGCTGAACCCGGCGCCGGTGAACTGTGACCGATAACCGATTCCAACGGTCCACACATAGGCACACGTTTTCGGAATCATCAGCGCACCGACGGCCGGAACAGAATCGGCGAACAGCACCACCGGAAGGTAACAGGCAAAGCTGATGACGACCGTGAGCCACAAATGTCGAAACGATCGATCACCGTTTGTCTTTGCGCTCCGATAAAACAGGATGATGATGACTATTCCCAGCAGCGCAAAGGGAATGTTGCGGTAAATTCCCCAGGAGAGCGGCGCTTCGGCGCTGGTCCAGGCATTCTGCGGCATCAGGCAAAGCAAAATCCGGGACAGGGACAGCGCCCAGATCGCCGCTGTAATCCAATCTTTCCCATCCACCCGATACCTTGCACGCCAGACGTAGTAAAGCAGAACATAAAAGGCGGTCATGGTCACCGAAGTGATCAGCTTTCCGATGCCCAACGCCGCCGTATAGTTTGCAAGCCCGGTGGTGCACAGAGCGACGGCGCGCGGAATCAGATGAAAGGCGTCCCCGCACCCCAGCGTCACCGCCATGATCCCATATAAAAGGTATTGCTTTTCTCCCTCGCTTTTTCGAATCATCAGGATCCCCAGGGTTATCACTGCAGAAAGATAGAGAATATCAAACAGCGTTTCAAAAATTGCCTGCATACGAAATCCTTCCTTTATCTCGAACATCGTTCATATTGGTGCCGTATAAATCCCGCCCGAAGGCGGGACATTACGGCAAGTAAATAGTGCGCCGGATCATTTCAGTCAGAACATCACAGTTTTCCTTTTCCTGAACTAGGGAAAACAGAAGCCCGGAAAATACAAAATCATTAAAATCCTCTTTGGTAAATGCATCCGAGTAGGCGGACGGACGGACGCCCGGGTCCTTCTCCAGTACCTGTTCCATCGCTTCCTTCATATGAGAAAAACAGCCGGTCATTCTGCGATGGGCATCGCTTTTTGCCGAATTGGCAAAGCTTACAGAGTGCGCCATGAAAAAATCCGGGTATTCATCCGTGCTTTTTCGCACGCTCTCAAACATCAATCGGACGTATTCCGGAAACGGAAGCTCCGCCTTGCATTTTTGGTCCATATGGAAAATATCCAGCCAGACGCTTTCCACCGTCGCGGTGATCATTTCGTCTTTGGACGGGAAGTAATGATAGAGAGACCCGAGAGCCACTTTGCATTCTTCGGCGACATGCCTCATATTCAAAGAAGCCAGACCTTCCTTTGATACGATCCGCCGACAGGTTTTCAGGATTTCTTCTCTCGATGTCACAGAGATATTGATTTCAATCACCCCCATGTTGAACAATGTTCATTATACAAGGCATCCCGCGCTTTGTCAACCGGAAAAATTACGGACGACCGCAAAAAGCCGGGGCATTTTCAGACCCGGCCTTGACTGTTGCCCCGTTCTTATGCGCGAACGCGGTGCGGCCAGCCGTTTAACCGTTATCTTTTATAGCGGACACGATCCAAAGTCCCCGTTCCACATTAAGTACCGGCGGCTGCATGATATTCTATTGCGGCGGTTCCTGTGCTATAATTGGTTCTATGACAGGCAGAGGGCGGTGGTAATGTGAAACGGTGCATTGTGGTCTCTGGAATAGTTAAATGAAAATGAACAGGAGGTTTTTATGACTATTCCAGATCAAAAAATATACCCGAGGACAAACGACCGCGAAACGGTGTATCTGAAACATGTCGTCTCCGATCCCAATATCCTCATCGGTGATTATACGATGTACAACGACTTTGTTTCCGACCCGACGCTGTTTGAAAAGAACAACGTGCTGTATCACTATCCCATTAATAAAGATCGGCTGATCATCGGCAGGTTTTGTTCCATTGCCTGCGGCGCCAGGTTCCTTTTCACCAGCGCGAATCATACGCTCAGATCCCTCTCCACCTATCCCTTTCCCATCTTCTTTGAAGAATGGGGGCTGGACAAAAAGCAGGTTGCGGACGCATGGGACAACAGGGGCGATATTGTGATCGGCAGCGACGTATGGATTGGCTATGAAGCGGTGGTGCTGTCCGGCGTCCATATCGGCGACGGTGCGATCATTGGGGCACGGGCGGTCGTGACAAAGGATGTTCCTCCCTATACGGTTGTCGGAGGCGTCCCCGCCAGAGAGATCAGAAAGCGGTTTGATGAAGAAACCATCCGGCAATTACAGCAGATCCGCTGGTGGGACTGGCCGTTTGATAAAATACAGAAGCATCTGCCCGCGATCATGAGCGGTGAAGTAAGCCGGCTTTCATCGCAGGATCCCCGTTCTGTGTAAGCATACGCCGGCGCAGTGGTCAAATACCGCACCAAACACAACTAATCCGAACCTATTCTCCATTGGAGACGGGTTCGGATTTGTGCTTTATTTTGGGTATCCCAATTTTAATAGATGGAAACCGAGCTCAAAATTGCAACACTCTTTCCGCTATTCGCCGCCGCGGGGCTTCCGCCTGAACGCGGGCCGCCGGACAGCTATGAAATATACAGGATCGACATCGTGCCCAATTGCCGCGCCAGCTCTTCCCGCAGAAAGGCTTCGGCCTCTGCCCGCGCTTCGGCCCGATAGCAGTATTTCCCGTGCCCGCGCCCTGTCATGGCGTGCCGGTCCAGGAGCTGCACGGCGTTGGGAAACGCCTCCGCATTAATCGCGTTCTGCACAAAGCTGTAGGTCATCAGTATGATCTCGATAAATCCGGTTTCCCTGACTTTTGGGTTCAGCTCCGCCGCAAGCTGCCCTATCAGCTCGCTGTACAGCCGCTTCCAATCCGGAAGCAGAATGACGGGGGCAATTAACAATCCCGCCGGGTATCCCGCGTCCGCCATCCGGTTCAGCGCCTGAATCCGCGCGTGCAGGGGCGAGGTGCCCAGCTCTATGCGGCGGATGACCTCCTGCGGGTTCACGCTCATGCGGAAGATGGTTTTGCCCTGGTGGTCCAGGCCGAGCAGGGAATCCACCCTGTCGAATTTCGTGGGAAACGTCAGGTGTCCCCGGCCCTCGCGCGCAAAGCGTTCGATGGTATCGTGCAGATTTCCCGTGATCGTGTTTTCCAGCACCAAATCGCTGTTGCTGCCGATTTCAAAGGTCTGGGGAACGGGGGCCGCCACAGATTTTTTCAGCAGCCCGTCCAGCATCTGCTCGCGGTTGACAAACAGGCGGAGATAGGCGCATTTATTGTAATTGCATACGAGGTAGCAGTACAGGCACATGGCCGTGCATCCCGAGGATGTATACGGTACCAGCCAGTCGGAGACCTTATGGTTCGGTACATATCTGTGTGTCTTTCTGATTCCGACGATGAGATGGTTTTTCAGCTTGGGAAAATCGCGGTTTTCCGCCGCCGCCAGCTCCGGTATCCGGTTGTGGTTTTCAATTTCCACCCAGGGCAGGTCTGCATACCGGGCCCTGAGCTTTTTTCCCAGCGCATAGTTCAGCGCGGCCGGCTCGTAATATACGGCGTCAAATTCCATGTTCATCCCGCAGCCCTCCCGGCAGATATCGCTCTCCGCCATGATGGTAGTATGGATAGCGCGTCTCTCCCTTATCCATCCATCCTTCTTCCGAAGCGCCGGGCGGCACCGCAAGCCATAAGTTTCCCGAATAAATCCCCTGTTGCGGCCGGTTTCCCTCCTGTGATATAATCAGATCCTCAATTTCAAAAAGGGAGGCTTTCTATGCGGCTGTTTCATGTCAGCGAACAGGCCGATATCCACATCTTTCATCCGCGGATCCCGGAGAGAGCGGATCTTTCGAAAACCGAGGGTCTGGTGTGGGCCATTGACGAAGAACGGCTTCCGAATTTCCTGACGCCGCGGAACTGCCCCCGGGTCACCTATCATGTGGGGGAAACTACGTCGCCGCAGGATATCGACCGGTATTTTTCCTCCCCCACGGCGCGGCAAGCGGTCATCATCGAGCAGAAATGGTTTGAGGCAATGAAAAACACGCGCCTTTTTCTCTATGAGTTTGAAGTAACCGGCTTTGCTCTGCAGGATGCTGTCGCGGGTTATTACGTTTCCAAAGGCTCGCAGGTTCCCATAGCTCAATACCGAATCGACGATCTGTTTGACGCCCTGTTTCAGCGGAATGTGGAAGTAAGGATCGTCGACAATCTCTGGGCTATGGCGGAAAAAATCAAACAATCCACGCTCAACTGGTCGCTGTGCCGGATGGGATATGCGCAGCCGGAAAAATAAGCGCGGCAAGCGCCCCGGCAGAAACCCATAGAAGAAATCAGACGTCCTTTCCCTGGGTGGGAAAGGACGTCTGATTTTGTTTTCGGCAAGTCTGACTCTGTCTGCGGGCAGGCAGCAACGCCCTTCATTTTCGCTGAAATATGCGATAGTCGTCGTTTTGCTCTTTACATATCTCTGCCATTGTGCTTTTATATTTATATAGTAGTCAATACATTTATATAATTCTCTGTTAAATAACCTCTTCTTTTATGAGACATAAACTTCTTGATGCAGTTAGAGCATATATGGGTATAGGTAAATTTTAAAAGGAATGATTTCATGGAAATCTCAGAGAAAAACCATCAATATATTGCCATGTTAACCGATATTTTTGATATCTCCTCTTCCATTGGGATAAAGACGTTCATATGGGGAGGATTGTCGATAGATATATGGGAAGGGCATTTTTTGCGTGAACATGGCGATTTGGACGGGTTTGTTGAAAATCTTATAGAGTACTTAGAGCCATTGACATCTGAATATTTAAAAAGAGGATACAGGGTTACATTTAACAGTGAATTTTCGATGCTTGAAGTTGAAAAGGATTTAGTTCACGCATGCTTTAATCCATTGAAGATTAATGAAAAGACAGCCGAGTGGAAGCATATAGGTAATGATGGTTCTGTTTTTTTCCCTTTCGAATGGCTTGATGGCTCTCCAAGACTTTTTTATAACACAAAGGCTTATACCTCTGGTATTAGGTTTGAATATGCAGTTAAAACAAAGGTTTCAATGCTCCACCCCGAATGGCAATTAAGAGAGAAAGACCAAAATGCAGTAAAATATATGGAAGAAAAATTGAAAGCCAAAAAAATACTTAAGGAAGATATTTATAAATGGTTTTGGAGCTACAATCCGTATTGGTACAAGAAAGGATACGATGAGTTTTTCAGACCAACGATAGCTTATCCAATGCAACCTAAATGACGTAACGAATAACAAAATACGAAGTAAAGTTGGTTCGCAGCCTTTTGCTATTGATAACTGAAAAGGAGGGAAAAAGGAATCCTTTCTTCTATCATATTCTTATACCAATAATATTATCTAGCAGAGCCTTATATAAAATATATTGTGTATTGTGTATATGGACGTTCTTTGGAAGGAGCGGAGAGTCATGAAACGGCGATTATCTCTTTTTCTCTGCGGCATGTCCCTTCTTCTCTTGTTCGGCTGTGTTCCGTCGCCCCAGGGTGCGGAAGAACCTGCGGACACCGTGCTGACGGACGAGGACCTGCGGGCCTGCTATCTGGCAGCGCTCGACGAATGGGTCGAGAGTCAGACGCTGATGGAGATAGACCACATTTCCATCGAGGGGTTCACGGTGGATCCGCTGCTGATGGACGGCTACCGCAACCAGAAGACGTATCAAAACATTTCTCTGGAGGTCGACGTCAGCTTTGACCGCGCGAAAGTGGGCGACGGGGCCAGCTATATGGCAGAATATGCGGTCACTCAACAGGTCTATGAGCCGGTCCGCAAAGCGCTCAAGGAGAGCGAATACGGCTATCGCATCAACACGCTCCGGGTCAACTGCAAAGACCTGGAAGGAAATCTCCGCAATACGGACGGCGACGATCCGTCGGACAACATACGCGAAGTCAATACCTCCTACAGTTGTGCCGCGCCCCAGACGGACGAAGAAATGTACGTCCAGACCATCGCCTATGATTTCACATCAGCCTTTAATCAAGAATATTTTTCGGACGTGTCCTATTATTTCCCCTACGGAGAAATCTATCTTCGGCGCTTTGGCATCTCCCCCGGCAGCGACGAGCTGTATATCGAGATTGTGATCTATACGGTCGGAGGCGCGGACGATACTGAGCAGGCGGATTTCAAGGCTTCTCTGGAAGGGCGGAGCGCGGATCTCGCCGATGCGATCACCGGAGACGACGCGGCCCTGCAATATCTGAAGGACAATGGCGCGTCCGCCGTGACCGTGGCATTCTACACGCCGTGGGAAGCACAGGGAAACTATTTTTACACCTACTCCTATCTTATTTAAAGCGCATGCGGATGCAAAACTTCCCGTGTGCTTTTTGACCGTCCGGTTATCCACACGAAGCAAAGCGGCTTTTGCCATCAATCAGGCAAAAGCCGCTGATCTCTCAAAGCATCAAGAACCGAAAGCACCTGGGCCTCAGGTGCTTTCGGTTCTTGTACAGTATACGCGCTGTCCGGCGGATCGGGAAACCCCGCGTTACTGCACGGACTGATACAGGATGGCCAGCATTTTGACCGCTTCGGCCCGGCTGGCGTTTCTGCGCGGACGGAACGTGCCGTCTTCATACCCGTTGATGATATCGGCCTGCTGCATCTGACGGATGGCCGGCGCGGCATACGCGGCAATATCGGTATTGTCCGAAAACTCCCTTGCTTCATTCTGCGGGTTCAGACTGTAATGCATATATTGGGCATAGCGCGCGATCATGGCCGCGATTTCCTGCCGCGTGATCTGCCGGAACGGCGAGAAGGTCGTCTCACTGGTGCCCGTCGTCACACCCGCACGGGCGGCCCACGCCACGGCCGATGCATAATACTGCTGCGGGTTTACGTCGGTAAACGGCCCGCTGTATCCGTCCGTCAGCTGCTCTCCGCACATACGCGCCAGGATGGTGACAAATTCCGCCCTTGTAATGGAATCTTCCGGGAAGAACATATCCTTTGTCTTCCCGTTGACAAAGCCGGCGGCCGCCATCGATTCAACATAGGTATATGCCCAATGGGTTTTGCCCACATCAATAAAGCGGGGTGTGGTCGTCACCTCGGTGTTCCCCGGGGTCTCCGTGCTGCCTCCCCCTTCGGGAGGTGTGGAGTTCTTGTCAAAGGTCGCGGTGACGGCGACACCGCTCTCCGGCATCACAAAGCTGGCGCCGGTGGCGGAAGCCTTGTTGGTAACCGGCACGACGGCACTGCCCGCGGTGACCTTCCATTCGCCGAAGTGATAGCCGCTTTGCGGGGTCGCGGTCAGCGATATGGTGCTGCCCGCCGTGGCTGTGCCGGACGGCGAGGTGCTGACGGTGCCGCCGAGCGGATTCAGCAGACGGATCTCATAGGTCTTGGGGATGGAAGGATCGTCGCCGAAAGTGACCGTAAGGTCATTTGCACTGCATCGGTAGGTATCCGTTCCGTCCTGATTGGACATCAGATAATCCTTGCTGGTGATCTGCGCCGTGCCGCTCGCGCCCTCTTTTACCCGCAGCGTAAAGCTGCCGACAGCGAGCTCCCGCGGACATAAATCTCCCTCCAATGCTGCGGAAACGTAATTCATCAATATGCGTATATTCCCTTGTGCGTTGACGCCGCGTTCCCCGTATTGAAACGCAATTTCGCAGTCGTCGCTGAAAACGGGATATGTTTCGATTTCAAACAGCGAATCGCTGAACTCCACTTCTTCCTGTACCGCAAAGACAGGATAGCTTCCCTCCGCAATATCCGAGCGGGTCAGCGTAAAGTATATTGTAAGGATGTCTCCGGGGTTGGCATAGAGCTTGTCCGAAGGCTCCGTCCCTTCCCCCACGCCGGCCGTAAGGCTGAACAGGTACTGCTGTGACTCGTCAACGGCTGATACCGGCACAGAAACCAGTGAAAGCAGCAGGACGCAGGCAAGCAGCGCCGCGATACGTCTCTTCTTCATAATAAACTCCTTCTGCTTTGAGATTTTTGAACCTGCCCCGCGCATACGGCGCGGGGCAGGCAGACTTCCTACTGTGGTAGCTGAAGCATCACGGTATAGATTGCGCGGACGTCGAGCATATTGACGGTAATGTCGGCGTTCATATCCGCCTCAAGGCGGGACAGGATCGGAAGCAGGGTCAGGTTGTCGTTCAGGTATTCGAGATTGCCGTTGTAGAGGTCATAGGTGATCTGCGCGTCGGTCAGGTTCACTTTTCCGTTGCGGTTTACGTCGCCGTCATAGCTGACGGGTACATTCCGCGAAACAGCTTCCCCTTCTTCGGTGTAGATCATGTACGACAGACGGTCATAGAAGTCCTGCTCCGTCCAGTCGGTCGGAACGATATAGGCATACGCGCCGACTTCGGGCAGATACCGGCCAGCCCAGAAGATGGGTTTGCCGTCGATCGTGTACGTGGCGCCGGGCACAGGGATCTCCACGCTCAGCAGCGCCAGCTTATAGTCATTCGGTGCGCCGTTGAACGTATGATAAGTTACCTCGCCTTCGATCGTCATCGTTACTCTGACCGTTACTTTGCCGAGGATCTCGGCGCCTGGGATAGTGTATACGCCCTCCTCGGCGGTCAAAACGACCCATTCTCCGTTGCCGATGCTGTACGAAACCATCAGGTCGTTGCCGGCCAGCAGCGATGCGACATGGAAGGTGATATCGGTATCATGGGTCGCCTGATCCGTGACAGTCAGTCCGGTTACGTCTTCAATAGCGCCTTCGGGAATCACGGCAAAGCCGTAATTGATCGCCTCGGCCATCGCGGTAAACTCGGCATTGGCCGTAAAGGCCGTCGTCACAATCTCGTTCTGCCAATGGGAGATGGTTCCGTCATACCACACCGGCGGCACGATCTGATAGCCCGGCTGCGCCTCGAGGGTTGGGATGACAAAGGCCTCGGTATAGGTGCTGTCGGTAAAGAGTCCGGCTTGGTTATAGCGGACATAGGCTGTCTGTGTGCCAAAGTCCACCACGCCTGTTCCCGCGCGGAAGGTGACGGTCAGGTTATGCGCGGCGGCGGTCACCGGGGCTCCGATGGTGGTAACAAAGCTGTCATCATCCGGATTTCCGGCATTCGTGACCTCGGCATTCGTGACCGTAAACGTAACAGGCTGAGACCCGGTGACGGTATTCATAATCGTGAAGTAAAGGGTTACGACCGGCTCTTCACCGATCTCCACCTGATCGCCGGCCTTGAAGAAGCGGACCGTACCGTTGTCCTCTGCCAGCATCGCATCTTGATCGGAAATGCCGTCGAATAACAGATGCGCATCGTCAAAGGCGACGGTGATGTCATACCCGCTGTAAGCCTCTTCCCCCGTGATGAACACGTTGAGCGCAAGGGTGTCGCCCACGCTGACGTTCAGGGAATCAACGCCGAGCGCCACCTGGTAGTTATACTCCGGCAGAACCTTTTCAAGAACGGTTTCGCCCCGGAGCGTGGTGTTTGCATACGTGACGTCCGCAGCAAGCACCCGGTCATAGATGCTCGAGGCGATCGGATTAAAGGTCCAGATGACCGTGGCCATGCCGTCGGTGCAGCTGTAGCTGTACGTTGTCTCTCCGACGTCATAGGGTTCGTCTTCCAGACAGAACGCCAGTGTAAAGTCATTGGCGACCATCGCATACGGCGCGTTGGAAAGGGTTGCCGTCAACACTCCGTTTTCGATCTGTACATCTGTCAGCAGCGGCAAAGGTTCTCCGCTGGCTTCAATGACGCAGTTGGCCCCGTAGGTCTGGCCTTCATAGACCACTTCGGCCCCGATGAACTGAGCCACATTGGCGGGCGACAGATCAAATTTCCAGGTCATGGTGTTTCCGCTGACCCCGAGGAAGGCCAGACCGGTGACAGCCAGCCCATTGTTGGTCACGGACACTGCAAGGTTTTCGGGGTCCAGCTCCGCCAGGCTATTGGCAAAATTGACGGAGACGATCCCGAGGGTACGATCGGGCAGGGTATCCATGCGCACACCGACGGTTTCAATCGCAGGCAGCGCGTAGGGATTGACCACACCGTAGGTAACCGTCATGGGCGTGGATTTCGCGTTGCTGTGCTGCACCCAGCCGCTGCTGACATAGTTGTAGCCGTAAGCATCCACGCCGATCAGCGCATGATTGCTGCCGTTCGTCAGCAGATAATCCCAAAGCTCGCGAGCCTCGTCGCTGATCCCGCTGAAGATCAGTTCGAATTCACCGTCTTCATTGCAGATATAGGCGCTGCCGCCGACACTGAGCACCGCGCCCGCACCGGAATTGGCGCTGAATGCGAGTGCGTTCCAGCTCTGATCAACCGGGAAGCTATAACCTTCCAGCACATAGTCCGGGTCATCCCAGGTAAAGCCCATCTCGGTTGCCAGAGCGGCCGCTTCACTATAAAGCGTGCCGGAGAAGGTCAGCTCCTCCGCGTCGGAGGCGATTTCGATATACGGATCGGTGGTGAATGTCGGCGCGCCGTTTGTAAACACAACGCCGCTGCCATACCAGATACTTTCTCCGGCGGTCATCGCCACATAATAGGCGCCGTCCGCGATCGTGGTTTTCTGGCTGGCGATATTGCCTTCATCATTGACCGCATACGCCTGATACCCCAGAGCGCTTGTCACCCGGTAAAGGCTGCCGGCCGATGCGGAGGCAAGGTTCAGGGTGCCGTAGTAATACGGGATTGCATTGAGATCGGCGCTGAGCAGAATGATATCGGCCGATCCGGTCGGCCACCCATCGCCCGTATACTGGAAGAAGAGCGTGGTGGCGTTCGCGTAAGCGCTGGCCCGAATGCCGGTATCGGTAGTGGTGGAGATAATTGGCCGCTCACTCAGGATATATTCGGCCGAAAAGGCTGCCGCCGGAGCGCCCGTGGAAACAGCCCAGGGCACGACATAGCTGTTTTCGCCCGCCGTGACGACCAGATATCCTTCATACAGGCCCTCGCCGGCATCTTCCGGAATCGAGACCCAGGCGTTAAAGGTTCCGTTCGCGGCCTCACCTGTTTCCAGTGTGACGCCGTTGACGGCAGAGGAGAGAGAATAGCGCGTGTCGTCATTGTAGACCACGGAGACAGTAAACTCCTCCGCCCCATGCACCGTCACGGGGAGCGTGCCGGATTCACTGCCGGCCTCCACCGTACCGAAGTTCAGGGAGGACAGGGTCTGACCCTCGATCCAGCTTCCGCTGTTCTGTCCCGGAATGTGATCGGCGACCGTCACGTACACGGCCGTATCCTCCATGATCGCGCGGTACGGATCGACAAAGCCGGCGCCCACTTCAAAGACCGAGGCGGGGGTGCCGTCCGGCAGCGCCATGATGAGGTCGGGGTCGGCCGTGTTCATAAGCCGCGCCTTGAGTTCCGCCGGCGTGGCGCTCGGATATTTCTCCTTCATGAGCGCCAGGATGCCGGTCATATGCGGGGCCGACATGGAGGTTCCGCTCATGCTGGCATACGCGCCGTCATAGTTTTCCGGATCGTGATCCGGGTCGGTGATAAAGGCCGGCTGTGTGGAAACGATGGACCACCCCGGCGCCGTGATGTCGGGTTTGAGGCCCACGGTCTCTGTGACCGGGCCAATGGAGCTGAAATAGGCCGGTTCATATGCCTGCGGGCTGGTTGTCAGCGTGCCCAGCTGCAGATAAACCGCGCCGCTTTGCGCCAGGGCGGTCAGCTTGGCGCTGGTGGAATGATAGGCGGAGAAGATAGGCATATGATCCACATTCGCCCCGCCGATCGCCATATTGGTGATGTAATTCTCGCCTTTCGCCGCGCTGTTGACAATGATGAGGGCGCCCGCGCCCGTGCGCTTGGCCTGTGCCAGGAAATCCGTAAAGTTCAGGCCGCGCTTGACCACAAGGATCTTCCCGGCAAGACTGCCGTCGGGGATCGCCTGCAGGTCCGCGAGTGTGGGATTCGTGTCGTTCGGGCCAAAAGCCAGATAGACTTCATAGCCCTGCCCCTCGACATACACCGGGGCCGGCGTGCCGCCGATGGTATTGTCGCTGAAGGTGTTCCGGATATCCATACCTTCGAGCAGCAGACCGAAGGTATCGGTGGCCTCTCCCGCCGCGGCGGTGACCGCATCATAGGTCTTGATCTCCGTGCCGCCGTACTGCGACGCCGCCACGGTAACCGGCAGGTAAGCCGTCCCCGGCGTGCCCAGCGTATAGGTATCGCGCGAGGCGGTGTCGGAACCGGCGTTATTGCCTGCGGAAACCGCGACGTTGACGCCCGCGATGACCGCGTTGTTCAGGGCATAGACATCGGCGCCGTAGGCGGTGTCGCTGTCCGCGCCCAGGGAAAGGTTGATGACGTCGGCTTTTGGCAGATGGCCGCCGTCTTCCGCAAAGTCGTCAATAGCGGCAATGATACCGGAGGTCGCGCCCGAACCGTACGGCCCGAGGACACGCGCCACATACAGATCGACGTCCGGCGCCAGACCGAGCGTCTTGTAGGTGCCGGTCCCGTTTTCGGCCTGCGCCGCGATCGTGCCGGAAACATGGGTACCGTGGGACGTGTAATATTCGTGCCCGCTTGAGTTCGTTTCCGGCTGGCCGCTCGCCTGCCACTGTACATAGGTCGTCTCCATGGGATCGTTATCCGCGCGATTGCGGACATTGTTGTCGGCGGCGGCGGTGATGAAGTTCCATCCGCCCTTATAGACGTTTTCAAGATCCGGGTGATTATAATCGATGCCCGTATCGAGAACGCCGACAATGACGCCGTCTCCTGTGATGCCGGCCTCATGGATCTCCGCGATATCGAATGCCTCGCGGCTCTCCTTCATGCCGGTAAATTCATAGTCCGGGTCGGCCGTGAAGTCAGCGTACATCAGCGTATCCGGGATTACCGCGTACACACCGGACATCTGTCCCAGCGCCTGAACCTTGGATGCCGGGACGGACATGGCAAAGCCTGAGAATACCTCTGAGTATTCAAAGGTAATGCTGCCGCTGAACGAGGCTTTGATGGTCTGACGCGCCTTGACTGCGGCAGACGCATAGGCGCTTGCAAAAGGAATTTCCTTTTTCCCATACGCCTCAGCCAGTGCCGTCGGCATCTCCTGCAGCCAGACGATAACGTCGACCATATCCCCCTGGTCAACACCCTCAAACCCCAGGGCGCCGACAGGGTTTGCCAGCATTTCGGCAACGGCTTCTATGTATGCCTCTTCGCTGGACTCCGACGCGGCGCCTGCCGCCTTGGTTTCGGACAGATCCAGGTTCTTTGATACGTCGACCCACATCTGGTCGCTGATGTCGACGCTTTCAACCTCCGGGATGTCCGGCAGGGTCTTTAGGTACCTGCTAGAGATGCCCGTTTCGGTTGGCGGTGAACCGGGATTCTCTCCGAGACTTGATGTTGCCTGGGCTGGCGCTGCCATAGAGAACATGCCAAGCAGCATCATGACACTCAGCAGTACGCTGAGCGGCCTGGTTAGCCTTTTCCTTTTCATAGTCTCCCTTTCCCGCGCATACGCGCGTTGCATCATACTGCGAGGCGGTGAACAACAGCTGCCGCACCGTCATTTCCGCCTCGTGTATATTAGTTTACTTTTTCATCGCTTAAGTTATCAACAAAATTTAGTCGATAACGCGGCACTTTTTGCAGCGTTTTATGACATTTTTTGTGCTAAATATCACGAATATCGTAACATTTTACGCTTTATAGAAAATTGTTCCTGCATTGCCGTGCGTCCTGCGGCAATCTTTCACCGCTAAAAATCTCCGGGTCCGGTTTCCCGAAAAAAAAACGCCCGCCCGTCCCGGACAGGGCGGAGCGGGCAAAACAAAGGCCGCAGCGGTCAATGATACAGGCAGAAGCAGCAAAAATAGCGGCATCCTTTCATTTCCGCATTTCCCTTTATTTGACCAGTTTTAGCGTTATTCAACAGCATTTTACAGATAATGATAAAATTGTCACTGCAGCTGCAATCAATGCTGCCATGGACAGCGATAGCTTAACCGATGCTGCTTTCATTATTACCAGATTGGAGGGTCCGCGGCACACCTTCCGGCCATGTGCCGGACTTGGTTTTGCCGTCCTATGTACGAGCAGACGTAACCTGCTCCCTGCGGTCCGAAAGCCACCGCGGGAACGCGATCATCCTGACGTAAAAAGAGCCGGTAACCAAATACGTTACCGGCTCTTCCGCTTTCATCCGGCCGCGAACCTATTACCCGCAGCCAGAACAAAAAGACTGCGGCAGTTAAACCGGCTGCCGCAGCTTTTTATCTGTTTCCGCCCCGGCCTAAGACCGGGGCGATTTTCCCCTGTTTCCCCGCGGCAGATCCGCGGCGGCGCGCAGGCGGCCGCCTTCTTATTTCTCCGCAGGCTTCTGATAGACCGGCGCCGAAATGGCCTCCGCCCTTTGCAGCAGCTCAAAATCCGCCTTGACCAGTTCAAAGGACTCCCCCGGATTCATAAAGGGCTGTACCGCCCTGGCAACCAGCGGAAAGAGCTCTTTCCGGTCGCCGTCAAAATCCAGGAGAAACAGTTTGTGAAACGGTGCCTCCCCTTCTTCCCGCGCCAGCAGCAAAAAGGCGCGATATACCTCCGCCCTTTGCCGAAGCAGTCCTGCCAGCGCCCCGGGCAGGCCTACCGGATAGTTCCTTGTCGCTCGGAGCTCAAGCTTCCGTTTGTGATCCGTCCGCGCGATCGTCATTCCTTCGGCAAACGAGTCGATCTCGCTTAGCTGCGGGTGCCGCAGAAACAGAGCCTTCCCGAACGGATTGATCACGACGCCCGCCAGCTGCACCGGATGTTCGACCACGATATGCTTCAGCCCGTCCAGCGGGAAAACCTGGACCTTATCCAGCGGGAACCGCCATTTTTCAAGTTCGTCCGCAGAGCAGAAGGCCGGCAGAAACGCCTCCTGCTCCGCCGTGTTCAGGACGCATATGCCGCCGTCGGTTTCCCCCCGGCACGGAACCAGAAAGCGGGCCGCCTTCAGCTCTTTGAAAAAGTGCAGCTTTCCTTCCGGCGTCGGGTTGTCCCGCATGCGCTCTACGCTTTTTACCAAGTCCAGGCCGGAGTCAAACGCCCGCACCCATTCCTCCATCCGCGTCACCTCCCATTCTTTTATCATAGCACCGCCGGGCACGGGGCGCAACAACCCGCGCTCATGCGGGTACGCACCGACCCTTCGGGGCCATAAAGAATACTATTGTACGAGGCAGCGGAATAGACAACTAGCAGAGCCTTTTCCCGGCACTGAACAGCGAAAGTCCCCTATGGCCGCGCTCCGCTTTCCCCCTTCCCGCAAAAAGACAGGCCGGAAGCCCCCGAAGCCCGGAAAATCACCCAATCTGATGAAGGCAAAATCAAAAAAGCGAGATAAAATAAAATCAGAATCCCGCCGGAGCCCGCCGTTTTCCGAGGTGCCGCGGGAAAAATCATACCCCATCTGCTGCAATGAACGGATAAGGAGGAATCGATATGTACTGCAGACACTGCAAAGCCGATCTGCCGGAAGACGCCGCCTACTGCCCGAGCTGCGGCGCGCAGACCACCGACCGCCCGGAAATCATCCCTCCCGGACACGGCGGCGGCATCGGCTATTCCGCAAGGATCCATGACCCCGCCTTTGCCCGATACATCAAAAATACCAACCGCTGGGCGGCCATCTTTTCCATGATTCTTGCGGCGGCCGCCATCATCGGCTTTTACATCGCCGGCGAGAGGGGCACGGAGGGGATGGAAAATCCGCAGGCGCTGTATATCGGGCTCGGCATCGGCGGCATGTTCCTGCTGATCGCACTTTTTACCATCCGCAGCCGGAAGAAAAGCCGTACCTGGGATGGCGTCGTGTCCGACAAACAGATAAAAGAGAAAAGCCGGCAAAAGGAAAGTGGAAACGAGTATTACACCCAGTACTATACCGAATATATCGTTCTGATCCGCGATGAAAACGGCAAAGAGCACCGCCTCTGTACCGAAGACGACGACACGGTATTCAACTATTATCAGGTCGGCGACCGGGTACGGCACCACGCGGGCCTGAACTCCTATGAAAAATACGACAAGTCGAAGGACAGCATCATTTTCTGCAGCGCCTGCGCCACGCTGTGTGACATGAATGACGAGGTCTGCCCCCGCTGCAAATGCCCGCTGCTCAAATGAGCCGCGGCTGATCTAAAGAAGGGACGATACATGAACAAATCCAAACGCCGCGGCGCGCAGACCCCGGCGCCGGCACCCGCCGCCGGAGACTCCGCCTCCGCAAAATCAATCATCCATGGACAGTTGGATTCCGTAAAGCAGTTTTGGAAAACCCCAAAGCTGCGGATTTTCATCTTGGCACTCAGCATCGTCTGGCTGGCGCTTGCCCTGCTGCCCGCCCTGGGGTTTGATGCCTGGCCGGTGCGGCTCCTTTCCTTTCTGACCTTCGCTCAGGGCGGAATGTACGGCGGCGTCTGGGGCGCGCTGGGCGGCATCATCGGAAAGGCGGTCTTTGCCTATTCTGTATCCGCGCTGCTCCTTCCGCTCCTTTCCGGCGGCAAGCCCTTTCATGGGGTACGCGACGGATTCCGGGGCGTGCTTGCAGGGCCCACCGCACCGGGGGCCGGCCGGACCGCGCCGTTTCTGCTGGGGGCAGGCACGGCGCTGGTTGTATTTAACTTCCTCACCGGCAACGCAAGCACAGTCAACAGCATGGCCGGCGTGATAGGGCTTTCTCTGTCCCTGCGGTCTGTCGGCAGCGGCGGCAACTCTATTAAGTGGCTGCTGCGCCCGCTTTTGGACCGTCTCTCGAAAGGCGGGGTGCCGGCTCCTCTGACCATTCGCCGTATACTTTTGGGCTATGCCGGGGGGAGCGCCGCGGGCATTGCCCTGTCGTTTTTCCGCACCTCCTTCCTCCCGTATGCGCTCGGCGGATTGCTGATGGCGACGGGGTTCATCCTCGGTCTTGCCGCGGGGCCAAAAAAGGAGGCGGCGAACGTATGAAACAGCGGATTTTGCCCGGACTGGTTCTTCTGCTGGCCCTGCTGCGCTGCCTGCCGGTCCCGGCGGCGGCTGAAATGCTGGATAAAGACGCCAACCCGCCGGTGATTGCCGCCGACGGCAGCTTCGATTCCACCTATCAGACCCGCATGGATTTCAGCGTCTCCGGCGGGGAGCTGACCGATGCCCAGTGGACGCGCCGCCCTCTTTACGTAAGCTATTCCGTAAACGGCACCTGCGGGCAGGGAGAGACCGTTTCCCTCTCCGTGACGGGAACAAAGTCGCCGCTGCTCGAGAACAACAACAGCGCGCAGCTGGTGTTCGACCAGCTGACAATGAAACTGACCCTGCTGGACACGGACGGGCAGCCCGTCGGCGAAGAAACGCGGTATGCGTCCGGTACCGTCCAGGACGCAGTGCTCTCCCACCAGCTGGATTGCACCGTGCCGGCCGGTGTAAAAACGGTGGCTATCACGGGCGTATTCGTCTGCCGCTGGGCCGGTGCGTCCGTCGTGGAGGAGTCGGTCTCCGTCACGTTGAATCTAACCGTGCAGGAAGCGGAGACGGCCCCGCTGCCCGCGGGATCTGAAACAGAACCCGCCGCCCCGCCTGAGGCGGAACCCACACCACCCTCCGAACCGGAAGCCATGCCACCCTCCGAGCCGGAAAGCCCCTCTGCACCGGAACCGCCGGCGGAGACGGCCGCCTCGCCCGCTTCTGCAGAAGCCGGGCCGGCTTCTGCAGAAACCGAAAGCCTTCCTTCCGACGAAAAACCCTGGCAGCACGCCGGGCCGCTGGCAACCGCGGCCATCTCTGTCCTCGCCGCCCTTGCTGCCGTACTGGGCGGTGCGGCAGGAGGCGCGGCGGCAGCCCCGGCGGCAGGCGCAGGCAGCGCCGTGGGGAACCGGCGGCAGACATGGGAGGACGAGGTGCGGAACGAGGCAAAGACCGTGACGGATGATTTTGGTGCGCTCTGGGGCAGCTATGGGCAGGATGCTTATGGAAAAATGTGCGACAGTGTGCAGAAAATCTTAAATCGGCGGCCCGAAGAGCTGATTGCCCTGTCCAAACGCGTCCCGGAGGGAAGTCAGGCGGTAAGGACCGCCGCGCAGACTACCCTGCGGCAGATCGCGGATGAAACGGAAACCCTCCGTGGCCTGGGCGGCGCGGTCAGCGATGCCTTCACCCTTGGGGGAATCATGAATGATACGCTGGATCAAATGACCGACCGCAACCGGGAGGACGGCTCCCTGCTGGCGGGCGACGGCGTGGCCAAAGCCGCGGGCAAGGCGTATATCTCCAACAAATTGGTCGCAAAAGTGTTCAGATCAAACCCCCTCCTGGTGTTTACCGATGTGCTTATGACCGTGGGAGCCGCGGGCACACAAGGCGGCAGTACCTTTGCTCCTTCCAGCCTCGTGAAGGGCATCATCAACGCGGGCGTCGACCTGACCTGCGGCGGCATCACAGGTCTGAGCCCGGGCAAGGCAAGCGATGAGGTGGCCGAACGCGCCAAAGCGGGTTTTTACGGCGGGTATCTCGGCAATGTCGCGAGCGCCTCGGCGCAGGCAGGCGAACTGGCGGAGGATACGACGCTCGGAGAAGCGGCCGATATCCTGACGGATTTCGACTATTATAAATCGATGCGCCGATCCGCCGATCAGATGTGGAGCGATGAAAAAGGCAAGATGGGCTACACCGGCAAGGTGGCCAGCGGCATTATGAAGGGCGTCATCACCACCGGCGAGCTGATGGCCACGGGAACGAAGGCCGCGAGCGAAATGGCCGGCACCGTCTATGAAAGCGCGATGCTCAAGCTTCGTAAATTTTTTGCGTAAGGAGGGGTGGCAATGAACTATTTGATGATGGAAACAGAGCTTCTCTGGATGCTTTCCGTTTCCGGGCTGAAGCCGGCCGCTGTCTCAGCGGTCCGGCTGTCCGACGTGCAGGCTGCCGGGCAATCCGGCACGCCGGAGTCGCTCTCCCAGGTGGGGCTGCTCACAGACGGGCGTCTCTCCCAAAGAGGGCAGGCAATCACGGCGTCCCTCCTCATGCCGGAATGCATGCTGGAAGCCGCCGGCGCGGCAGGTGCAGATATGCCGGTCGTCAGCTGCTGCCGGCGAAGCGGCGTCTGGACGGTGCTGCTGCGCGAGCCGTATCAGGGCATTGTCAACGTGCTGTACCCGGTGCCGCAGGCGAGTATCCGGGAGGTCGTGACGCAAACTCTCTTCCCCGGCGGGCTTCCCCCACAGGCGGCGTTTCGCCTCTCGCTCACCGCGCCGGAGGCGGCGGTATTTGAACTCAGCCATTTTGTCATTGAGCAGCGGGTACAGGAGCTCAGGCGCCCCCTGCAAAAAGAAGAGCAAAGCTTTACCGCCGCGGATATTTTCTCGGAAGAGAACCTGCTTCGGCTGGCGCTTAAGCTGGCGCGGCTGCCGGAAGCGGCGTACGGCCAGGCGGCCGCCTCCATTCGGGACCCCCGAAAGCTGGTGCGGGCGCTGACCGCGCTCAAAGACAAGGGGGTATTTGACTGCGAGAGCGCCCCGGGCGGCGCGCGCTTTTTCCATACCCCGATGGCCCGGACATGGCTGATGGGCGACGCGCGGATGGATACGGTCACGGTACAGAACGTATGTCCCGCGGCGGAAACAGAGCTGTATCACCGGATGGCGGCCGGCCTGCTGCGCATATCGCAGCGGGGGGACGCAATTCTTTATGAAAGCGTGCCCGCACCGCGGCTTTTGGCTGCCGACGCCCCTGCAGGCGCAGGCGCAATCTGCCCCCGCTGCGGCCGGCGGCAGGATGGGGACGAAGCCTTCTGCTCAGGCTGCGACGCCAAATCGCAGTGACCCCCCCTGTAACCCCTGCGGGGGTGTCTGATTTCCGCCGCCTGCAGAGCCGGGGGCTGCCCCTATGCAGGCGAACCGTCTACCGGAGAAAGAGAGGTGCCCCATGCAGAATTCGCAGCCGGTGATCCGCTGGAAGGTCAGCCTGTCTGTTTTTCAAAACACGGTCATCCTCCGGCAGCTTGCGCTGGCCCTGGGCATTCCCTTCGGGCTGCTGGCCCTGATCCTTGCGCTGACCACGGGCAAAGCCGTCCTCGGCCTGTACATCCTCGGTATTCTGGCGGTGCTGCTGGCCCTGACCTGGCTGCTCTTTTGGGTGGCGAACCGGGGCAAATATGACATGGAGTTCGTGCTGGACGGAAACGGCGCGCTCTGCCGCACGCAGGCGATGCAGGCAAAGCGGAACCGGATGCTCAATCTCCTGACCGTTTTTCTGGGGCTGTTCTCCGGAAGTCTCTCCGCCACGGGGGCGGGGATGCTGGCGCAGTCCAGGCAGGAGGTATTCATCCGCTGGGACCGGGTAAAAAAAGTCAGATGGGAGCCCCGCTGTTTCACCATCCGGCTGTGGGGCTCTTTTGCGGAGCAGGCCGCCCTGTTCTGTACGCGGGAAAATTATTTGGTAATACAGCAGTTCGTATCCGAAAAAGCGGTCTCCGTCCGGCCGGGCGGAAACGCGCGCCGACCTGAGGCCTAATAAAGTGAGGCCTTCAATCCCTCTATGTTCTGCCGGCAAACGCAAAAAGGTTTTTAAACGCTGAAAGCCCGGGATTTTCCCGGGCTTTCAGCCTCGACTGCCTCATCCTAGCCTGGGCAGGCAAAGCAAGGCGGGCCTTTCCACGCGCCGCCCGGTCCGCTCCGCCGCCTTTTCTTTGTCCGGATTCTGTGGTATGATTTTCCAAAAAGGGGGCGCTGTATGAACATCCGGATACATAACCTCGGTGGATATTTTGTCAACCAGTATCTGCTGGAGACGCCCGCGGGCTGGGTCGCCCTGGACACCGGATACCCCGGCGGGGCGCGCGCCTATCTGCGCCGCCTGCAAAAGCTTACGCCGATCGAAAACCTCCGGTACATCTTCCTGACCCATGCCCATGACGATCATGCCGGCTTTCTGGGAGCGCTGCTGATGCAGACCCAGGCAGACGTGATCCTTCATCCGGCCGCGCTGCCGACGCTGGCGGCCGGGCGAAACCCGGAGGTGCCGGGCGCGGGGTATTCCTCCCGGGCGGCGACGCTGTTCAGCCTCTTCAAAACGGGCTTTTCCTTCCCGCCGGTGACGCCGGGCGACCGGGCCGTCTGCGTGTCCGGGGATGCGGACCAGGTATTTCTGGCGCTGGGGCTTCCCCTGCGCATTCTCTTCCTTCCCGGCCATACCGCCGATTCGATCGGTCTCTTTCTTGAGGAGACCGGCGAGCTGTTCTGCGGCGACGCCGCCATGAACGCTTTGATCAGCACCGCCCGGCATACCATCTGGATCGATGACCCGCAGGCGTTCGGCCGCTCCTGGGACCGGATGCTGGCGCTGAATCCCGTGAAGATTTATCCGTCCCACGGATCGCCCTTTCCGCCGTCCGACCTCATCAGATACCGGCATTATCTGGACGGCCGTTCACTGATCCCCCCGATCCGCGGACAAGGGCACGCAGCTGTCCGATAAATGCCGCCGCAGCTGCTTTAATTGCAGAGGCAAAGCAAGAATACTTTTACTACCATTTAAGGGGGTAAAACAATGGAAGAGAAACGTATTTACCTAATCGCGCAATTTGACGGATCTACAAATCAAAAACTCGCCGATATGTATGATCGGCTCGTTCACGCCGGATTGACCGGTGAGCAAACGCCTGATCTACCGTATCACTTTACCTTAGGAAGCTTCGCTTTGGAAGACAACGATCAGGTTTTGGACGGCGTACAAACCGTTTGTCAGAAAACAAAAGCTTTTGACATCAGCCTCAATCATATCGGCTTGTTCGGATTAAGAGTTCTGTTTATTGCGCCGTCGGTGAATACCGAATTGCTTACGCTTTACAACCATTTGGTTCCGGATGCGCCGATCAGCGGGGATCATAACTGGGTTGCACACGCCACAATTCTTATTGACAACCCGGATAATATCCATACGGCTATTCCTATTGTTGCACAGTCATTTTCACCTTTTTCTGCAAAAATTGAAAGCATTGGAGTCTTTGAGTTCTTTCCGAAAAAGTTCATTGCTGAATACAAATTAAATCCCTGACTTTTTATAGCTGGTTTTAACCCATACTTTTGTAGGTGAGTTATAGATAGCCAGCATGTGGTTAGCAAAATTTAACCACATACCAACAGAAATTTGTCCCCCGCTTTCGTTTGCTTTCTTCCAGTTTTTATGGTATTCTGTGTTCACTGAAAGATAAGACGGAAAAGGGATGAACGTCATGAAAACGCAGGAGTCCGCAGAGATGTATCTCGAGACCATTCTGGTTTTGAGCCATCGACGTTCTCAGGTCCGCTCCATCGACATCGTGGGCGAGCTCGACTATAAAAAATCGAGCGTCAGCGTGGCGATGAAACATCTGCGTGAAAACGGTTATATTGAAATGGACGAAAACGGATATATTACGCTGACCGAAACGGGCCGCAAAATTGCCGAGAGCATCTATGCGCGGCATACGCTGTTTTCCGACTGGCTGGTTCATCTGGGCGTGGACAAAACCGTTGCCGCCGAGGATGCCTGCCGGATGGAGCATGTGGTCAGCGAGGAAAGCTTTGAGGCCATCAAACGGCACGTGGAAAGTTTGAAATGAAAAGAGAACGCCCGCGGGCGTTCCGGCTGTCGGCTTTCTTATGCCGGCAGCCATTTTGTTTATTGTCTCGCTATGGCATCCTGAACGCCAGGTGAAAAAATATGCGGAAAGCCGGTCCGGCTGTTACGCGAATAACGGGGGCGGAGGCGCGAAACATGGCGAATGATTTATATCTGATCAGACCATCAAAGGACCTGGAAACGGAAATCTGGAAATACCGGCAGGAATATTTTGATTTCGGCGAAACGCGCATCAATGGAAGCTGCGGGTTAGCCCACTCCGACAATTTTGATGAATGGCTTGCGCTTACTCTTTCGATTGAAGAAGAGAAATTGAGAAACGGCGTTCACGCAAGTACCTTTTTTTCTGTTCGCAAAACAGATAAAAAGCTGATCGGCAGCATACAGATACGGCACGCTTTGACGCCTGATCTGGAAAAACACGGCGGACATATCGGGTATGGAATACGCCCGTCAGAAAGAAGAAAAAGCTATGGCAAGCAGCAGCTGCTGCTTGCCCTTGAGGCTGCGCGAAGCCTGAAAATCCCGAAAGTGATGATTTCCTGTGATAAAGATAATATTCCCTCCAGCAAAACAGCCCAAAGCTGCGGCGGTGTTTTCGCCTGCGAAAACATATATGAAGGGAAAGAACAGCAGATCTATTGGATCGACCTGCAGAACCAGGCATTTTGACTCTGAGAACGCCCTTGGGCGTTCTTTTTTACAATTATAGGTTGACCAATCGGTCAAATGATGATATGATTTGACCATCCGGTCAACAGGAGGGATTCCCCATGATTTCTGTAAAAAATGTCTGGCATGACTACGAGGGCCGCGGCCGGTATGCCGTGGCGGATATTTCTTTCACCGTTGAGGCGGGACAGATTTTCGGGTTTCTCGGCCCGTCCGGCGCGGGAAAGTCCACCGTGCAGAATCTGATGACGGGGCTTCTTTCCCTTCAGAAGGGGGAAATCTCCTATGAAGGCATGTCCGTTACGCGGCTACGGACCGCATTTTTCAATCAGATCGGTGTGTCGTTTGAACAGCCGAATCTCTACGCCACGCTGACAGGGCTGGAAAATCTCCGCTATTTTGCCGCGCTCTTTTCCGTTCCGACCGTACCGCCGATGGAGCTCTTGGAGCGGCTCGGCCTGCGGGATGCGGCGGACAAACGGGTCTCCGACTACTCCAAGGGTATGAAACAGCGCCTCACCCTTGCCCGCGCGCTGCTCAATCGGCCCAAATACCTCTTTCTGGATGAGCCGACGGCCGGCCTTGACCCCAAAACGGCTGTCGGTGTCCGGGATCTGATCCGGGAGCAGAAGGACCGGGGCGCCGCGATCTTTCTGACCACACACAATATGGAGCTGGCCGATTCCCTGTGTGATACGGTCGCCTTCATCTATGGCGGGCAGCTCGCCGCCGCCGATTCGCCGGAGGCGCTCAAGCTCGCGTACGGAAAGCGGGACGTCATCGTCCTTTACCGCGAAGACGGCGAAGAGAAGCAGCGAACCTTCCCCATGGAGGAAAAATCGGCGCTGGCCGACTTTTTGCGCGGCGCGGACATCATCAAGGTCCATTCGCAGGAGGCTACGCTGGAGGAGATTTTCCTCCGGGTGACCGGAAAGGAGCTTGGCGCATGAGCAGCGTGCTTGCCCTTTGCCGGCAGGATTTCCGGCGTCTTCTCACCAACGCCCTATTCTGGGTGCTGACGGCGACGCTGGTCGTCATCGTGCTGGTGGTCGACCTGGCGCTTCCGAAGGAATCGGCCGCCGAAACCTATCATTTTTATACCTATCAGTTCGACATCCCGTCCGGAGAGGCGCTGAGCAGTGCGGACGCTGTCCGCGCCGCCGTGGAAAAGGGCGACGCCCTCGGCCTGATCGCGGATCAAAACGGCATCACGCTGGTCCACCCCGGCCTGTCGGACAAAACCGTGACCGCCATCATGCAGTCGCTCAGCGGTGTCCTCCCGGTCGATATCCCGGTGACCCGCCTTCGGGAGAGCGCGGAGGCGGTCCCCTTTCACCTGCGGCACGCGCCTGTATTCATCTGCTTTGAAGCCCTGATCACCGGTTTCATTCTCGGCGGCGCGCTCATGCTCGCGGAAAAGGAGGAGGGAACGGTCAACGCCCTGCGGATCGCGCCCATGGGCGTTTTCCGATATCTGATCTCCAAGACGCTTTTGTTCGGACTGATCGGGACGCTCTATTCGGTGCTGATCTGCTGTCTGACCGTAGGGTTTAAAATCTCCTGGCTCCCCTTTCTCCTGCTTGCGTTTTTCGGGACGACGGTCTTCACCCTGGTCGGGCTTGCCTATACCACCTTTTTCCGGGATATGAGCGGGTGGTTTTTTTCCACAGCGCTGCTGCTTTCGATCAACATGCTGCCGCTCATCAGCTTTGAGCTGCCCTCCTTTTCGCCGGGCTGGATCCGGGTCATTCCCTCCTATCCCCTTCTGTTCGCCTTCAACGCGGTAATGTTCGGCGGGGAAGTTGATTTTCTGCGCACAGCCGGAAGCATTGCCCTGTGGTGCGCCGCCGCGTATCTGGCGGCTCACGTCCTCACCCGGCGGCTGTTTTTGAAAGGAGCGCGCGGCGTATGAAACTGCACATGCTGACGGCCTCCGTCGCGCGGGAGTTTAAGCTGATCTTCCGCAACGGCATCTCTTTGTTCATGACGCTGGCGCCCGCCATCTTATCACTCGTTCTGATCCTTATTTTCGGGATTGTCCAATCGAGCACCGCCACCCTGGCCGTCGACCCCAGCGTCGACGCAGACACCGAGGCAAAGCTGGCACAGGTCGCCGACCTTACGCGCGTGGATGACTTTGAAGCCCTGCGTGCCCGGGTGGAGAGTCCGGACAGCGTCGCGGGCGTTTATATGGAAAACGGGAGCCTCCGCCTGCTGGTGGAGGGGAACGAGGGCGACGCGTATCTCTCCTCGATCCGCACGTTTGTCGGCACCGCGCTGGCCTATACGGGGGACGTGCCGTTCCATGCGGAGTCGGTTTCCTCCACCAGCACCGCCTATCGCATTTCGGCGATCTCCGTCCTGCTGCTCTCTCTCTTCATGGGCGGCGCAACGGCGGGCCTGTCCGTCGTAAGCGAGCGGGAAAGCGGTGCGCTTCATGCCGTCGCGGTCAGTCCGATGGGGTTTGTCTCCTTCGCGCTGTCCAAACTGATCCCCGCGCTGATTCTTTCGCTCACCGGCATGACCGTCGCCGTCCTGATCATGGGCAGGGGCAGCGCCCTCCCCGAATATCTGCTGCTGGTACTCTGCAGCGTACCGGTGACCGGCTTGATGGTTTTTGCGGTCGGCGGACTTGCCAAAAACCTGCTTTCGGCCATCGGCGTGATGAAGCTGTTGATGCCTCTCTCCATGATCCTGCCGCTTTCGGCCATGTTTGTGCCGGAGCGCTGGCGTTTTCTGTACAGTCCGCTCCCCATGTACTGGCAATACCGCGCCATCGACGCCGTCGGCAGCGGCGCGGACCCGACTTCCTTCTTGCTGCTTACGCTGGCGGTCGGACTTCCCTGGTTCCTGGCCGCGGCGCTGCTGTTTATCAAAAAAACATCCCTGCGGTACGGGAGGTGAGAAAATGGCATGGTACGTATGGGTCGCCATCGCGGCGGCCGTCATCCTCCTGGCAGTTGTGAAAATCAGAGTCGGCTCGGCATGGCTGCGCCGTCGGAAAGAGCGGCAGGCTCAGCGCGAACAACTGAAAGAGGACGATGATACATGACAATCGATCGGCAGGCCCCGATCTGGATGCAAAAAGGCGCGGAGAACCCCCTGTACGGCAATGACGCGCTGTTTCAGGCCGCACTGAAGGAGTTTTCCGCGCATTCGTTTAAGGATGCGTCCCTGAACGAAATCCTCAAGACCGCCGGCATGAACAAGGGCAGTCTCTACTACCGTTTTCGAAACAAAATGGAGCTGTACCTCTCCCTTCTGCATCGGATCGGCATGGAAAAGATCGCGTTTTTCCAGACAGATGACCGGCAGGACCCTTCCTCGGATTTTTTTGAGGCATTCCGCCAAAAGGCGGTGCTGGGCCTCCGCTTTGCCACCCAATATCCCTTGTATAATGCGTTGTGGCACCGGGTGCTGGCGGAAGAAACGTCGATTCTTCACGCCATCACCGCCTGTTTCGGAAAGATGCGTGAGGATTATCTTTCCCAAATGCTTCTGAATGCCCGCAATGCGGGTACGCTGCGCACCGATATCCCCGCCAATGCCATGACGGTCTTTGCCGCCGCCGCCATGGAAGGGCTGACCGGCCTTCTGACCCCGAACATGGGAGAGGCCGAAATTCTGACCTGCGTCGGGCAGGTAACCGAGCTGCTTCGCTCCGGCCTGACCGGAACCCCCTCCTGATCCTGCATGATAAATCTGCGGCGGCCCGCCGGAATGACGGGCCGCCGCAGATTTTGCTTATTTCAGAAGCGCTTTCAGATCGGCTTCCGGCGTCGTGATCGGTGCGATCCCATAGTTCTCTACCAGAAAATTCAGGACATTCGGAGAGACGAACGCGGGCAGGGACGGGCCGAGCCGGATATTTTTCACGCCGAGGTAGAGCAGCGTCAGCAGAATGCAGACCGCCTTCTGCTCATACCAGGACAGTACCATGGAAAGCGGCAGGTCGTTGACGCCGCAGCCGAACGCCTCGGCCAGTGCCACGGCGACCCGGATCGCGCTGTACGCGTCGTTGCACTGGCCCATGTCCATCAGCCGCGGCAGACCCGCGACCGTGCCGAGCTCCAGATCGTTGAAACGGTATTTACCGCAGGCCAGCGTCAGCACCACGGTATCCGGCGGCGTCAGCTTCACAAAATCCGTATAGTAGTTGCGTCCGGGCTTTGCGCCGTCGCAGCCGCCCACCAGGAAGAAGTGCCGGATCGCCCCGGACTTCACCGCCTCCACCACCTGACCGGCGACCGAAAGCACCGTCCCGTGGCCAAAGCCCGTGGTGACCTGCGTGCCGCCGTTGATGCCGGTAAAGATTTTGTCCTCCGGATAACCGCCCAGCGCCAGCGCCTTTTCGATCACGGGGGTAAAGTCCTTGGTTTCCCCGATGTGCACCATGCCCGGATAGGCGACCACCTCGGTGGTGAAGACCCGGTCAAAATAGGACGGCCGAACCGGCATCAGACAGTTAGTGGTAAAGAGAACGGGCGCCGGGATGCGGTCGAACTCCTTTTGCTGATTCTGCCAGGCCGTGCCGAAGTTGCCCTTCAGATGTGCATAGGCATGCAGCTTCGGATAAGCGTGAGCGGGCAGCATCTCGCCGTGGGTGTAGACGTTGATCCCCTTTCCTTCCGTCTGCTGCAGCAGCAGCTCCAGATCGCGGAGATCATGGCCGCTGACGACAATAAACGGCCCCTTTTCCACCTTGAGCGGCACCGTGGTAGGTACAGGCGTGCCATAGGTACCGGTATTGGCGCGGTCCAGCAGCTCCATGCACTTGTAATTGACCTCGCCGACCTTGAGCACCATCGGGAGCAGCGTCTCCATGGCGGCCGCCGTGTCCCCCACGGCCTGCAGCCCCTCAAAGCAGAAATCGGTCACTCCGCTGTCGGTATAGCCGAGCACCATGGCATGATAGGCATAGGCCGCCATGCCGCGCAGGCCGAACAGGATCAGCGATTTGAGCGAACGGACATCCTCATCGGCCGTCCAGAGGGCCAGCGGTCCTTCGGAAGGGCAGTCCTCCCCCGCGCTGTGATCGCGCAGGGCATTTACCGCGGCGGTCATCGAAGCGACGCTGTCCGCGTCAAAGCTCACGTTGGTCACCGTGGTAAAAAGGCCCTCCAGAACCGCCCTGCGCATCGCATCCGTCGGCGTCTTTCCCGCATTATCCAGCGCAAGGCCGATCATCGCACGGGTCAGATCATCCTGCAGGACAGCCACGTCCGCCGGCTTGCCGCAGACGCCGGCGCTGCCGCAGCAGCATTTTCCGCCGGCCGTCTGCTCACACTGAAAGCAAAACATTTTCTGGTCCATATCTTTATCCCTCCGCGCTTATTCGGTTACGATGACGCTGACGGGGCAGCCGTCCCGCGCCTCTTTCACCTTCTCTTCCATCTCTGCCGGTACGGTTTCCGCCGCCTCTGCGACGCCGCTCTCATTCATGCGGAATACCTCGGGGCAGGTGCTGACGCATAGGCCGCAGCCGATGCAGCCATCGATGACATGCGCTTTCATCTGGTTTGCTCCTTTCCTTTATTCTTCCAATATTCTTCCATCTGTGCCAATGGTTATAACCTGCCATGGGATCATTTTCCCGCTGTTTATAAGCGCTGTTTTTACCGCCTGCCAGATCCCGCCGCAGCAGGGCACCTCCATCCGCACGACCGTCACGCTCTTGATCTCGTTGCTTTTCAGGATGGCGGTCAGCTTTTCGGCATAATCCACCGCGTCCAGCTTGGGGCAGCCGATCAGCGTCACATGATTTTTGATGAACCGCTCATGGAAATCCCCGCGGGCAAAGGCCGTGCAGTCCGCGGCCACCAGCAGCTTTGCGCCGCTGAAATAGGGGGCGTTCACCGGGGCCAGCTTGATCTGCACCGGCCACTGGCTCAGGCGGGACGGCGCCTCCGCCGCCGTGCATTGAACGGCCGCAGGCTCCGTCCGCTCAATGCGGCGCGATTGGGTGCCGGGGCAGCCGCAGGGCAGCGTATCGCCCGCCTGCTCTTTTTTCGCCTGCACCGCCGCCGCGTCATACGGCGCGGCCTCCCGCTCGGTAAAGGTGATCGCGCCCGTCGGGCAGGCGGGCAGGCAGTCGCCCAGCCCGTCGCAGTAATCGTCACGCAGCAGCCGCGCTTTTCCGTTTACCATGCCGATGGCGCCCTCATGACAGGCCGCCGCGCACGCACCGCAGCCGTTGCACGTTTCCTCATCAATATGAATGATCTTGCGAAGCATATCGGTTTCCTCCTGTTTCCTTGACTTTCTGTGTTCATCATACTATAATGAATCAAACAGTTCAGTTGTTTTTACAACATAAACGAGGAAAATCATGCAGCAGTATCAAAATATCATTCAAATTGCGCCTCTGTTCCGGGGCATTGCGGCGACCGATCTGCAGTCTCTGCTGTCCTGTCTGAATCCGGTGTATCGCGAATATGCGAAAGGCGCTTTGCTTTTTCAGCGCGGGGAGGATATCTCCGCCCTGGGCATGGTACTCTCCGGGCTGGTCCATGTGGTGGAGGATGATTTCTGGGGCAATCGCAGTATTCTTGCCGACATCGGGCCGGGCGACCTGTTCGGCGAGGTCTACGCCTGCCTGCCCGGGGAGCGCCTTCGGGTCAGCGTCCTCGCGGCGGAAAAGAGCACGGCTTTGTTTCTGGATGTGCCGCGCATCCTGACGACCTGCCCCACCGCCTGCGTCTTTCATACCCAGCTGATGCGGAATCTTCTGACGGAAACCGCGCGCAAAAACCTGATGCTGACCCGCAAGCTTTCCCATATGATCAAGCGCACCACGCGGGACAAGCTGCTCTCCTACCTGTCCAGCCAGT
>JAYFOA010000008.1:0-122429 GCA_034933145.1 Clostridiaceae bacterium
TTTTTCGCCGGTGATCAAAAGCAGCAGGCGCTTTGCCCGCAGTATATCACCCATGCCCATGGTGATCGCCTGTGCCGGCACATCCTCCGGCCGGCAGAAGAACCGCGCGTTGGCGGTCCGTGTCTGCAGGGACAGCGTCTCGACATGCACACTGTTCATCAAGCTTTCCCCCGGCTCATTAAAACCAATATGTCCATTGGCTCCCACGCCTAAAAGCTGCAAATCTACACCGGACAAAAGACGTTGGCGGAATACGTCCTTCTCCCGTACTGGGTCGGCTGTTCCGTCCGCCACATAGGTATTCCCCGGGGTGAAATTGGCCCGCTGGAACAGCCAGTCATCCATGCTGGTACGATAGCTGTTCACATCCCCGGCCGGCAGGCCGAGATATTCGTCCAGATTCACTGTTTTCACACGGGTAAAATCCGCCCGTCCTTCCGCGTACGCAGATACGAGGTGGGGGTATACGGCGGCGGCGGTGGAACCGGTTGCAAGTCCCAGCGTACAGTCAGGCTTATCCGCCACAAGGCGAAGAATGGTCTCCGCTGCCCGACGACAGCTTTCGTCAAAGCTTTCCGTAATGATGATTTCCAACTCAGTTTGCCCTCCAGATGATCCGGCTGTTCTCGGCCGTAATGGATACCCGCCCCTGATCGCTCAAATAGGTCAGCACTGCTTTGACCGTACTTCCGATTAAAACGTATTGGCTTAAATCCATCGTCAACCCGTAGCGCAAAAATACGCCCTTCAGCAATTCTTCAAACGTGATCCCAGGAGTACACAGGGTAGCAATGGTCTCAAGTACCTCGTGCAGCACGGTACGGTTGCGTTCCGTCAGCGGGCGGATATCCATCTGCTCCGAAGAGTGCGCCGGGACAAAGCGAGTGCCCTCGAGTGTCATTACCTCCTCAAAGGATGCAAGCGTCTTTGCCACATCATACAGATAACTGATGTGATATTTTTCCAGTGTGGCATCGCCAAACACCGCATCACCCAAAAACCAGACCCCGTCCGGTGAACGATAGGCCGTCATGTCCGGGGAATGGCCTGGCAGACTTCTCACCTCCATGCCGGCGGGCAACACAAAGTTCGTCAGCGGCCGCGCGTCAAATTCAGGTGCAAGAAGAAATTTGTTTCGAAGCGGCGCGGGGGCCGCTGCGCCATAAAGCATGGCTCCTTCCAGCTCCGGCGTTCGGCCGAAGGCGACCTCACCATCGGGCAGATAAACCGGCGCGCCGGTCCGCTCCGCCAGCAGGCGGCAACCGCCGATATGGTCGGCATGGCTGTGAGTGCAAAGGATGGCCATCAGCGGAAATCCCAGTGCTTCCACATGCCGCAGTGCTTTTTTTCCCGCATCTTTGTCGCTGCCCCCGTCGATCATTACCGCGCCTTCCGGCACGTGGATCAGTCCCATCCGGACGGGACAGTCGATGTAATAGGTCGATGCACCGACCTGAATCAGCTCATACATAAACTTACTCCTGCGTAAACATGCAGGCATCGGCGTCCATCCGGAATCGGCAGCCCAGCGGGAGTGACATCGTGGGGCTGCAGTGACCGCAAACTACACCCATAAACGTCGGTCTTCCGGCGGGTACGATCAGCTCTTCAAAAATCAGCTCCAAGCTCAGGCCGTTTTTCTGTGCGTTTTCGTCCCCCCGACAATTATGCCAATCGCCCAGAATAATACCGGCGGCATCGTTTAGCTTTCCGCCGTTTCGCAGCTGGGTCAGCATGCCGTCAATCCGATAAGGCGCTTCGCCCACATCTTCAAGGAACAAAATCTTACCGCGGGTATCGATCTCCCATGGCGTGCCCAGAGAAGCCGCCAGCAGCGACAGATTCCCGCCGCAGATCGTCCCCTCTGCCGTACCCGGCACAAGTGTTTTGCGCGGCGGTGCACCCTGCGGGTCTTCATAGCACTCCGCCCTCCCCCGGAACAGCATAGCCTTTACATAGGAAAGGGTATATTCATCCAACCCACCGGCCCAGGCGCCAACCATCGGCATATGATAGGTGCAGAAGCCACAGGATTGATTGATCGCGGTGTGCAGTGCGGTGACATCGCTGTATCCCGCAAAGAACTTCGGGTGCCGCCGAATGATCTGAAAGTCCAGCAGCGGCAGAATGCGCGGCATCCCATAACCGCCACGGATGGCGACGATGCCGTCAATGCTGTCATCGGCAAACGCGGCATTTATATCCGATGCACGCTGGCGATCGGTCCCGGCCAGATAGCCATGCTTTGCCGTGGCGCTCTTATAGAGCACCGGCGTAAAGCCCATCTCCTTTGCCGCACGGACAAAGTCCTCTGCCTTATAGTCGCTGCTCGGGCTGGATCCGCCGAGAATGGCGATCCGCGCACCTTTTTCCAACGGTTTTGGTATAATCATCATGGAAATCCGTCCTCCTTAGAATATGGCAATACAGGGGGCAAGACTGCCCCCTGTATGCATGAAAGACAAGTTATTTTACTTTGACACGCTTGAACTCTTCAATCAGCATCGGAACGACCTTAAACAGGTCGCCGGCAATGCCGTAGTCCGCAACCTCAAAGATCGGAGCGGTCTCGTTCTTATTGACGGCAATAATGCACTCAGAATCCTGCATGCCGGCCTTATGCTGAATCGCGCCGGAAATGCCGAGAGCAATATAGATCTTCGGATGCACGGTCTTACCGGTCTGCCCAACCTGATGGTCAGCGGAGAGCCAGCCAGCATCGATGGTCGCGCGGGAACCGCCGACGACACCGCCCAGGACTTCCGCCAGCTCTTCGGCCAGCTTGATGCCCTTCTGGACGTCCTTGCTGATACCGCGGCCCACGGAAACGACCACATCGGCGCCGGTCAGGTCAACCAGCTGCTTGGCAGCCTTGACGACCTCGAGCACCTCAGTCTGCAGATCGGACTTTTCCAGCGAGAAGGCGGGCTTTTCGATCACGCAGGCATCGGCCTTCTTCTGGTCGAAAGTAGCTTTTTTCATAACGCCGGGACGAACCGTGGACATGCAGGGACGGAAACGCGGGCAAATGATCGTCGCCATCAGATGGCCGCCGAATGCGGGACGGGTCATCTTCAGGTTGCGGTCTTCCATGTTGAATTTCTGGTTGTCCACATCCAGCGTGGAGTTATTACGCAAAAACTCAATATACTTGCTGACATCCACGTCCAGATGGGTGCAGTCGGCAGTCAGACCGGTATGCAGCCGAGCGGCCAGACGGGGACCCAGATCACGACCGATATTCGTGGCGCCGATCAGCAGGATCTCCGGCTTCTTTTCCATCACCATATCGCAAATGACCTTGGCATATGCATCGGTGGTATAGTTCTTCAGCATCGGGCTTTCGCAGACATAAATCTTGTCCGCGCCGTAGCCGCCCAATTCCTTTGCGATGCCTTCAACCTTGTCTCCCAACAGAAGTCCGCACAGCTCGGTGCCCAGCTCGTCGGCCAGCTTCCGGCCCTCGGAAATCAGTTCATAATCGGTGGGCATCAGTTTGCCCTGGCGCTGCTCACAGAACACCCAGACGCCCTTAAAAGCAGCAAGGTCCGTATTGTTAAACGTAGCCATGAACGCTATCTCCTTTCAATCAGACAATGTGCTTTTCCGCGAGGATGTCGGCCAGCTTTGCACAGGTCGCCTTGTCAGCGCCTTCAAGCATCATACCAACACCCTTCTGCGGCGGCGTAAAGGATTTGAAAATATTGGTGGGCGAGCCCTTGAGCCCGATGGTCTGCAGGTCGATCAGCGGATCGTCCTTCAGCGTCTCAAAGTTATAGATGCTCAGCGGCTTGCTGTAGCAGTCTACCACGCCGGTGATGCTCATATAGCGCGGAGTGTTCAGTTCCTTGATGCAGGTGAGCAGGCAGGGTGTCTGTGTACGGATGGTCATATAGCCGTCTTCCAGCATGCGCTTGCAGGTAACGGTCTTCCCCTCCAGCTTGATGTCTGCCACATAGGAAATCTGGGGCAGCCCCAGCTTTTCTGCAATCTGCGGGCCGACCTGTGCGGTATCACCGTCGATGGCCTGACGGCCGCAGAAAACCAGATCGCCCTCTTCCAGGCCAAGCTTCTTAATAGCGGCGGCCAGGATCTGAGATGTAGCGTAGGTGTCGGAACCGCCGAATTCACGAGCGGAGACCAGAATAGCCTCGTCAGCACCCATGGCGATCAGCTCCCGCAGCATACCTTCTGCCGGGGGAGGTCCCATGGAAACGATGATGACCTTGCAGCCGCTTTCGTCTTTGAGCTGCAGAGCGGCCTCCACGGCGTTTTTATCGTCCGGGTTGATGATGGCCTCCATGGATGCACGGTTCAGAGTGCCGTCCGGATTGACGGCGACCTTGCCGGTCGTATCCGGCACCTGCTTGACGCAAACGATAATCTTCATTGTCTTGGCCCTCCTCTTATTTGACCTGCAGGCCGGAAGCAATGACCATACGCTGCGCTTCCGAGGTGCCCTCGTAAATCTCCGTGATCTTCGCGTCACGCATCATGCGCTCCACGGGATATTCACGGGTATAGCCATAACCGCCGAACAACTGGACGGCCCGGCGCGTGACGTCGCTGGCGGCTTCGGCCGCGAACAGCTTCGCCATGGCGGCATCCATGCTGTACTTCTCATGGGCCTGCTTTTTGCAGGCAGCGGCATAGACCAGATACTGGGCGGCCTGCATACGGGTATGCATATCCGCGATCTGGAACTGGGTGTTCTGGAACTGGGACAGGCGCTTGCCAAACTGGACGCGTTCCTTGGTGTATTTGATGGCTTCGTCGATCGCACCCTCGCCCAAGCCCAGGGCCTGCGCCGCGATACCGATACGGCCGCCGTCCAACGTCTGCAGTGCGATCTTAAAGCCCTTGCCGATCTCGCCCAACAGGTTCTCTTTTGGGACGATGCAATCTTCCATGATCAGCTCGCTGGTGGAAGAGCCGCGAATGCCCATTTTCTTCTCGTGCTTACCGACGGAAAATCCGGGATAGTTGCGCTCCACAATAAAGGCGGAAATGCCGTGGTTGCCCGCCTTCTTATCCGTCATGGCGAAGACGACGAATACGTCGGCATATCCGGCGTTAGTGATAAAAACCTTAGTGCCGTTGAGGACCCAGTGGTCTCCATCCAGCACAGCAGTCGTCTGCTGTCCTGAGGCATCTGTGCCCGCACCGGGCTCAGTCAGGCCGAAAGCACCCAGCCACTCACCGGACAGCAGCTTCGGCAGATATTTCATCTTCTGCTCTTCGGTGCCGTGCTCAAAAATCGGGGCGCAGCACAAAGACGTATGGGCGGAAACGACAACCGCGGTGGTTCCGCAGACTTTTGCCAGTTCTTCGACACACATGGCATAGGCCAGCACATCTGCGCCGGCGCCGCCGTACTCCTTCGGGAAATAGATGCCCATCATGCCGAGCTTGGCCATCTTTTTAACGGTCTCCTCGGGATACCGCTCTTCCTCATCGACTTCGGTGGCCAGGGGTTTCACCTCGGTCTCCGCGAATTCGCGGTACATCTTGCGGAGCATCTGGTGTTCCTTGCTCAAAGAGAAATCCATATATACCCTCCTTGCGCCGGAGCGCAAAAATTTTTCAGTCACAAAGAGCGGCCGGCCAGCGGCCGCTCTTTATCAGAGTGATGACTCAGACGTTCTCAACGACCAGGGCTTCGCCCATGCCGCCGCCGATGCCCAGAGAGGCGACGCCGCGCTTACTGTTGCGTTTCTTCATCTCGTACGCCAGCGTGACCAGGATGCGGGCACCGGAAGCGCCGATCGGATGGCCCAGCGCGATCGCGCCGCCGTTGACGTTGACGTTATCCGGGGTCAGGCCCAGCTCTTTATTCACAGCGCACGCCTGCGCGGCGAACGCCTCGTTCAGCTCAAACAGATCGATATCGCCGGTCGTCATGTTCGCCTTTTTCAGCGCCTGGCGGACAGAGGGGATCGGGCCGGTGCCCATGATGCTGGGATCAACGCCGACGCTGCCGGTGGAGATGATCTTCAGCATGGGCTTCAGGTTATGCGCCTTGACGAACTCGCCGGAGGCGACCACGATGGCAGCCGCGCCGTCGTTAATACCGGATGCATTGCCCGCGGTGACCGTGCCGCCATCTTTCTTAAAGGCAGGTTTCAGCTTAGCCAGCCCTTCCTTGGTCGTGCCGGCGCGAGGATGCTCGTCTTTGTCGAAGACAACCGGATCTCCCTTTTTCTGCGGGATAACGACCGGAACGATCTCATCGGAAAAACGACCGCTGTCAATGGCAGCACAGGCACGCTGCTGACTGCGGGCAGCCAGCTCATCCTGCATTTCACGGGTGATGCCGAACTGCTCCGCCACGTTTTCTGCGGTGATGCCCATGTGGTAATTGTTGAAGGCGTCCCACAGACCGTCGTTGACCATAACATCCACCATGGCGGAGTTATTCATACGGGCGCCCCAACGGGCCGAGGGAACCGCGTAGGGGGCCAGGCTCATGCTCTCCGTGCCGCCAGCCACAACGCAGTCAGCCTCACCGGCCAAAATGGTACGGTAGGCGAGCGAAACGCTGTGTAATCCGGAACCGCAGACCTTGTTGATAGTGGTGCAGGGCACTTCAACAGGAATACCTGCCTTCAGGGCCGCCTGACGGGCGGGATTCTGGCCCAGGGCCGCCTGCAGTACGTTGCCGAAGAAAACTTCGTTGACATCTTTCGGTTCGATGCCCGCACGATTCAGCGCTTCCTTGATGACCAGGCTGCCCAGCGCCACGGCCGGTGTGTTCTTCAAAGCTCCGCCGAAGCTGCCGACAGCAGTACGGCACATGGATACCAAATAGACTTCTTTCATGGTTCGCACTCCCTTTATCAAAATTAAGAATATTCTTTTATTCTCAAACCCACATAGACACATTATAAAAGAAACAGGAAAAAATAGCAACTGGCAAGCTGTGATTTTTTGCACATTTTCAACAGGAAAGTCCGCCTTTTTCACTAGTTTTGTTATTAATTTATCAATTATTGGCCTGATTATCACTAAAAAAGCGCATATCAGCTATGCAAAACGCCCAAGTTGTGGTATTATGTAAAAAAAGCATAGGGCAATGCCCTGAAATTAGAAAAATCCTGTTTTACGGAAGCTTCGTTTTTTGGCTACAACCTTTTAGATACGAAATATTCGCGTGCGGCGGCAGACGTTCTCCTCCTTCATTCGGCCCGCCGGCCGGACAGATAATTCAACTATACGCAAGGAGATGTATTCCCATGGAAAACTGTGTGTTGGTCACCGGTTTTGAACCCTTCGGCGGCCAAGCGGTCAATCCCTCCTGGCTTTGCGTTTCGTCCCTGCCCGACATGCTCGCCGGTGTACCCGTCCATCAGCGGCTGCTGCCGGTAGATTGGGAAAAGGGGCCGGCATCCCTTCTTTCAGCCCTGCGGGAATTGCGGCCCAAAGCGGTTCTGTGCGTTGGTCAGGCGGGCGGACGCGCCGCTCTGAATATTGAACGGGTGGCGGTCAACCTCCGTGGCGGTGCGGATAATACAGGCAGGGCACAGACGGACGCACCGGTGATGCCAGACGGGCCGGCGGCCTACTTTACTACGCTTCCTTATACCGCTATGCTGGACGCGCTGAAAGCAGCGGATATTTTGGGAGAATACTCCTTTTCCGCGGGAATTTATCTCTGCAACTGTGTAATGTATACGGCCCTGCACTACGCCGCGGAGGAACAGTCGGGTCTAAAGGCTGGGTTTCTCCATGTACCTTATCTGCCGGAACAGACCCGCGATCGGCCCTCTCTCCCCCTTGCGGTCATGGAACAGGGTGTTCGTCTCTGCGTTGAGGCGGTTTGCCGTAACCTGTGAACGGGGCGACACCTTGGGGGCCGAACGTGGTCTCTTGCCTCCTCTGACCTATTTCTATTACTTTGGCAAATGATTTTCCCCTATGCGGATACCATCAGTGTAAATGATGCCGGCAAGACGAAGGAAGCCCCACTTGAGGGCTCCCTTCGTCTTGTTCTATTAAGCTTTTAGCTCTTGCGCAAGCTGCAACGATATCGATTAGCCAAAGGAACTGCATGTCCGCCCTCCGCGGGGCATCATCCGAAGATCAACTTGCGCGCCGGAGGCGTCGTTGTTGCCTGCAGCAAAGCTCATAGCTATGATCTGAAGCTATAAACGCCTAGGCGCATCAAATTCCCAATTGTTTTATGGTCTGAGTGCCGATGATGCACTTGATGTGCCGTTCAGATCTCCATGGTTCCCATCAGGCTGCGCATAGCCTGGATGGTCTTATCCATCAGCTCCTCGAGCGGCATTCCAAGCATCTCGGCTCCCTGGGCAATCACATCGCGGCTGCAGCCTGCAGCAAATATTATATCTTTAAAAATCTTTTTCAGGCTGGAAACCTCTAGGTCGGAAACGCTGTGGCTCGGCCGCATGGCGGTAGCCGCACCGATCAGGCCCGTCAGCTCATCCACGGCAAACAGAACTTTTTCCATCCGGCTTTCCGGCTGATATTCGGCCCCGGTCATGCCCCAGCCATGGCTCATCGCAGCGCGGATAATACTTTCATCCACACCGGCCTGGCGCAGCAGCTCCGTACCCTTTACACAGTGTTCCTCCGGCCAGCGCTCGAAGTCAATATCATGAAGCATTCCCACCACGCGCCAGTAATCCTCCCGTCCCGGGTCTTCCGTGGCGGCATACCAACCCATAACCCCGGATACGATCGCGCCATGGCGCAGATGGAAAGTGTCCTCATTATACTGTTTTAATAATTCTTCAGCTTGCTGCGGGGTCGGGATCATAGCATTCATCCTCTCAGTAATATAAATCATGTTTTATACTTTTAATAATTGTTTTATTTATGATATTTGCCGCCAGCATTGATAGACAGCGCCCGATAAAGCTGCTCCAGCACCATCACGCGCGCCAAATGATGAGGAAAGGTCATTGGGGACATGGACATCCGCAGGTCAGCTTTTGCCTTGATATGCTCATCCAGCCCGCAGGAAGATCCAATAATCAGCGTTAGCTGGGATACGCCCCGATTCTGCAGCTCCAAAAGGTCCGCTGCCAGCTGTTCACTGGAGAGTTCCCGTCCCTCAATGCATAGGACAGCTATAAAGCTGTCTTTCGGAAGTGCAGCTTCGATACGGGTAGCCTCCCGTGCCAGAGCGTCGGGGCGCTCCGGCTCCTCGGGCAGCTCGCAGAGCTCCAGCCGGCAAAAAGAGGCCAATCGTTTTTGATATTCCCCACAGGCAGCTTCCCAGAAGCTTTCTTTCAGTTTTCCGACAGCGATCAACTTCACCCGCAGCATCCACTTACCTCACAAAGCGATTGGCTGTCCCAGGCCGCTCCGCGGAGGAACTTCGGCCTCCGTCTCTGTACAGCCAGCCTGTACCAGTGCTGCCCGACAGGCCCGCAGGGCAAGCTCCGGCGTATTGTTTTCCGCACTTAAATGAGCCAACAGGATATGCTCTGTTCCCCGAACGGCCAAATATTGAGCCAGCTTTGCGCTGTCCTCATTGGAAAGGTGTCCCCGCTCGGACAAAATCCGGCGCTTTAGATAGATGGGATATGGCCCGTGTTTCAGCATCTCCACGTCATGGTTGGATTCAAGCAGTACCACACGGCATCCAATCAGGGCAGCAGCTGCTTCGGAGGTGGGCATCCCCAGGTCGGTACAGATACCAACGCGGGTGTGTCCCTCTCCCATCACAAAGCCGCAGCTCCCTTCGGCATCATGTGGTGTCGGAAAAGCTACGGCCGGACAGCCGCACAACTCGAACGCATGGCCGGTAGCAATCGTCTCCACCCGTGCGCCGAGGGGCAGAGCACAAAGATATTCCGCCGTCCCCTCTGTGCAGACAACCGTGGCACGGGTATGCTTCAGCAACACGGGCAGTGCCGAAATATGATCGCTATGGCCGTGCGTGATCAGTATGTGGGTCAGCTCGTCCATTGATCGGCCCAGCGTCCGCAGACAGCGGTCAATATGTTTCATGTTGGTGCCGCCGTCGATCAGTACCCGGGCGCGCCCATCCATGTAAAAGGCACAATTGCCGGAACTTCCACTGGCGAAGGTGCAAAAATAACCCATGGGCTGCAGGCATCCTTTATGTATATTTTTTTCGCGGAACCGCCAAAAATAAACATGTCATCCTGAGCAAAACGAAGGTTCCCCCGACGGTGCTGTACCGCGTCCGTGCCCGGGGCCCTTCGGCCGCTGCTGCGGCCTCAGGATGACAATTTGGGGGATTGCCGCAAAGCCGTTTCCGGCTTGCTTTACTCAGTTGGCGCGTGCCACGGACTCGGGTTCGGGCTCTTCCACCCGACAGATGTCGGCACCAAGACGACACAGCTTGTCCACAATATTTTCATAGCCCCGCTCGATATAGACGATCTCCTCGATCTCGGTAACTCCCTGCGCCGCCAAACCGGCAATAACCATTGCCGCACCCGCCCGCAGGTCGCAGGCATGTACCGGCGCACCGGAAAACCCGGATACGCCTTCGATGATGGCTATCTTACCATCCACCTGGATCTTTGCGCCCATGCGGCGCAGCTCATCCACATAACGGTAGCGATTTTCCCAGATACCCTCGGTGATCACGCTGGTCCCATCCGCCAAACAGAGGACAGCTGCCAGCTGGGGCTGCATATCGGTAGGAAATCCGGGGTAAGGCAACGTCTTGACCTGGAGCTTATGAATGAGCCCCGTACGGGTGATACGGACGCTGTCATCAAACTCCTCGATTTCTGCGCCCAGTTCAGCCAGCTTTGCAGTGATACATTCCAGATGCTTGGGAATAATATTTCTGATCAACACACTGCCGCCGGTAGCTGCGACAGCAGCCATGTAAGTCCCCGCTTCGATCTGGTCGGGAATAATGGAATAGCTCCCGCCCACCAAGCGCGGTACGCCTTTGATCTTAATGACGTCGGTACCGGCGCCCATTATGTCAGCGCCCATAGAGTTGAGGAAGTTGGCAAGATCCACAATGTGCGGCTCTTTGGCCGCATTTTCGATGACGGTCTGTCCATCTGCCAAGGTTGCCGCCAGCATGATGTTCATTGTGGCGCCCACAGAAACCACATCCAGATAGATGCTCGTACCCGTCAGGCCTTCCGACGCATCGGCATAGATGATCCCGCCGCGGTTGTCCATCCTCGCACCCAAGGCTTCAAATCCCTTCATGTGCTGATCGATGGGACGGACGCCGCCGAAATTACAGCCTCCAGGCATCCGTACTTCCGCATGATGGCACCGGCCTAAAAAGGCCCCGATCAGGTAATAAGATGCACGCAGCCGCGTGTTCAGCTCACTGACGGCACTATGGCTGCGCAAATGACGGCAGTCGATCTCCACCGTCCCTGGATTGAGGAATCGAACGCCGGCCCCCAACTCCTGCAAAATCTGCAGCTGAATGTTGACGTCGCGTACCATAGGTAAATTCTCCACCCGGCATACTCCGTCCACCAGAATGGCTGCTGGAATGATCGCCACAGCCGCGTTTTTTGCGCCGCTGATCACAATTTCGCCAAAAAGCGGCTTGCCGCCGCGAATCACCAGTTTTTCCACTATTCTTTCCTCATTGTTTCGTTTAATGGCCGTTGCACCGGCTCAAAAAATGGGCCAGTGGGGAATAGAAAAAGGGAGCCGAAAAAAATCTCCGGCCGCGGAGCGAAAGCCATCCCCGAATCGGCAGTGTAGGCCGCCGCCCATCCCGCTGTTTACTTGCGGAATTATTATACCACAGCCAAAATCAAATATAAAGCGCGAGTTTTTTCCGGCAGATAAAAAAGCGCCGATTTTTCATGCGGTGGGGATCGTTTTTTTCGTCACGGTGTTGAGAATAATTATCCCGGCATCGGTTTCCGCTGTCCATACGGGCGTCAGCTCCAGCCGGCGGATGCTGTCACTCTGCAAAGAATAGCCCTGCGTTAGGGAAAGTACTTTTTTCGCTCCATTTTTTTCCATGATGCCCGCCAACGCCAGCGTCAGTTCAGCGCGTGTACGGCCGGCATCTCCCGAGGTCAAAGAAGCCTCCAGCAGCCAGCGTCCGGAGATTAAAAGTTCCTCACCCGAAATGCTGCAAGACAGCATACAGTTGAAGATCGGCACACCCTCATCCGTATACTGTGAAAAGCTTGTCACGCCCTCCTCTGTTTGCAGACCGGCCCGTGACAATTTGAGTCCCGCCCCCTGAAGCAGGCCAGTCCAATCCACGTTGGATTTATCTCTGCCTGTCAGATGGATCTCCAGCGCACCTCCCCGGCGGATGATAATACGGCCGTTATCGTTTTCAAAAATTGAAACGCCGCCGCCTGGTTCTTCAGGAATACATCCCGTGCCCAGCAGTGCATCAGCCAGCCGCTGCTCACTCTCCGCATTGCGGGAGGCCGTCTGCTCCGCACTGCGCACCGGCAGCGCCAGTACGAGATCCGCGTTAATATCGACCCCACTTTGCAGCGCAACGGCACAGGCATCGCGTACCGCAGCTTTTTCCCGAACTCTCTGCGAACGTACCTGCCAGAGGATGTTGGCAGCCAATAACAAACAAGTCAACAATAGCACGGCAATCAGTATGCTCTTTACACGTTTCCACTCCATACGGCTACCTCATCCGACAGATCGCCGGCTCAAACACGCCGTCGGTCCTCTCCTGTAAAAGCACACGCAACCGCCATTGATCTATTCCATCCAACGTGGCGGCGGCTTGGCGCATAGGGATCAGCGTCACGTTTTCACCAGCCGTCAATCGACGCGGACAAAGAGTTACATCGGTAATCTGCCCATCGGAAATTACAGCCTGAGCCCAGTATTTGTCGGCCCGGTACAGAAATATGCCGCCGACCTCCAGCTGAAACCGCAGGGTATACTGGCCGGCGCTCTCGTCATACTGCAGGGAATCCAGACTGAGTACCCCATCGGCACCCAGCTCATTCCAGACGTTGGTCAACAGTTGGTAAGCCGCCTCACACGCCCGTGCCGCCCGCGTCGCCTCGTCTTCATTTGCGGACTGTTCATATGCCACGCCGCCCTCCGGGGCGGAATATACCAAGTCGCCTTCTGCCGTCACGGCCAACGTGCTGCGATCTTCGACATAGACCAATCCGCCTCCGGCGTCCGGATAAATCTTAGCGAGATACGGGTTCAGGGAGAAGGCAGTCAGCACCGGCCATGGCAGTTCGCTCGCCGAGGCCGAAATCACCGTGTCCGCCGTATACAAAGGAAGGATCAATTGCCCATTAGCCACAGGCTCCTCTGGAAAAAGAGCGGCATATGTGGGGTCGGAGAGCGCCAACACGGCATTTGCCTTTTCTTCCCCTGAACACAGCTCCAAAAGTTCCTGCACTGAAGCGGCAGTAGACATCTTCCAGCATTTCCCTTCCCCGTCGCGGAACGCCAATATCACACCGTCGTCGGCAGCACACATTACCGCAGTCGATACGGTCAAAGAGGAGTCTTCCGCGGGCGCGTCACACCAGATACGCAGCAGGGAAAGCTGCTGGGGGCTGTCATAAGAGATCAGCAGCGCCGGAGGCTTCAGTAAGGCGGAAAAGGCCGTCCCTGTTAGGCTTTCCGGCTTACTGCCGCTGCCCATAGCCTCTTCGTATAACGGCATCACCAGCTCCCACAGCCCTTCGAAATCCCCTTCCGCCCGGTATAGGCCGTCGGAACGGAGTAGACATAGGGAATCAGGCCGTGCGGCCGGTGTGGCGGAAAAAGTCTCTTCTGTCGGAATATCTGTCGTGTTTCCGTCCGTCAAAAGCGTACCCAATAGGCCCCGTCCGTCGGTATGCAGCCCCAGCGTCAGGGACAGATAGGATAGACCCACCGCCAAAAGGAGCAGCAGCGCCAGCACCAGGCTTTTTAAGCGTTCACGCATGATCGCTCTCTCCGTCTTTGGTACGGAACGGCAGACATAGGGTGACGGTACTGCCCTTTCCATACTCACTCTCAAAGGTCAAATGACCGCCATGATTCTCCACGATCTGCCGCGCGATGGCAAGCCCGAGGCCTGTGCCGCCGCTCTCGCGGGAGCGAGCCTTATCCACCCGGTAAAAGCGTTCAAAAACGCGGGGCAAATCTTCCTTCGGTACGCCGATACCGGTATCGGCCACACGCAGAAAGGTACAACCGTCCTCCGTGCCGCCCAACAGCGTTACGCTGCCGCCCGGCTTGTTGTATTTAATAGCATTTGACAAAATGTTGATGACGACCTGTTGAAGGCGCTGGGGATCTCCTTCCACTTCCGGCAGCAGATACGGCAGTTCCACATTCAGGCTCAGGCCCAGATTATGCGCCTCGATCTCCATGGCCTGGGCTGCTGTACGGCCGATACGGCAGAGATCCACCGGCTCCATCTTCATTTCCAGCCGGTCATAGTCCAGCCGGGTCAAGGTCAACAGATCCTTGACAATACGGGTCATACGGTCGGCCTCTCCGTTGATGATGGTAAGGAAGCGGTTGCGGGTCTCCCCGTCGATGTCGGGATTTTCCATCAGTGTCTCCGTATAGCCGCGGACATTGGTCAGCGGCGTCCGCAGCTCATGGGACACATTGGCGACGAATTCCCGCCGGCTCTCGTCCAGCTTTCGCTGCTCGGTGATGTCATGAAGCACGGCCATCACGCCCTGCTCCTGCTTGTCGGCACCCAGCGGTGCAAAAAAGATTTTCAAAATGCGGCTGCCCGCCGCGTAGTCCACCTCAATGAACCTCCCGTCGCCCCGCAGATCCTCCTGCTGGAACTGGATATTGGGGAATACGCTTTCATATCGGGTCTCCGGGTCAAGATGTTTCCCGAGCATCCGCTCGGCGGCGGGGTTAACATGAATCAGCCGGCCGGTCGCATCAAAGGCAACGACACCGTCGGCCATATGTCGAAACAGCGTGTCCAGCTTGCTGCGTTCCTCACCAACCTCATGTAATGTACGTTCAAGCACCTCCGCCATCTCGTTGAAGGTCTGGGTCAGAATGCCGATCTCGTCGGTCGAATAAACTTCCGCCTTTTGGCCAAAGTCGCCGGCGGCGATGCGGGCGGCCTGGGCGGTCAGCCGCTCCACCGGCGTGGTGATCGTCTTGGACAGCAAGAAAGAGAGGAGCACGGCCACCACCAATCCGAAGAGCATCGCCCGGATCAGAATGGTAAACAGGTTCCAGTTCAGATCCTGCAGCTCTGTTTTATTGTCCAGCACACCGACCACATATCGAACGCCACCGCTGTCGCGCAACGGGATGGCCACGTCGAAATAATCGCCGAGCCGATCCACTTTCTGCCCTACTTTGCCGTTCATCGCGGCGATGATATTGGGCGTCAGCTCCATCGTACTGCCGAAATCGTTGTCAGAACCAGCCAGGTATGCGCCGGTGTCCGGGTCAAGGATGTAAAAACAGCGGTTCTCATCCAGCCCCAGCGAGCCGGAATAAGCCTCCAGTATATCACGCAGAGCGTCGGGCGCGCTCACGCCGGAGGCATTGCTCTCCAACTGAAGAATAAACTCCTGGGTGAACACGTTCTGCATCTGGTTAAGAAACCCGTCGATATTATAGGCAGTGACCGAGTTGATGAGAAAGGTGCCCACCACCGCCATCACGGAGATCACCAGCAGTACCAGCACCAGCACCAGCTTCATATGCAGGCTGCGAAACATTCAGGGCACCTCCTTTGTTGTTCATTTTTATGTTTTATGGGCAGAGCCGGGCATCATGAGGATGCCCGGCGGGTATCGTTCTTTTGCGCAGGCGGAAAATCACTTCTGCAGGTAGTAGCCGGCGCCGCGCTTGGTCATCAGATATTTGGGGTTCGCCGGATCCTCCTCCAGTTTTTCGCGCAGGCGGCGCATGGCCACGTCAACGGCGCGCAGGTCGCCATAATAGTCATAACCCCAGACCTTTTCCATCAGTTCCTCACGGGAAACCACACGGCCAGGCGCATCCATGAAATAAAGCAGCAGCTCATACTCCCGCTGTGTCAGATCCAGTGGTGTTCCGGCCCGGTAAACTTCCTGCAGAGAAAGATCCACCGTCAGGTCTCCAAAGCCCCGCTTTTCACCCGGTTTCGCGTCCTCTCCATGCCGGCGGCGCATATTGGCCCGGATTCGGGCAATCAGCTCACGGATAGAAAAGGGCTTGGTCATGTAGTCGTCCGCTCCGGTTTCCAGCCCCAGAACCTTGTCGCGTTCTTCCTCGCGGGCGGTAACCATAATTACCGGCACTTCGCTTTCCCGCCGGAGGCGTCGAAGCACCTCAAAGCCATCCATCCCCGGCAGCATCACATCCAGCAGGACCAGATCGGCATTCCCGTGAAGCGCTTTGTCCAATCCTGTAAGGCCGTCATAGGCCTCCAGTACTTCAAAGCCTTCACGCCTCAAATTAAAAGACAATAGATCAACAATGGTCCGTTCGTCTTCCACGATCAATATTCTGCTCATAGGTCCCTCCTAAAGCTGCGGAATCCCGGTGTATCCGCAGGCGTTTTCTTTTTCGCGGCAGGGCAGGGACAATCCGGTTTTTCCTATGCTCAGACGTCCAGAAAACCTTTTTCCCTTGCCAGCGTCAACGCCGCCAACGTCTTTCCATCGGTGATTTCTCCGCCGGCGACGCGCTGCCGAAGTTCTTCCGGTGTCAGCCGGACAACCGACAGAAACTCGTCCTCATCCGGGTGCTGATCGCCCGTGCTGCTGAGGCGGCCGAAAAACAGGGATATCCGCTCTCCCAGCACGCCGGGGCTTCCGAAATATTCGCCCAACGGCGTCAGGGAGGTGCAGAAGCCGCCGGTCTCCTCACTCAGCTCGCGTACGGCGGCGGCCAGCGGCTGCTCGTCTTTTTCCAGCTTGCCGGCCGGGATTTCCAGCAACTCCCGTCCTATGGCATAGCGGTACTGACGCACCAGCACGATCCGGTCGCCGTCCAGCGCCAGGATTGCCACCGCGCCCGGATGCTGCACTACTTCGCGCAGCGTCCGCCGCCCGTTTTCCAGCTCCACGGTATCATGAACGATAGCGATCAGCTTACCATGAAACACCGTCCGTCCGGACAGCCGCTTTTCCATATGACTCATTGCATCAGCAACTCCTTGCGGATGAGATCCAGCGCGGCACTGGCTGCGCCGTGGCGAATGCGGGCCCGGTCGCGCAGATACCGGCGGTTGGGCGTAATCACCTTTTCACCGCCCGTATAAGAAATTGCGATATAAACCAGCCCAACAGGCTGATCCTCCCGGCCGCCGCCGGGCCCGGCAATGCCGGTGACACCAACGCCTACATCCGCTCCAGTGACACGGCGGACACCGCGGGCCATTTCCAACGCCGTCTGCTCGCTGACGGCGGTATAGGTCTCCAGCGTCTCATGTGGAACACCCAGCAGACGTTCTTTCATTTCATTCGTATAGGTGATGCAGCCGCCGAGGAAGCAGCCGGAGGTGCCGGGAATGTCGGTCAGCCGCTTGCCAAGCAGCCCGCCGGTACAGGACTCGGCGACGGCCAACGTCAGATGGCGCTCCGTCAGCCCATGAACGACAACCTCTTCCAGCGAGGAAACGTCCACACCGTAAACTGCGTCGCCGAGAATCTTCCGGATTTCTTCCACCACGGGGCCACAGGCGGCCAGCGCCGCCTCTTTTGTATCGCGCAGGGCGGTAACCCGTACCTCGCATTCGCCCTCTTTGGCATAGGGGGCGGCGGTCACGTCGGTCAGCCGATCCATCAATGGCGTTAGCATCGTCTCCATCGTACTTTCCCCGATGCCAAATACCTTGATATAACTGCTGCCGATGACGCCGCCGCGCAGTTTTTCCAGATAAGGCAGCGCCCGTTCCCGGAACATCGGCGCGCACTCGCGCGGGGGGCCGGGCAGCATGATCACCGTCTTTCCATCCGCCTCAAAAGCACAGCCGGGTGCGGTACCCCAATCGTTGACCAGCACGGTGCAGCCTTCCGGCAGCATGGCCTGCTTTTCATTGTTGGGCGTCATAGTTGGGCCCATCCGCTCATGCAGGCGTTTTTGCTGCCCTTCATCCATATACAGCTGCTTGCCGAACGCAGCAGCGATGGTCTCCTTGGTCAGATCGTCGGCCGTGGGGCCGAGTCCCCCGGTGGTAATAAGGATATCCGCCCGGGACTTTGCCACCTCCAGTGCGGCGCGCAGCCGTTCCGGATTGTCACCGCAGACAGTGTGGTAATAGACGTTGATGCCGTGTTCGGAAAGTCCCTGAGAAATCATCTGGGCATCGGTGTTGGCGATTTCGCCCAGCAGCAGCTCCGTGCCCACGGCCAGCAATTCGCAGATCATAGAATGCACCTTCTTCAGAATTTAACTTGCTTCGTTATTGTATCGCTCTGTCGTTTTGTCATTCTGCCGACGCTCGGAAAATTCTCCATGGCGCCAACGCTTCAAATGGTTTTTCTCCCCTATCCGATGACGATACGCTCTATGCCGGCAACAGCCTCATCCACCAGCGTCTGTACGTCCAGCTTCTGCTCTTCCCGCTCCACCTGCCACAGACGCGGCTTGGTCTGCGGATGGCGCGGCGTGAACACGGTACAGCAGTCCTCATAAGGCAAGATCGAGGTCTCAAACGTTCCGGCCCTGCGGGCGATCTGAACGATCTCTTCCTTGTCCATGCCAATCACCGGCCGCAGCACGGGTATCGTACATACCGCGTCCGTGGTACCGATGGCCTCCACCGTCTGGCTGGCCACCTGTCCGAGGCTCTCCCCGGTAATCAGCGCCTGAAACGCCTGCTCAGAAGCCACCCGCTCAGAAATTCGCATCATCATCCGGCGCATGACCAGCGTAAAATAGTCCTCAAAGCATTTATCCCTGATCTCGGTCTGGATATGGGTGAACGGAACGATATAAATCGGAATGCGCCCGCACCAGCCGGACAACTCCCGTGCCAGCGTCAGCACCTTCTGCTTTGCATCCTCAGAGGTATAGGGATAGCTGAAAAAATGCACTGCACCCAGTTCCATGCCGCGCTTGGCCATCATCCACCCCGCGACCGGTGAATCGATGCCGCCGGACAGCAGCAGAAGCCCCCGTCCGCCGGAGCCGGTGGGAATGCCGCCCGCCCCGGGCAGCGGGTCCGCGTGGACAAAGGCCATGCGCTCCCGTATCTCCACATGGACGGTCAGCTCCGGTGAGACCATCTTTGCCTTGCAATCCGGAAACAGGTCGCTCAAATATCCGCCCACTTCCCGGTCGATCTCCGGGGAAGTCATGGGGAACCTCTTGTCCCCCCGGCGGGTCGCTACGCGAAAGGTTTTCGCCATCTTCATCTGCGGCGCAAGATATTCGCCGGCGATACGGCAAATATCCCCGATCTCCTTTTCGCAGACGGCGGCACGGCAGACAGATACCGCGCCGAAGACCTTTTGACAGACTTTCAGCGCCGGTTCGATGGGTGCATCGTCAAGCGGCTCCACATAATAAATGGATTGAAGGCCGCTGACCGTGTAATTCCCGACTTTTTCCAGACGATAGCGCAGCGTCCGGGCCAGCCGGTCCTCAAACTTATGGCGGTTAAGGCCCTTGAGCACCAACTCGCCGCATTTCAGCATCAGTATTTCACGCATTTAAAACAGTCTCCCCACTTGCGGCAGCGCAAGCAGCAGCGCGTCCACGGCTTCCTCCGGCGTTTCCGGACAAAAGCTGGCGCGCAGCGCCGCGTCGATATTTTGTTTGGGCAGCCCCATAGCCGCCAGCACGTGGGAACGCTTTCCCCGCGCGCAGGCAGAGCCGCCGGAAAGATAAAGCCCCATGTCGGACAGCGCCCGCAGCCACACCTCGCTGCGGCCTCTGCACATGGAAAAGTTAACGATATGCGGCGCTGTCTCCTCTGGCATGTTGATCTCACAGCCGGGCAGGGCCCGAAGGCCGCACAGCAGCCGCTCTTTCAGCGCCTTCATCCGGACAGTATTCTCCGTGAATTCAGCCGTGCGCTCCCCTGCCGCCGCCGCAAAAGCGGCGATCTGGGGCATGGCTTCCGTACCGGAGCGCAGACCATTTTCCTGCCCGCCGCCGGTAATCATCGGCCGGAGATGCAGTCCCTTCCGCACATACAGTACGCCGCTGCCCTTGAGTGCGCCGAGCTTATGGGCCGATATGCTGAGCAGGTCTACGCCGGAAAGATTCAGCGGGATCTTGCAGAAGCCCTGCACTGCATCCACATGCAGCAGCGCCTGCGGACAAAGTCCATTCCGCAGCTCCGCCGCTGAGAGTACAGGCAGCAGGGCGCCGGTCTCGTTGCAGACAGCCATCAGACTGACCAGAATGGTATCAGGGCGCAATGCCGCCTGCAGACGAGAGACATCAATGCGTCCATCCCGCTCCGGCGGCACCAGCGTCACGGAAAAGCCCTCATCCGCGAGGGCCTTCAGTGTGTTGAGCGTAGCGTCATGTTCGACGGCGGTGGAGACGATGTGTTTTCCCAGATGTTTATTTTTAAAAGCTGCACCCCGCAGGGCCGTATTGATGCTCTCACTGCCGCCGGAGGTGAAGTACACGCAGTCCGGCGCGCAGGACAGAGCCGCCGCCACTGTCTCGCGGCTGGCGTCCAGCAGCACCCGCGCTTCCCGTCCCAATGCATGCAGGGAGCCGGGGTTGCCAAAACGGTCCATTGCCTCCAACGCCGCCTGCCGCGCACAGGGCAGGACGGCGGTAGTGGCCGCATTGTCGAGGTAATACGTCATTTGCCCGCCTTGAAGCTGTCCTTCAGCGCCACGGCACGGTTAAAGACCAGATGTCCGGGTGCACTGTCCTTGTTGTCTACGGCAAAATAGCCGAGACGCAGGAACTGGTATGACTGCGGCGCTTTTGCTCCCTCCAGCCCGCGTTCCAGCCGGCAGCCGTCCAGCACTTCCAGCGAATCGGGGTTCAGGCAGGAGAGGAAATCCTTGTCCGCCGCGTCCGGATCGGCGTCGGAGAAAAGGTTGTCATACAGACGAATCTGCGCCTCCACACAGTTCGCAGCATCCACCCAGTGGATTGTGCCGCGCACTTTGCGCCCATCGGGGGCGTCCCCGCCCCGGGTTGCGGGGTCGTATTCGGCATAGACCACCGACACGTTTCCCTGCTCATCTCGTTCGTATCCGGTACAGCGGACGATATACGCCCCTTTGAGGCGCACCTCGTTGCCCACATACAGACGGTTGTACTTCGGGATCGGCTCAGCCATAAAGTCATCGCGTTCAATCCACAGCTCTCGGGAGAAAGAGACCTCCCGCGTTCCTTCTTCGGGCCGCTCGGGATTGTTTTCCACCGAGAAAAACTCGCTCTTTTTTTTCGGATAATTCGTCAGCACCAGTCGGATCGGCCGCAGAACGGCCATGGCCCGTGGCGCTCGGGTATTTAAATCCTCGCGGAGGCAATGTTCCAAAAAGGCGTATTCCACCGTACTGGCCACCTTGGCAACGCCGACCCGTTCGATAAAGTTGCGGATCGCCTCCGGTGTATAGCCGCGGCGGCGCAGACCGCACAGGGTCGGCATCCGCGGGTCATCCCAGCCGGAGACGCGCCCCTCCTCCACCAGCTTGCGCAGCTTGCGCTTACTGAGGACGGTATGATTGATGCCCAGGCGGGCAAACTCGATCTGACGTGGGACGCTGGGCACGCTGACATGCTCGATCACCCAGTTGTAAAGGGGCCGGTGATCCTCATACTCCAGCGAGCACAGAGAGTGGGTCACGCCCTCCAGCGCGTCCTGGATCGGATGGGCAAAGTCATACATGGGAAAGATGCACCATTTCGTCCCCTGCCGATGATGCTCGATATATCGGATACGGTACAGAACCGGGTCACGCATGTTGAAATTGCCGCTTTCGAGATCGATCTTTGCGCGGAGCGTATATTTTCCCTCGGGGAATTCACCGGTGCGCATACGGCGGAATAAGTCAAGGCTCTCCTCCGCCGGCCGGCTGCGCCAGGGGCTGACCGCCGGGTGGGTCAGGTCTCCGCGATATTCCCGGAACTGATCCGGCGTCAGCTCACAGACATAGGCCAGATCCTTCCGGATCAGCTCCTCCGCATATTCATAGGTCTTTTCAAAATAGTCGGAGCCAAAGAAAAGCCGGTCGCCCCAGTCAAAGCCTAACCAATGGATATCCTCCTGGATGGCGTCGACGAACTCGGCATCCTCCTTGGCGGGATTTGTATCGTCAAAGCGCAGGTTGCATAGGCCGCCGTATTTTTCGGCGGTGCCGAAATCGATGATCAGCGCCTTGCAATGGCCGATGTGCAGATAGCCGTTGGGTTCCGGCGGAAACCGGGTATGAATGGTTTTTACTTTGCCGGCGGCCAGATCTTCATCAATAAATTCATGGATAAAATTGGTGGAAGGTATCATGTTCTCCATATATCATGTCTCCTTGTTCTTTTTGATTTTCGGGCAAGCTCAATCCGGAAACCGGTGCCTGTTTCGCCGCGTCACAGCGTCTGCAGAAACGCCCGGATACGAGCCTGGCATCGCGCCTGTCCCAGCAGGGTCATGATCGCATGCAGGTCGGGCGTGTTCTTCCGCCCGGTGATTGCCAGGCGAATGATGCCGCTCACGTCGCCCACATGGCCTTTGTACTTCTCCGGCGCCTGTTTGTATTCCTTCACGTCGGGGGAAAAGCCCAGCGGTGCGCACAGATCGCGAATCTTCTGGAACCACATATCCTTGTCGTCCGTGCAGTCCATCCGCTGCAGATAGGCGTCCAGAATCTGCTGCTGCAGATCGAGCGCCATCTCCTCGCTTTCCCGCGTCCCATGGTAAAGCGCGTCAAAAAAGTATTCCGTATAGTCACGTACATCAGTCCATTTGGCGATGTCCTTGCGCGGCTTTTTCCCGCCGCGATCAATGGCGAACAGCCCCTCCGCGTATGCGGGGTCGGCAGAAAGCGCCTGATACAGCTCGGGGTCCATCGTCTTTGCCCAGGCGATGACTTCATCCCGCACCTGCGCCGCCGTCATCCGGGCAATGACTTCAGCAGAAACGCTTTTCAGTTTATCCAGATCGAAAAGTGCGCCGGAGGGTGAAAGTTTGTTGAGTTTAAACGGGAATACCGACCAATGCGCATCCCGGTTCTGCCGCCGCCAATCCTCAAATGCGGAGTTGGCGATGGTCAGCAGATATTCCACCACAGCGTCGGCAGGATAGCCTTCCTCAGAAAAGAAACTGGCTGCCGCCTCCGGATCCTTTCGCTTGCTTAGCTTGCGTTTGGATCCGTCCTCTTCCTTCATAATGGTAGAAGTATGGCAATATTTGGGAGGTTTAAGGCCCAGCAGCCAGAATAGCTGCAGATGGATAGGGGCGGAAGCGATCCATTCCTCGCCGCGTACCACTTGGGTTATACGCATCAGCGTGTCGTCCACAATATGGGCAAAATGATATGTGGGAATCCCGTCGCTCTTGAGTAGCACTACATCGACGAAGTTGGCCTCCATCTCGATGTCGCCCCGTACCACGTCGCGGAATTTAACGCGGTCGCCGGGCTTTCCGGGCGAGCGCAGGCGCAGCACCCAGGGGGCGCCCTCGTTCAGTCGGGCTTTAATCTCCTGCAGGGTATGATCCCGGCAGCGAGCGTATTCCCCCCAATAGCCGGGGGTGACGCCCGCCGCTTCCTGCGTCTCCCGCAGGACAGAAAGTTCTTCCTCGGTACAGAAGCAGGGATAGGCATGGCCCCGGCGTACCAACTCTTTGGCAAAAACGTGATACAAGGGCCCGCGCCGGCTCTGGATATAGGGGCCGTAGCCGCCGGTCTCTGTCCCGTCGTCGGCGGGGCCTTCGTCAAACCGGATTCCGAAGGCCGAAAGGCCGTCCACGATCAGCGGTACACCGTTCTCGATCTCACGTTTTTTATCCGTGTCCTCGATTCGAAGAATGCAGCAGCCGCCTGACAAATGGGCGCAGCGTTCATCCACCAGAGCTCCGAACACACCGCCCAGGTGCAGAAAGCCGGTGGGGCTAGGTGCAAAACGGGTCACCTGTGCGCCCTCGGGCAAAGCCCGGGGGGGAAAACGCTTTTCCAGCAGCTCCTCCGGTGTCTCGCAGACATCGGGGAACAGCAGCTCGGCCAGAGAATCAAAATCACTCATAACGGTATACTCCTGTGTGGAATCATTCATATATTCTATTATCTTTTTTTATTATCTTATTATATAACCGGCAAAGGTCAAAAGGCAAGAAAAAAGGCCTTTGTCCGGCCCTTTATCACCTATACTTTAGGAAGAGCCCCGTAAAATTCAGCTGCTCCGTCCCACCGGCAGATAAAAGCGGCCCGGGACGCATCGCGTCCCGGGCCGAACGCTCGGAAGCAAAACTCAATAGGCAATACCAAACAGCACCATATGTTTGGCGGGCCGGCCGCATACCGGGCAAACGTCCGAAATATGCTCCTGTGCAAAGGGGATACAGCGGGAGGGCATGCCGGTCTGCTCCTTGATTGCCAGCTCACATGCCTGATCGCCGCACCACATGGCCTTGACAAAATTGGTTCGGGGCGTCAGCGCCGCTTTCATCTCCTCAACCGTCGTGCAGGGGACTATGCGGCTTTCCAAGTTTTTCTTTGCTTTATCATAGATGGCCTTTGCAAACAGGTCAAGCTGCTCGCGTACCGCATCTTCCAGATTTTGAAGCGAGGTGACCCTCTTTTCCAAATCGTCGCGGCGGACAAGAATACATTGACCGTTTTCAATATCGCGGGGACCGATCTCCAGACGCAGAGGTACGCCGCGCATCTCATGCTCGGCGCACTTCCAGCCGAGAGAGTTGTCGCTGTCATCCACCAGCACGCGAAATCCGGCCTTTTCCAGTCGAGCCTTCAGCTCGGCGGCCTTTTCCAGTACGCCGGGCTTATGCTGCGCAGCGGGGACGATGACCACCTGTACCGGCGCAACGGCGGGCGGCAGTACCAGGCCATTATCATCGCCATGGCACATGATGATAGCGCCCATGGAGCGGGTGGACAGGCCCCAGGAGGTCTGATGGGGATAGACGAGCTTGTTTTCCTTGTCGGAATACTGGATCTCAAAAGCACGGGCAAAGCCGTCGCCAAAATAATGGCTGGTCGCGCTCTGCAGCGCCTTGCCGTCGTGCATCATGGCCTCGCAGGTATAGGTAGCCTCTGCGCCGGCGAATTTCTCCTTATCGGTCTTGCGGCCCTTGATCACCGGAATGCAGAGGTATTTCTCCAGCAGCTCCGCATAGGCATCCAGCTGCTGAATGGTTTCGGCCTGCGCCTCTTCGGCGGTGGCGTGGAGGGTATGGCCCTCCTGCCACAAAAATTCACGGGTACGCAGGAAAGGACGGGTAGTTTTCTCCCACCGCACCACGCTACACCACTGGTTATACAATACCGGCAGATCCCGCCAGGAGTGGACGATGTGGGAAAAATGTTCGCAGAACAGTGTCTCCGACGTAGGACGGACGCATAGGCGCTCTTCCAACTTTTCCCCGCCGCCGTAAGTGACCCAGGCCACCTCAGGCGCAAAGCCCTCCACATGGTCCTTTTCCTTCTGGAGCAGGCTTTCCGGAATAAAAAGGGGCAGATAGACATTCTGATGCCCGGTCTTTTTAATCATACCGTCAAAAATGTGCTGGATATTCTCCCAGATCGCGTAGGCGTACGGTCGAAGAATGACGCAGCCGCGAACGCTGGAATAGTCCACCAGTTCGGCTTTTTTGACGATGTCGGTGTACCACTGGGCGAAGTCCTCGTCCATGGACGTGATGGCGCTGACGGTCTTCTTTTCGTTAGCCATAACGTATTTCAGTCCTTTGCTTCCATAATAACACAGGCCGCCCGTAGGGACGGCCTGTGGGGTTTGCGTGCGATGCGTTAAAAAATTGCCAGGACAAAGGTCAGTACGACGAACGCACCGGCCATGTATGCGGTGGCCCGGGCCAGCTTGGATTCCAGATCACGGCCTTTGTTCTTTCCAAAGAAGGTCTCGGCTGTGCCGGACAGCGCGTTGCCCAGGCCGTCGGACTTTCCGGTCTGCATGAGAATAGCTCCGATCATCACGATACAAAGCACGACCTGCACAATGGTCAGGATCAGTTTCAGCGTTTCATTCATAGAACTGCGCCTCCAATATACGAAGTTCGGCAAAGCAGCCGGCGAACAGCCCGCAAGGGCCGATTTTTACAGCGAACTGTATTTTACCACACAGCGCGCGCAATTGCAAGGTTTTTTTCGCAAAGTACGGTAGATGGCCGGCTGCAAAGCGCAGAGCAAGGCTTCTTTCCGTACCGACCCCTCTCTTCCCCGCACAGTCACCCGCATGGTTATCGGCGATCGGATGATAGCAACGTCTCTTTCCGCATGGGACACCGTTCCGCATTTTTACCTTGCCATCGCTCCGTAAAGCTTTGCGATCTCCGCAAGTGAAGCGGCGCACTGATCCATGGATTGGACACAGGCATATTCCAAACGGCCGTGGAAATTACCGCCGCCGGTTCCCAGATTCGGGCAGGGCAGGCCCTTATAGCACAGCTTCGCGCCGTCAGTGCCGCCGCGGACAGGCATGGTGACCGGCTTGCCGCCAACGGTTTCGATGGCCTTCCGGGCATTCTCAATCAGATGCCAATGCTGCTTGACGACGGCATCCATATTGCGGTAGCTGTCCCGGATCTCCAGCACGACTGTATTATCTCCATAAATCCCGTTGAGATATTCCGCCGCGTTCCGTGCAAATGTCTTCTTGTCCTCCAGCTTCTGCAGGTCATGATCGCGGAGAATATAGCCCAGCTCCGCATGCTCCACAGAGCCATACATGCTGGTAATGTGATAAAAGCCCTCGTACATTTCGGTATGCTCGGGCCGCTCCACCGGCGGCAGCATCGCATTATACTCCATCGCAACCAGCATGGCGTTGATCATCTTATTTTTAGCGGTGCCGGGGTGGATATTTTTCCCCGTAACAATTACCTTCATAGACGCTGCGTTGAAGTTTTCATATTCCACGGCGCCGAAGGCGCCGCCATCTACCGTATAAGCAAAATCCGCGCCAAAGCCCGGAACATCGAACAAATCCGCGCCGCGGCCGATCTCCTCGTCCGGCGTAAAGCCGATCTTTACCGTACCGTGCCGGATTGTCGAATCGGAAAGCAACATCTCCGCCATGGTCAGAATCTCGGCGACGCCGGCCTTGTCGTCGGCACCCAGCAGAGTCGTTCCATCGGTGACGACCAGCTCTTTGCCGGCATACTTGGCAAGCTCCGGAAAGTCCGAAGAAGATAAAACAATGCCCCGCTCTGTATTGAGCGTCAGTTCGCCGCCGTCATAGGGGACTACACGGGCTTTAATGTCGGCGTGAGGTACTTCACAGACCGTATCCATGTGGGCAATGAAGCCGATGACCGGCGCCTTTTCACAGCCGACGGAAGCAGGAATGGTTCCATAGACATAGCCGTGCTCATCCATAACGGCATCCCCGATCCCCATCTCCTTCATTTCCCGCACCAGCTCTGCGCCTAGCAATTTTTGTTTTTCCGTACTGGGGCAGGTAGAGCTTTCCGGATCGGAAGCCGTATCAAAGGCAACATAACGCAGCAGTCGTTCATAAGCGCGCATAATCAAAGCCTCCAAAAATTAATATATTTTATTTCTCCAAATGAATCCATATGGTTTAAGCGGAATGCGGCGACGTGGCATCCTCCGGCTGTCCGGCCGGAAGCTCAATATTCTCCGGCAGCAGGTTTGCAAACTGACTCAGCGACAGGCTGACGATATGTGCCTGATCATCGGCGGCGGAAAGGGTAAACGGCGGCAGGAAAAACAGCAGACTGTCCGCATCCATTCCAAAGCCCTGAGCGAAATCCTCCGCATTGAGTGCCGCTGCAGCTTCCTCGCTCATCCCCTGCTCCACGCACCAGGCCCGAATCCCCGCCGTCAGCAGTGGCTCTGCCTCTTCGTAGTTGGAGCCGAACAATTCCTCCAGCGTCAGCCGCCAGCCGTTATCCAGCAAAAAGACCTCCGCATCGCGATATACTTCCGCCCGGGCAGACCCATCCCGCAGCTTATACGTGCGCAGAACGCATACATAACCATCTGGTGCATCGGTCAGCGTATAGGTCATTTCCGTGCTGTAAAGCAGCTGATCCGCCGCTGCCGAGGCCCAGCTTTTACCATAATGCTCCTTGGCCATGGTAAACAGGCTGTCGCGGTCTTCCCGACAGCCGGTGAGCTGGTCCTGGTAATACTCGTTGATGCGCTGAAAGCTCTGGCCCTTCTTTGCCTCGTCCACAACAAACTGGGGCAGATTTACGCTGTAAGAGGCCATGGTCTGTCCCTGGTCGTTGGTCAGCTGTTCATCCAGCGTCAGATCGGCATCCAGCAGCTCCGATGGAATGACGGGCAGTTCGGCGGCATTTTGTCCCTGAACCTGAGCCTCCTCCTTCCGCTGTTCCTCCGGATCCTCAAAGGGCATGATGCTGCAGCCGGCAACGCAGGCAGCCAGCAAAAGAGATAGTAGCATAAGAAAACATCGCTGTTTCATTGGATCGCTCCCGAATCAGTATAACGCGCGGGCACCCCGCGCCTACAGCAATACGATGGTAATGCCGTTGTTTCGCCGTTCCAAATCGTGGTCACGCCGAAGGCCTGGGCAGGCAATTAACAGCTTCTGTGTCTGCGGATCGAAAATGGAAAACTCTTCCCCAGGCACAAAATATTTAATCTCGCCCCGCCTTTGCTGGCTCTCCAGGTACTTTCGGCACTCAATCCGGATTTTTCCTCCCGTCCCGGAGGAGCCGTAGCCGTGGATCAACTTTAAGGTGCGGACACCCGATCCTTTTTTTGTGCGAAGATAGAAGGTCAGACGTTTGATCGCCTGTTCCACGGTAGGCATGCCTTCCTCCAGATTGATCTCCAGGCAGGTAGGATCACTGGCCATGATCCTTCACCATATCGATAAAATATTTAAAGTAAGGGGCGAAATCCGGCGTGCGCTCATCCCACTGGACGCCGGTCAGGCGCTCCGGATGAAATTGGGTGGCCAGAATCGGCCTGCTTTCATGCTCATAGGCTTCAACGATCCCCTCGATAGAACGAGCGGTGCATTTCAAACCGGGCGCCAGCGTCCGGATCGCCTGGTGGTGAGTACTGTTGGTTTTTACCATGTCGCCGAACAGCCGATTGAGCACAGAACCTTTTTCCGTATAGACATCGTGCCGAATCTGCCCGTTCATATGGACATAACCCCGCTGGGACAGAAGGTCCTGCCAAAGATCACCGCCCAAAATCACATTCAGGAGCTGACAGCCGCGGCAGATACAAAGGATCGGCTTGTTCTGCTCCAGGAATGCCTTTGCCAGCGGCACCTCAAATTCGGTGCGTTTTGGATCAGGCACGACGCTGTCGTTCAGGATCTCCTCACCATACAGCCCGGGATCCACATCATCTCCGCCGCTGAGCAACAGCGCATCACAAAGCACTGCCAGCTCCTCGGGGCACTGCTCTCCGGTGATGACGGGGATACCGCCCGCATTGGCGACCGCCGCCGAATAGGCCAGCGGGGAGTAAATCTGGCGGGGCTTGTTCGGATCTTTCAGCTCATTGTTGCTGTCATTGGATATGCAGATAAGGGGTTTTCCGTTCAGCATAAAATTGCCTCCGTTAATCATGGGTATATCGTTCATCTTGAATATGTTTTATTACATAGTCGCCGATCATCTCGGCGGCAATCCCACTGTGAATCAGTGTGGGGACAACGATGTCGGCCCATTCCCGGTAGTTGCGGATGTACCGCTCATACATAGGCTTAACCGTCTTCAGGTACTGGAGCGTGACGCCGTCTATATCCCGTCCGCGTTCTTCCACGTCGCGTTTTAATCGCCGCAGGACGCATACGTCCGGATCCAGCTCTACATAAACCTTGAGCCGGCAAAGATCGCGGATGGCCGGACTGGCAAAAATATGAATGCCCTCAAGAATAACGACCGGATGCGGCTCGATAAATCCTTCCTCGGCATCCCGCCGATGCGTCACGAAATTATAGACCCGCCGCGGTGCAGGCTTTCCTTCCGCCAGAAGTGTAAGGTCGTGCTCCAGAAGGTCGAATTCAAAAATGTCCGGCGCGTCAAAATTCAGCGCTTTCCGCTTTTCAAATGGCAGGTTTGGAAAGTCCCGGTAATAGGAATCCAGCGAAATCAAGACTCCTCGGCCTTCTATCCGCTGCAGCAGCCGATTCGCCAGCGTGGTCTTCCCGCTCCCGGATGCTCCGGTGATCCCGACGATATACATCAGTCCACGCCTCCTTCCCGTTTCCAGCATCGGTAGCAGAGGCCCCGGTACATCTCATCGCCGCCGATGGCGATCTGCGCCCCTTCGGAAACGATCCGCCCGTTTTCATACCGGGCATTGACAATGGCTTTCCGACCGCAGTCACAGACGCTCTTCAGCTCGTAAACGCTGTCGGCCAACTCAAACAGCCGGCGGCTGCCGGAAAACAACCTAGTGCGGAAATCTGTGCGAAGGCCGTAGCAGAACACCGGGACATCTTCCACATCGGCGATGTCGCGCAGTTCCTCGATCTGTGCTTCCGTCGCAAACTGGGCCTCGTCCAAAATGATACACTGGGGCTGCTGTGCCCCGTAGTGCTGCCGGACGGTATCTCCGGCCATCAGAAGTTCGGCCGGTGCCTCCAGACCAATGCGGGAACGGACGACGTTCCGTCCCTCCCGAACATCCACCGCCGGCTTCATCAGGAGTACGCGATAGCCGCGTTCTATATAATTAAAACGTGTCATCAGCGCATTGGCGGATTTCGAGCTTCCCATAGTGCCATAGCGAAAATAGAGTTTGGCCACGTCCAGCACTCCGTTCTTTCAGATCCGGGTATCTTTCTCACAAGTTACGTTTTCCTTATGTTATCAGAAATGCAGACAATTTTCAACCTAGACCGCCCGAATTGGACAAAACAAAATAAGGAAGAACGAGCATCAGGTTTATAATCGTGCTTTTCCCCGACGATCTTTCTCAAAATGAGTTGACGAGCCGAACCGAAATCTATTATAGTTATACTGTCAAAGCATAGACAAACCCATCCGCGGCACGCGGCTACACAGGGAGGCGGCGCATTGGGCATTCTATCCTTCTTTAAGTTTTTTGGCGGTCTGGGTCTGCTGCTCTACGGCATCACTGGTATGGGTGATGCGCTGGAGCGGCTGGCAGGAGAACGTCTGGAAAAAACGCTGGAAAAAATGACCGGCAGCATTTTTAAATCTGTCCTGCTGGGCGCGCTGGTAACGGCAGTCATCCAAAGTTCCACCGGTACGACGGTCATGGTTGTCGGATTCGTCAACGCAGGCATCATGAATCTGAATCAGGCTGTCGGCATTATCATGGGTGCCAACATCGGCACCACGGTTACCACCCAGCTGCTTCGGCTCGATTCCTCCGGCAGCAGCGGCGCGTTTCTGCAGTATCTGAAGCCTTCTTATCTCTGCTATTTGATTGTCGCAGTCGGCGCGTTGATCATCATGATTTCCAAAAAGAAAAAAGGAAAGACCATTGGTGAGATTTTTGTCGGCATCGGCATGTTATTTCTCGGAATGAGCATCATGGAAAGCTCGGTGGCCTCGCTTCAGAATTCCCCCGCTTTTCGGCAGCTGTTCATTACGCTGCGTAATCCCCTTCTGGCCATGCTGGTGGGCGCAGTGGTCACCGCGATCCTGCACTCCTCAGCCGCTTCGGTCGGCATTCTGCAGGCGGCGGCCGCCACCGGAATGGTTTCTTATTCCGCCGCTATACCGATCATCATGGGACAGAACATCGGCACCTGTTTTACGGCGTTGGTATCGTCTCTGGGCGGAAATAAAAACGCCCGACGGGCTGCAATGATTCATTTTTATTTTAACCTGATCGGCTCGGCAGTTTTCATCTCCGCCATTTACGCGCTGAATGCAGTGCTGAAATTCGCTTTTTGGGACGAAAACATCACCAAGGCCGCCATTGCCAATTTTCATACGCTGTTCAATGTTTCGACGACCCTGCTGTTCCTTCCGTTTTCCCGGCTGCTGGTCTGGCTGGCAGAGCATACGGTCAAATCTTCCTCCGGCCCCGACATGTCCGAGGACCTGTCCATGCTGGACGAACGGTTCTACGATACGCCGGCCGTCGCTCTGGATCAGTGCCACAAGGTGGTCCACTCCATGAGTCGGCTGTGCATGGACAATTTCCTTCTGGTGACCGATGCGATCCTGGATGGCAAGCCTTTTGATGATTCCGCCTTCCGCCAGACGGAAGAGCTGATCGACCGGTGCGAGGCGCGGCTCAATTCTTATATGATCGGAATCAAGGACAGCACCCTTTCGGTAGCTGGGAAACGAACCTATTCCGAGATCATGCATGCCGTCGGAGATTTTGAACGAATCGGAGACTATGCGGAGAACCTGATGGACCAGTACTGCATCATCCAAGAGCGCGGCCTGCACTTTTCGCCGGAGGCGTTCGGAGAGCTGCGGCGAATGCGGGATGCCACACAGGAGATCATCCGGCTGACCACGGAATGCTATGAAACCGGTGACCATGCGCTCACCCCGCGCATTGAAGCGCTGGAAGATGTGTTGGACACCATGAAGGAAACGCTGAAAAATGGACATATTGCCCGGCTGCAGAACGGTGCCTGCACCGTGCAGACCGGTATTCCCTTTCTTGACATCATCCACAATTTTGAAAAGATCTCCGATCACTGTGCCAGTATTGCCGTCTATGTGGCGATGGCGGGAGGTACGGGCGCGTTCGATGTGCATGAATATCGCCGCTTGGCCGCCGAGACCGACTCCGATATCTATAAAGCCTGGCTTCGAAATTACGAGGAGGAATATCTTACTTCTCTGCTGCCGGTGAACTAGGGTGCGGGCGGTTCGGGGCCGATGATACGACGTCCAAAATCAGCGCGTTATCCGTAAAGAAGCGTGGCGGGTCGCATTCCCTGCAACAGGCGGAAAATGGGGCCGGCTTTTACACATCCGGGGTGTCTGCGCCTCTCTTCGGGAAATCGAAGAAGCAGGGCCCAGGTGTGGTTTTGCATACAGATTTCCAGAGCAAATGTGGCCCGCCGCGGAATAGTCCGCAGCGGGCCACGCCAATTTGTGCAAGGCAGGAATAGGATTTTCCCTTTTTATTCGTCCGCCTCCACCGCCACCCGGCCATCCCGCAGGACGGCACGGGCGCAGACCAGACCGCTGCCCAAGAACAGAGATGCGAGCGGCTCTTCCACCTGTTCCCGCACTCGTTTTCGGACAGCACGGGCCCCTTCAGCCGAACCGCTTTTCCCGCATACGGCCTGTTCCACCTCCCGCGACCAACAAAGTCGCAGCCCGGCGCGAGCCGTGCGATCCGCCAGCTCACGCAGCTCGTTTACTGCGATCTGCAGCAGCGCCTCTTCGCCGAGCGGCTGGAAAACGGCGACGGCGTCCAGGCGTCCCAGCAGCTCCGGCCGCAGACTGGCGCGGACAGCCTCCAGTACACGGCCGGACGCGGCGACGGTACTGTTTCCAAAACCCGCGCTGCGTTTTCCAAAGCTCTCGGTACCAAGATTCGATGTCATCACTACCAGTGCCCGCCGGAAAGAGGCACGCTGCCCTTCGCCGTCGGTCAACGCCCCCTCCTCAAGGATCTGAAGCAGAAGGTTGAGCACATCGGGGTGGGCTTTCTCCACTTCGTCCAGCAGCACAACACTCTCCGGCTCACTTCGAATGCGTTCGGTAAGCTGGCCGCCCTCGCCGTAACCCACATAGCCCGGCGGTGACCCAATGAGGCGGGAGACGGTATGCTTTTCCATAAATTCGCTCATGTCCAGGCGGATGACGGCACGGCTGCCATACAGCTCTTCGGACAGCGCCAATGCCAGGCTGGTCTTTCCCACACCGGAAGGGCCGCAAAACAGCAGGGATGCCAGAGGACGGTCCCTGCCGCCGAAAGCCAACGCCCGCCGGATCGCGCCGCAGACCATGGTCACGGCCTCCGGCTGTCCTACTACACGGGCAGACAGCCGTGCCTCCAGTTCGGGCAGGCGGCGCAGCCGCTCTTCCTCGTCAACGATACGGCCGGAAACCTGGCGGAGCGCCTGCCGCACCAGGCCGCTGTCGGCTGTCTTCCGCCGCTGCAGCGCGGCCAGTGCCGCCGCCTCATCCAAAAGATCCACCGCCTTATCCGGGAAATACCGGTCCGGCAGGTATTTATCCGCCAGGGAAACGGCTGCCTGCAGTGCCCCATCTGTGACACGGACACCGTGATGCGCCTCATACCGGGGCCGCAGGGCGCGAAGGATATTTTCGCACTGAGCAGGGCTGGGCTCCCGCACATCCACCGTCTGAAACCGGCGTGCCAACGCCGCGTCCCGCCGGATGTATTTTTTGTATTCTTCCGTGGTTGTTGCGCCCAACACCTGCAGCTCTCCGCGTGAAAGTCCAGGCTTCAATATATTTGCCGCGTCGATGGCCCCTTCGGCGGCACCCGCGCCTGTGATCGTATGCATTTCATCCAGAAACAGGATCACGTCACCCGCCAGCTCTACCTCCCGCAGGACGGCGCGCACCCGTTCTTCAAATTCCCCGCGATATTTTGTTCCTGCAACCATCCCGGCCATATCCAGCGCCACCAGCCGCTTATTGCGCAGGCCGGCCGGCACGTCGCCGGAGGCCAGCTTCCGCGACAGCTCCTCCGCGATAGCGGTTTTGCCCACGCCCGCAGCCCCCAGCAGAACGGGGTTGCACTTCTGCCTGCGGCAAAGGATCTGTATGGTACGAGCGGTTTCGGTTTCCCTGCCTACCACCGGATCATAGGCGCCCGCCATTGCTCTGGCGGTCATATCAACGCCATATTGCAGCGTCAGCTTCAGGTCGCTGCGGCGGCGCGGCTCCATACGCGGCGGCGCGGGCGGGGCGGTCAGCCGCCGCCGCAGCGCCTCCTGATCACAGCCGCATTCCCGGAGCAGCACCATACCGCCGCAGGCCGGCGTTTGTAAAAGCGCCAGCAGCAAATGCTCTCCGGAGATCGGCTCGCCTGCGGCAGATGCCAAAAGCGCCGCACTTTCGATGACCGCAGCGCCCTCTCCGCTGAGCATGGGAAACGCCTCTGAAGGGACGCCGACGCCAAGCCGCTCGGTCAGCTTTTGCTCCAGCGCCTCGGCGTTGGCACCTACAGAGACCAACGCATCATGGATGCGCCCGCCGCCGCTGGAAAGGCCCAACAACAGATGCTCTGTCCCGATGCAGCTGTGCGAAAGCCGCCGCGCCGCCTGAAAGGCGGCGATCAGCGCTTCCTGCCCGCTGCGTGCGAAACGTTCTTCAAGCATGCGGCTTTATGCGAAAACGATACAGATGGGGCTGGGTCATGGCCGCCGCATTCAGCGGAGGCCGAAGAAACGCCCGATCGGGCGAAACAGGATTGGATTCTGATTTTGGCATTTTGCTGCGCCTTCCTTTTCATGTTCTTTCCGTATTTTAGCCGTCTTTGTCACGGAATATTTACTTGCAATTTGCGAAAATCATGGTATGATATATGAAGTAAATAAAGGAGGTGCCTACATATGGCTGCTTTCAAAATCACGGACGCTTGCATCGGTTGTGGTGCCTGCGCGGCGCAGTGCCCCGTCGAGGCAATTAAAGACGCCGGCAGCAAGTACGAGATTACCGAAGCCTGCATTGGCTGCGGCTCCTGTGCTTCTCAGTGCCCGGTTGAGGCGATCAAAGAAAACTGATTTCTAAATCAACATGAAAAAGCCCTGCCGGCGGCGGGGTTTTTTTCATGTTTTCGGTCATCGCTACTTCTTTCGCTATTTTCCTCATGTCAACGATGGCCTTCAAGCAGGGCGTTTTTGCCATGCACCTGCGGAACGCCTTGTTTTTTTACCCGCAATCCATTAAGATAAGGCTATCTGAAAAAAAAGTGGGGATTTTGATGGACGTCAGTCGTTTTTCCAGTTTTTGCAGCCGTGTAACCGGAAACTGTGCAAAAATCATTCTGGGCAAAGAGGATCGGATCCGGCTGGTTTTGATCTGCTTCCTCTGTTCCGGCCACGTGCTGTTGGAGGACGTGCCAGGCACAGGAAAAACCATGCTGCTGCGCGCTTTTGCAAAAACCGTCGGCGGAGATTTTCGGCGCATCCAGTTTACCCCCGACCTGCTGCCCTCCGACCTGACAGGTATCAATTTTTACGATCAGAAGCTGGGAGATTTCCGCTTCCGGCAGGGTCCGCTTTTTTCCAATATCATCCTTGCTGATGAAATCAACCGTGCCACGCCGCGCACTCAGAGCAGCCTGTTGGAGGCAATGGAAGAGCGGCAGATCACCGTGGATGGCGACACCTACCGGCTGGCCGAACCCTTTATGGTTATGGCGACCCAAAACCCCGTAGAGTCCTACGGAACCTTTCCTTTGCCGGAGGCACAGGTAGATCGCTTTTTCATGCGTCTGAACCTGGGTTATATGACCCGGGAGCAGGAGGCCGAGGTCATCGCCCGGCGCAGCACCATTGACCTGATCGACGGTCTATCCTGTGTGACCACGGAGGAGGAGACCGAAGAACTCAAACGGGCATATTCCGACGTCCGTGTCGCACCGGAGGTGCGGAATTACATTCTGGATATTGTCCGCCGCACACGGGAGGAAAGCCGATTCATCACCGGCGTCTCCACCCGCGGCGCCATCGCTTTGTATAAAGCCGCGCAGGCCAATGCCGCGCTGGAGGGCCGGGACTTTGTCCTGCCGGAGGATGTGCGTTTTGTGGCATCCGCCGTACTCTGTCACCGCTTAAGCGGCGGTGCAGCCGGCTCCGCCTCCGACGCAGAGCAGTGGCTTTATAATCTACTTGGCACCATTGCCGTCCCCACCGAGGCGATCGGATGATTCTCTTCCTGCTCATCCTCCTGGCCCTATGCGGGGCCCTTCAGGCATGGTCTTTGACCCATGCCCTCGACGGGGTGAGCCATGCCAACCGGGCGGAACCCCCGGTAGCGGAACCGGAGGAGCCGTTTTTTCTGGTGACACAGGTGACCAACGCGTCCCGCCGCTTTGTCCCTTTTGTCCGTATCAGTGAGGATCTGCCCGCCGCCCTGTGCGTTTCCGGACCGGGTATCACCCTGCGGGAGGGCGGCGTGGGCGGCCAGCAGATGGACAGTACGATCTACCTGCTGCCGCGGCAGAAATATACCCGCCATCTGCCGGTTTCCCTGCCCGCCCGAGGCAGGTATGTATTGCGAGGCGCCAAGCTTTACGGTGGTGATTTTCTGGGGTTGAGCGAGACGACTCATTATTTTCCCCATACACAGGAGATCGTTATTCTTCCCCGCCGTTGGAAAAAAAAGACCCAGCTGACCACACTGGGGGGATTTCTCGGCGACGTATCGGTCAGCCGCTTTATTTTTGAAGACCCGGTGCTGACGTTGGGCTTCCGTGAATACACCGGCCGCGAGCCGCAGAAAATGATCTCCTGGCCTCAGAGTGCCCGGATGGGCCGCCTGATGGTAAAAAATTACGACCATACCCTTGAATTATCGGTCTCCGTACTACTGTCGGTGGAAGGCGCCGCAGGACTGGGCTGCGGAGAGCTGCTGGAAGGCTGCTTTTCTCTCGCACGAACCGTATGCGAAACGCTGGAGCAGAGAAAGATTGGCTATCGTTTTTTCACCAATGCCCGCGCTGTCGGCGCTATCTCTCTCTGGGGCCGCGTTGCCGAAGGTCTGGGTACCGGGCATCTGTCCGCAATCCTGGAGGGGCTGGGGCGTGCCTCATATGAGCCTACCGGCCCCTTTTCCCGCGTGCTCTCGCAGGCAGCCCGCGCTGCGGAGCCGGGCCGCTGTCACGTCTTGATTGCTCCGGCCTCCACGCCGAAGCTGCGGGCAGATGCCGCCGCCCTACGGGGCCGTACAGGCGGGGCAGTACTCATTCTTACCCCGAATGAGGAGGTGCGCCTGTGACCGTCCTATTCACCCTGAAATATTTGGCCGACATCGCCTATTACATGATCTATGCCGGCTTTGTCGGAGGTGCGCTGGGCCTGCCTGACCCCATGTACCGGCAGGTACTGGCCATCTGTGCCGTCGCCCTGCTGTGCCGGGCGCTGGATCGCCGCCGATCGGGAAGCCTTCTGCGGTTTTTGCCGCTGCTGCCGTTTCCCCTGCTGATTTTTCTTCCCGGCGGGTGGAAAGCGCTTTTGTTGATGCTGCCCCCGATCTTTTATCTTATCTATTCGGTATGGAAACGGCTGTTTGTCCCGGAACGTGGTGATACGGCGGATATTTTTTCTCTGTTATGCAAAATTCTGCCGCTTCCGATTTTACTGGCGCTGCTGTTCCGCGGTGCCGAAATTTTTAAGATTTTTTCCTTCCCCTATCTGCTGATCTTCCTATTCTGCTCTGTTTTGCTTCTGCGCCTGCTGCGTCACGATGAAAGCGTCCTGAGACAGCGGCGCTTCCGGATTCTGAACGTACTTGAATTATGCGCCGCCCTGCTGCTGGCGCTGGCCCTCTTCTCCCCGGAATTTCGCTGGCTGGTGGCCAGCTCGGTAAGTCTGCTCTACCATTATGTCATCGCACCGATTCTAATGGCGCTCAGCTATCTTTTTGTTGCCCTCGGTTGGCTGCTGAGCAAGCTGTTCCGGCCACTATCTTCCAAAAGGCTGGAGACAGTAAGACCACCGGATGAAGACAATGACATTCGAAAAAAACTGTTGCAGGCGGAAACGGGGCGCAACTCAGAATTCCTGTTTCACCTTCTGATCGGGCTGGCTATCCTTCTGGCCGCCGTACTGGTCTTTCTGTTGTTCCGCCGCCTGCTGGCCCGCCGGCAGGGCCGACAGGAAGCGGTTAGGTCCGAGACCCGCGAGTCTTTAGATACATCGCCGCCCGCAAAGCGGCCGCTGAACCGTCTGACCGCGCGTACGCCGGAAATGCAGGTGCGGTACTGGTACCGGCGGTTTCTCCTTCTTTCCCTCAGCCGCGGCACGGCCCTGACGGCGTATCAGAACACCTTGCAGCAGCTGGCCGAGTCCGAAGGTCATTTCCGTGGAAGTAAAGCGCAGATGGACGCGCTGCGGGCTCTATATCTTCCCGCCCGCTACGGTGAAAACGCAGATCGGGATGCCGCAAAGAAAGCCCGCTGCCTGTACAACGATTTAAAAAAGGCGGAGTAAGCATCCTATCGCCCTCACTACAGCTTATCATCGAACAGTCCTGCTTTTTCCCTATTGATATCCCATCTCTCTAAGGAGGCATATATATGAACGAATTCTTTACCCGTGCCAGCGAACTGCTGCCCGAAATTCAGAAGGCGCAGCGCACGATCCACAGTTATGGGGGCCGCGGCTTTGACCTGCGTCCCAGCGCCGATTTTCTTACCGGTGAGCTTCAGAAAATGGGCATTTCCGTCCGTGAAATCGGACCTTGCTGTCTGGTGGGCGACATCGGTCCCGAAGACGGAAAGACGATCCTGCTGCGTGCGGACTTTGACGCGCTGCCGCTGGAGGAGCTGACCGGCTTCCCCTACGCCGCAACGAACCACACCTGCCACGCCTGCGGCCATGATTATCACGCCGCCATGCTGCTGTACGCCGCCAAGATGCTCAAGGAGCGGGAGAGTGAGCTGCCCGGCCGGGTGCGTCTGATGTTCCAGCCTGCGGAAGAAACGTTTGAGGGCGGACGCCTGATGACCCAGAACGGCGTGTTGGATGGAGTGGATTCTGCCTTTGCCATGCACATCGCCGCCGGGCGTGAGACCAGCGATGCCTGCACCATTCGCTACAGCCGCGGCGCAACCTATTCGGCCGTCAACAAATTCCGCATTGAGATCGAAGGTCACGGCGGCCATGGCGCGCTGCCCCACCTGACGGTGGATCCGATTTCTGTCGGCGCCCGCGTCGTTCTTGGCATCCAGCAGCTGCTGGCCATGGAGCGTCCCGCCGACCAGATGCTGGTGGTGTCCTTCGGCACCTTCCACTGCGGCGATGTTTTTAACGTGATTCCCAATACCGCGGTGATGGAAGGTACGATCCGTACCTTTGATGCCGACGTACGTCAACTGGCGCTGCGCCGCGTCCGCGAGATCGCGGAAGGCACCGCCGCCGCCATGCGCGCCAAGGCCACAGTTTATTTCGACCCGAACGGCGGCGGCGACGCTGTCATCAACAATAAGGAAATGGCCGAGGAGCTCTTCCCCTGGATGGAGGATGTCACCGGTAAGGGAAAGACCGCTCTGCTGGATACGCCGGCCTCTTTCGGGTCTGAGGACTTCTGCTTTGTCTCGGGCGCCGTGCCCTCTGTCATCATTGCATTGGGTGCCGGCTCGATCTCCGAGGGCTATGAATACGGCATGCACAACCCCCGTGTCCGTTTCGACGACCGGGCGCTGGCTGTCGGCGCGGCGACCCATGCCAATGTGGCAATGAACTGGCTGAAGGCGCACCGCTGAAAGGAGCCTTTTTATGAAAAAGACCATCGGCATGATTGGCGGCATGGGACCACTGGCCACCGCCGACCTGTTGAGAAAGATCGTTCTGATGACAGACGCGTCCTGCGATAACGAGCATATCCGCGTCTTCGTCGATGACAACACCAACATTTCCGACCGCACCGCCGCCATCCTGCGCGGCGGGAAGGATCCCGTGCCCGACATGGAGGATTCCATCCGCGTTCTGGAACGCTGCGGCGCTGACTGCCTCATCATGCCCTGCAACACCGCGCATTATTTCCTGCCCCGGCTGAAAGAGCTGACGCTTCTGCCGATTATCAGCATGCTGGCGGTGACGGCCAAGTCCTGTGCTGCCCGGTATCCGGGAAAGACCGCCGCCATTCTCGGAACCCGCGGCACGCTGCAGACCGGTATCTATGCCGACGCGCTGAAGGCCGAAAACGTCGCCTGGGTCTTGCCCGACGAAGCCCAGATGGACGTATTGATGGACGCGATCTACGGGGTGAAAGCCGGGATCGATCTGGAAACCGTCCGTGCGCCGATGGAAGCATTGATCACGGAGATGCAGGGACGGGGTGCGGATTATTTTATCCTCGGTTGCACCGAGCTGCCCATCGTGGCGCAGGAGCTGAAACTGGACGCCGCATTCGTCGACCCCACCGCCGAACTGGCCCGTGCCGCGATCGAATACTGCGGCTATCAAGTAAAGGAATAACAAAATCTTTTCCCGGAAATGTGGCAATCATGAACCAGGGCGTCGCACTTGACGATGCCCTGGTTTTGTCTGGAACAAATAAAGGCGGTATCCGCAGACTGCGGATACCGCCTTTTTACCCGAATCAGGCCTTTTATTTTTCGATCTTCTGAAGCATACCCGCACGGCGGAGCGCTGTGCCCAGTGGCTTTGCCAGCAGCGTCGCAAATACGACGGCTACCACGGCGTTAATGCCGGATGTGATCATCTTGGGAGCCGTTGCCACGACTGCCGGCCAGAATGCGCTGCCGGCCAGAACCAGCTCAATGACGCTCTTTCCGATATACAGCAGCCAATAAGCCAATGCACCGCAGGCGCCGCCCAAGGCGTTCATCTTCCAGCTTTCGCCCTTCCGGCCGCCGATGTGGGAGATCCAGCCGCTCACTGCGCCCATCGCAAAGAAGAAGACCAGCGTGAACGGCGCCGACGCGGCATAAACCGGGTTTGACAGGTCAAACAGCATGCTGCCGATGCCCGCCGACAGGCCGCCCAACCAACCGCCGAACAGCATGCCCGCCAGCAGACACAGAATATTCGCCGTTTTCAGGTTGGTCGGTCCGGTGGGCGTAGGAATCTCAATTCGAAGGAACATGGTGGCCACAAAAATCATCGCGGCCATAACACCTACAAATACCAACTTGTAGATCAGGTTGCGCTTTTCTTTCATACAAGGTCGCCTCCATTTGACATACACAGTATTTCCGTTTATGATGATACCATAAACTGGTACGGTTTATAGATCCAGATTTAATATTATTTATGGGGCCAATTTATGAAAAACGTTACGATCCACTTTGAGAGCGGCGGCCCGCCGCTCTATGAACAGATTTACCGCTGGTTCGTCGCGGAGATGGAGGACGGCCGCCTGCAGGAAGGGGAACGCCTGCCATCCAAACGGGCGCTGTGCGCCCATCTGGGTATCAGCCGCAATACGGTGGAGACCGCCTATGAGATGCTGACGGCAGAGGGATATCTGCGTGCCGTGCCGCGAAGCGGATATTATGTCTCCGCCGCCGCGCCGCGGGCTCGGGCGGGCGGGCATTCCGAACCGCTATCCCCCTCCGACGAACCTCCTTGCGGACAGGAAGGGCCGGATTTTTCCACCGGTGCGGTGGATACGGCTGCCTTTCCATTCGCCAGTTGGGCAAAACTCAGCCGTGAGATCATGTATCAAAATCCGGCGCTGCTGCAGAAAGGGGACGCGCAGGGAGACCTGTCTCTTCGGCGGGTACTGTGCACCTTCCTCCGTGAGTATCGAGATGTGCGCTGCATGCCGGAACAGATCATCATCGGCGCGGGCATGGAATATCTGCTCGATCTTCTGATCCAGCTTTTGCCGCCGGAATATGTCTGGGCGCTGGAAGACCCCGGCTATGGTGCGACGGAGCGCGCGCTGCGGAACAACGGCCGGGATATCATCTTCGTGCCCCTGGACGGCGATGGCATCCACCTTGCCGCACTGAAACGCAGCGGCGCGTCGGTAGCCTATGTCACCCCGAGCCATCAGTTTCCAATGGGTATCACCATGCCCATCGGCCGGCGCAGCCGTCTGCTGGAATGGGCTGAAAGCGGTGACCGTTATCTGATCGAGGACGACTATGACAGCGAGTTCCGCTACCGCTCACGGCCGATTCCCGCCATGCAGGGACTGGATGAAGGCGGAAGGGTGATCTATATCGGCACCTTTTCCCGCTCGCTGGCGCCGTCGATCCGCGTAGCCTATCTGGTTCTGCCCCGACGGCTTCTACCGGTCTACCACGCACGATTCGGCTGGGCCGCCTCCACCGTCTCACGTTTTGAGCAGCAGACGCTCTACCGGTTTCTGGAGGAAGGGCTATTGGCCCGCCACCTGCGGCGCAGCACGAACCTTTACCGCCGGAAGCAGGCCGCACTGCTGGCCGGCCTGTCCCGTATTCCCGGTGTGCAGATCTCCGGCAGCCAAGCGGGCCTGCATTTTCTGTTGACCCTGCCGGGCCGCAGCGAGGCCTGGCTGGTGCGCCGCGCGGCGGAACAGCATATCCGGATCCGGGGACTCAGCTCCTATTCCCACGGGGCAAAATGCCCCGAAAGTACCGTTGTGCTGGGCTTTGCCGGGTTAAAAGAGGATGAAATTCAAAAAGCCTCCGCCCTTCTGGCGGAGGTCTGGCGCAAGGACACACAGATTCCGTAATCACGCCGACGGTGTTATCTTTGCACTTCCTATCGATCCTGCACCACACGCTGCAAGGGTGCGGCATGCGACTTATCCACTGTTTCTATCCCATCTCTGCCGCCTTATGCTTCAGGACGAAAAAAAATCAAGGGTTATAGCATAAGGTTCATATGAGGAGGTTTTTTGCTATGCACCTGGGATCTATATTTTTAATTGCCAATGATTTTCATAAAGCAATTATGTTTTATGAAAAACTTCTTGAGATCCCTGTAACACGCCGAAATATGGATCGATTCGCACAATTCGTCTTTGAAAGCAGCAATATTTCCATTATGAACGGCCATTTTGATACCGACCATCCGGACAAAGTAATTCACAAAGGAGAATATACTGCCCTGTTTGATGATTTGCTCAGTATAGCTCTCGCCCCTAACACTCATAAATTTATGCTCAATTTTTGGGTTGAGGATCTCCAAAAGGAATATGAGAGAATAAAAAAACTGGGCATAAGTGAAACCTTAAGCACGATCAAATATGTCTGCAATGTCAGCCCATATTATTTTTTCAGTTGACCGATCCGGACGGAAATATTATTGAGATAACTGGCAATTATACGCCGGCGCCAGGTGAATTTGCCTGATATTCCCATATAAAAATGCCTGCTGCGGGAACGCGTCTTCGTTATTCCAGCGTCAAAAACGCAGCGCCCATACTGTCGATGACATCCGTCGGTTGCATGGCGCGTGCGCCATACCGTTCCCGTGCCAGCCGGCCCGCTTCCGCATGCAGAAAAGCGCCGAGTGCGGCGGCTCGTTCCGGAAGCAGTCCCTGTGCCGCCAGGCCCGCAGTCAGCCCGGCCAAAACATCACCGCTGCCACCCTTGGCCATGCCGGAGTTAGGTGCTTCCAGAAAATATACGGGGCCGCCTGGACCGACGATGGCGGCCCCCGTCCCGCTCTTACAGAGCAGCGTGACTCCCATCTCCGCGGCAAAGGCTATGGCCTCCGGAATCCCGGCCTCCCGGATATGCAGCAGCCGTGAAAGCTCCCGCGCGTGGGGGGTCAAAAGCACCTGCCCGGCGGCTGTTTTCAGCAGCGCCGGTTCTTCCGACACGATATTGATCGCATCGGCGTCAAGCACCAAAATCCCCGTAAAATGTGCTAAAAGACCGCGCACCAGTGCCCGCGTATCGTCACAGACCGTCAGGCCGCAGCCGCAGAGCAGTGCGCTGCAGCGTTCGGCCTGTCGCAGCAGTACGGGCAGCCCGGTTTCGGCAATCGACCCCGACGATCCTTCCGGCATGGGACAGAGAATGCATTCCGGAGCGGTAGCCGGCAGGGAAAGCAGCGCGGCCGGTACGCTTGCCAGTTCGCACAGTCCGACGCCGGAGCGCAGCGCGGCGCGGGTGCTTATCACCGCCGCACCTGGCATTGCGGCGCTGCCGCAGCACAGCAGTACCCTGCCAAAGGTCCATTTGGCCTGCCGCTCATTCCGTGGGGGCAGCAGGGCTTTTGCCGTTCCCCGCGTCAGCTCTTCCATAATATCGTTTTTCCTCCAGGTTGTACCGAAATCGAGTATCCAAATTCCAAAATTTCCTCTTGCTGCATGCATTTTGTTATGATATATTTAATGTAGCATACTCTAAATGACGTCGCAATGATCTTTTAGGAAAAAATTTGCAAAATTTGTACTTGACCTATAGGAACCTTTGTGTTATTTTAAAGATACCTGTCAGGTCTTTTTTTTATGTCCTGTTCAGGGAGGCAAACGGATCTTGCCGAAAGGCAGGATCAAATTAAAAGGAGGTGCCGACAACTATGCGCGTGAAGATCACGTTAGCGTGTACGGAATGCAAACAGCGCAATTATGACACGGTCAAAAACAAAAAGAATACGCCTGACCGTCTCGAACTGAAGAAATACTGCCGCTTCTGCAGGAAGCACACCCTGCACCGCGAAAGCAAGTAAGGAAAGGGGCGCGTTTCATGTCCGAGCAGGAGAAAAAGAATCCGGAAATGACCGAAGAAGCCACCGGAGCCGCCCAGGATACTCAGACCGCCGCGAAGGATGCCAAGTCTGTCGCCGCAAAAAAGAGCGACAAAGTCGCCGCGAAGAAATCCAAGCCCAACGTGTTTGCCCGCATCGGCAAATGGTTCCATGATCTGCGGGTCGAGGCCAAAAAGGTCGTATGGCCGACCAGAAATCAGGTCATTAACCATACGGTTGTCGTTCTCATCTGTATCATCGTGGTGTGCATCGTGGTCACCATCCTGGATGTGACCTTCGGTTCCATCCGCGACTTCATCGCAAGGCTGGTTTGACCATGGCTGCGGAAGACGCGAAATGGTATGTGGTCCATACCTATTCAGGCTATGAGAACAAGGTAGCCGCCACGATCCAGAAGACCGTCGAGAACCGCAAGCTGGAGGATCTGATCCTGGACGTGCGCGTTCCGATGGAGACTGTCACCGAGCTGCGGGACACCGGCGCAAAAGAAGTCGAGCGTAAGATGTTCCCCGGCTATGTGCTGATTAAGATGCACATGACTGACGACAGCTGGTATGTAGTTCGCAATACCCGCGGTGTCACGAGCTTTGTCGGCCCCGGCAGCAAGCCGGTCGCCCTTACGGAGCAGGAAGTGGCTGCCCTGGGTGTGGAAAAGGTGGAAATTCGCCTTTCCTATGGCGTTGGTGACAGCGTCAAGATTTTGAGCGGCCCGCTGGAAGGCTTTGTCGGCGTGGTGGACGATATCGACAAGACCGCACAGACGGTCAAGGTCACCGTGTCCATGTTCGGCCGGGAGACCCCGGTGGAGTTGAAATTCGGCCAGGTGGCCGCACTGGAAAAATAAACATCCCCGCATCGAGTGGGAGAGCGCAAGCTCATTATTTACCACATTTTTTTATTGGAGGTGCTGATCGTGGCACAGAAAGTAGTAGGACTGATTAAGCTGCAGATCCCCGCCGGCAAGGCGACCCCGGCTCCCCCCGTGGGCCCGGCTCTCGGCCAGCACGGCGTCAATATCATGCAGTTCACCAAAGAATTCAACGAACGCACGAAGAATGAAGGCGACCTGATCATCCCGGTCGTCATCACGGTCTATGCTGACCGCTCCTTCTCGTTTATCACCAAAACCCCGCCCGCAGCCGTCCTCGTCAAGAAGGCCTGCAACATCAAGAGCGGCTCCGGCGTCCCCAACAAGACGAAGGTCGCCGAGATCAGCAAGGAAGATCTGCGTAAGATCGCCGAGCTGAAAATGCCGGACCTGAATGCAGCCAGCGTGGAGTCGGCCATGAGCATGATCGCCGGCACCGCTCGCAGCATGGGCGTAACCGTCAAGGAGTAAACGAGCGGCGCAGTTGCCGTAACTGTGGGAGGACTTTGTTCCGAAAAACCACTATCAAGGAGGAAACATCATGCACATGGGTAAAAAATATGCCGACAGCGTCAAGCTGTATGACCGTTCCAAAGTATATGATCCCGGCGACGCCATCGACACGATGCTGAAGACTGCCAAGGCCAAGTTTGATGAGACCGTCGAGATCCATCTGAAATTGGGTGTCGACTCTCGTCATGCCGACCAGCAGGTCCGCGGCGCCATCGTCCTGCCCAACGGCACGGGCAAGCGCACCCGCGTTCTGGTTTTTGCCAAGGGTGACAAAGCCAAGGAAGCCGAAGCGGCCGGGGCCGACTATGTTGGCGCCGAGGAAATGGTTCAGAAGATCCAGGCTGAAAACTTCTTCGATTTCGAAGTCGTCATCGCCACGCCCGACATGATGGGCGTCGTGGGTCGTCTCGGTAAGATTCTGGGTCCCCGCGGCCTCATGCCGAACCCGAAGGCCGGCACCGTCACCATGAACGTGACGCAGGCCATTCAGGAGTCCAAGGCCGGCCGTATCGAGTATCGTCTGGACAAGACGAATATTATCCACTGCCCGCTGGGCAAGGTCTCCTTTGGCCCTGAAAAGCTGCAGGAAAACTTTGACACGCTGGTCGGCGCCGTTCTGAAGGCCAAGCCGGCTGCTGCTAAGGGACAGTATGTCCGTTCCTGCGTCATCGCGTCCACCATGGGCCCGGGCGTCAAGGTCAATCCTGCCAAGCTGACCCTGGATACCACGAAATAAACTTTTCCCCGTTATCCAAACATATTGACAGGCATATTGCCGGTTGATATAATAGAAATGCTCGTTCCGGAGACAGCAGGAGACAGTAAACGGCACATGCCGTCCTGCCGAGGACAAGCGGCTCTGCTTTTATTTGCTTTGCCGCGCCCTCCTGTCAAACGACGGGAGGGCGCTTTTCATTCCCTCGAGCGGAAGTCTCCCGCCGCGGGAACAAATCTACAGGAGGTGACACACGCAATGCCTAACGCAAAAGTCCTGGCCGATAAACAGGCGGTCGTCGCCGAGCTGGCCGAGAAGATGCGGAACGCCAAAGCCGGCGTGCTGGTGGATTACAAGGGCATCACCGTCGAAGCCGACACCAAGCTGCGCTCCGATCTTCGCAAGAACGGCGTCGAGTATGCGGTCGTCAAGAACACGCTGACCCGATTTGCCGCCAAGGAAGTCGGATTTGGCGAGCTCGACCCCATTCTCAACGGTACCACCGCACTGGCCATGAGCATGGAGGACGAAATCACGCCCGCCAAGCTGCTGTCCGAATTCGCCAAGAAAAACAGCAAGTTCTTCTCCATTAAGGCCGGTTTTGTCGATGGAAAAGTCGTCGATTCCGCCACAGTGGAACGCCTGGGCGCCCTGCCCAGCAAGGATGTACTGCTCGCCATGGTGCTCGGCACCATGAACGCGCCCATCGCCTCTCTGGCCCGCGCCATCAAGGCGATTGCCGACCAGAAGGGCGCCCCCGCCGAAGCCGCTGCCGAAGCGTCCGCGGATGCGGCGCCTGCCGAGGCTTCCGAAACCCCCGCGCAGTAAATTAAATAATTATTTGGAGGTAACTTACAATGGCTACTGAGAAAGTCACCAAGCTGGTTGAAGAAGTCAAGGAGCTGACCGTTCTGGAGCTGAGCGAACTGGTCAAGGCTCTGGAAGAAGAATTTGGCGTTTCCGCCGCCGCCCCCGTCGCCATGATGGCCGGCCCCGCCGCCGCTGCCCCGGCTGCCGAAGTCGAGCAGACCGAGTTTACTCCGACCCTGACTGAGATCGGCTCCAATAAGATCGCCGTCATCAAGGTCGTCCGTGAGCTGACCGGCCTGGGCCTCAAGGAGGCTAAGGAAGTGGTCGATGGCTGCCCGAAGGCCGTCAAGGAGAACGTCTCCCGTGACGAGGCCGAGAACATCAAGGCCAAGCTGGAAGAAGCCGGCGCCAAAGTCGAAATCAAGTAAGTCAACCATTGAGCGGGCCCGCCCTTTGCAGTCAGCGAAGGGCGGGCCCGTTTTATCGTTTTCAGCTCAGATAGGCATCCATGTCATAAACTATTCCCCCAGGCGTTGAAACAGGGTGCTTCTTTACCGAAGGTCCAGTCGGTATACATATTCCTCATAGACAATATCAGTCCCACGCTTGTGGAATTTCCCGTTGTCCTTCCAAATAGAGAATCCCAGCTTTTTTAGCAATGCATTAGAACCAATATTCTCTTTTGCTACGGTGGCAGTAAATGAACGAACCCCCTGTGTTTCCCCAACCGTAATCAGCTTTAGCAGTAGCTCTGTGGCATATCCCTGTCTCCAATATTTTTTGTGTATGGTATAACCCAAATCCCAACATTTTTCATCTTCGTACGGAACCACACTGCATGTGCCAAGAAAGTCGCCATTCTCTTTGCATGTAATCACCATAGGATACCATCCGTCTTGATTTTCAATATCAGTTGCAAAATTAAGTTCATCCTCATCCGCCTTATCACGAGGAGGATCACTTAAATATTTCCCCATTTCTTCATCAAGCCATATATTCAAACATTTCTCTGAATCTGCCTCCTTTGTTGGCCGAATCAATAAACGGGATGTTTCAATCTCTGCCATCCGCATAGATTTTCCTCCCTAAAACAAATTATATGTTTTCGTCACACCTTTTCCGCCCGGTGCCGAAGCGCTTCCTCCCGCTGCTTTTCCGGATCTACCTTGAGGGCGATGTACAAATTCCCCAGTGAGAAGGCAGCCGCCATGAAGAACACCCACTGGCTGCCGAAATTGGCCCATACATATCCGCCCAGCATGGCGGCGACGATGGCTACCGCATGATCAAGGCTCAGCCCGGTGGAAAGCGTGGCCGTGACTTCCGACTCATCCCAGGCAATAGAACGCAGATAGACCGCCTTAACGACGCCGATCTGCATGGAAAGTCGGTCGCATACGAACAGAAGATAGATGCCCCAGGCCCAGCGGTCGGGGGCCAGCACGCCGCCGGTGATTCCCCAGACCAGGCACCCATAAATGATATATACGCCGATAAAGGTCAGCGCGTCGAGCATCATCATTTTCTTAATTCCAAAGCGGTCCATCCATCGTCCCAGCATCCGCATAAAGAAGATACACAGGAAATTACTGGCGATGGCCAGCAGAGCCATTACGTCCGCGCCCTTGCGCAGCAGGTCAATGACCACCCAGGAACCGTAGACATAGGCAATCTGCTTTTGCACGCCCTGTAGGATTGTCAGGAAATAATAATATTTATATTGTTTTCGGAAGACCAGACGAATCTTTTTCCGCTCCGCCCGCGGCGGATGCACCCGGCGCACCAGAAGCGCTGCCACGCAGATCGCCGCGGCAAAGGCGACCGCACCGACCAGGAATACGGCTTTCACCTTTGTCTGAAAGCTGAAAAAGCCCGTACGAAATCCGATAAACACCAACAAAGCCGCGGCAAAGCTGACCGCACTTTTGACGCTGGTATACCGGCCCACCTGCCGTCCGAGGGCTCCTTCCTCCGCCAGCGACATCCCGATCGAGTCCTGCAGCGGCATGAAGAGGTGCATGCCCATGGAGTTGATGAACAAAAAGACCAGCATGATGCCGAAGGACGGCGTCCACAGTCCCAGTACCAAGAGACCGGAGAGCCCCAGGACCTGTGCCAACAGCGCGCTGCGGAGATCGCCGATCCCGGACAGCAGCGCCATCACGACGACGCACAGCATACCAGGCAGCTCCCGCGGGAATTCGATGAATCCCCGCTGAACGGCGGTGACCTGATATACTTCCTTAAAATAGTTGCCGTACACGCCGTCGCTCAGGCCGTTGGCCAAAGCGACCAGCCCAACCAGCAAAAAAAAGAGCAGAAGCTCCGTCCGCAGGGGCTTTTTCTGTTCCATGAAAATCAAACCTCTTCCTTACTGTATCTTTCCACAGTATAAAGACATCCGGTATATCTGGCAAGCCCTTATCGCAAAAAGAAGAATTCCATATTATAGGACCTCCGTAGGTAATCCGACGGCATCCTCCCCGAATACTGCATCGCATTCCGGTCTTAGCTTAAGGCTTAGCGGCTCCCGACTCGGGATGCTTTTCCCGTTTAGCGCGGCTGCCCAACTGCAGGAACACGGATATGTAAAGCTTTTGCTCCCGGTCAGAGGCCATTGACAGATTCCGCTTACAGGCTGATAATAGATACATGAATATGTATTGTACCAAAATTCCATTTTTTGATCCTCGTGCGGTGGCCGAAAGCGGCCAATGCTTTCGTATGAATCCCTGCGGAGACGGCTTCCGTCTGATCGCCGGCGGAGAAAGCCTGGCGGTTTCTTCCCTGCCTGACGGGCGGTTTCTCTTTTCCTGTGACGCATCTGCTTTTGCCCGGAAATGGGCACCCTACTTTGATCTGGATACCGATTACACACGCTTTCAGGCCGCGCTGGCTGTCTCCCCTGACCCGTTTCTGCGGGCTGCGGCCGAACATGGAAAGGGCATCCGTATTCTTCGGCAAGATCCATGGGAGATGCTGATCTCCTTTTTAATTTCTCAGCGCAAAAGCATCCCGGCCATCAAGCGGGCCATAGAGCTTTTATGTACCCACTTTGGCGCGCCGCTACCGGACGGCGGCTTTGCGTTTCCTTCGGCGAAGACGCTGGCTGAGGCACCGGGAGAGGCGCTGCGTGCCTGCGGCCTCGGCTACCGAACGCCCTATATCGCCGCCGCCGCTCAAAGTGTCGCCGCCGGAGAGACCGACCTTTCCGCATTGTCTGCTCTGCCGGATGAAGAACTGGAACCGGCACTGCGCCGTCTGCCCGGCGTCGGGCCGAAGGTGGCCGCATGCATCATGCTGTTTGGCTTCCATCGGCTCCGGGCCTTTCCCCGGGACGTGTGGATGAACCGCGCAGCTCTTTTGTGCGGCGGGGATTTTGCCCTCTGCGGCTGTGACGGCTTTGAAGGTGTGGTACAACAATATATTTTTTGCTATGCACGGCAGGAACGGGATTTCCTTTTCCCCGGGCAGCGTGTATAATAGGGCAAACGAGACAACCCGCCCGCGCCGGTACTTTTGAGGCCGCCGCGCAGACGGGAATACACCACAAATTAAAGGAGCGTGCCCCCATGGATGAACGGGAGCTGGTATTATACGAAGAACGCGGAGGCGTTGGAATCCTTACGATCAACCGGCCGGAAGTGCTTAACGCTATGAATACCGCTGTGATGACCCGCCTGGAGACCGTCATCGATGCGCTGAATTTTAATACCATCCGCTGCATCGTCATTACCGGTGCCGGCAAAAAATCCTTTGTCGCCGGTGCAGATATTAAAGAGATGCTCAATTTTGACTGCCGTGAGGCATATCAGTTCAGCATCCGGGGCAATCGGGTCTTCCGTAAGCTGGAGACGCTGCCGGTACCGGTCATCGCCGCTGTCAACGGCTATGCTCTCGGAGCGGGCTGTGAGCTGGCAGCCGCCTGCGATCTCCGTATCGCCTCCGATACCGCCTCTTTTGGGCAGCCGGAGGTCACACTGGGCATCACGCCCGGATTTGGCGGTACACAGCGCCTGGCACGGCTGATCGGGACGCAGAATGCCAAGGACATGATTTTTTCCGCCCGCCGCGTCAGCGCTTTTGAGGCTCACAGCATGGGGCTGATCAGTCAGACCTACCCTGCCGACCGGCTGATCAGCCGTGCCATTGAAACGGCAGAACAGATCGCCAAGAACGTACCTTTCGCCGTTCGTGCCTGCAAGGCCGCTATCAATGAAGGTATGCACAGCGGGCTGGAGGTCGCTCTGGGTATCGAGGCAGAACGGTTTTCCAACTGTTTTTCCACCGAAGATCACAAGGAGGCCATGCTGGCCTTTGTAGAAAAACGCGCGCCGAAGCCCTTTAAAAACCGCTGAATTCGCCGGGTGGCCGTTCCATCCTGCCGCGCATTATAATTCTTGTCACGTTATAAGGAGGCTCTTTTATGAAAATCGCTGTTATCGGTGCCGGAACCATGGGAGCAGGCATCGCTCAGGTCTTTGCTTCTGCCGGCCATGATGTACTGCTGTGCGATATTCGCGCAGAGCTGACCCAGCGCGGCCGCTCGATGATCGAAAAAAGCCTGCGCCGACAGGTGGAAAAAGGCAAGCTTGCCACGGAAGCAGCCGATGCGGCTCTGGCCCGCGTCACTCCCGGAATAAGCAGCGATGCCGCCGACTGCGCCTTGATTTTGGAGGCCGCGGCGGAACGGATGGATATTAAGCGTGCCATCTTTACAGAACTGGACAAGCTGTGCCCGCCGGGTACGGTATTCGCCAGTAATACCTCCAGCCTTTCCTTGACCGAAATGGGGCTTGGTCTGTCCCGCCCGGTGGTCGGCATGCATTTCTTTAACCCCGCGCCGGTAATGTCGCTGGTGGAAGTAATCTCCGGCCTGACCACGCCGGAAGATCTGGCTGACCGCGTCTTCGCGCTGGCGCGTTCTTTGGGCAAAGAGCCGGTGCGCGTCAGGGAGGCGCCGGGTTTTGTCGTCAATCGCATCCTGATCCCCATGATCAATGAAGCCGTGTTTGTCCTGTCCGAGGGTGTGGCGGATGCGGAGAGCATTGATCAGGCCATGAAGCTGGGGGCCAATCATCCACTGGGCCCGCTGGCGCTGGCCGACCTTATCGGCCTCGATGTGGTATTATCAATCTGTGAGGTGCTTCAGCGGGAAACCGGCGATGATAAATACCGCCCCTGCCCTCTGCTGCGGCAGATGGTACGTGCCGGCCGGCTGGGCCGCAAGAGCGGTGCGGGTTTCTATTCTTACAGCTGATTTTTTGGTGCCCGGACTCTAAGTCGCAGTTTACATATTTGGGCAGTCCGCATTGCTATGCCCCCTGTTTTTCAAGCGTATCTATATGCCCAATTTAAAGGACGTTCTGTGCCGCTGAACGGTGCAGAACGCCCTTTTTATCTGCCAAGGCAGACTTTTTTTTTCGTTTTAAGAAAATTTTGGATGTTCAGCGGAATTATGGTATAATAATCTCATCTTTCCGACGGAGGTCTTCCGGTGCATCCCTCTTTCAACAATCTGTTCGGCTCTGTCCGCGGTATGAGACGGGCAGTTATCTTTATACGCGCGTTCGCGGTAGCCCTCTGGCGTACCGCATATGCCGACCTGCCCAGGTGGGGCCTTTGGCTGTGGCTTTTGCTGCGACTCTTTTTACGGCGCGCCGGCGGGTTTTTCGGAGGGCTGGTAAAAAAGTCTCTTACTCGGCGGATTTTGGCCGGGCTGGTGCTGATGGTTTTACTCTGGGGGGCCTATACCGCAGGGCTGCACGCCCCGCAGGCCTTCGCGCCACCGGCCGCGGCTGATGACAGCACCCCCGCAATGGCACAGACGCTTCCGTCCACGGAGCCGGAAGTCAAAACGCTGACCCTGTACTTTGATGACCGCTGGTCCCTGCCGGAGGGGGAAGCCCTGTTTTCTCTGGGCAAAAATATTCCCGATGATGCCGGCGACCGCGCCATCCTGCAGCCGGCAGGCGGTGTTCTTATTGCCACCGGCATCGGCACGACCACAATTACTCTTTCCAGCGGCGACCTGCGGGTGACGGTAAAACCCGCGCCCATCAGTCTGCTGCTGCTCATCGGACAGAGCAATATGGAGGGTAACGAAAGCGACCCTGCCGACTCTGTTGCCGGACCTCCGGGCCAGGTCTATTCCTCCTATGGTCCCAGCTCCGTCAAGCTGGCCGGCATCGTGGGCGGCAATGAAGAGATACCGGTGCTGACGATTGGCAGCACCGACTCGCTGACGGCTGCCGCGCTGACCGGTGAGCGCAGCCGGATGAGCCGTGCGGGCACAGCCCTTGTCTATCCAATCACCGCCCTTACTTCGGGCGGCGGCGGAAAGGGCGGCCCGGACAGCGGCATCGCCTGGGGCTGGAACCAGGCGACGGGGGAAAAGGTATGGACGGTCAACGCTGCCCATTCCGGCTCGTCCATCATGACCTGGCTGCCCGGGGCGGAAAACTTCCGCTCCGCTGTCAGTCTGTTCCGCGCGGCGGAACGGACACTATCGGAGGAAGTTGCCTCCGGACACTATACAGTATCCCATCTGGGTTATTTCTGGCTGCAGGGTTGCTCCGATAACCAAATGTCTGCGGAGGAATACAAGACAAATTTTCTCTCCATGCATACGGCACTCAAGAGTGCCCTCCGCTGCGATCTGGGCGAGGTTGAATTCGCCGCGATCTTGATGGTGCAGGCCGCTGACGGCACGGAAAATTTCACCACCTGGCGTGAGCTGGCTATGGATGGCCCGCGCAGCGCCCAGTATGAAATGGGCGCCGCCCTTTCCGGCGACTTTTCCGACGTGTACGTTGTCAGCACGATCATGGAAAGCTGGGTCTATGACGAAAGCGAAGAAAATACCGGCGTATCGGCGTACTTTTCCCGGAAATACGGAGATTTTATCACCTATCCCGTACAGTGCGGCCGGACAAATTGGCCAATTCCGCAGACGCCGGAGGACGTCAAGGACAGCATCCACTATAATCAGGTGGGCTATAACGAAATCGGCCTCGATGCGGCGGAAAACATGACCGGGATTCTGAACCTGCTAAAAAAATAACGCCGGTAAAAATGCCCCGAATTTTTTAGCTACGGTTTCATCATAAATAAAAAGATGCGCCCTGGTATGGCTCATAAAAGCCGTACCAGGGCGCATCTTAACCAAGACGGTCACATGGCCGCCTCGGTTCGCGCCGGTCTGTCTTGGGTCAGCGTATTCCTCCGCCTTCGTCCTTTGGGGATTCTTTATAATACCGCGCCTGCATATCGTACAGCTCCTTATAGGCTCCGTTCTGTCCGATCAGCTCTTCATGCGTCCCATACTCGACGATTCTCCCCCGCTGAAAAACGGCGATTTTATCGCACAAGCGGGCGGCCGAAAGCCGGTGTGAAATATACACGGCGGTCTTATTTTTCACTAGCTCATTAAAGTGCTGATACATCTCGTATTCTGCCCGCGGATCGAGCGCTGCCGTCGGTTCGTCAAGGATCACGATCGGCGTGTCTTTGTACAGGGCTCTTGCGAGCGCAATTTTTTGTCCCTCGCCGCCGGATGGCTCAAAGCCGCTCTCATCAAAATCCCTATACACAGCGGTATCAATTTCCCGGGGAAGGCTCCCGATTTTTCCGCCAAGGCCCACCCGGCGCAGTACGGATTTAATTTTTCCCTCATCAGATGCCTGTGACAGGGAAACATTTTCTTTCAGTGAAAAAGAAAAGAGCTGATAGTCCTGAAAAACGGCGGACAGCAGCGACATATACTTCTCATAGTCAACATCGCGAATATTGACCCCATCGAGCATAATCTCGCCCTCACTCGGATCGTAAAGCCGGGTCAGCAGTTTCACAAACGTTGTTTTTCCGGCGCCGTTTTCACCTACGACCGCCAGTTTTTCACCGGGCGCAATGACGATATTGATGCCGTACAGCGCATAGTCGTTTTGTCCCACATATCGAAAGCTCACATCCTTAAACTCGATCCGGTGTCCCCCCGGAGAAATTTCGCTTTTCCCTGTACGCAGGCGGGACGGAATATTGATATAATCGCGCATCGCCCCGTAATAGATACCGTAAGCCTTGATTTCCACACCGTCCGTCAACATACCTTTCATCGCGCCGGAAAGCGCGAGGACGGCGCCGATGTACATTGTGAAATCTCCGATCGTGATAGCACCTGCCAAAACTCTGCCAATTAAATACGCATAGGCGAGCACATGCAGAAACGTCTGGAGCAGGGCGCTGAACGTCCCGGAGCGAATGTAAAAACCGTTCCGCCGCCGGTAATATTCCATCACCTTATTCATGTAGGCCCCTTCATGGGACAGCAGCCAATCGCCAAGCGAATGGATGCGGATCTCCTTTCCGTACTTGAAGCTCTCAAACAGGCTGCCAAAATACTGCCAGCGACGTTCGACCCGTATCTGTTCAACCGCCAGCTTCTGCTCACTTTTCTTGGCCCATGCCTCCACGGCAGCGCTGGGAAACGCGAAAATTGCAACCAACAGAACCGTCCATGCGTCCAGACCCGAAAGAATGGCTACCGCCCCAGCCAGCGTAAACAGCTTTCCTAAAATCCCCATTGCGCTGTCAAGAACGTAAGAAAATCCATGCCAGTCGCCATAGAGAAATCTGTCGGCTTTTTTCTTCAGATCCAGAAAAGACGGGTCTTCCAGATTTTCAAAATCTGCGTCGGCAAGCTTTTTGTGCATCATCAGCCCAAAATCCGCCGCGACCTTGCAGCGCAAAGTAAAGCTGTGCATTGCAAAAAAATTGGACCCGATTCCCGTGAGCAAATAAAGTCCCGCCAGAATTGTAACATATAGCGCCAGCATATGAACCCGACCGTGCCCCATCAGTTCGTCTATGATGAGCTTCGGCATGGTAACTGCGACGAGCGGAGTCAGCGAAGTCAAAAGCTGACCGAAGAAATTGAAAAGGATATACCGCCGATCCGACTTCCAGCCGAACTTTACAAAAAACCATAAACCTTCAAACATAAAAAAACACCTCCGGTTTTGGCAAAACATAACCGCACCTGCGGCATTTTGCCGTAAGCGCGTTCTTTGCAGACAAAAAAGCTGTAAAGAACAACGCTTAACCGGAGGCGGCATCGGCCGTCTCGTTTTTCAGTCAAAGCATCTGCTCTTTACAGATCACCGGAGGATATAAGGCTTGTACCCGCTGAACATTTTTTCACCCCATTCTTTCCAATTTCTATATTTGTTATAATATATGCTGTCCGTAAAGTCAACACTGTCGTATGCAGTCAACTTGCCACAGCGGCAGCATGGCCTATTCCAATGCCTGCGCCATTTGTTCCAGCCGGAGGGCCAGCTCCAGTGCCAGCGCGGCGCGGCAGTCGTCCAGGGAAATGCCCAGCAGCTCCTCTGCTTTTCCAATCCGGTAGCGCAGCGATTGCCGATGCAGATGCATGGCCCGTGCCGCCTCGCACATATTGCCGCCGTGGTCGAACCAACACAACAGCGCTTTTTTCAGTGCGCTATCATGTTCCCGGTCATACGCCTGAAGGGGCTCAAGCAATTCATTCCGCAGGGCGGCGGCTGCCGGATCGGCAAGGCAGGGTACCAGCAGATTTCGCAGCGCGGTATCCCGCCGGGTATAAATCCGCGTCCCTCCCTCGGCCTGACATTGCCTGGCGGCCTGACGTGCCTCCCGGTAGGCCGCCGCGCGGTCAAGCCCCGGCCCCCCGACGCCCCAAAAGACGCGCAGCCCGGAAAACGCGGTCCGCAGTGCAGCTTCCACGTTGGCGGCTGCATGTTCCGGCAGTTCCTCCGGCGTGAGATAGAAAATAATCATCCCGTCAAAGACCGCGCCCGGTGCGTCGGAAGCCGTGCGCAACAGGGTGCGCAGCCCATCCATATCTGTCCCGCCCTCTTCACCGGGCGAAAGAAATCCCACCAGACAGCTCCGCGGGCGATCAGGCCAAAGCCCCATTCGCCGCGCACGGGCGCGATTTTCCTTCGTGTCCGCCAGCGTACCTTCCGCCAACGCACGGACCAGTTCATCCCGCAGCTGTTCCTGTGCGGCAAAGCGCAGTTCCGCCCGGTCAAGCCACAGCAGCAGCGGCGTCAGGATATACGGTGACCAGCCAGCCAGCGTGTCCAGATACTCCGGCGTGGCCCGCTCTCCGGCAAGCCAGAGGGCCCCCACCTCACGTGACTGAACACGAATCGGCAGCAAAAGTTTCCATTCCGTCTCTTCCCGAGATGCGGTGGCCGCCAGTGATCGACCCGTCCGATCGGTCACCCGTACCGCGCAGCCGGTCTCCGCTTCCAGCAGGGACAACGCCCGTGAGAGGCCCCGCCCACTCAGATAGGTGTTGAGCAGATGCGCCTGCAGTGTCTCATACCGGGCGCCCGCGCGCTCTTGTGCGGCCCGGATCCGGCCGAGCACCGCCTCCACGATATCGGCAAAGCGCAGCGCCCACGGCAGCCTGACCAGCGGCATCCTCCGCGTCCGCGCGAAGGCAAGCACCTCTTCCGGTACCCGCCGCATAGGGTCCTCAAAGGCAAGAGCAACTGCCGCTGCGCCCGACTCCCCCAGATCGCGGATAAATTCCAGCAGCGTCCCCTCTGCCTCACAGCCCACCGCCGTGGTCAGCACCAGTTCTCCATACCGCACAAAATCGCCCGCCGGCGGCTCGATAACCGACACATGCAGAATCTCCGTCTCCTCCGGCGGCAGCTCCGGCGTCAGCAGCGTCTGCCCCGGAAAAGCCGGCATGGTCAGCAGCTCTGCCAGCGTAAAATTTGTTTTTTCCACAGGATTCCTCCATAATGGTTACATAATATCAAAATCTTCATACACTTTGGACATTGAACCAAACTTTAGCTTATTATATAATGGCTGTAATTTAAATGCAAATTTTATGCAGAACGGGGTATAAGATATGAGAAAGTATACCGTGGCCGTCGTCGGCGCGCTGGGCGCCGTGGGGCAAGAGATGCGAAAGGTACTGGCACAGCGTGCTTTCCCCGTCGGGGAACTGCGCGCATTGGATATCCCTGAAAATGCAGGTAAAACGATTTCCTTTGGGGATGGCACCGTCACCGTTCAGGCCGCCGATGAAAACGCATTTGCTGGCGTGGATGTGGCGTTGTTTGCCGTAGGTGATGCGGTCAGCCGCGCGCTCGCTCCCGCTGCCGCCAAGGCCGGATGTATCGTTATTGACAACTCCAGCGCCTTTCGCATGACCGAGGGCGTGCCCCTGGTGGTTCCGGAAGTCAATGCCGAAATGCTGCGTACCCATAGGGGTATTATCGCCAACCCCAACTGCTCCACCATCATCGCCATGCTGCCGCTGAAGCCGCTGCATGATTATGCCGGCCTGCGCCGCGTGGTTGCCTCAACCTATCAGGCCGTATCCGGCGCAGGGGCCGCAGGAATCGCCGAGCTGCGGGAACAGACGCGTCAGGTACTCGATGGGCAGCCGGTTTCCCCTACGGCCTTTGCCCATCAGATCGCCTTCAATGTCATTCCGCATATCGATTACTTTGAAGATAACGGATACACCCACGAAGAGATGAAGATGCTGCGGGAGGGCCGGAAGATCCTCGGTCTGCCGGAACTAAAGGTAAGCTGTACCTGCGTTCGGGTACCGGTTTTCCGCAGTCACAGCGAATCCATCCTGATCGAAACCGAGCGGCCGGTCACGCCGGCTATCGCTCGCTCCCTGTTGAGCAAAGCACCCGGTGTCCGGGTCGTGGACGAACCGGACAGCAAATCTTATCCCATGCCGCTGGATACCTCCGACGGCGACCTGGTTTTTGTCGGCCGCATCCGTGAGGATCTGTCCGGAAGCGGCAACGGTCTCTGCTTTTGGTGCTGCGGAGACCAGATCCGCAAAGGCGCGGCACTCAACGCTGTCCAGATTGCGGAGAAACTGATTGAAATGGAGCTGCTGTGATGAGCAAGTCGATTGTTGTATTGAAGTTCGGCGGCACTTCCGTCGCCGACGAGCAAGGCCGGAAGGCCGCCATCCGGCAGATCCGCGCCATAAAGGACAGCGGGCGTGACGCAGTGGCCGTCGTCTCCGCCATGGGCCGGCTTGGGAAGCCGTACGCTACCGATACGCTGCTCTCCCTGACGCCAGAGGCCGGTGACCGGGCCCGTGACCTTTTGATGAGCTGCGGTGAAACCATTGCCGCCTGCGTGATGGCGAATGAGCTGATGCAGGCGGGTATCCCCGCGCTGCCGATGAACGGCGCATCAGCCCGTGTGCTTACAGACGGCGCCTTTGGCCGTGCGGAGGTCACAGGCATGGACATTGCGCCGGTTCTGCAGGCACTGAGCCAAGGGCAGACCCCCGTGATCACCGGCTTTCAAGGCATCGGGCCCGGCGGAGAGCTGACCACCCTAGGCCGCGGCGGAAGTGACACCTCCGCTGTGGAGATTGGCGGATACCTGGGCGCAGAGCGTGTCCTGATCTTTACCGACGTCCCGGGCGTGGCGGTCTGTGACCCCCGTCTGGTGCCGGAAGCACCCTATCTGCCGGTAATGGACAGCCGCGACATCCTGCTGCTGGCCAACTATGGTGCAAAAGTCATTCATCCCCGCGCCGTGGCAGCGGGACAAAGACACCATATCCCCGTTTCCGTCCGTTCTACTTTTGATGATCTGTCGGGGACGGAGATCGCTGAGCTGCCGCAGCCGCCCGCCGGCCTGCAGGGCGTAGCAGTGCTGAAAAGCTGTATCCGCAGCCGGGTAAAGGCGCTCGATGCCCTGCCCGTGGGCGATGGGTTTATCCTCCCGGGCGGCGGGGATCTTTCGGTCGTCACCGCACTGCGCCGGCCACTCTCCGATGCTCAGCTTTTCGCAGCCTCCGGACTGGGCGAGCTTTCGCGTACAGGCGAGCTGCTCCATCTGCTGATCCCGGACGCAGAGGCCACGGAAACCGTCAGACGCCTTTATGAAATTTTGAAATAAGGAGACTGAACTATGGAACAGAAAATCTTCGAGCAATATGAGAGCGAGGTCCGCTCTTACTGCCGCAAGTTCCCCACCGTCTTCAAAACCGCCAAAGGCAGCATACTGACCAATGATCAGGGCAAGGATTACCTCGACTTCTTCTGTGGCGCCGGCGGCTGCAACTATGGCCACAACAACGACTATATCAAGGACAAGGTCATCGAGTACCTGAAGGCCGACGGCATCATCCATGCGCTGGATATGTACGCCGATGCCAAGGGTGAGTTTATCGAGTATTTCCAGGAGAATATTCTCAAGCCCCGCGGCCTCGATTATAAGATCATGTTTCCTGGCCCCACGGGCGCCAACGCCATGGAATCCGCCCTCAAGCTGGCCCGCAAGGTCAAAAAACGCAGCAATGTCTTCGCCCTCATGGGCGCGTTCCACGGCATGACTCTGGGCACGCTGGCCCTGACTACCGATGAAGGCGCCCGTGCCGGCGGCGGCGTCGCGCTCCGGGATGTCACCCACATCCCCGCGCCCTACATGTTTCCCGAGCTGGACACCATCCAGTACATGGAGACCCTGCTCACCGACGACCACAGCGGCATCGAAAAGCCGGCGGCTCTGGTGGTTGAGACTACCCAGGCCGAGGGCGGCATCCATGTCCTGCCGACAGAATGGCTGCAAAGGGCGCGTAAACTATGTGACGCGCATGACATACTGCTGATCTGCGACGAGATTCAGGTTGGCTGTGCCCGTACAGGTACTTTCTTTGCCTTTGAACGTGCCAGCATCCAGCCGGATATCTTTGGGATGGCGAAGTCCATCGGCGGCATCGGCATGCCCTTTGCCCTGACCCTCTTCAAACCGGAGCTGGACATCTGGAGCCCCGGCGAACACAACGGCACCTTCCGCGGCTTCCAGCCCGCCATGGTGGCTGCCAAGGCCAGCCTGGAGTTCATGCTGAACGATCACGTGGAAGCAGAGACTGTCCGCAAGAGTAAACTTGTCGATGAATTTTTCCGTACCGAGCTGTCAAAGCTGGGCCTGAGTCTTCCGTACCGCGGCATCGGTCTCATCTGGGGCATCGACTTCGGTGCTTATCCCGACGGTACCGCCAAGCGTGTCAGCCGCGCCTGCTTTGACCGCGGCCTGGTCATCGAACTGGCCGGCCGCCGTGACAGCGTGCTCAAGCTGATGCCGGCCCTGACCATCGACGACGCCTCGCTCCGCCGCGGGCTGGAGATCATCATCGATGCCATCGCCTCTCTGGGGCTGAAATAATCGAGTACCGCCCGTGAGAAGCATCCGCTCATAGGCTTGTAGAAAGATGGTGGACGCAAAAAGGCGTTCACCATCTTTCTTATGTTATCGGGATTAGGAATTCCGGGCGGGCAAGAGGCGGAAGTTTGGGGACAATCCAAAACCCCTGAGCAATTCAAATTTGCTCAGAGGTTCTACGATTCTTTTCGTCTACAATACAAATTCAAGATGACAGTCAAACGGCTCTTTTTCATAGAGAACGGGATCGATTTCTTCCGCTTCCCTGCAGCCGACACTCTTATAAAATGCTTGTGTCTCTTTCGATGACTGACTTGATATATATATCTTTTTTGCGCCAAACCTACGTGCGATATTCTGTGCTTGCCTGAATAGCTCTTTGCCTAATCCTCTGTTGCGGTATTCATATGAGACGTGTAAATAATCAAGATTGGCATATTGTTTGGCACTCCCAAACAATTCCTTTTTGACACTGGCCCATCCGATCAGCTTCCCATCATCAAAGCAGCCAACGATCTGATCTCTATTTTCCATGCATAATTTGAAATCGTCAATTACATACTGTTTTTTCTTTTCATCCCACTGCTCTTCAAATGGCGTGTCTGCTAAAACCCATTTTTCATTTACTTTTCTCCAGCTTTCCTTCACCCGCTGATAGCGGTTAAAGCTATCCAGTAAAGCAGGGTTGCAATCAGCTGCCTCTAAGTACCGAAATGTGACCTCTTTCGACATTGTGATGCTCCTTTTTAATTAAGATAGGTTTACCCAAGATAAACTGCATCGCAATCGCCTCCTTCTGCCTGTCTCTCGTTATAGCATAACATAAATTCCCCTCCTTTGCTATCGGCGGAGATCATCCGTTGTCGCTTTCTTATGTCCATTCTCTGCCGACCGGGATTATTTCTATATTTTCCCTGTTTTACGAAAAAAGGTATTCTTTCCGGCCGGTCTTGCTTTTTCCCCATCCTCGGCTTTATACTGATAGTCAGCATATTCCTAATTTACATATGATTCAGAGGTACTATGACACAGACAATCGACCTGCTGGATGAGCGCCTGCACCCCCTGCGTGTCATCTGGTATCTGGCCTGGCCCATTCTGGTGGAACAGCTCCTTTTGACCTGCGTACAATATGCTAACACTGCCATGGTGGGGGTCATCGGCCCTGCCGCCACAGCCTCCATTGCCCTTAGCGCCTCTGTCTCCTGGCTGATTAACGGCCTGTTCACCGGCCTGGCTATCGGTTTCGCGGTGCAGGTAGGACACGCGATCGGTGCAGGCGACCCGCAGGAGGCGAAGCGAATTACGGTCCAGTCCCTGCTGGCCGTTCTTATCGTGGGCGGCGGCCTCTCCGTTCTGATGGTCATCATCGCCCAGTTTCTCCCCGCCTGGATGAACGCGGATCCGGCTATCCGTGCCGACGGTACGGCATACCTTGCCATCCTGGCATCGGGGTATCTTTTCAATTGCGCACAAATCATGTCTTTCAATCTTTTGCGCTGTGCGGGTGATACCCGCACCCCGCTGTTTTACAATCTGCTGACAAACGTAGTCAATGTCGTTCTGGTCTTTTTCCTCCTATACCCGCCGCGCGACGCGGTGATTTTTGGAAAGACAGTCCATTTGTGGGGCGCGGATCTGGGTGTACGCGGAGCTGCCATCGGCTCCCTCACCGCGGTGACGATCACTACCCTCTTTTTGGTACGAAAAATGGTCTTGGGGCGTTCCCCTCTCAATTTGCGCGGCTTCGGCCGCATCGGGTTTGAAAAGCGCATCTGGGTGGGAACCGTCCACTATGGCCTGCCAGTGACGCTGGAGCGGGTGTCCATCAACGGAGGCCAAGTAGTGCTGACCGCCATGATCACCTCCATCGGCACGGCGGCGCTGGCGGCACACCAATACGCAGTCACGGCAGAGTCCATGGCATATATGCCGATGTTCGGCTTTGCTTTTGCAGCCACAGCCCTGATCTCCCAAAGCCTCGGTGCCGGCAGCCCGAAGCTGGCCCGGCGCTTCGGGAACTGGAGCCTTTACGGCGGGACTGCTGTGATGGTTGTCCTGGCCGTTGTGATGTTCCTGCTGGCGCCGCAGCTCGTCTCCATCTTTACCGATGTGCCGGAAGTAATCGCCATGGGTGCGGGCGTCCTGCGGGTGGAAGCCTGTGCAGAGCCGTTCTTCGCCATCTCCACCATCGTATTCGGCGCGCTTCGCGGTTCCCGTGACAGCCGATTTGCCGCCATCGCCGGCGTCGTCGGCATGTGGGCAGTGCGCCTGCCGCTGGCGTATCTGCTGCTTCGGCTGACTGACCTTGGCCTGTATTGCATCTGGATCGCCATGGCCTGTGACCTATTCATACGCGCGGTCATCGCCTATCTGCGATATATCAAATACCGCTGGGTCGAGCCATGATCGGCCGGCAGTTCCATGAAGCCTGACTGTGCCGACGATGCCGAAACCCTGGAGACGAGTGCCGGCATCAAAGGCTTATTCTATTGCAATTCTTTTTCGTATATCTCAAGATTGTTTTCAGGAGATCTTTCACCCGTATTGGTAAAGCCTAGAGACTCCCAAAAGGGGTTTCCTGTAATAGGATCTGAAGTAAGATACATTTGTTTGGCATCGTCAACGCTAAATAATTTTTCTAATCGATAAAACATCTTTTTGCCATATCCTTTACGCCGATGTTCTGGTAAAACAAAAAATTCCATTACATATCCGTATCCAACTTTTTTAAAGCCTCTATGCTCCGGATGGTCGACCTTGCCATACAAAAATCCAATCAGCGTTTTATCCTCATAGCAAAGCTCTAGATGTCGGTCATTATCGCCCTGTATCTGTATAATGCTATGAATCCATTTAGCGATGAACTCGGCAGGTTTAGCTTGGTTTTGATGCGCTTCAAGTTCTTTGGTATATAGCCACATAAGCTGTTCAAATGCAGTGCAGTTGTCTTTATTTTCAGCGTGAAGCTGAACAAATGTCAGTCTGTTCATAGATTACCTCTTTCTATAAATATAAAAAATCGCTCCTGATAAAATCAGAAGCGACAATTATATCCATTAAAAGAGGTCTTTATTGAATGGACAAAATGGCATTTAATTTTATCAGCCTATACATTGTCATTTTGTCCACCTCACTTTCGTGCTTTGTTTTAAGTACTATAGCATGTTTTTAAACTATATGCAAGGCCTATAGTCAGAAGTACCGCCACACTGCATAAATACTTCGTTATTGCTCCCCCGCAAATAGCGGCGGAGCATTTTATATTGCCGATTTTTCCGGTCCAGTCACGCCTTGCTGCGGTCGACGGCCGCCTGCATTTCGCCAAAAAATGCGCCGTACCGCGGCTGTTCCGGTACTATGGTGGTTCCCGCCCAAAGCGATAGCGGCATCGGCGTCCCGTCGCAGTCAAAGCACGCTCCGTTATCGGCCAGCACCTGCGCCCGCAGCGCTTCTATCGTTGCCGGGTCACGCAGTCCGGTGATCAGCGCAAACTCATCGCCGCCGATACGCAACGTCAGCATCTGTTCTGATGCTGCTGCGTCGATGCGGCGTGCTGCCTCCCTGATCGCAAGATCTCCCGCCCTCCGGGAAACGGCGTTGAATCCCGTCAGATTTCGGATGTCAAAACAGATTACCTGAGTGCCGGCATTTTCCCGGAAATACCCGTATGCGTCGCTGAGATCAACCTTTTTGCCTGCCATGTTCATGTCCCCGCCTTCCTCAAATCGATAATCGAGCGGGGGGTACAAGCCGGTAAACTTCCATGTTTCCGGAAATGCCGAGGGTAAAACGCCCCACAGTCGCCGGAACGCCCGTGAAAATCCCTCCGGTGAAGCATACTGGTACTTCATCGCCGTGTCCAGCACCGTTGCACCGCCGGCCAGATCCCCGGCCGCACAGGTCAACCGCCGTTTGAACAGGTATTCCCCTACGCTGCGGTGCAGCGCGAAACGGAACAGCTTCTCCAACGACGACAGGGACACATGACAGTGCTTTGCCGCCTCCGCCCGGGTAACAGGACATGCCAGACGCTCTTCTAAAAATGCGACCGCCTCGGTCAGCACATAGAAATTTCGCACCGACCCACCTCCCCGTATTCCGCCTTGAGCATATCAGATCCAAAGCCCGCTGTCCCGACCGTTTGAGCATAAATCCGTATTTCCTGCCTCCGCAGTTCCTCCCGATAACAGCAAAAGGCCGCCGGGGGGTACCGGCAGCCTTTTGCGGGGGATGAAAGGATTCTATAAAAGAAAAGGGGGAAAAGAGAGGGGGTATTGGGATGGTTTTACTATATCACGACCACGCGCGGAATGTGTGTACGTTTTGTGAATGGTTTTTGAATATTTCCGCACGATTCTCGTCGTTTTACTGTTTGGTTGCTCCTTCCAGTACTACGGTAAGGTCAAGCTTCTGTCCATTCCGCTCAACGGTAATGGTGACCGTGTCGCCGACCTTATATTTACCCTTCTGATAGTTCAGCTCCGCGGAAGTGGAAACCGCAACGCCGTTAAAGGCTGTGACCTTATCTCCTACCTGTACACCGGCCTTTTCCGCGCAGCTCCCGCTCACGACCTCCTTGACGGTAATACCAGGTTCCATATCATAATAAGCAGCCTGCTCGGAAGTGACGCTCTGTACAGAGATGCCCAGCATCGGACGGCTGGCCACATAACCGTAGTCAATAAAATCGTTGGCGATCTGAAGGGCAATATTGCTCGGAATGGCAAAGCCGATACCCTCGACATTGTCCTCGCTGATCTTGGAGTTAATGATGCCAACCACCTGTCCGCGGCTGTTGATCAGTGGGCCGCCGGAATTTCCGGGGTTGACGGACGCGTCGGTCTGGATCAGGGTCATCATCGAATTATCAATCGTCAAAGTTCGCTCGGTGGCGGAGATGTAGCCGACCGTCAGGGTCTCGGCAAAGGTCTGCCCCAACGGGTTCCCGATGACGATGGCGTTCTCCCCGACGATCAGCTGATCACTGTCGCCGAACTCCGCCGGTGTGAGGTCGGTGGCTTCAATCTTTACAACAGCGATATCGGTGTTCTCATCCGCACCCACCAGCGTCGCCTCATACTCGGTGCCGTCCCACAGGGTAACCGTGATCTTGGACGCATCCGCCACCACGTGATTGTTGGTTATCACATAGCCGTCGGCGGTCAGGACGATGCCTGTGCCGGTGGCCGTCTGCGTCTGCTGCTGTTGCTGCCCACCAAAGCCGAAGCCATTATAACCATAGCTTCCTTCCACAGGAATCTCACAGGTGAACAGAACCACTGAAGGGAGATTCTTTTGATAAATCTGTGGGACGGTCATCGCGCCCTCGCTGTCGCCCAACTGATAATAGACCACCTTGGTAGGGGACTCTGTCTGCGTACTGCCGTCCCCGGCTGCGCTTTGTGCGGCCGTACCGTAATTGTTTTCATACCATACATATCCACCGACAGAAGCCAGGGAAATACTGCAGATCAGTACCAGCGCCAGCAGGCATTTGCCCACGATGACAAACGTGCGGCGGGGCTTATTCGGCCCTGATGCACCGGGCGCGGCCGGCTGCGGGGACGACTGCCGCTCCTCATCCTGAGGATCGAACGACTCATACGGATTGTAATACATGGTAGAGCCCTCCGTTTTTTTTTATTTCATGGCCCTATGATACCCTTTTTTTGTTAACAAAACCAGTTCTATTTTGCAAACGAATTGTAAAACAAAAATTTGATGGAAATCCCCCTGCAGTATGATATAATGAATGTACTTTATGCGCAGTTTTTAAAGGAGGCCTCAGTATGGATGAGTATTCCCGCTGGCTTTCCTCTCCTATTTTGTCAGAAATGCAGCGGGCAGAGCTTTCTGCGATCGATGCGGCAGAGCGGGAGGACCGCTTTTACCGGTCCCTGGCCTTTGGAACCGCCGGGCTGCGGGGCAAAATGGCCATGGGGACTAACCGCATGAATGAATATGTGATCCGGCAGGCCACCGATGCTCTTTCCCGTGTGATCTGCTCTGCCGGCATTGCGGAAAAAGGCGTCTGTATCTGCTACGACTGCCGCCTCAATTCTAAATACTTTGCTGACGAAGCAGCGTATGTACTGCGCTGCCGCGGCGTACCGGTACGGATGTTTTCTGCCCCGCGGCCCACACCGCAGCTTTCCTTTGCCGTCCGCTACTTTGGTACGGCGGCAGGTATCAATGTGACCGCCAGCCACAATCCCAAGGAATATAACGGTTATAAAGTATACTGGGGCGACGGCGCCCAGCTTCCACCTGACAAAGCCGATCTGGTGGCCGCCGAAATGGCACAGATTGACGTGCTGTCTCCCCGTCCCGTTCAAAGCGGTGAGCTGGAAACACTGACTCTGCTGGGTGCAGACTTCGACGCCGCATATATAGACGCTGTGCTCCGCTGTGCCGTGGACCCGGAGATTGCGCAGACCTCTGACCTGCGGATCGTGTATACACCGTTTCACGGTGTGGGCGGTGCCATCACGCCGCGGGTACTTTCTTCCCTCGGCTTCCGCAACATTTTTTATGTAAAAGAACAAATGGAGCCCGATGGTACTTTCCCAACTGTGCAAAGCCCGAATCCTGAGGATCCACGCGGGTTTGCTCTGGCGGAAAAGCTGGGGCGGGAGGTGCAAGCTGACCTTCTGATCGGTACCGACCCCGATTCCGACCGAGTGGGCATTGTCGCACGCGACCATGACGGCACCTTCGTCCCAATCTCCGGCAACCGCACCGGTTCCCTTTTGATTCACTATTTGCTGACCGCCGGAAAACGTCGTGGCACGCTGCCGCGAAATCCGGCGCTCATCCAGACCATTGTTACTACCGACCTTTCCCGCGACATTGCCGAGCGGAACGGCGCCCGGTGTTTTGAGACCTTTACCGGTTTCAAGTTCATGGCGGAGCGCCTGGCAGAGCTGGAAGCAGAGGGTAAATACCATTACATCATGGCCTATGAAGAATCCTACGGTTACATGATCGGCGATCATGCCCGGGATAAGGATGGCGTCGTCGCCTCTATGCTGCTGGCTGAAATGGCCGCTTGGTATAAAAGCCGCGGTATGACCCTGCTGGATGGCCTGCAGGAGATCTGGGACACCTATGGCTGCTATGACGAGGAGACTGTCAACATGATTTTTCCGGGCGAAGACGGCATGAAACGCATGGCCAGCGTGATGTCGACCCTGCGGGAGACACTGCCGGACGGCTTCGGTGGTCTAAAGGCCCTGTCGATTCGTGACCACCTGCGCGGACAGGACAGCCATGGCAAGCCTGTCACACCGGCCGGTATGGACGTAATCGTCTGGATGCTGGAGGGCGGGAGCCGGCTGGCCATCCGCCCCTCGGGCACAGAACCCAAGCTGAAACTATACGCCCTGGCAAAAAGCGAAACCCCGGAAAATACCCGGACGCTGGCGCACGCGCTGGCGAAAGATGCGAAAAAGACCATAGAATCTATTGGATAACGGAGAAGAAGCCATGAAAACAAGAAGTCAGATGGAAGAAGAGCAGCGCCTGCTCAACCGCAGAAAGTATACGTTGATCCTTGCCGCCGCCGCCGTAGTACTCGTGGCTGGCGTCACTGCCATCATCCTGCTTGTCGGCAGCGGACGCGCTACTGTCAAGGGCACACTGGCACAGTATTATCAGACTATGTATACAGACAATGGCAAGGGCTTTCAGGATATGGCTGACTGCTTTGCCCCCGATCTTTCGGAAGATTGGTATAATAACAACACCGTCTTCGGCATCAATTTTTCCGCCCTGACCGACTGGCGCTTTGCAGCAATAGAGCAGGTAGGCAACAACGTCACCTGTGCGGTAAAAATCACGGAGACGGACCCCGGATCATCGACCGACCTGGCACAGATGAAGCAGACCTACAGCGGCGCTCAGGCGATTTCTGACGTGATCTTCGAGCTGCATCTCAGCGGAGATACCGGGACCATGGTCACCCATGGCGTTGTTGAATTAGTCAAAATTGACGGCAAATGGTATTTCACCGTTACCGATATTCCGATGACGGTGACCTCCCGGACCGGCAGCGCGCAGGAATGGTTTGAAAAAAATGGAGATCAGGGGGATTGAACATGAAAACCAAACGGCTGGGCCGCACGGGCCTGATGATGACGGAAAACAGCTTCGGCGCGCTTCCCGTACAGCGCGTCTCCCTGGAGGAAGGCGCAAAGCTTCTGCGCTATGCCTATGATCAGGGCATTAACTTTTTTGATACGGCGCGGTTTTATACCGACAGCGAGGAAAAAATCGGTCTTGGGCTTTCCGACGTGCGCCACGGCCTCTATCTGGCCACCAAGAGCATGGCGCGTGACCGCCATAACGTGCTGGAGCAATTGAATACTTCCCTTCTCAATATGAAAACCGACTATGTGGACATTCTCCAGCTGCATAACATTCCGGCTCTGCCCGATCCGGACGATCCGGAAAGCGCCCATGCGGCCCTGCTGGAGGCGAAAAAGGCCGGTAAGTGTCGTTTCATTGGCATTACCACCCATCGGCGGGACGTGGCGCTGGCTGCGGCGGAATGCGGCCTTTATGATACCGTGCAATTCCCGATTAACTATCTCTCCACCGATGAGGATCTTTCCCTGATCGATGTCTGCCGCAAGCATGACGTCGGATTGATCGCCATGAAGGGAATGAGCGGCGGGCTGATCTCCAGTCCGGAGGCGGCCTATGCTTTTTTTACCCAATATGAAAACGTGGTTCCTATCTGGGGTGTGCAGAAGCAGAGCGAGCTGGACGACTTTCTCAGCTATGCCCGGGAGGGCGTGATATTGACCGATGAGCTGCGCAACATCATCGAAAACGACCGGCGTGCACTGGCGGGCAATTTCTGCCGTGGCTGCGGCTATTGTATGCCTACCTGCCCCGCCCACATCGCCATTTCCGATGCGGCGCGGATGATTTTAATGCTGCGGCGCGCGCCCTGGCCGGAATATACCACGCCGGCTTTTATTGAAAAAATGAAGAACACGCAAAACTGTATTGACTGCGGCGCCTGCAGCGCCCATTGCCCCTACGGTCTCGATACCCCAGCCCTGCTGCGCGAAAACTATGCAGATTACGTCGCGTTCTGCCAGGAAAAAGGGATTTCTTTGGAATAGTTCCAGCGAAAACGCTTTGATACAAACGCACGTCGCCGCTATGCCGGCATAGGCTGGCTCAGGCAAGGCCGTGCGCACTTTCCTGCGTCTTTTGCTTCCATTCAGAACAAAAACAAGAGGAGGGTACATCATGCGTTCGATCAAAAAAAGAGCTCTGTCCCTGTGTTTGGCAACCGCACTGCTGCTTTCCCTGTTGCCAGGCACTGTGCTGGCCGCCGCCGGCGGCGACGTGCTGCAGGACAACTTTGTACGCATCACCACTATCGAAGGGTTTTCCCTGGGTACGCTGCAAGATCTCGCCGTCAGCAGTGAATATGGTGACGGTGCGCTGATTTTAGCAGACAGCGCTTCTGACGGCGTTTACGAATCGCCGGAGCTAACGGTACCCGCCTTTGAATATCTGGTGGCCAGCTGGAGCGCCGATACGCCGGAGGGTACCTGGATCGAGGTTTCCGGCCGTGCCTATGTGGACATGAAGGGCACGTGGAGCGGCTGGCTTTCCTGGGGCAAATGGAGTCCCTACATCAAACGGGCAAGTACCGACCAGAAAGATGCGCTGGCCCGCATCGATACCGACACCTTTACCGTGCTGGGTAGCAACGGTGAGACTGCGTCCCGGATCCAGCTGCGGGTGGCGCTGCACAGCGACGACCCGACCGTTACACCTGTATTGCGTGAGCTGTGCGCCACCATGAAAAATACGCTGGACGGTCAGGCAATTCCTGTCTGGCATGGTGATGCAGATGCGGAGCTTCCGGAATCCGTCATCATTTCCGACGCGCCCGCCATCTCCCAGATGGTGCGCGACCCCTCCATCGCTGACTCTATCTGCAGTCCCACCACCCTTACCATGATGCTTAACACACGGGGTGAGGATCTGCTTCCTGAAGAGATCGCATTGCGCGAGTATGACTTCTACTATGAAGGCTTCGGCAACTGGCCCTTTACTGTGGCCATGGCGGGTGTCTTCGGCTATACAGGCTACTGCCACTATGGCGACCTGGATTTTGTCCGGCAGGAGCTGGCCTGCGGCCGTACGGTGGGTCTCAGCGTCAAATACAGCAGCAGTCCTAGCGGTGCTTATCCCTATCTTGAAAATGGAGCCATTGCCAGTACTTCCGGCCATCTGATCTCTATTGTCGGCTATGGCACGGAGGACGGCATCGACTATTTTTATTCCAATGACTCCGCCGCCGGCAGCGACAGCGCCTGTGCCCTGCGCAAATACAAAGCGGACCAGCTGGACGCCGCCTGGAGCGGCCGCCTCTGCTATGTAGTCAGCGCGGAAAAGGAAGCCAGCGCCGGCTTTGCCGCGCCGCAGCGAGTGGATGCCACGCTGGAATATTCCGGTGAAGAGGGACTTTACAACTTTCTGGCAGGCGGCAATCCCATCGAGGGGCTGGCCTCTAATTTTTCTGCAAAAACCGTCCAGCTTGGTGCGGGCACTGCGATTTTGATTCCCGACGACGCACCCGACACTTCCGCTGACGGGACGGCGTCCTGTCTTGCCACGCACGAACTGCGATACCTGACGGTCAGCAGCAAAGGGCAGCTCCGTGTCGCGGACAGTCCGGCCGGTACCGTCTATCTCATCGTCAACAATGGGCCGACCTATGTTGCCCGCTTTGAACCGTCCACAGCAGAATCCGCTGTATCCAGCACCGATGCGGACGCCCAGCCGGTAAGCGGCGAAACAGATGCCGATGCGTCCACACCGACCACCGACGACAGCAGTGCCCCGGCAGTCGCCAACTGGCGCACCTGGGCGGGTGTAGCTGTTATCGTCATCGGCCTTGCCTCAATGGCCGGCTGGCGCCGGCACGATCAGTCGACCTCCTCCACCGCCAAAAAGAACCGGCACAACAGGAACAAATAGACGATCATGGGTATCCCTGTGATCCCATAAAGAGGTGCTTTTTTGCTGCTCGGTATTCTTCAAACCGCCGTTTTTTTAGATAAAACCGAAAATATCCGCCGTGCCGCCCGGGGCGTCCGGGCACTGGCCCATGCAGGTGCGGAATTTGTAATTCTGCCGGAAATGTGGAACTGTCCTTATGCAGCAAAAAATTTCCCCCTCTATGCGGAACCACGCGGCGGCGAAACCTTTGCTGCACTTTCGGATATGGCAAGATCCAGCCACATATGGCTGATTGGCGGCAGCATCCCGGAACGGGACGGGGCGGCGGTCTATAACACGTCCTTTGTCTTTTCTCCCGATGGAGTGTGCGTTGCCACCCATCGGAAGATGCATCTATTCGACATTGATGTGCATGGCGGACAGCGGTTTTACGAGTCCGAAACCCTGTCAGCGGGAAATACGGTGACAACCTTTGATACGCCCTGGGGCCTGTTCGGCCTTTGCATCTGCTATGATCTGCGGTTTCCGGAGCTATGCCGGCTGATGGCTCTGCGGGGCGCAGTATGTGTTTTTGTCCCCGCAGCCTTCAACATGACTACCGGACCCGCCCATTGGGACACGCTGTTCCGGCAGAGAGCAGTGGATAATCAGCTCTTTACGGTTGGTGCGGCTCCGGCACGAGACACAGGTGCGCCATATATCTCTTATGCCCATTCCCTCGCCGTCTCTCCCTGGGGCGACGTACTTTTTCGGGCGGGGACCCGCCCTCAGCGGGCGCTGGTGGAACTGGACCTGACACAGATTGATGCCGTACGGGATCAGCTTCCTCTGCTGCACCACCGCCGGACGGACGTATATGCAGTGGTCGAGATAAACTGACTTCACGAATATTCTGCAGAAACGGACTCCCCGGCAACCTGCCGAGGGGCCCGTTTGGCTTTTATCTTCAATTGCCGGACCAAAACAAGATTACCTGCTCCGTGCCGTCCGGCATGCGGACAAGCCAGCAATCACGGTGGTAAACCGCCTGCAGGGTAATGTTTTCCCCTGCGGACAAACTTTTCCTGCTTCTCTATGACGCCCTTGTCCCGGTTCAGCCGCAGGAGCGTCAAACGTGATGATAGTACCCCGTTGGCAAAGTAAGTACTTGAAGATAGGCTTCGCCGCCGGCCCGGGTCACGCTTCCGAAACAGCCAAGCTTGACATCTCTGCCCGAGCGGGTATCGTAAAAATGCTTTGCTCCTGGTCGGAATCGTCCGCGTACAGGATATATCCACCATTGATATCCAAGATATAAGAGCGGCCGGCGGCCAACTTCTCCCTGCCTGTGCCGTTCAGTCCTGCCCTGCGAAGCTCGCCGGTTTTCCAATCGGTATGATCAATATATCCGCCTCCAGAAAAAAGGGTGTACATTTCGGATCAGAGTGACTTTATTCCCGCCGTCCTTCTCCATACGGCACAGGTCGCCCTGGAGTACATAGAGATGCAGCACCCGTAGCGTGACCGTTTGCAGCCTCATCCGGCAGCAAAAACGTTAAACATCAATTATAAAAACTTTTTTACGATATCATATTATAGAGCACAATACTCGTCAATTCAGGACAGATGGCAAAGTGATCGTCCATTGGCAACAATAAAGAAGTCAATCTTTATAAAAAAAAGACACGGGTTCAAAAAAACAAACGCCCTCCTAATATTCTCTATGCTACGATAAAGACTGCAGAAGGGGGCGAGAGAATGACGGCCGTATTGCTGATCGGTACTATCGGTGTGCTGGCGCTGGGCTTTATCATAGCGCGGCGTTTCGGCAGTTTCCTGGATGCAGGCGGCTGTTCCCGCATGCCGGATTCCCCACACAGTGTCCGTGTACTTCTCTTTGCCCCTGACGCACTCCGGGCCGCTCTGCTTTTGCGGCTGGATGCGCAAAGCCTCTCCGTCTCCGCCCCGGTACGTAATGAACTGCCGGAAGGCGTACGGTTTTCCGTTCTTCTGGCGCTTACCTCCAGTGATTTTGAAAATCTCCGGCTTTGCAGCGCCGCACGGCGGCTCTGTCCGGGCGGCGCAGTTGTCGCCTGCTGCCGGGATCCCCTGTTTTTTCATTTATATAAAAGCGTCGGCGCCGATCATGTACTTCCCGCCGACTGTACGCCGGAAGAAGTGCTGGCTTCCATGAAAGGACTTTTGCCCGATGATTCGTTTTAAATTAAAGAAACCCTTCAGCCCGGGACAGGTGCTGGCCTTCGGCTTTGCCGCAATCATTCTGCTGGGAGCGACACTGCTGATGCTGCCGTTCTGCAGCCGCGACGGCGAAAGCATTTCCTTCCTCGATGCACTGTTCACCTCAACCTCTGCCACCTGTGTGACCGGGCTGACCGTATTCGATACCTGGAGCCAGTTCACTTTCTGGGGCCAGTTTGTCATTCTTTTGCTGATCCAGATCGGCGGGTTGGGCTTTATGGCCTTTGCCCTGCTGTTTTCCATGGCACTGGGCCGACGCGTCGGATTGATGGAGAGGTCAATACTGGCCGAAACGCTGGCCGCCGCCCAGATCGGCGGCGTCGTCCGGCTGATGCGGCGGATCCTGCTGAGTACCTTCTTGATTGAAGGCGTCGGCGCCATATTGCTCTATATCCGCTTTTGCCCCTTATTTGGTCCTTTCCGCGGCGCATGGTACGCACTGTTCCATGCGGTATCCGCCTTCTGCAACGCAGGCTTTGACCTGATGGGTTCACAAGCGCCCTATGCATCTCTCACTGCCTTCCGGGCTGACGCACTGGTAAGCCTGACGGTGACGGCACTGTTGGTGGTTGGCGGCCTCGGCTTCGTCGTCTGGGACGATGTACTGCACAACCGGTTCCGCTGGCGGTCGCTGACGCTGCACAGCCGAATCGTGCTGACCGCCACTGCTTCGCTGCTGCTGGGCGGCGGCATCCTTCTCCTTTTGCTGGAACGCAACGCCTCCTTCTCCGGCATGGGATTTGGCGAACGGCTGCTGGCCGCTATCTTTCAGTCGGCGACACCTCGCACAGCAGGCTTTAGTACCATATCTCCCGCGGCGCTTAGCCAAGGGGGGCGGGTTTTACTGACCGTGCTGATGTTCGTCGGCGCCTCCCCCGGTTCTACTGCCGGCGGTGTCAAAACCACCACACTGGCCGTGATCCTCGCGTCAATGAACTCCTATCTTCGCGGTCGGAGGGATGTCAACCTGTTCCATTATCAGCTGGAGCCGCGGGTGGTCCGCCGTGCCTATTGCAGTATGACCCTTTACAGTATTTTGATCCTGGCGGGCGTATTCGTCATGACCGGACAGGGTGTGGCGGCAGCCGATGCCATGTTCGAGGCGGTTTCCGCCATCGGCACGGTGGGGCTTTCCATGGGCATTACACCCACTCTGCCGGCCCTGTCACAGCTTGCACTTATCCTGTTGATGTACAGCGGCCGTGTCGGCAGCCTCTCCGTCTTTATGGCGGTGACCGAGCGTTGGGCCCCGGACAAGCTGCAAAACCCTGTGGGAAAGGTCTATATTGGCTGATTCTTTTGCTCTCTTCTCCGGCAGGATGTTTGCCGAATGAAAATGATAAGGTAATTCAAGGAGGATATGGATATGCGCAGTATACTGGTCATCGGTCTCGGCCGGTTTGGGCGGCATCTGGCCTTAAAACTTTCGGAGCTAGGCAATGAGGTGCTGGTTATTGACAAGGACGAAAAGCTGGTCAACGACGCAGCGCCTTACGTCACCCGTGCGCAGATCGGCGACTGCATGGACGAGGACGTGCTTCGGAGTCTGGGCGTTTCCAATTTTGATCTGTGCTTCGTCTGTATCAGTGACAATTTCCAGAGCAGTCTGGAAATCACGTCTCTGCTGAAAGAGTTGGGTGCCAAATATGTGATTGCAAAAACCGACCGGGATATCCATGCCAAGTTTCTCCGGAAAATCGGTGCGGACGACGTCATCTATCCTGAACGGGACATGGCTCAGCGAACGGCTGTCCGGTACAGCGCTCGCTATGCCTTTGACTACATTGAACTGACTCCGGAATATGCCATTGTGGAAACCCTGCCGCCGGAAAACTGGGTTGGCCGCACGGTGCGGGACGTAGATGTCCGCAACGCACATATGGTTAATATTATCGGCGTCAAAACTGCGGGCCGCATTCTTCCACTGACCTCTGCCGATCATGTTTTTACCTCCGGGGAACACCTGATCATTGCCGGTGGAAAAAAAGATGTCTTTCGCCTAATGGACAAAGTATAAGCACGCGGGTATAATACTCTGCAAAGGGGATGACGCGTGTGAAGCTGCAGGGGAGATTCGGCCGGCGGGCACTGCTCACCGTTCTGGTGACAGCAGCCGCCACGCTCTGTGCCCTCGGAATCGAATCGCTGGGCGTCGGCAAGGAAAGCATCATTATGGTCTTTCTGATCGGCGTGCTGTTCACTACCGTGCTGACCGGGAGCTATCTCTGCGGAATCCTCACCTCGCTGCTTAGCCTGGTGTTGTTTAATTACTTCTTTACTGAACCCCGCTTTACCTTTGTAATTGCAAGCAGCAGCGATGTGATGCTGCTTGGTTTTTTCTTGGTGACTGCGATCATTTCCGGCACCGTGGCCTCCCGTCTGCAGCAGCAGATGGAGCTGGCCGGCCGAAACGAGCGAACCGCGCGGACCCTTTACCATATTGCCTCCGGATTTCTTTCGGCCAGCGGTCAGGAAAACATTGTAAATCGCGGTACGGATTTCATCCGTGATTATGCTGGAGCGGCGTGTTCCGTCCAGTTGACCGGAGAAACCCGCACCTTCCAGAGGCCAAAGCCCCCCACCCGCGATTATCCCATTGTTACGCCCGCCGGACGTCTTGGTACCCTAATTGTGGAACAGACAGATGAACCGCAGGCCGAACTGGTAATTCAAGCGGTGGCTACTCAGCTGGGAATCGCCTTGGACCGGGAGTTTCTTAGCAGCGAGCGGGAGCGTATCACGGTCGCAATGGAACGGGAACGCCAGCGCAGTACACTGCTCCGTTCCATTGCTCACGACCTCCGCAGCCCGCTGACCGCCCTGTCAGGCGAAAGCAATCTGCTGGCCGATGGTTATGATACCTTGAGCGATGCCGAGCGGCGTAAGCTGGCTGTCGACATGAGTGAAGAAATCATCTGGCTAACCGATCTGGTAGAAAATATCCTCAGCATGACTCGTATTTCGGACGCACGGCTTGCCATGAAGAAGCAGGAGGAGGTCATCGATGACTTGGTCAGCGCAGCCGTCGCCCACACGGAACGGCTGATGGGTGGACGCAGGCTGACCGTCTCCCTACCGGATGAAGTGCTTTGTGCGCCCATGGATGGACGGCTGGTAGTCCAGGCAATCATCAACTTACTTGAAAATGCCGCACGACACACGCCCCCCGGTGCGGATGTGTCCCTGGCTGTCACCTCCGATGAGGAAAATATCGTCATCATGGTATCCGACACAGGCGAGGGAATAGACGTACGTATCCGTGACCGATTGTTTGAGCGGTTTGTCACGATAGACAGCGACGGCTCTGTGCCGGACGGTCGGCGAGGTCTGGGACTGGGGCTCGCGATCTGCAAAGCGGTGGCAGAGGCGCACGGCGGTTCAATCCGCGCTGAAGATAACCCGCCTCACGGCGCGCGGTTCATCCTGACGCTGCCGATGGAAGACCGACCGGTAAAAGGAGGAGACAGTGGAAAGTAAATGGAAAATATTAGTCGTCGAAGACGACCAATATATCGCGCGCTTTATTTCCCTGTCCTTGCGCAAAGAGAATTATGAGGTGCTGGAGGCCGCCACCTGCGCGGAGGCGCTGTTCATGATTTCTTCCCACCACCCGGATATCCTACTGCTGGATCTCGGTCTGCCGGACCGGGATGGGCTGGACCTACTGCGGGAGCTGAGGCAATTTTCCGATGCACCGGTACTGATCGTCTCAGCCCGCGGACAGGAAAACGAAAAAATTGCTGCGCTGGATCTTGGCGCCAACGACTATATCACAAAGCCGTTTCACATGGGAGAGCTGATGGCCCGCATCCGCGTGGCCGAACGTGCACTGACGAGGCCCGGCGCCGCTGCCGGTGAGACCAAATATGTCTGTGACTATCTGACGGTGGACTATGAAAAGCGCCGCGTGACCATCGATGACCAGGAGATCCATCTGACACCTATTGAATACAAGCTGCTGCTGCTGTTGATCTCCAATCGAGGCAAGGTGCTCACCCATAATTTCATTATCCGGCAAGTCTGGGGCTACGAAGGCGGCGACAGCAAGAGCGTCCGTGTCGTCATGGCCAATCTGCGCCGCAAGATTGAAAAAAATACCGCATCTCCCCGCTTCATTCTGACCGAGGTCGGGGTAGGCTACCGTTTTTCCGATGAATAGATAAGATCACGCAGATTATATCTTCATAAAAATAGCGCGTCCCGGCGAAGGATTTCGCCGGGACGCATCTTTTGTCTACTCTTGTGTGCACTCCAATTCATGTTCATAATTTATGCATTTAGCATCCAGCTTTTTACGCAGACACACCAGCCAATCTGGTTCCTTTTCAAAACGTTCGTCCACCGCGCGGATTAAGCGTGCATATGCGTATAAATTACAAAATCTGCGCATCAGTGGCAGCAATTTTTCCGTATCTGCACTGTAGGGAAACGCTGCCGCATAGCCGCTGATAAACGCCCTCTTCGCGCGGGATAGCCGTTCTCCCTCAAGCGCCTCGCTTATTTCTTCAAACGCCTGCTCAAGGTCGTGCGCATACCAGTGGTACATCCCATCGTCAAAATCAATGACCCCGCACCTCTGGTTCTCTTTATCAAAAAATACATTATCCGGCTCAAAATCATAGTGAACGAGCCCATAGGTTTGGGGTGTTTTCGGCAGAACTGAAAGCGCTGTTCTGACAGCAACCAGTTCATTCAGTACGCAAGGCTTCACAGGATATGTATGCAGCACATCCCCAATCCACACCAGTGCATCTTCATGTGACCATTTCCTGATCTGAGGCTTATAACATGCAGAAAGCGCGTGTAATTCTCCGAGTGCTTTTCCATAGCATTGCATAATCTGATCAGAGTAGTCGGTCTTTTCGATCTGTATCCCGCCGACATGCTCAAAGACACATGCATAATAGCTCCCGTATTTACTGTCAAACCGCAGCATGATTTCACCGACATCTGACGCAATGGGCTTTGCCGCAAGGTACCCGCGGCTATTCAGCCAGCAGATAAACTCGAGCTCTCCTCTCACATTCCGTTCCAGCTTTTCTTCGACCGGTGCAAGCCGCAAAAAGCAGACCTTTTGATCTCTGTAAAACGGATAAATCGCATTTGACGAAATGCGGAACCAGGACAGTGCTTCATCCAGACGTTCCGTATCATGCCGCCAGTGAGATAGCGCCTCTTTTGCCAGATCGTAATTCTCAAACAAATATCTTAATTTCAGCATCGCAATATCCTTTCACGACAAAATAAAACAGCGTCTCCGAAAAAACAGAAACGCTGAAATTTACCGCAAAAGAACAACGGGCGCTGTTACCTCTCGCTGATCAGATGAGCGGCATCTCCTGTTTTTTCAGATAACTTTTCATGAGATACGCTCACCTGCCTTTCGTCAACAGGATAACACGAGCCACCCCAAAAAGCAAGAGCCCGCGCATCTGCGCGGGCTCTCAGGTGATATCCTCTTTTCGGGTAAGGACCGTTTAATGCTGAACTGGTGTTTTCTCTCTATGGGTGCATGACGCCCTTCCAAGGTTTGCATATTGCCATACCACCATATCCAACGCAATCCCGAAAGCCACATAACCGGGGATCGTTCAGCGGCTCTTTCCCCGACTGGTAACCGGCACCCTATCCACTACCTTATCGCCTCGCACGAAATACAGCATGTCGTGCAGATTAACCGTCGTACAGCAATGACCGGGGATCAGCCGGCGCTTCTGTCCCGGGAACGCGTCATTTGCACAGTAAATTGCACAGTGCTCTTCGCTCATTTCGGCAGGCACATCCGGATAATCTTCAAAGACCGGGTTGCCCTGATCTACACCAAAGGATTTCAGTCCGGCGTCACAGATCATCTTTCCCTCGTCGGAACTTACTACGGTAGACAGCATGAACAACGCATTTTCAAAACCCAGCTTTAGCTTTTTGTATGCCTCATCCATAAACAGATAGCTGCCTGCCTGTACTTCTGTATAGACAGTACCCGCTTTTCGCAGCTCCGCCGTGCCGGTGCTGGCACCGCTGACCTCCGGCGTCCGGATACCCTCTTTCTCCAGCGCCAAAAGCAGCACCCGAAGGCGCTCTTCAATCTGCGCAGCCTCGGCAGCGCGAACCTCTTGGTTCACCTCATGAGAAAGCTGACCGGCATAAGCCTGAATACCCATGAACTCCAGGTGGGGAGACCGCAGGATCCGCTTTGCCAACATAACCGCCGCCTCCGGCGTTGAGACGCCGCAGCGGTTCATACCCACCTCATACTCCACCAGACAATGGATAACGCTGCCGGCACAGGCCGCTGCTTTTTCCAGCTGTTCAATGTTTTCCATCCGGTCGACACAGACAGAGAGTCGGCAGCAGCCGGCCAGATAAGCGGCACGGCTCAGGATGGATGGCTCCGTCAGCTGATTGGCGATCAGTACATCCTCGATGCCGGAAAGGATCAGATCTTCCGCCTCGCTCAGTTTGGCACAGGTAATGCCTTTAGCGCCCGCCGCGATCTGCATGTGGGCAATGGCTGTGCATTTGTGGGATTTGTAATGCGGCCGCAGGGCTATACCTAACGGGGCCAACAGCTGCATCATCCGCCGCTGATTGCGCTCCAGCGCATCGAGATCAACCAAAAGTGCGGGGGTTTCCAACTGCTCAACATGCATATTTTTCCCTCCTGAGAAGAAAGAGCCGCGCGGGACTTCCGTCCACGGCACGGCTCTTTGGCTTCGTTATTTATTTCTTATCCTGAATATATTTGTCAATAGCGGCAGCGGCCTTTTTGCCGGCACCCATTGCCAAAATGACCGTGGCCGCGCCGGTGACTGCGTCGCCGCCGGCATATACACCCTCGCGGGAAGTAAGGCCATCCTCATCGGCGATGATGCCGCCCCACTTTTGGGTATCAAGACCTTTGGTGGTGCTGCGGATCAACGGGTTGGGGCTGGTTCCGATGGCGATGATGACACTGTCGAGCGCCATCTCATACTCATCGCCCGGAATGGGTACAGGGCGACGGCGGCCTTTCTCATCCGGCTCGCCCAGCTTCATACGCTGGCAGCGCATGCCAATGACGTTTTTATGGTCATCTCCCAGTACTTCCAGAGGGGCGGTAAGGAGGTGGAACTTGACGCCCTCTTCCTCGGCATGCTCGACCTCTTCGATACGGGCTGGCATCTCCTCGCGGCTACGGCGGTAAACAATATAGACTTCCTCCGCACCCAGGCGCAGGGCACAGCGTGCGGCATCCATGGCCACGTTGCCGCCGCCGACGACAGCGACGCGCTTTGCGTGCTGGATCGGGGTGTCAGAACCCGGCAGATATGCTTTCATCAGGTTGACGCGGGTCAAAAACTCGTTGGCCGAATAAACGCCTTTCAGGTTTTCTCCCGGGACGTTCATAAAGCTGGGCAGACCGGCGCCGGTACCAATGAACACGGCCTCATATCCCATTTCAAACAGCTCGTCCACCGATTGAATACGGCCAACGACCATATTCGTGCGGACTTCCACACCCATCTCGCGCAGACCGTTGATCTCTTTCTGAACGATGGCCTTCGGAAGACGAAATTCCGGAATGCCGTACATCAGCACGCCGCCGGCGACATGCAGCGCCTCAAAGACTGTGACGCCGTACCCCATCCGGGCCAGATCGCCCGCACAGGTAAGACCTGCCGGGCCGGAGCCGACCACGGCCACCCGATGGCCGTTATTCGGTGCAGCTTTGGCTTTTTCCGTGCTGTGCTCCCGATGCCAGTCGGCAACGAACCGCTCCAGCCGGCCAATGCCCACCGGCTCTCCCTTAACCCCGCGGACACAATACTTTTCGCACTGGCTCTCCTGTGGGCAGACACGGCCGCAAACCGCAGGCAGCGCACTGTCCTGTGCGATTACCTGATAGGCCCCTTCAAAATCGTTTTCGGCAACTTTTTTAATGAATTCAGGGATCTTAATGGCCACGGGACAGCCCGCGGTGCAGGGATGCTTCGGGCAGCCCAGGCAGCGCTTTGCCTCATTTACCGCCATTTCGGCGGTATAGCCCAGTGTGACTTCTTCAAAATTGTGCGCACGAATAGCCGGCTCCTGTGCCGGCATCGGGCACTTTTTCGGATCCATATTCGCCATTGTTATTCCATCCCTTTCAGCAAATTGCAGACGTGCTCGTCGCGCTCACGCTCAAAGGGCTTATACTGTGCTGCGCGCTCCATTGCCTCGTCGAAATCCACTAAATGTCCGTCGAATTCCGGCCCGTCGACGCAGGCAAACTTGGTCTCTCCGCCTACGGTCAGGCGGCAGCCGCCGCACATGCCGGTGCCATCGATCATAATGGGGTTCATACTGATGACGGTTTTAATTCCGTATTCCTTGGTGAGTTTGGAAACGAATTTCATCATGATCAGCGGACCAATAGCGATTACCTGATCATACTTTTCGCCGGCTTCGATCAGTTGCTTCAGAGCGTCGGTAACCAGGCCTTTCTGGCCATATGTACCGTCGTCGCTCATCTTGATCAGCTTGTCACTGCAGGCGGCAAACTCTTCTTCGAGAATCGCCAGCTCTTTGGTGCGGAAGCCGACGATGGAGTGGACCACGCAGCCCTGTGCATGCAGTTTTTTCGCCACCGGATAGGCAATGGCGCAACCAACGCCACCGCCCACAACGGCAACTTTTTTCAGTCCGTCGGTATGGGTAGGACGTCCCATGGGGCCGACAAAAGCATTGAGGCTCTCGCCCTCTTTCACGGCGTCCAGCAGGCGCGTGGTGGCGCCCACGATCTGATAGATGATGGTAACTGTGCCGCGCTCGCGGTCATAATCCGCGATGGTCAGCGGGATGCGCTCCCCGCCCTCCCGCACGATCAGCAGGATAAATTGGCCGGGCTGCGCCTTAGCGGCGACCTCCGGGGCCTCGATTTCCATGCGCGTGACAGTCGGGTTGAGCGCCTGTTTTTTGACAATTTTGTACATTTGCAGGGCTCCCTTCTATGGTTTTTCACAACAGCGTTATTTTATCATGCAGTATGGCCGTTCGTCAACCCGCGGGCATTGTATATTATTTACAAATCGGCGGTGCTACAGACGTAAAAATCAGCCGGGCCTGTCAGGCCCGGCTGGTCATGGCTTTTACGGCAGCTGAACGCCATAGGCGTCCAGGATTCCCTCGTCGATTTCCATACGGACAGTACGGGCAGGATCGACTATCTGGCAGACGGCCAGATCCCCTTTGATACTCAGCAGCATGGCACAATCATACACGCTCATTCCGGTAACGCGCATCAGGAATTTCAGCATGGCGCGGCTCGCCTTGCGCGAAGCGTCATCCAGCGTTCGGTCGCTTTGGATCGTGCTGAACCGACCGCGGCAGTACAGTGCCGGTGTCGGCATTGGAAAATCCTTGACGGCGGTGACTCGGACGGTGACTCTTCCCCCGGTCTCCACTCCGCAGATCATCACCTCACCGTCGCCCATCAGGCCGTGCAGATCACCCATTGACAGCAGCGCACCCTCCACCTCGACGGGCAGATAAAGTGTGCTGCCCGCAACGATTTTGTTACAGTCCATATTGCCGCCGTGGTCACCCGGCGTATGGGTCATCACCGTATCATAGGCGGGTGCGGTGCCGATGACGCCAATCATGGTGTCCAGCGGAAAATGGAGCTTATCATTAAAATGCAGCATCCCATCCGTAAGCTCAAACTGACGCACACGCCGTTCGGACACAAGATCCCAGAAGGCACCGCCTGTAACAGAAGCACGCATCAGGCCGGTGGGATTCACCTGAATGTTAAGAATTTCTACTTTCAGCACGTCGCCGGGCACAGCTCCTTCGACAAACAGCGGGCCGGTGGCGGGATTTTCCAGCGCCTTTTCCGGCTCAAAAACGCTACCGTCGGCATGCAGACGGTCATCATAGCAATCGCGCGTCTCAAAGCAGACGGTATCCCCGTTCTGGCAGCGGGCAGCGGGTTGGTTATGGGGACTGCAGCTCCCGGTGACATGTTCTTTTCCGATGGTCAGCATAGTTACACTCCTTGTTTTTCAATTATAGCCCCAGCAGCAGCTTTGCAGACTGGAAATAGATCAGCAACGTCACTGCATCCACAATCGTTGTAAGCAGCGGGCTGGCCATCACCGCCGGGTCAAAGCCAAGACGCTTTGCCACCATCGGCAGGGTACAGCCCACTAATTTTGCAAAAAACACCGTCGATATCAGTGTCAGACAAACGACTGCCGCCACAGGGATCGTAACGGATGGATTATGCAGCAGCATCCGATCCACCAACAAGATTTTTGCGAAGTTGACCGCCGCCAGCGTCACGCCGCACAGCAGCGCAACGCGGCTTTCCTTCCAGACGACACGCCATAGATCGGAAAACTCAATGTCGCCCAGGCTCATGCCGCGGATAATTGTGACGCTTGACTGGCTCCCGCTGTTTCCGCCGGTATCCATCAGCATGGGGATGAATGCAGTCAGCACCACCTGTGCGGCCAGCGCATCTTCAAACGAAGAAATGATCATACCCGTAAAGGTAGCGGAAACCATCAGAATCAGCAGCCAGGGAATACGCTGTTTCCATGTCTCCTGAATGCCGCTCTTAAAATACGTATGCTCAGACGGCATAATGGCGGCCATTTTTTCGATGTCCTCCGTGGCCTCTTCCTGCATGACCTCGATGGCATCGTCGACCGTGACGATCCCCACCAGCCTGCTCTCTCGATCCACCACAGGCAGCGCGGTGAAATCGTATTTTGCAAAGAGGTTCGCGACCTCTTCCTGGTCGTCCTGGGTCCGGACAGAGATTACCCTCGTTTCCATTACGTCCCGGATTTTGTCTCCGTAATTTGCCAGCAGCAAATCCTTGACCGACACCAGGCCCAGCAGCTTGCGCACGGCGCTGACTACATAGCAGGTATAGATGGTCTCCTTATCCACACCGGTCTTCCGGATATGGTCAAAGGCCTCCTGTACGGTCATATCCGGTCGAAGATCTACATACTCGATGGTCATGATGCTGCCGGCGCTGTCTTCCGGATAGTTCAGCACCTCGTTAATGCTCTGCCGCATCTCCGGGCTGACATTTTTCAAAATTCGTTTGACAACGTTGGCTGGCATCTCTTCAATGACATCCACCGTATCATCCAGGAACATATCATCGATGACCTCACGCAGCTCCTTGTCAGAAAATGCCGTAATCAGCGCTTCCTGCAAATCGCTGTCCATTTCGACAAACGCATCGGCTGCCAGCTCCTTGGGCAGAAGCCGGAAAATCCGCGCCAAATCCTCGGTGGTGATCCGCTCATCAGATAGCAAATCTTCCATCGTTTCGGCAATGTCTGCAGGGTTCAATGTGTCCAGATAACGGTGGAGCGCGGCGTACTGCTTGCTGCTCAGCAGTTCCAGCACCCGCGCGTTGAAATCGTTTTCTTTCATGCGTGCTCCTCCTTTTTAGCCTTTTGCCTGAGGGAAAGGCGCGCCGCTCTCGCGGCGCAGGTAGGAAGCGCAGAAGTGAAACAACGAAGGGGGATTCGCAGCGGGCCGTCCGTTTTAACCGGGCGGCGGCGCCCCGTTTACGCGGTGAAGCGCATGGATGCACATCCATGCGCGCACCGCCTTCGCCCTCCGGGCTTCGCGCCGCTGCTACTTCCTGCGTCCATGCAATCTCACCTCTCTTATGTACCCAAAAATCAGGCGATGTTCCCCATTGCCTGTTTTTATATTGTAAGCTTTTCCCACCGGTGCGTCAAGAAAAACCTACGCCGCAGCGGCCTCCCATCTATCCGCCTTCGACCCTTGTAAAATTGACCGTTTCCCGCTTTGCCCCGGCAGCAAAAACGCCGTGGGACATATTATCCCACTGCACGATTTCTCCATATTCAGTGATATAAAACGGCGGTAAAAATCCGTTCCGCCAGCGCCGGCAAAGCAGGGATCTGTAGAACCAGCAGCCAGCAGATCAGCGCCAGCCCCACGCCGGACGGGATATCGGCCAGTCGATGCTGACGCACCAGCACGGTGCTGGCATAGATGGACAGAGCCAGCAGATGAGCCAATACCTTCCACACGACTGCCACGGGCAGCGTACCGACACCCAGCGCACAAAGGCAGCTGATCAGGCAGTGTACCGAGGGAAACAAATTGGATGGCGAATCAAAAAAATAGACCACGCGCAGGACAAAACTAAAAGGATCCCGTCCGGTGACAGGCGGACGCTCCATCGCTGTGGGCCACAGGATAAAGCAAAGATCCGCCGCCGTGTTCCCCAGCAGTACCGCCGCTGCCAGCGGCCAAAATACATCGCCAGCCCGGGCCAGCGCATAATAGGTCAGCGCCCAGAATACGAAGCTGCCCACATAGGGTACCACCATGGCCGAAATGATCGGCAGGCGGCTGTCCAGAACGGAATTTACGTCACGGAAAGCCCGCCTGCGTTGGAACAGTTTGATGATCCAATAAAGTCCGGCCTGATAAACCAAAAGAAAAGCAGCGGATGCAGCGGCATAGATCGGCGTCATGAAACAGGTTTCCTTTCTCTCTATTCAGTACCTTTCGCGTCACGGTGCACGGCATGGGTTATCCGAGATCTCCCGTAAGCTGCCGGTGAAGGTATTCCTGCGCCTGCTTCCACTTCGGCAGGACGGCGGCGACTGGCAGCCGATAGCGGACAAGGCCATACCGATCATGGTAAATTTCGATATAACCGCCATGCGCTGTTGTCAGGCCGGGCAGGCTCTCATGTCGGGCTTTCAGCGTCACGGATTCTCCTTCCCACCCACCGGTATAGCAGATCTCGCTGCCAGTAAGCAGCAGCTGTCCTGTGCCGTGGAGGGCAAATCCGTTTCCGTCCCAAGACAGTGCCTCGGCTTCCGTTTCCAGCCGGAATTCCGGTGCGGCCGTAGCAGCCCGCAACAGCTCTTCCTGCCACAGATACCAATCGGTGACGGTGGGCAGCATATGATCCGCCGGCATCGCCGGGACAAAGCGCATGTCTGAGCCCAGCCTCGCACGATTACCGCAGCAGCCACAGATCAGGTCGTTTCCCTCGCCATGCAGCGAAAATTCCGTGCCGCAGCGGGGACAGCACCACAAAGCATTTTCCAATCCCTCGGCCCGGTGCCGGCCGCGAAATCGTGCGCCGGTACGAGCCTGCCATGCCGCCTCATCAAAGTGGATAGCGTCGCACAGCGTGCGGTAAATCTCCCCCTCGGAAAGCGTCTGCAACTCTTTCGGTGTCAGGATAACACTTACTTCCGCTTCCACCCGGCCAAAGCAGAATCGATGTGCCCGGAACCGGGGCAAGGTATAGAATCCGCCGTGCTGACGCACAGCGCAGACCGGCGCGCCGGCTCGCTTTACCAGCCGTGCGATAACGGGCGACACGGTCTCCGGCAGACCGCAGACCGATGTCTGCCCCGCAGGGAAGAGGGCTACCGTTCCCCCCTCCCTCAGAATGCGGAATACTGCAGCAATGCCGGCGGGGTCCGGATAAAATTGCGTCTTGGGGATAGCGCCGTCAATGCGGAAAAATAGACGCATCAGCCGATTGCGGAAATACCGGCGCGTGGCGATGAATTGGACACGACGGCCGGGCAGCGCCTCCGCCACCGTCATGAAATCCATCATCCCCTGGTGGGAGGCGACGACCAGCAGCGGCCCGTCCGACGGAATTTTTCCTCCCGTGCGCCGAAAACCGCAGAACAGGTAAAGGAAAGCGGCGCCGATCGCCCGAAGAAGATCATACAGGAACGGTATCGGTCTGTAACGCGGCGGCTTCGGCATAGGATCCTCCTGTTTTGTTCCGGGGGCGGCGCTGCGCGCCGCCCCCGGAAATTCTTATGCTGTCGGATAATCTTAGACAACGGAATCCATGATAATCACCGGGCTTCCGGGAAAGGCTCCGCCGACCCCGCAGCATCTTCAATCCGCATCGCAGTATACAGGGACTGGTAATATCCCTCCTGCGTCAGCAACTCGTCATGCGTTCCGCGCTCAATAATCTTTCCGTCCCGCACTACCAGAATCAGATCTGCATGGCGGACGGTACTCAGGCGGTGCGCAATGATGAAAGACGTACGGTTTTTCAGAATATGGCTGACGGCGTTCTGAATCAGGGCTTCGGTCTCTGTATCCACAGAAGAAGTCGCTTCATCCAGTACAAAGATCGGCGGATCGGCAATGACGGCGCGGGCAAAAGAAATCAGCTGTTTTTCACCGGTGGACAGGCGGTCCCCTCCCTCACCTACGTCGGTGTCATAGCCCTTTTCCAGCTTATGCACCACCATATCGGCCGAGACCAGCGACGCAGCCTGTTCAATCTCCGCATCGGTGGCATCCAGGCGGCCGTATCGGATATTGTCGCGGACGGTGCCGGAAAACAAATGCGGATTCTGCAGCACATAGCCCAGATTGCTGTGCAGCCAAAGCTGGCTGCGTTCCCGGTAATCGACGCCATCAATGAGAATCTGCCCTTCCGTTGGTTCAAAGAACCGGCAGGCCAGATTGACCAGCGTGCTCTTCCCGGCACCGGTCTCTCCGACGATGGCTACGGTCGTCCCGGCGGGTACGCGCAGATTAAAGTGCTCCAGCACGTTTTCCTCCCCATCGGGATAGTGAAAAGTCACGTCCTTAAACTCAATTTCTCCTTTGATTGGCGGCCAGTTTTCCGTCTTCGGATGGAAACAGTCCCCGTAGACCGTCTCGACCTCCGGCATATCCCGAACGTCGCAAGGGGTTTCCAGCAGGGAGGTGACGCGTTCGATATTTACCTGAGTAGCCAAGAAATCGGCGAATACACCCGCCATCTGCTGGATCGGCTCCAGAATACCCAATGCATAGGAGATGAAAGCGGACAAAATACCGTAATTTAGTACGGATCCCATCACCAGATACCCGCCCCGGGCCAGCACCGCTGCTGCCGCCAGGCTCCCAAAAAACAGCACAATCGGCACAAACAGCGCATTAAGCCGCGTGGCATACAGGCTATTCCGATACATCTCGCCCGTCAAATCGGCAAATTCGCGGCAGTTTTTATCTTCGATGACCAGTGTCTTTGAGGTCTTGGCACCGGTGATGCCCTCGTTATAGGCACCGGTGATGCGCGAGTTGATATGCCGAACCTTACGGTTGACTACCAAAATCCGGCCCTTAAACACTGCCGTCAGTACCGCCACCGGCGGCACCACGGCGATGACCAGCAGAGCAAGTTTCCAGTTGAGGATCAGCATGGCGACGAATACGCCCAGCACATAGAACAGACCCCAGAACAAGTCGATAAAGCTCCATGCGATCAGTCCCGCGATGCGGTTGCTGTCGCTCATGACTCGCGCCAGGATGTACCCCACAGGGGTTTTGTTGTAATAGGAAAAGCTCAGTTTCTGCAAATGGATGAAGGCAGTGCGGCGCAGGTCGCGGCCAAGCAGCATTTCGATACGCATGCACAGACGTGAAAACATGATCACGCCGAAACACTGTGCCGCCGCCATCAGCAGATAGGTCCCTGAAAACCCGGCGAGACCCGCCGTGCTTTGCGGAACGATGAAATGGTTGACCGCATAGCTCTGAAACAGCGGGATCGCTATATCACCGGCGGAGACCAGCAGCATGACGATGAGAACGGCAAACATTTTCGCTTTATACGGCGAAAGGAACGGCAGCAGTTTTTTCCAGACCTTCAGGTCGAATTTCGGCTTGCCCAACGGGTATTCCTGCTCGTTCATATCAGCACGCCTCCTCTCCGCCGGCGGCCTGGCTCTGCATCTCATAGATGCTCTTGTACAGGCCACCCTGCCGGATCAGTTCCGCGTGCGTGCCAAATTCTGCGGCATGGCCGTCCTGCAGCACCAGGATTTGGTCCGCCCGCATCAGCGTATTGATGCGATGAGAAATCAGAATCACGGTGCTCTCACCGGTGTCACGGCGAAGCGCCTCCCGGATCTGTGCGTCGGTCTCCAGATCGACGGCGGACATGGAATCGTCAAACACCATGATCGGCGCGTTCTGCATCAGCGTCCGCGCAATTGCGACGCGCTGTTTCTGGCCACCGGACAGGGTGACGCCCCGTTCTCCCACCATCGTATCATACCCGTCGGCAAAATCCATGATGGAATCGTCCACCGCAGCAATGGATGCACTGTGGCGAATACGTTCCAGATTCTCTCGATCGGCGGCAATGGCGATGTTCTCCGCGATGGTTTTTGAGAACAGAAATGGCTCCTGCAACACGACGCCCACATTCCGCCGGAGGTATTGCCGGTCAATTTTCCGGAGATCCGTCCCGGAGATCGTGATCTTTCCGCTGCCCTCCGGCAGGTCATACAATCGGTTAAGCAAATAGGTCAGCGTACTCTTTCCGCTGCCGGTGGCGCCGAGCACACCCAAGGTCGTGCCCTTGCCAACCGTAAAGCTCAGATCACGCAGAACCGGCTGGTCCCCATAGCCGAAGGTGACGTGGGAAAAAACGATGTCGCCATGCAGATCAGGGGTCAGGGCGTCCGGTTCAGGCTGCTCCGGCTCGGCATCCAAAATTTCGAGCAGCCGCCCGGCGGAAACGCCGCTTTTGCTCATGTCGGACAGGATACGTCCCAGGGCGCGCACCGGCCAGGCCAGCGTCTGATTATAGGAGAAAAAGACCAGAAATTCGCCCAGCGTCAAATCCCCCCGGGCGGCCAGAACCGCGCCGGCGGCGGTGACGGAAAGCATCTGCAGCCCAGTCACCAAGTCCCCCATGCCCCAGTACGCACCCAGCGTGCCGCCCAGCTTGATCCAGTTGTCGGCAAAGGTCTGGTTCCGCTGGTCAAAACGTTCCAGTTCATATTTTTCGCGGCCAAAGGCGCGAACCACCCGTACGCCGGTCAGATTTTCCTGTACTGCAACCGTCAGCGTGCCTTCCGACTCGTCAGCCGCACGGAATTTTTTGGAGATCTTTGAAAAGAAAATCGTATTATAGGTGATGACCAACGGAATAAACAGCAGTGCCACCAGGCTCAGCCCCGCATTCATAGAGAACATGAGGGTCAGGGCTGTTGCCACCAGAATCACGGTGCGCACTACCTGCAGCAATTGATTCGACACAAAGTTGCGCAGCACATCCACGTCGGAGGTACAGCGCTGGATGATATCACCCGTCTGATTGGCAGTATGCCACGCAAACGGAAGATGCTGCGTATGCGTAAACAGTGCGTCGCGCATACGCCGGATCAGACTTTCGGTATATTCTGCAATGCTCATACGGGAAAAAAAGTTAAAAATACCGTTGAGCGCGGCGCAGATTACCACGCCCGCCGCGCAGACCATCAGATGGCCGCGCAGCCACGTACGGCCGCCCAACCGCCCAATCCAGTCCATCAGGACAGAAGGCAGACGCATAGGCTCCGTTCCAATCACGGAGTCTACCGTAAAACGGATAATCTGCGGCGAAAGGAAGTTGAAAAGGATGGACGCGGCCGCCGCCAGCACGGCGAACGCGAAGAAGTGGCGGCTACCTTTGGCGAAGCGTCCCAAAATTCGGAATGTCGCTTTCATATGTATGTTACCTCATAGTTGTGATACGGAGCGTGTCGCCGGTAACGGCAGCGACCACGGTCCCATTCGTGTCCGTGCGCCACACCTGCGCGCCCGCCTCCGTCAGCCGCCGGAGGCATATGTCGTGAGGGTGGCCGTATGAATTGTCCGCGCCGCAGCTGATAAAAGCGTACGCGGGAGAGGCTTTGGATAAGAGCAACGAAGACGTGCCGTCGCTGCTGCCGTGATGGGATACTTTGAGCACGTCCAGTTTGGGCAAATCGAGTGTATCCAGCAGACCAGCGCTTGCGTCACCGGTCAGAAGAAACCGGTGTTTTCCGTATTCTGCCAGCAGTACCAGAGAAAGATCGTTTTCATCCTCCGGCGCGGCACCGGAAACCGGAGAAAGCACGGTGATCTCCGCATCGCCCAGCGCGTATGTACGACCGGCGGAAGCAAGATCTAGGTCGCAGTCGTTCTTCCCGCAGAGCTCGCCGGCAAAGGCATAGATGGCTTCGGTATCCTCCCCATCGGGCAGCAGAAACAGCCCGACTTTGTAATTGGCGAAGACCCGCGGGAGTCCGCCGTAATGGTCACTGTGTGGATGGGTCAGTACAACATAGTCCAGCTGTTTCAGTTTCTGCGCGTGCAGATAGGTAAGCAGTGCATCGGCATTTTCCGCCGGCCCGCCGTCCACCAGCATGGTCTGTCCGCCGCAGGTGAGCAGCAGAGCATCTCCCTGCCCCACGTCAATCATATGCAGGGCAAAGCCGCCGCTGTCCGCCATTTTTTCCCACGGCCGGAGCCAAAGCAGCAGCGCGCATAACACGGAGCAAAGCAACAGCGCCGCCGCACAGAGAGTGCGTCCAGAACGGGTCCCGCTTCTACGCGGCACGGCGGTGCCCCCTTTCTACAGCTTCCGGATAAAGTCCATGTACAGCTCCACCGCTAGCCCGAGGGATAGCTCGGACAGGCATTCGTCTGCGCCGTGGACACCTGCATTTTCACGGGCAGTTCGCACCAGCGGTGTAAACCGCAGTACGCAGTCCGCCAGATTGGCATAATGCCGGCTGTCGGTAGCACCGGTCATCAGAGTGGCAAGACAGGGCAGACGGGGAAACATTCCATGCAGTGTGCTGCTCCAGAGATGGAACATCGGATGGCTTGCAGAGGAAAGCGGTGACTCACCGCCATCGGTCTCCAGTTCCACCCGTATAGGCAGATCGGCTAAAAGCGCCCGCAGATGCCGCAGCAGCTCTCCCGGTGTATCCCCGGGCAGCAGGCGTGCATTGGCCACGGCTTCTGCCCGTACCGGAAGAATATTGGGCGCAGGAGCGCCCTCCATCTGGGTGGGAGCTACGGTGCTGCGCATCAGTGCGGACATCCGCGGATCATCACGGAATACCCGGGCTAAAATCGGCTGGGAAATCGGCATGTTACAGACAGCAAACCGCTTGCCGAAGCTCATTGCGGGCAGAGAGGCGTTGAGATAGTCCCGTACCACCGGCAGCACATGATGGTGAGGCTGTGCACTCTCGATGCGGCAGATCGCCTCGGACAGTGCCCCCAGGGCCGTTGGGTGGCCAGGCGTGCTGCTGTGCCCGCCGTTGGTGGTGGCAGTCAACCGAAAATTGCAGCTCCTCTTTTCACCCACCAGAATCAGGGCTGCGGCATGCTCCGGACGATCCAGATGATTTTCAGCAATATAGCCGCCCTCGTCCAATACCAGATCAAAACGCAGCCCCCGCCGACCGAGCAGCTGCGCAATGGCAGCTGCTCCGGCGGTGCCGCCGGTCTCTTCATCGGCGCCGAAAGCAAAATAGATGTCCCGCTCCGGCCGGAAGCCCTGCTGCAGCAGGTTTTCCGCCGCCTCAAGCAGAGAGATAACCGTAGCCTTACAGTCCACCGAACCGCGGCCGAAGATATAGCCATCCCGCCGCTCCCCGGCGAAAGGTTCCATCGTCCAGCCGGAGCCGGGCGGCACCACGTCCAGGTGCCCGCACAGCAACACCGGCAATTTTTCGGTTTCGCCGCCGGAGCGCCAGCGAATCAGCAGGCTGCCGTCCGGCATCCGAGCGCAATTAAGCCGGGAATTCACCAGCGGGTACCGGGACTCCAGGTAATCGTCCAGCCGGGAAATTGCCTCCCGGTCACCGGTAACCGTAGGTACTGCGACCGCCTGTGCCAGGCTTTCGGCCGCACGGGCCGTCAGTGCATCGTCAGGTCGATGGGATTTCAGCGGGGACGAGCACCGGCAGCGCTGTCGGCCCGCGCGCAATGCGCGCAGCAGTGCCCAGAACAAAAGCCCCGCCACCAAAAGGATCAGCAGCAGGCGTACGATCCAGCTGTACCCGGCGTTATAATTACTATAAACGATCTGCAGGTCGGCCCACAGATTCTTCAGCCATTCACTCATGTATGCGCAGCTCCTTTCGGCAGAGAGCGCGTGCCTGCTCAATATCGCAGGCGATCTGAGTACGCAGCGCGTCACCCGACGCAAACTCCCGCTCCCTGCGCAGGTATTTCAGGAAAGCTACTTCCGCCTCATGTCCATAAAGATCACCGGAAAAATCCAGAAGATAACTTTCAATGCTGACAATGTCCGCGTCGGAAAAGGTCGGGCGTGTTCCCACGTTGGTCACAGCCGCAAAGGTGCGCCCGTCCACCGTGGCCAGCGACGCGTAGACCCCTCGCCCTGGCAGAAGCATTCCTTCCTCCGGCATCAGATTAATCGTGGGATATCCCAGCCGCCTTCCGCGCTGAAACCCGGTACGGACCTGACCCTTCATGGAAAAGGGGCGGCCCAGAAGCTGGCGTGCGCGGCCCACCGCACCCCGGGCTACATATTCCCGGATATGTGTGGAGGAAACGATCCCGCCCCGGAACTCCACCGGCGGGCAGACGAAGACTTCCAACCCGCAGCGCTTCAGTGTATCTGGCGTACCGGCAGCATCTTTTCCGAAACGAAAACTCCCGCCGCAGACCACCGCGCGGGCGTGCCAGCGCGTCTTCAGCATATCTGCGAATTCCTCCGGCGGCGTGCCCGCCATCTTTTCATCAAAAGCAAGCGCCACTACCAGATCGATTCCCTGCGCACGGATCAGCGCACAGCGCTGTTCCAAGGTGGTGATCATTGGTGGAGCGACCCCAAGTACCAGTGCACGGGGATGGGTTTCAAATGTCACCGCCGCACTGCTGAAGCCGCGCTCTTTCGCAAGCTCCGCCGCACGGCGCAGGATTGCCGCATGGCCCTGATGGACACCGTCAAAAAATCCCAGCGCGACCACGCGATACGGATGATTTGCCATAGCTTTCCTCCGGAATGCAAAAACGTCGCCTCCCGCCGCCCCACGCGGCGGAAAGCAATCCTATTTCCATCGACTTCTCCGGGTCATCGGCCGACATGGCGGCCCGCCCCGGAGACCGATTTCAGAAAAACGAAACCCCGCAGAACACGGCTGTCCCGCCCTTATCCAGTGTGCGGCTTTCTCCCAACCAGACAAACGTACCGTCTGCATAAACGCGGCATAGCATCCCTTCCTCTGGAACCTCACCCGCTGTCAGGTGTTCTTGGGATAAAAATGCGCCGTTGCGGGCGCGGATAGCACCCGTGGCATTCACAGTTATAGCCGGCAGCTCGGAAAACACCGCGTCGGTGGGCAGCAAGCAGGCTTCAAGGGCCGGTCCCTTCTCCTCCAGTTCTGCAAAAGAATAGGCCTGATCCAGCGTGAAGACCCCGCAGCGGGTGCGTATCAGCGCGGCCATGCAGCCGCCGCAGCCCAGTGCCGCACCGATATCATGACACAGCGTGCGAACATAAGTACCCTTGGAACAAACGATCCGCAGGTCAAAATCATTTTCTGCGATCCCCGACTCTTGCGGAAGCCGCACAAGCTCCGTCACCCGGATTTCCCGGCTTTCCCGTGAAATTTCGACGCCCTTTCGGGCCAGCTTATAAAGCCGCTCTCCGTTCACCTGCACAGCCGAATACATCGGCGGCGTCTGACGCAGCGTACCGGTAAAGGCGCGCAGCGTCTCCTGCAATGCCGATTCTGTCACATGGACGGGCCGCGTTTCCAATACGCGCCCCGTTATGTCCTGTGTATCGGTGACTGTACCCAGCCGCAGTCGGGTGACATACTCCTTGTCCTGCCCCGCAGCCCAGTCGCTGGCGCAGGTGGCGTTTCCCAACAGGACAACCAGCAGGCCTTCGGCCATCGGATCCAGCGTCCCGGCATGGCCGATTCGCCGCTGATGAAAAATGCCTCGCAGTTTTGCCACTGCGTCGTGAGAGGTAAAGGTCTGCGGCTTGCGAAGCAGCAGAATTCCGTTATACATCGGCGCCGCTGAGGTCGGTGGCGGCAATTTGATCCTGCGCCGCCGCCATCAATTTCTGAAGTGCCACCAACCCGTCACCCTGCATGGTACACCCTGCGGCCCGGGGATGCCCGCCGCCGCCGAAGCGGGCGCAGATGGCAGCGGCACTTACCGGCCGGTGAGAACGGACAGATACCTTGAAGCTCCCGTCCCGGTTTTCGGTAAAGACGATGCCCACCAGTACCTGCTCCAGCGCCATCGTAAGCGTCGACAGATTGTCCAGATCATCACCATTTGCCTCGGCCGCATCAATCTCCGCCCGGGTCAGTATGGTACCGCAGACCAACCCGTCCGTGGAAAATACCATTCCATCAAACAGGGCACGTTCAACTTGAAATCGGGCACGGGACTTCTTTTCAAAAAACTCTCTGTTTATTTTTAAAAAATCTATACCATTTGCTATACTATCTGCTGCAATGCGGTGTCCCAACGGCGTCGTGTTGGAGAACCGAAAGCAGCCGGTGTCTGTGGCGATTGCCGTATACAGGGCCTCCCATATTGGGATGTCAATGGGTGAGCCTAACGCATCCAGCACCTGCCAGATAATCTCTCCGGTGGCACAAGCGGAGGCCCGTACCAGGCCCCGCGCGGCAAAGGCCCGGTTTGTGCCATGATGATCCAATACCAGGTCAGTATGTCCCCGGTAACCATTCGCGGAGGGAGGCAGCAGCTCTTCATCTGCCACGTCCACCGATACTACGGCTTCCGGCTGGTAATTTTCCGGTGCATACAGCGGACCGCACAAAAAAGACAGCCTCGGCGTATCGTCTTCATTTTTGGCAACAAACGCCGTTTTTCCGATCCTGCGGAGTCCGCGGCAGAGCGCCGCGGCGGAACCGAGCGTATCCCCGTCGGGGCGTCGGTGAGTCAGCAGCAGAAACCTATCCCGGGCCTGAAAGAAATCCCGGACCTGCAACAGATCATACGGCTCCATCGTTGTCTACGTTCTCCTCTTTTTCGTGCTTTATATCCAGCTTGTTGAGCACCTCCGCAATGTGTGCGCTATGGGCGATGGAATCATCCAGCACGAACACAAGCTCCGGTGTATACCGCAGGGCCAGCCGATGTGCCAGCTCACGGCGCAGAAAGCCGGAGCAGGACTTCAATCCTTTTTTCAGTTCCTTTTCGTCATACTCGCCGAGAACAGTGAGAAAGACCTTGCACCAGCGCAGGTCATTGGTAACCTCGCACCGCAGCACGGAAATCATCGGTCCCTGGATTCGGGGATCCTTGACCTGCCGCAAAAGAGCGGACAGCTCCCGCAGAATTTCTTCGCCGATTCTGTCGATTCGGTTCGGGTTGCTTGGCATATTTGCACCTCCCAAAACAGTTGAGCGCATGCTCCGCACGAAATACCAACTTGTCCGTCCCGCAGGAAAGGGACATTTTATCAGGCATGTCCGACCCATCCCGTACCGTGGTTCCGGTGCCGGGCGTTTCCCGGAATGTAAGGAATCCCGACTGGAAAAACCCGGTTTTCCAATCGGGATCCTTCGGGCCTGCGGCCCTCAGGATGACAGGCCGGGGGGTTACCCCTTGATCTGTTCCATGACGAAGGCCTCGATCACATCGCCGACCTTGACGTCATTATAACGTTCAAAGCTCATACCGCATTCATATCCCTGGGCAACTTCTTTAACGTCGTCCTTAAACCGCTTGAGGGTTGCCAAATCGCCTTCGTGGATCACGATACTATCGCGGACGATGCGTACCTTTTCGTTGCGCTGCATCTTTCCATCGGTGACATAGCAGCCGGCGATGGTCCCGATACTGCTGACCTTGAAGGTCTGGCGTACCTCGGCATGGCCGAGAACCGCTTCTTTGAATTTGGGTGCCAGCATACCCTTCATCGCCTGCTCAATTTCCTCGATGCAGTCGTAAATTACGCGATAAAGTCGGATATCGACTTTGTTCTGCGCCGCTTCTTCGGCAATGCCGGCCTCCGGCCGGACATTGAAGCCGACGATGATCGCATCGCTGGCGGATGCCAGCATCACATCATTGCTGTTGACGCCGCCGACGCCATTATGGATCACGCGGACCCGCACCTCATCGCCCGACAGCTTCTCCAGACTGGCTTTAATGGCCTCCGCACTGCCCTGCACATCGGCTTTGACGATGATGTTCAGGTCCTTTATCTGCCCTTCCTCGATATGGGCATACAAATTTTCCAGCGTGACCTTGCCCGCTGACGCAGCGTTCTTTTCCTTCTCCTCGAACCGGCGCTTTTCAGCCAACTCGCGGGCCATGCGCTCGTCCTCAACAGCATAGAACACGTCGCCCGCACCCGGTACTTCGGACAATCCGACAATCTCCACCGGTACGGACGGCCCGGCATCCTCTATCTTCTCCCCGCGGTCGTCGGTCATGGCACGAATGCGGCCGACGGCAGTACCGGCGATCACGATGTCGCTGCTATGCAGTGTGCCGTTCTGGATCAGAACGGTGGCCACCGGACCACGACCGCGATCCAACTTTGCCTCAATGACCGTACCCTTTGCCAGCCGGTTGGGGTTGGCCTTGAGTTCCTGCATATCTGCGGTGAGCAGCACCATCTCCAGCAGATTATCAATGCCTTCGTTCTTGAGGGCAGAAATCAGACAAACGATGGTGTTTCCGCCCCACTCCTCGGGCACGAGCTCATGCTCGGTCAATTGCTGAAGCACCCGGTCGGGATTGGCATTATGCTTGTCGATCTTGTTGACTGCCACGATGATCGGCACATTGGCCGCCTTCGCATGGTTAATGGCTTCAATTGTCTGCGGCATGATTCCGTCATCCGCCGCAACCACCAGGATCGCCACGTCGGTGACCTGTGCACCGCGGGCACGCATGGAGGTAAAGGCCGCATGGCCCGGCGTATCCAGAAAAGTGATATCCCGGTCTTTGATATGGACGCGATAAGCACCGATATGCTGGGTGATACCACCGGCCTCCCCGGCCGTAACATTGGTCTTTCGGATGGCATCGAGCAGGCTGGTCTTACCATGGTCGACATGGCCCATGACCACCACAACCGGCGCACGCGGCACCAGATCTTTCGTCTCATCTTCATGCTCGTTAAAGAGCTTCTCCTCGATCGTGACGACAACTTCCTTCTGCGGATCGGCACCCAGTTCCATGGCCACCAGGGATGCAGTATCGTAGTCAATGGTCTGCGAAACAGAGGCCATCACGCCCATCTTCATCAGGCGCTTGATCACGTCCGCCGCAGTTTTCTTAAGACGCAGTGCCAGTTCACCGACGGAGATTTCTTCCGGGATATAAACCTTGAGCGGTACCTTTTTGATCTGAGCTTGCCGCTCCAACCGGCGGAGTTTTTCCTGCTCCTCCTGCCGCCGCTTGCTGCCAAACTGTTGCTGCTGGCGCTTCTGCTGCTGCTTGACCAGCTTCTGCTTGCTCTGCTGCTGATTATACCGGCCGGCCTGCTGAGGCACCAAGGTGTCCAGCCGCTCATCATATTTCTCAATATTGACATTGCTTCCGCGGGTATCCACATAGTGGACTTTCGATGTTGTTTCACCGGCCGGCGTCTTCTGCACCGGCGGCTGGGCCTTCTCAGGCGGCGTATGCTGCAGCGTCTGCCCCTGTGTCCGCGCCTTGGCCTGCGGCCGCGGCGGCTGCGGCTTTTTTGGGGCGGCCGCCGGGGAATTTTGACTGTCCATGACAGCCTCCTTGGCCTTTTGTTCAGCAAGAATTCGCGCCTCGGCCTCGTGCTGCTTTTTCAGCATACGTGCCTCAGCTTCTTTTTTGCGGAGCTCCGCCGCCGCAGCGGCAGGCGCAAAAACTTCGGTAATACTGCCAATCTGGTTTTTCTGGCTCAGATAGTCGAAAACCAGATCCAGTTCCGATTCCTGCAGCACCTGTGAATTACTGCGCGCATTCACGCCAAATTGCGCCAGTGCATCGGTGATGATGCGAGCAGGCACATCGAGGTCCCGCGCCGCGTCTGAAACTTTATATTTCTGTATCATTCGTTATTTCCCCCTTTTTTCGCTCGCGCTGGAATGTCCCACTTTTCTGGCTGCAATGCGTCCCGCCGCGCCGCTTTGCGGGAATGTTCCCGCTTTCTTCTTTTCTTTTCGGCGGCGTACACGCAGAAGCTTTTCCGTCAGCGTTGCGGCTTCGTCCGTCTTTCCAAGCTTTTCGCACAGGGCCTTTGCAAATCCAAGATCAGTGACAGCCACGGCAGCACATTCTTTTCTTCCCAGTGCCGCCCCTAGCTCCGCCTTTGTATATGGAAGCCGAAGCAGCGGCGTTCCCCGTTCTCCATGGGCATTCTCCATACCGTCAGTAGTGTTCTTCGCAGCATCGGATGCCAGAGCCAAAAGTCTCGCCCTGCCCTCCCGGGCGGCATCGTAGGCATCTTCGGCGCCGACAGCCAGTGCTTTCGCTCGACGCATCAGGCCGAAGAACAGCAAAGTGTTATCCATCTCTTGCCGCCTCCTCCATCTGAAGACGAAGCTCCGCCAGCAGGCTTTCGTCGATCTCGGTTTCCAGCGCCCTTGACAGTGCGCGGGTCCTGACGGCTTTTTCCAGGCATGCGATATTCCGGCAGATGTAAGCGCCGCGCCCCGACACCTTGCCGCGTGCGTCATAGACGACACGGCCATCCGGTGTTCGCACCACCCGCGCCAGCAGCGGCTTCTCCCGATGCTCACGGCACGCCACGCATTGGCGAATCGGTATTTTTTTCGGCATACTCGCACCTCCCTGAAAAAACGCGGATGCAATTCTTATAATTGCATTGAATTGACTAATTCTATGTGAAGTGTGCCGCCCGTGTTACGTTCCCGGCATGCCGGGCCTCGGACGTTACAGCCCCTGACTCTCCGGCCGGATGTCGATCTTAAAGCCCGTCAGCTTTGCTGCCAGACGTGCATTCTGCCCTTCCTTGCCGATTGCCAGCGACAGCTGGTCGTCCGGCACGATCACGGTGCAGCTCTTTCCATCCTCTTTCATCTGCACAGAGATGACGTCGGCAGGGGACAACGCCTCTGCGACAAACTGGATGGGATCACTGCTGTATTTGATGATATCGATTTTCTCGCCCTTCAGTTCATCCACCACTGCGGCAACACGGGCGCCCTTAGGCCCGACGCAGGCGCCAATGGGGTCCACGTTTTCGTCATTCGAATAAACGGCTATTTTTGTACGGCTGCCGGCCTCCCGAGAGATGGCCTGCACCACCACGGTGCCGTCAGCAATTTCAGGGACCTCCAGTTCGAACATGCGCTTGACCAACCCCGGATGGGTCCGGGACAGCATAATCTGTGGTCCCTTGCCGCCGCGGCGTACCTCGACGACATATACCCGGATCCGGTCGCCTTCTCGAATGTTTTCTCCTGAGACCTGCTCCTGCGAAGGCAAAAGCGCCTCGGTCCGCTCCCGCCGGCCGGGCAGCTCCACAATGACGCTGCCGTAGCGCGGGTCGACCCGGGTGACCAAAACGGTGAGAATTTCGTGCTCTTTTCCTGCGAACTCATCAGCGATCAGTCCGCGTTCCGCCTCACGGATGCCCTGAATGATGACCTGTTTGGCCGTACTGGTGGCGATGCGGCCGAAATCCTTGGTTTGCACCTCCAGCCGAATCTCATCCCCAGGCTTGAGGTCAGCAGAATACGCCCGCGCATTTTCCACGCTGATCTCGGAGGCCGGATTTTCTACTTCTTCGACCACGGTCTTGACGGCGTGCATACTAATCGCACCGCTCTCCGGATCGATATGAACAAACACATTGTCCAGCGGAGCGCCCTGTGCGTCCCGCTTATACAGCGCCTTATAGGCCGCCACAAGCGCCTGCCCGATGCGGTCGAGCATGTACTCTTTTTTTATGCCTTTTTCTTTTTCAAGGTCTTCCAAAGCCCGGATGATCTCACTTGCCATTTTTGTCACTCTCTCCTTCACTCGGCTTCACCCGGGCAGATCCCGGCAGCCGCCATCCTATACTCAAATCCTTGTTTTCAGACTAAAACTCAAAATGCAGCCGGACCTGAGCCACGTCGGAATTGGGAAACGCCCGGCGCTCACCGCCGGTTTCGAGTACGATCTCGTCCTCTGTGCGTCCGCACAAAATGCCGGAAACCGTATTCTGCCCATCCAGCGCCCTGTAGAATGTCACGTCCACCGTTTTCCCCTCTGCCCAGACGAAATGTTCTGCACGGCGCAGAACCCGTTCCAGACCCGCCGAGGACACCGTCAGCGTATAGGACGGAAGGTCCTGAAACTCCGCTGCGTCCAGCAACGAATCCAGCGATCGGGACACGTGCTCGCAATCCTCAATGAATATTCCATCCGGCCGGTCGATCAACACCGTAAGGACCATATCCCGACCCTCTTTTTCAAAAGTCACGTCCCAAAGAGAAACACCCGCTTCTTCGCAGAGCGGTTGCGCCAGTTCGGAAACACGGTGGAGAAGGGTCTTTGCGTTCATACCGACACTCCGTTTCAACAAAACAGAGTGGGCGTTGCCCACTCTGACAGTTTCTTATCCTCTACTTGCCTGCCTATTATAGCACGTGCCCGCCGCGATTGCAATAGCTTTGCGCGATTTTGGCTGTATCGGCAGGCTTAATCCTCCATTTGCCGCGCAAAAAGCAGCGCTGCGGCCTGGGTCAGCTTGACTTCAGCATCCGAAACCGGGGATTCGCCCCGCAGAAAGGCAACGCAGCCGCATAAATCTCCCCCGGCAATCACCGGGGCGATTACCGCCGTTTCTGCGCTTACACCGTCGGATATGGACAAACTGTCGGGTTCCTTTTTAATCTGCCGCGCCTGCATTGCCGCGTCCAGCGCAGCGGAGACTGGTTTGCCGTCGAGCTCCCGCCGTACGCCGGCGCTGGCGGCGATCACCGTGTCGCGATCACAAATGACAAACGGCCGCGCACAGGTTTTGTACATCGCGTCACACAGGTTATTGGCCAGCGCGCTCTGCTCGCCCGCGGGGGAATATTTCCGAAAAATAACGCTGCCGCCCACATCGGTAAAGATCTCCATAGGTTCGCCCTCACGGATTTTCATGGTCCGACGAATCTCCTTGGGGATAACGACCCGGCCCAAGTCGTCGATACGGCGGACAATACCTGTCGCTTTCATCATATCGTAAATGCTCCTTTTGGTTCAGAGTACTTCTATTCTTTGTAAAAACAGGCGTATTATTCCGGTAATGTTTCTCGCCTGGAAAACAATTTGGAAAGAGCTGTCTGCCGGACAAAAAATTTCCGTATGATGCTTTTGGTTTGAAAATCGACCCCGTCTATGATATTATTTTAAAGTTATATAGTCTTAATTTATTAGTATAGATATATTTTATTATATATCAGGCATACCGTAATCAAACAAGCGAAGGAGAAGCCAACGTGTCTCAATTCACGAAAAAGGCAATTATGGAGGCGTTTGTGGAACTTTTGAATGACGCCCCCTTTGATAAGATCACCGTGGTCGATATTTCGGAAAAGTGCGGGATCAATCGAAATACGTTTTATTATTATTACGCCGACGTTTATGCGCTGATCGATGAGCTGTTCCGCAGTGAAACACAAAAAATTATTGATGAGAACGGCATTTTTGATTCCTGGCAGGAGGCGTTTCTGCAGGCCACGCAGTTTGCCCGTAAGAACAAGCGAGCCATCTATCACATCTACAATTCCATTAAACGTGATCAATTGGAAATGTACCTGTATGATGTCACGCTGACCAATGTCCTGTCGTTTGTCCGGAAACAGGCGGAAGATTTGGATGTCCGGGAAGAGGATATTTATGCGCTGTCCGGTTTCTATACGGCGGCACTGGTCGGCCTGGTCACCAAATGGCTGAACAGTGGGATGAAACAGGACCCTGTCTCCTATATCGATCATATCGGCACTCTCCTGGATGGAAATATCCGTTATACGCTGGCTAAAAACGGCCAAAAAAAGATTCCGGGCAGGCTGGAATAACTGCTTGAAAATCGTACACATACGCCATTGTGATGAAAAAACAGACAATATAAGCCCGCTGCCGGATATTCCTGCAGCGGGCTTATATTGTCTATATTCTTTCCGGCTTCCCGAACCTATAATGAGCTTTGCCGTTTGGGTCGGGCCGGCCGGCCCAGTTCGGAAAACAAAATTTGAGGAGGAACCAGACGCATGCTGAAATTTGGGAATGCCGTCGTCAAATACCGCATTCCGATCCTGATCCTTGCTGTGCTGCTGCTGATCCCATCTGCTTTTGGTGCCGTACGCACGCGGATCAATTACGATATGCTTGATTATTTACCCGACGGAATCGACACGGTCAAGGGACAGAATATTCTTACACAGGAATTTGGGAAAGGCGCGTTTTCTTTTGTCATTGTCGAAGGAATGCCGGATAAGGACGTCGCCGCACTGAAAGCCCGGATTGAACAGATCGGGCATGTGGATACTGTCCTGTGGTATGACGATCTTTTTGACATTAGCGTTCCAAAGGAAATGCTCCCAGACAAATATTACGATATCTTCAACTCCGGCGACGCAACTTTGCTGGCCGTATTTTTCGACACATCCACTTCCGCCGATGAAACGATGGAAGCCGTTACTCAGATCCGCTCTCTGGCCGGCCGGCAGTGCTTTGTCTCCGGTCTGTCCGCACTGGTGACCGACCTCAAAGCCCTATGCGAAAAAGAAGAGCCCGTCTACGTCGGGATTGCCGTATTATGTGCCTGTATTGCCATGATGCTTTTGCTGGACTCCTGGCTCGTTCCCCTGGTCTTTCTGTTGAGCATCGGCATGGCGATCCTCTATAACCTGGGCTCAAACTATTTTATGGGTGAAGTCTCTTACATTACAAAAGCACTGGCTGCCGTACTGCAGCTGGCCGTCACCATGGACTATTCCATTTTTCTCTGGCATAGCTATTCGGAACAAAAGCAGCTCCGCAGCGATAACCGGGAGGCGATGGCCCATGCTATCGGCGAGACTGTCACTTCCGTGGTCGGGAGCTCGTTGACAACGATCGCCGGATTTATCGCCCTGTGCTTTATGAGCTATACGCTGGGGGCGGACCTGGGGATCGTCATGGCAAAGGGCGTGCTTCTGGGCGTTATCGGCAGTATTACCACATTGCCTGCACTGATCCTTCTCTTTGACCGGGCACTGGAAAAAACCCGACACCGTCCGATCCTCCGCAGCATGGACCGGCCGGCCGGATTTATTACCCGTCACTTTGCAGCTTTTCTGCTTATGTTTGCCGTCCTGCTGGTACCGGCGACCATTGGGTATACCCACACCCCCGTCTATTATGATTTTACCAACATTCTGTCAAGCAGCGACAAAAAAAGCATCTCTCAGGATGACATGCAGTTTCTGGTCGCAAACACCAAACTGAGCGAATATTTCGATGTCTCCTCCACACATATGATCCTCTGCAACTCGGATATGCCTGCCAAGGATGCCAAAGAAATGCTGAACCGGATAGAACAGGTGGATGGTGTCAAATATGCAATTGGTCTTGACTCTGCCATCGGCCGCCTTGTGCCGGCAGAAGTAGTGCCTCAGGAGCTTACGGAAGCACTGAAAAGCGAACAGCACCAACTGATCCTCGTCAATTCTTCCTATAAAGTTTCCACCGACGAATGCAATGCCCAGATTGATGAAATCAATGAGATTTTAAAGCAATATGACCCGGATGGCATGCTGATCGGTGAAGGTCCCTGCACCAAGGATCTGATCAATATCACCGGCCACGACTTTACCGTTGTCTCCTGGATCTCTATCGCCGCTGTCTTTGTGATTATCGCGCTGGTTCTCAAAAGCGCGTCGCTGCCGGTTCTGCTGGTAGCAGTTATCGAATTTGCAATCTTTATCAACCTGGGGATTCCATATTATACGGGATTTTCCATGCCCTTCATCGCACCGGTCTGCATCAGTACGATTCAATTGGGAGCGACGGTGGATTATGCCATCCTGCTCACGACACGGTACCGAACAGAACGCTTCCGCGGAAAAGAAAAGCGTGAAGCCATAACGACAGCGCTCTCGGCTTCCATTCCTTCCATCGTTGTCAGCGCGCTGGGCTTTTTCGCGGCGACCTTCGGTGTCGGGTTGTATTCCAATATCAGCTTGATCAGCTCCATGTGCGACCTGATGGCTCGTGGTGCGATCATCAGCATGCTCAGTGTTATATTTATAGCGCCCGCCATGTTCATGCTGCTGGACCCGATCATCTGCAAAACCAGTGCGGGATTCCCTTCTGCAAAAAACCATAAAACGGAGGCAAATGCATGAAAACCCTGAAACAAAAACTGGCGGTCGTCCTTTCCGCCCTACTCGTCTTCTGTGTCGCCGGAATCCCAGCCGGTGCCTCGGGTACAGGGAATGCTGCCCCGGTATCCAATGGAACCGCCGTTACACCGTCCGAACCCGTCGCAGATACGGTATCTGCCGAAACAGCCGGTGTCAGTAAGGATGAAACGGTCTATGTACTGGCAACTGCCGATGGCTCCGTCCGAAAGATCATCGTCAGCGATTGGCTGAAAAATGCCGACAGCAGCGATACCATCGCGGACAATACATCCCTTGACAATGTGACGAACATCAAGGGTGACGAGACCTATACCCTAAGCGGCGACCATGCCCGCGTCTGGGACGCAAAGGGCAATGACATCTATTACCAGGGCACCACCGACCAGTCACTGCCGGTGGGGGTCACCGTCAGTTATCTGCTGGATGGAAAGTCTGTTTCTGCGGAAGAGCTGGCCGGGAAAAGCGGTCGTGTCACTATCCGATATGACTATGTCAACAACGAATACCGGCAGACTGATATTAACGGCGTCGAAACGAAAATCTACGTTCCGTTTGTCATGCTCACCGGCCTGGCCATGGATAATAATCACTTCCGCAATATCGAGGTATCCAATGGCCGGATCATCAACGACGGTGACCGCACCTTCGTTATGGGGTTTGCCCTTCCCGGCCTGCAGACGAATTTAGGGCTGGCTTCCGATGAAATCAAAATTCCCAATTTTGTGGAGATCACCGCGGATGCAACGGACTTCGCGCTGGAGACTGCCTTCACCTATGCATCGGGCGACCTGTTCGGTGAGCTTGATCTTAACAATATTCAGGAGCTTGACGACCTGACAGATTCCATGGGAAAGCTCTCTGATGCGATGGCACGTCTCACGGACGGTTCCTCCGCCCTGTACGACGGGCTTACCACTCTGCTTGATAAATCGAATGACCTGCTTTCCGGCATTGACCAGCTGGCCGCCGGTGCCTCCCGGCTGAAGACCGGTGCGCAGGACCTTGAAACCGGTGCAGCCAATGTGCGCGATGGCATACAGCAGCTTTCCGGCGGGCTGCAGGCGCTGGATGCAAACAGCAGCAGTCTTACCGACGGGGCAAAGCAGGTCTTTGCATCCCTGTTGTCGACGGCTGATTCCGCACTGGCGGCCGCCGGCGTTCAGGCGGAACCGCTGACCATTGATAATTACGCCGATGTGCTGAACGGTCTGGGGGCCTCCATGAGCGAGGACGATCTCCGTGCCGCCGCCCGCAGCAAAGCGCTGGAGGTCGTGACTGCGGCCGTCCGGGCGCAGGAGCCTGCCATCCGTACGCAGGTGGAAGAGGCCATCCACGTGCAGGTAACGGAAAAAGTAATTTCTGCGGCGCTGAACATAACGCCCGAAGCGTATACTGCCGCAGTATCCGCAGGACAGATTCCTCAGGCGACCCAAACACAGATCACAGCCGCAGTTCAGCAGCAGATGCAGACGGATGAAATTCAGGCCGCCATCACCGCCAATACGGAAGCGCAGATCCAAAAATTAATTGATGCCCAGATGGAAAGCCCTGACGTCGCCGCTCAGATCGAAGCCGGTGTACAGTCCTCCCGCTCGCAGATCGGCCGTCTTGCCGCACTGAAAGCTCAGCTGGACAGCTATAATCAGTTCTACCAGGGACTGTGCACTTACACATCCGGCGTTCGCTCCGCCAGCGACGGATCTGCGGCACTGGCCTCTGGAAGCGCGGAACTGGCCTCCGGAGCCGGCAGCCTCGCGGAGGGTGCCGGCAGTCTTTCCGATGGGCTGTCCGCCTTGCAGACTGGCGGGAAATCCCTTACAGATGGTGTTTCCCTGCTGAAAGACGGCGCCATGCAGCTAAACGACGGACTTGTGCAGTTTAATAAGGAAGGGGTGCAAAAGCTCCTTGACGCGTTTGGCGGAGATCTTACCGACCTTGTTGCCCGGCTGCGTGCCAGCGCCGACGTGTCCAAAGCTTATAACTCCTTTGCCGGCATCTCCGACGGAATGGCCGGCAGCGTAAAGTTCATTTACAGGACTGATTCCATCGGTCAGTAAACCGTCTCCTCCACCGGGCCTCTGTCCCGCGCTTACGTTGCCCCGGCAAACATATAAATGAAAAATCCGGCCGACCTGACTTTTCGGGCCGGCCGGATTATTTTTTTCGAACAAGTAAACCCTCGAAGTGTCAATAGCCGTCAACTGTAAAAAATACGCCGTCGGCTAATACTAAGCCACCGGCGTTTTTTCTGCCTGGCCTGACAGCCGTCGGCTATGTGATCATAGCGGGATTATTCCACCGCCACCAATCGAACCTGTTCCACACCGGCGGCGCTTTCCAGCGCCGAAAGCAGTTCGTTCGTCGAAGCCGTCATCCCGCCCACATCCAACGACAGCGTGACGCCCGCTTTTTGCCTTACCGGAAGGCTCTGGGTGATTGTTAGGACGCTGGCGCCCATAGCCGAAACACGACCGAGCAACCGTGACAGTACGCCCGTTTCATGGCTGAGTACCATGGTAAGAACCGCATGCCGTCCCTCGGCCATCTGCGATGGTTCAAACACATAATCCCTGTATTTATAGAAAGTGCTGCGAGAAATCCCCGCCTCCATCGCAGCTTTGCTCACATCACGGACACTTCCGTTTTCCAACAGCCGTTTTGCTTCCACCACCTTTTCAAAATATTCGGGCAAAACCGACTTGTGAACGATAAAATATTGATCCAGCATAATACTTGCTCCTCTTCGCCTCTATTTTTCAGTGATTGTGCCAAAGTATTTTTGTTGCAATTGCTGCTTCTCCATGATAAACTGTTTTCACAAAAAATACAAGTGTTTCTTTATTGCGGACACATGAAATCAGGAGGTCTATATGAAAGTTTCGGTTCTTGGATGCGGGACAGTCGGCGGCGGCGTGCTGACAGAGCTGACCGCGGCAGGCCTCGACCGGGGCCCGGCGCTGGTTCGTGCCGGAAAAATATGCGAAGCATATCAGACCTCGGATTTTCAAAAAATATTGTGCGATCCCTCGGTAGACGCAGTGGTGGAAACGCTGGGCGGACTGGAGCCCGCCCGTAACTACTGTGCCGCTGCTCTGCGGGCCGGCAAAAGCGTGGTGACATCCAACAAAGCGCTGGTATCCGACAGTGGGCCGGAGCTTGCAGCATTGGCCAGGGAAACCGGTGCGGGATTTCTGTTTAGCTCCGCCTGCGGCGGCGGCATTCCGTTTCTTCCCAATCTTTACGATGCGGTCGGCGGCATTGCGGCCCTGAGCGGCGTGCTCAACGGCACCACAAATTTTTTACTGGATGCGATGCAGCGGCTCGGGCTTGAATTCTCAGCCGCACTGGCGAAAGCCAGCGCATTGGGGTATGCCGAAGCCGACCCGTCCGATGATCTCAGCGGGTTGGATACGGCGCGGAAGCTGGCGCTCGCCTGCGCCGTCGGATTTTCACTGTTGCCTCCCGCAGAATCGATTGCCCGGGAGGGCGTCCGCGCCTTTACCCCGGAAGACGCGCAGTATCTGAACGCACACGGCCTTGTCTGCCGCCTGTATGCCCGTGCGGAGCGAAGAGATAATGGGTATTGTGCCTGCGTTCAGCCGACGCTTTTTCCCGTCTCCGCACCTGAAAGCGCCCTGCGCGGCTGTGAAAATCTGGCCCGGTATGGCGAAGGCGCACAGTCCGTCACGCTGATGGGCAGCGGGGCCGGCCGACGACCCACCGCGTGCGCCGTGATCCGCGACCTGCTGACCCTTCGCCGGGGGCGACCGGTAATGCTGCCGGAAGACTGCCGCCGCGCCGAACCGGACAATAGCCTGCTTCACTGCCGGTATCTGTTTCGCGTGCCGCCGGCGCTGTCAGAAGAAGTCCCTGGGTACCCTGAAATCTTCGGCTGTCATGTATGGGTAACGACCGTACCGATGCCCGTCGGCTCCGCTCACGCATTAGCTGCCCGGCTGCGGGCGCGCGGCCCCGTATTTTTCGCCGCGCTGGAAAAAGAGGAGGAAAAGCAATGAATGGTTTAAATGTTGCCGTCCTGGGCGCTACCGGTGCGGTAGGGCGGGAAATGATTAAGGTTCTGGACGAGCGAGCCTTTCCCGTCCGACGGCTTTTACCGCTGGCGAGTCGTGCCGACGGGCGGGTGGTGCGCTTTCGCGGCGAAGATTTCCCCGTGCAGGCGGCAGAAGAGGCTTCTTTTGCAGGAATTGACTTGGTACTCGGTGCGGTGAGTGCCTCCCTCGCCCGCCGCTATGTTTCTGCGATCCGCGCCGGCGGCGCATTGTTTGTGGACAACAGCTCTGCCTTCCGGCTTGACCCAGCGGTTCCGCTGGTGGTGCCGGAGCTTAACCCGGAAGATGTCGGCCTGCACAAGGGGCTGATCTCCAACCCCAACTGCTCCACCATTATCGCTCTAACGGCGATCGGTGCGCTGGCGCGCCTTTCCCCCATCGTAAGCCTGTCTGCCTGCACTTATCAGGCGGTATCCGGCGCGGGCGAGCGGGGCCTTCAGGAACTGGAGCGAGAAATGCGCGGCGAAGAAGCAGGGGATGTTTTTCCCTGCGCCATCGTTGGCAATGTCATCCCCCATATAGGTACAATGCAGGAGAACGGCTACACAAATGAAGAAATGAAGTTCCAGAACGAGGGGCGGAAAATTCTTCACCTGCCAGCGCTGCGGGCAGGCTGCACCTGCGTCCGCGTCCCTGTAGTCCGGTGCCATTCCATTGCTGTCACCATCCGTACCAGCGACCCGATCTCCCCTGCAGAAGCATCTGCGGCGATTGCTGCCGCCCCCGGCTGCCTGCTGGCCTCCTTTGGCAGCCGCGATTACCCCACACCGTTGGACGCGCAGGGAAAAGACGCGGTCTATGTAGGCCGAATACGCCGGGATCTCATTTTCGAAGACAGCCTTTCCCTCTGGTGCTGTGGCGACCAGCTACGCAAAGGTGCGGCGCTCAATGCCGTCCAGATCGCCGAACTGGCCTTTCACCTGCAAAAGAATCTTTAGATCCGCCCTTGACAAACAGGAAAAAGCCTGTTAAGATATGTCACAATTCACGGAAAGGAAACTGTTATATGAACCGTTTCTCCGCTTTCATGATGATGCCTGGCATGATGTGCATGATGCGCACCATGTCTGTTTCCATGTACATCCATGAAAGCGGCCGGCAGAGGCGCCCGTCCCTGACATAAAGGAACGTGGCACCGAATTGTTTATCAGACCCGCCGGTCGATTTGACCGGCGGGTCTTTTTATACGTTGGGAGGGAATGCGGATGAAGGTAATCGTACTGCGAACAGGCGCCGTTCTCTGGACGGAGCGAATGTGAAATCTGTCTCCATCAAATCTGAGACAGGAGCGCGTTTTATGATCGAACTTCAGCATATTTCCAAAACCTTTTGCGCCGGCGGCCAGACAGTGGCCGCACTGCGCGATGTGTCACTGACTGTAAAACAAGGCGACATCTTCGGCGTCGTCGGTTTATCCGGCGCAGGGAAATCCACCCTGGTACGGTGCATAAACCTGCTGGAACGGCCAGACTCCGGCCACGTCCTGCTGGACGGTGAAGATCTGACCGCCATGAGCGAACAGGAACTGCGTCGGCGTCGGCAAAGCATCGGTATGATTTTTCAGCAATTTAACCTGATGCCATCCCGCCGGGTGCGGGATAACATTGCCTACCCTCTGTCGGACAAAGCACGGACAAAAGAGCAAAAGCTGGCCCGCGTCCGCGAGTTGCTTGAGCTGGTAGAGCTCCGGGATAAAGCGCTTGCCTATCCTGCACAGCTCTCCGGCGGCCAGAAGCAGCGGGTAGCCATCGCCCGCGCCCTGGCCACCGAGCCGAAGGTTCTGCTGTGCGATGAGGCGACCTCCGCACTGGATCCCAAAACGACCCTTTCCATCCTGGCACTGCTTAAACGAGTTAACCGGGAGCTTGGCGTCACAATCGTACTTATTACCCATGAGATGGCCGTGGTCAAAGCGGTCTGCACACAGGTGGCCGTATTGGAAGATGGGGCGGTGGCCGAAACCGGCAGCACCCTGTCCCTGTTTTCCTCACCGAAGACAGAGGCCGGACGTCGGCTGACGGACAGCGCCTATGGCAGTGATCGGCTGCGGGCGCTGTGCGAAAGCGGTTGGCCGATCCTCCGGCAATCGGAGGATCGGCGGCTCGCCCTGCTGCGTTATCCGGCCGAAAGTGCCGACGAGGCGCTGATTTCTTATATTTCCAGGATCTTTGAGGTTGACTGCAACATCCTGTTTGGCAACATGGAGCTGATCCGCGGCAACGCGCTGGGATCTCTGGGGCTGGTATTTACCGGCACGCCGGACCGCATTGACGGAGCGATCGACTACCTGCGTCGGAAGGGTGTCAGCGTGGAGGTGGCTACACAATGAGCGAATGGTTTTTTCATCTGTTTCCCAACATGGCGGATAAAATGCCGGAGCTGTGGGAGGCAACGATCCAGACGCTTCAGATGGTCTTCCTGTCCGGCGCGATCGCTTTTGCGCTGGGCCTGGTGCTGGGCGTTCTGCTCATCGTGACCCGGGAGGGCGGTGTCATGGCATGCCACCCCCTGTGGTGGTCGCTCGACAAGCTGGTTAATCTGCTGCGCAGCATCCCCTTCATCATCCTGCTGGCGGCCCTCATTCCCCTGACCCGCGCCATGGTCGGCACGGCCATCGGCGTTCGCGGAGCAATTATCCCGCTGGTATTCGGCACGGTTCCGTTCTTTTCCCGGCAGGTGGAGGCTGCGCTGGCCCAGATCGACTGGGGCCTGATTGAGGCCGCCCAGAGCATGGGGGACAGCCCGCAGCGCATCATCTTCCGAGTCTACCTGCGGGAGGGCGTACCTGCCTTGGCCCGTGCCGCTACCATCACGTTTGTCAGCCTGATCGGTTTATCCGCCATGGCCGGCAGCATCGGTGCCGGCGGTCTGGGTGATTTTGCCATCCGCTGGGGCTACCAACGGAATCAGACAGATGTAACCTATCTCACCCTGATCGTTATTCTGGCTTTGGTCTTTGTAGCTCAGGCCCTTGGCGATTATGTGGTAAAAAAGACGACCCACTGAATAAATAAGGAGATTTGACATATGAAAAAGTTTTTAGGCATCCTTCTTGCCTTCACCTCTCTGCTTACGCTGTCCGCCTGTGCTGCCAAGGACTCGGAAAAGAAGACTGTTAAGCTGGGCGTTGTGGGAGAAAACAATGAGCAATGGCAGCCGGTGATCGACGCCCTGGCTGACGAGGACGTCACGTTGGAAATTGTGACCTTTGCAGACTATAATATGCCCAATCAGGCGCTGGCCGACGGCGAGATTGATCTCAATGCCTTCCAGCACTATGCCTTTTTGAACAACCAGATCAAGGAAAAAGGCTATGATCTGACCGCCATCGGGGAAACGATCATTGCACCCCTCGGAATTTACAGCCAGAAAATTACCGACGTATCCCAGTTTACGGAGGGTGACAAGATAGCTATCCCCAATGACGCTACCAACGGCGGCCGTTCGCTTAAACTGCTGGAAAGTGCCGGACTGATCACCGTGGATCCCGATGCCGGCTACACGCCCACGGTCAAGGATATCACAGATAATCCGCTGTCACTGGATATTATTGAGGTGGACGCGGCCAACACTGCCAGCCTCCTGCCAGATGTAACAGCCTCGATCATCAACGGAGGAAATGCCGTCGATAACGGCTTAATTCCCAGCGATGACGCCATCTACCTGGAGTCGGTAGATAAAGACAGCGACAACCCGTATATCAATATCATCGTCGCGCGAACCGAAGACAAAGACGACGAACTGCTCAACCACATCGTTGATCTGTATCATACCGATAAGGTAAAACAGGTCATCGCTGAGCAGTACAAGGGCAGCTATCTCCCCGTCTGGTAAATAGCTGAAAAGACCGCTGTCAAAGTTATTGACAGCGGTCTTTGCTATTGATACCCAATTATTCCGTCCGGGTTCCTCCCCAGAAGAAGAGGGCTACCGTCCCCGGCCCTGTATGACTGCCGATCGTGGTACCGACGTAATTGATTTCCACCTTTCCCTGCAGCTTGGGAAACCTTCTTTCCACCAGGTCGGCGACCGCACGGGCGTCCTCATAACAGGCGGATTGTGAAATATAGCATTTTCCATCATAGGCCAGACCGCCGCGGGCATTCTTTTCCATGCGGTCAACAATCTCGGCGATCACCTTGGGCTTGGAGCGGATTTTTGCCCGCGGGACCAGATGTCCAACGTCGTCCATGTTCAGCAGCGGGCAGATACCCAGCAGCGTCCCAATCGCGCCGGCGGTTTTGGAGATACGGCCGCCTCGAATGTAAAAGGTCAGATCGGTGGAGAAAAACCAGTGATGAACTTCCAGTTTATGCGTTTCGGCCCACTCGTGAAGCGTGTCGATGTCCATGCCGCCATCCCGCAGATCGGCCAGCTTGTCCATCAGCAGACCATATCCGGAGGACGCACCCAGGGAGTCGACGATATAGATCTTCCGCTCCGGATATTTTTCCAGCAGCGTCTCACGGGCGGAAAGGGCCGACTGAACACTTCCGGAAAGGCCGGAGGACAGGCTGACATGCAGGATATCCTTTCCTTCCTCCAAAAAAGCAGTAAAATAATTGATGAATTCTGCCACGTTGACCTGTGAGGTGCGGGTCATAGCTCCCTCGGTCATCTTGCGGTAAAACTCCTCGAACGGGACGGACTTTCCCAGATCATCAGCGTATTCCTTTCCATCCAATTCATAATGAAAACAAATATAGCGGATGTCCCGGGCACGGAAATGTTCTTCCGTCAGGTCGGCGGTGGAGCAGCAGCTCAAAACATACTCGCTCATGACAGCGTTCCTTTCTTTCAACAGAGGGGATTATTAATTGATTAATAAAAATCCGGCAGCAAAAATGTTTATAATATCATACCACTGAATTCAAATTAACGCAATGGGTTGTATAAGACGCACGGGATGACTTTATCCGCTAAAAACCAAACTGGACTTATCCCATACCCCGTGCTATACTGTCAATAAAGTTTCAAATATTGGCAAATCTTACACAGTTTTCATTGCTGCCATTTTGCAAAATTACAGAGGGCTTTGCCCTGCCAACAGTACGCATTTGTGGCCATCCGCGTAAAGTGCCGCAATTTTCCCCGAATCTACTCCCCCGGCGAATACCGATTTTCCCGCGTTTTCTCCGGCACGATCCGCGGCGCATGTCGCACCGACAAGGAGATGCTGTAATGCGAGACAAACCGAATTTTTTCTCCGGTCAGCCTTCTGCTGCCAAGGTTGGACAGCTTTGTCAAACAGTCAAGACCATTTATCTCCGATCCGCCATTTTGAACCTGACGCAGGGCACTTACCACTTGATGCGTCGGGAAGGCGGGTCGTTTGTGGGTGCCCCAGCTGAAGGATGCCACGATGAGCTGCTGGCCTCTATTTTCAGCCTGACCCACCCGGAAGATCGGGACGATTTATCCCGGTTTCTTTCGCGTGAGCATCTGCTCCAGGTGCTTACAGCAGGGCAGACTGAACTTCAGCTTGAATATCGCCAGACGCTCGGCGGCGACTACCGATGGGTCGAAATCTGTATCCTTCGGCTGGACGACCCGGCTGAAAAGGATGTTCTTGCGGCGCTGCTGCTCCATGATATCAATGAGCTGCAGCAGACCGAAAAACAGCTGCGCATAGCGCTGGATGCCGCCAGCGGAGAGCTGGAAAAAAAGTGCTATTATCAGGATTTGATTAATACCGTTGTTCCGGTAGAAACGCTTTTGTCTCCGCTTGCAGGCGAATCCCTGTCCTATATCGGCGGCGGGCTTCTGCACCAATTTGGCTATACGCTGGACGAATTCAGCGAATTTCATCGCAACGGACTGCGCGGGCTGGTGCATCCGGATGACCTGCCGAAAGCTCAGGCCCTTGGCTGTGCCGCCGCCGCCGAACGGAGTCCCGCATATGAGCAGGAATTTCGCATTCTGCGAAAGGACGGCGGAGTCGCCTGGATCCTGGAAAAATCCCGGCTGACACAGGATGCGGATGGTGCGCCCGCCTATCTGAGCGTTTATATCGACATTACTGAACGTAAAACAGCGGAAGAAGCGCTCCGTATCCGCGAAGAAGAGATTCGTGTTGCCATGTCCCGCATGGGGCGGCTGTACTGCCGATATGACGTCGCCGCGCAGACACTGGTTCTTCCCCCACAGTATGCCACGCTGTATCAACTTCCCGAGACGGTAACCTGTTTTCCTCCAGAAGTTCTTTTGTCTGCCCCGCTCCGGTTCTACGCCGCTTTGTGCCGCCGAATTCTTCAAGGCGAGCAAACCGGTTTTCTGGTCGCACATATGGAATGTCCGTCCGGGAATCAGCGATGGGAAAAGATGGAATTCGTAACCATCCGTGACGACGACGGAAACCCTGTCCGGGCAATCATATCCGTCGAAGATGTCACCGCGGAAAAGACCAGCATGTTAGAGATGCTTCGCCGCGCCCGCAGTGACGGTATGACCGGCCTTCTCAATAAGACGGCAGCCGAAGAGCTGGCCGCCCAGTGGCTATCCCGGAACGCGGGAGTTTCCTGTGCCATGCTGGTGGTCGATCTAGATAACCTCAAGTCCATCAACGATACCTTGGGCCACATACAGGGCGACCGAGCGCTCAGACTCCTCTCCGAGACGCTGCGCAAACATTTCCGCAGTACCGACCTGATCGGCCGTGTTGGCGGGGATGAATTTATGGTGTTTCTCCCGGGATTGAGCAATGCACCTCGCCTGCACAATTCGCTCGCCGCATTGGTGCACCGGCTGAGTACTCTGCGCATCGGAGAGCAAAACAACCATCCTTTCCGCGCCAGCATCGGTGCGGTACTCGGCACCGGGGGCACCGATAGTTACAACGACCTTTTCAAACGTGCGGACTCTGCTCTTTATCGTGTTAAGCGCAACGGAAAAAACAGCTATGCACTGTACGAACCAAAAGTACGGCTTAAAAACTGATACTCCGATGGGATTGATCCCCGGGAAGGAGCCGCTATGCGATTATTTATTGCTATTCTGTTTTCACCCGATATCAAATCGTCGCTGCTGCGAGCTGTCTCCGATCTTCGGATGCAATCGGAAACAGGCGTCTTCTCCCGTCCTGAAAACCTTCATCTGACGCTGGCCTTTCTCGGAGAAATCCATGATGCCGCAGCGGCTCTTCAGGCGATGGAGGCTGCCGGCGGTACTCCGTTTTCGCTGGCCACGGAAGGCTGCGGACGATTTGGGGAGCTTTGGTGGGCGGGGGTGCGGGAAAACCCCGCGCTTTCGGCGCTGGCACGCCGGCTCCGCCGGGAGTTGGATGTGCGGCAGGTACCTTATGACCATAAGCCTTTCCACCCGCATATTACACTGGCTCGACAGATCGCTTCAGCCTCGCCCATCCGTCTGTCCATTCCGGAAAGAAACATGACGGTCTCCCACCTATCGCTGATGAAATCCGAGCGACTTCAGGGACGGCTGACCTATACTGAAATCGGCGGCTGTAATCTGCACTAAAATGGCATGGCCTCTGCGTATGTTCAGCAAACTGAACATACGCAGAGGCCATGTTTGTGCCGGATTTTGTCGTTTCTCCCCATTGACGGCCTGCCCGGTCCGCCCCTATAATAGATTTAACGCAAAGACGGAGAGAAAGAGATTCCATTCCCCGATGTCAGAGAATCCGCGGTCGGTGTGAGCGGATACGGGCGGGATCTGAAAATACACTCCCGAGCGGGCTTCCTGAACCAAAGTAGGGAGGCACGGGCGCTCCCGATACAGGGCTATGGGTTCGCTGACCCAGAAGAGCGGCGGCGCGGTTTGGGCGTCGCAACCGGGGTGGTACCGCGGAAGCTGAGCTTTCGTCCCTGGGCAGAAAATTCCTGCCCTGAGGAACGAAGGCTTTTTTTGTTGCCTCGGGAGCATGCATGAGGAGGCAATTTCCTATGAACGACACCGTCAAATTCCACTCTGGAAAAGACATCCCCCTGGAAATGCACAAAGCCCGTATGGTACAGCGTTTGAACCTGCTGCCCGTAGAGCAGCGCCGCCGCGCCATGGAAGAAGCCGGCTTCAACACCTTCCTGCTGCGCAATCGGGACGTATTTTTGGACATGCTGACCGACAGCGGCGTCAACGCCATGAGCGACGATCAGTACGCCGCCATGATGCGCGCCGACGACAGCTATGCCGGCAGCGAAACCTTTTCCGTCTTGAGGCTGTTTTGCAGGACATCTTCGGGACGAAACACTTCCTGCCCGCCCATCAGGGCCGCGCCTGCGAAAATATTCTGGCACGGACGCTGGTCCGCCCCGGTTCCTTCGCGATTATGAACTTCCACTTCACCACCACCAAGGCACATGTCACCGAACTGGGTGGCGAGGTCATCGAAATAGTCAGCGACAAAGGTCTGCAGCTGGAAAGCGACGAGCCGTTTAAAGGCGACGCCGATATGGACAAACTCCGCGCCGCCGTCACACAGCACGGCCGGGAAAACATCGCCTTTGTCCGTATGGAAGCGGGAACGAACCTGATCGGCGGTCAGCCGGTCTCGATGCAGAGCTTCCGCGAGGTCGCGGCCTTCTGCCGTGAGAACGGCCTGGTATCCGTACTGGACGCCAGCCTGCTGGCAGATAATCTGTACTTTATCAAAACCCGTGACAAGGCCTTCGCCGATACGCCGATTATCGACATCACCCGCGAGTTGGGCGGCCTGTTCGATATCCTTTATTTCTCTGCCCGCAAGCTGGGCTGCGCCCGGGGCGGCGCCATCCTAACAAATAACAATGGCCTGTTTGAAAAAATGCGCGAGATGGTGCCGCTGTTTGAAGGCTTCCTTACCTACGGCGGCATGTCGGTACGTGAGATGGAGGCCATGGCCGTCGGTCTCCGGGAGACAATGGACCTGCATGTCATCGAGCAGACACCCATCTTTGTCAAAGCGCTGTGCGACCGGCTGCAGGAGAAAGGCGTGCCCGTAGTCACCCCCGCCGGCGGTCTGGGCTGCCATATCGATGCACAGCGGTTCTGTCCCCATCTGACCCAGGATGTTTACCCCGCCGGCGCGCTGACGGCGGCACTCTTTATCTGCTCCGGCGTTCGCGGCATGGAGCGCGGTACCATGTCCGAACAGCGGGAACCCGATGGCCGAGATCGGCTTGCCTCCATGGAGCTGGTGCGTCTGGCCATGCCCAAACGCGTCTTTACCCTCTCCCAGGTTGAATATGCCGCCGACCGCATCGGCTGGCTTTTTGAAAACCGCGAACTGATCGGCGGGCTCACGTTCACAGAAGAGCCGCGCGTACTGCGCTTCTTCTTCGGCCGCCTGGCCCCCTTGGGCAACTGGCCGGAAAAGCTGGAGCAGGCCTTCCGCCGCGACTTCGGCGACAGCCTGTAAGCCTCAGCAGAATCTCCGAAAAAAAACCGCGGTAGCTATACGGACGAAAATTAAAAAGATCCCGCAGGATGGAGTATGATTTCCATCCTGCGGGATTCTTTGTTTTAAGAACATCAGACGAATATGTCGGACTATGCGCGGTAAAACAAAATCCCCAGGCAGTTCGGGCCGCAATGGCTGGAGATCGTACAGCCTGCGCGGGTAAAGTACACCTCTGAAAAGGGAACCTGCATCCGCACCGCTTGTTCCACCCGATCCAGCGTCTCCTGTGTCACACCGGAATGGGTAATAAAAATCCGCTTTGGGTCTATATTTTCCGGACAGGCGAGCTTGTCGGCCACATATTTTTCAAGCACCCGATCCATCGGGCCGCGATATTTTTGCCAAACGCCCATTTTTCCGTCCTTCACCTGGATCGCGGGCCTGATATTCAATAAGTTGGCGCCAAATGCGGCTATTGCGCTGCAGCGCCCGCCCTTTTTCAAATATTCCAACGTATCAAGCACAAAACTGACATCAAGCTTTTCACGCCGGTGTTCTATTTCCGCGGCAATCTCCTCCGGCGCCGCCTGCGCCCTTGCAAGCTGCGCCGCATCCAGCACCAGATGTCCGATTCCGGTGGAGAGATTTCGGGAATCCACTACCCAGATATTGCCCAGCTGCCGTGCAGCCAGACAGGCATTTTGATAGCAGGAAGACATTTCGCTGCTGATACAGAAATGGATAATGGCGTCGGCATTTTCCAGCAGGCCCCCGAAAAAATCCAGGTATTCCGAAAGATTAACCGCGACAGTAGGACAAAGCCCGCCACCGGCAGCCACATGGGCAAACAGATCGTCGGGCGTAATTTCAACCCCATCACGCAGGGGCTTTCCATCCCGGACGATACGCAGAGGAATCACGGCAATATCATTCTGCCGAATAAGTTCCGGTGACAGATCGCAGGTACTGTCCGCGGAAATGCGGATATTCATGGGCGGCCTCCTCATACAAAACTGCCCTTATCATAGCACCGGAAGATAAACGCAAAATAAACAAACTCCCGGAAAATGGTAATTCCAAAGGAAACGGATACGGCGACTTTCAATATCTGGAAAAGTATAACCGGCCGTCATTCTTCATCTTGGAAGCGTCATGATCCGCGTACTGCCCCGTCCTTCTCCTGCGGTCGCATCCACTGTGAATCCCACAAATTAAGCCCGTGGCGGTTAACAGTCCACGGGCAGATTACAGCATGGGGGGG
>JAYFOA010000009.1:0-2025 GCA_034933145.1 Clostridiaceae bacterium
ATCCGGATGATCCGGTCAGCGTCAAATTCAACATTAAAGGTATAACCTACACCGTGAGCAACGTGTACTATCCATCCGGCGACAGTCAGCTTGCGTGGGTGAAATGGACGACGCCCAGCACGGAGCAGGACATGGTAATCACAGTCACGGTGATCGGGCCCGGCAGCACTTCAAACTCCACCATCAACGTTAGAATTGTGGATCTGGATCAGAATAAACCGCCGAATCCTGTGGCCGACGACCGCAACGACGGCTTTTCCTATTCCCCGGTACCCAACCGGGCGAATCAGAGCTCGGCAAGTTGGGGCGTATGGCGCCCATGGTGGCAGGAGAATTGGGTGTGGTACGGCGACGATGAGGACGGATATTGGGTCGACGAGGGCTGGTGGGAGTTCGATTATGACAGTTACACTGCCAATCTGATCTCCTCCATGAGTATCGTGTGCGACAGCAAAAACCCCACGGCCAGCGGGGATACCATGAAGTCCGGCTATGGGATCAATCAGACCGTCACGGGAAAAGTCACCACCACGCAAAGCACGGCGGTGACGAAGCCGCAGAACGCGGTCAGCTATTTCCCGGAATTCGGCTATGACACCTATTGGCGGCTACTGGAGCAGACGAGCTTAGGCAAATTCGAATTTCAGAAGAATCCATATTCCACATATAAGAATCGCACCCATTTCACGCCGATCTGGATGCCTGATGGAGCCTATACCGTCAACACCTGGCTCATTGACGCATGGACGCCGGCTGGTATGCTCTCAGCGAATCTGACAGACTCGCTGATGATCAGCGGCAGCATGTGGGATGACTGGCACATTGCTCCTGCAAATCCATAAGTACGTCAACAAGACCGCTGAGAAGTTCAATCTCAGCGGCCAATTATTTTGGAAAGGACTGATAAAATCATGAAAAGCAAAAAGCTCATCGCTGCGCTCTGCCTTGTTTTTCTGGTCTGCATCTGCATGGCGACGCCAGCCCTCGCTGCCGGTGATGTCGCCGGAGCCATCGAAGGGACTTGGGATGACGCCTCGGGTCAGATCAAGCAGGTAGTCAATAACGTGGTTTTTCCCGCCATTGACCTCATCCTCGCCGTGTTTTTCTTTGCAAAGCTGGGTATGGCATACTTCGACTATAGGAAACATGGTCAGTTTGAGTGGAGTGGCCCTGCAATATTATTTGCATGTCTTGTTTTTACGCTTACGGCTCCGATGTATGTGTGGACGATTCTTGGAATGTAACCATATATGACTGACTACGGTCGGAAAGGCAGGTGATTATGTAATTGTTTATATGGGATTTTCTGCTCGGCGACGTCATGGATCAGATTATCGACTGGGTTTACAGCCAGATCGTCGGCTTCCTTGGCGATTTTTTCGCTCAAATGGGCAATATGGGCGTGGAGTTGTTCGAAATGTCATGGGTGCAAAGTATCGTTCTGTTTTTCTCCTATTTGGCATGGACGCTCTATGTTGTAGGGCTTGTGGTTTCCGCCTTTGAGACAGGCATCGACTATCAGAACGGACGCGGCAGCGTGAAAGATGCATTGCTGAATGCGCTCAAGGGCTTTCTTGCCGTCAATTTGTTTACCATCGTGCCAGTGGAGCTGTTCAAGCTGTCGGTAAACCTACAGGCCAGCCTAACCTCCGGAATCACCGGCTACGGCAGCGGCATTGACACACTGGCAATAGATATCATCTACCATCTCAACACGGCGGGTTCGTTGGACGCAGCTTCGAGTGCGGGTGTCTTTGGAGGCATTGGCACCATCACAAGTCCTATTATGATTCTGTTTATTAGTATCATGATGGGCTACGCCATCATTAAGGTGTTCTTTGCAAATCTCAAGCGTGGCGGCATTCTGCTCATTCAGATTTCCGTGGGCTCGTTGTATATGTTCAGCGTTCCCCGCGGGTACATGGACGGCTTTATTCAGTGGTGCAAGCAAATCATCGGCTTGTGTCTCACAACATTTTTGCAGGCCACTATTCTTGCCGCAGGACTCATGGTCATACCCGACCA
>JAYFOA010000010.1:0-65429 GCA_034933145.1 Clostridiaceae bacterium
CGCCTGAACTGAGTTTGGGGGAATGATGCAATGCTGACTCCGCAGGAGATCCAGGACAAAAAATTTGAAAAGGCCGTGTTTGGCGGCTATGACATGGGGCAGGTTGACCAGTTTTTGGACGACCTGCTGGTGGATTATACAGCGCTCTATAAAGAAAACGCCGCGCTGAAGGCAAAAATGCGTGTCCTTGTGGACAAAATAGAAGAGTATCGTTCGGTGGATGAAGAGATGCGCAAGGCTCTGTTCACCGCGCAGGTGACCGCGAAAGACATTGTGGCAAAAGCACAATCGGAGGCCGATGCGATCCTGAAAAATGCCCGTTCCGACGTACAGCGCAGCGTGGCCGAGCTTCAGATCGGTGTGACTGCGGAAGAGAATCGTTTGATGTCGGCCAAAACTGCCTGCGGTGAATATGCACAGAAGATACGGGCCCTTCTGCAAAAAAACATCGAGGTTATGGAGACGATCATGGATCGTCCGGCGGAAGAATATATGAGTACTGCTGTGCCCGTGGATCAGCCGCTGCCACAGCCGGATGTACCTGAGACCACAGCGGCAGAGCCTGCTCCGGTCACTGCGGGGGATTCCACACAGGATCAGCAGGGGGGGACCCACTTTTTCGAGGTCTCTCTCGGCGAAAGTGTGCCCGTCCCCCAACCGGAACCGGATGAAGACAGTGACACTGCCAAAATCTATGGCGCCAGCCCGTATACGCCCAAGCCCCGGTTCAATTTCAGTGATCTGCGGTTCGGCCGGGACTATAAGGATGACGAAGAATCAGACAGCAAGTGAGGATAAAGAAATGCCACAGGATTATAACAGCACCTTGAATTTGCCGGAAACCGGGTTTCCCATGCGCGCCGGCCTCCCGCAGCGCGAGCCGGAATTTCTCAAGGCGTGGGAAGCGCAGAATACCTTTGATGAACTGCTGAAAAAGAACGCGGAAAGGCCAAAGTATATTTTGCATGATGGCCCTCCGTTCAGCAACGGCAATATTCATATGGGTACCGCGCTCAATAAAGTGCTGAAGGACTTTATCAATCGTTATAAGGCGATGTCCGGTTATCTGACGCCCTATGTTCCCGGCTGGGATAACCATGGCATGCCCATCGAGAGCGCGATCATCAAGCAGAACAAGCTGGATCGCCGGAAGATGTCCATCCCGGAATTCCGCAGCGCCTGCCAGGCCTTTGCGGAAAAGTTCGTTAAGATCCAGATGGATTCTTTCGTACGTCTGGGCGTCATGGGCCGCTGGGACGACCCGTATCTTACGATGGCACCATCCTTTGAAGCTGAAGAAGTCAAAATCTTCGGTGATATGTTTAAAAAAGGATATATTTATAAGGGCCTGAAGCCCGTTTACTGGTGCCCACATGACGAAACCGCGCTGGCGGAGGCGGAAATCGAGTATAAGGATGACCCATGTACCTCGATTTATGTTAAATTTGCCGTCAAGGATGATCTTGGAAAGCTGCGATCTTACGGCGACCCGAATAAAATCTTCTTCATTATCTGGACGACGACCACATGGACGCTGCCCGGAAACCTGGCTATAGCGCTTCATCCTGCGGAAAGTTATGTACTGGCGAAGGCCTCCAACGGAGAGACCTATATCACAGCGGAAGCGCTGCTTGATTCCACCATGGCGGCCGGGAAGATTTCGGGATACGAGATTATTGCCCGCATGAAGGGCGCTGAGTTCGAGGGGATGACGGCGCAGCATCCGTTTATAGATAGGGATAGCCGCCTGGTGCTGGCCGACTATGTTACCATGGACAGCGGCACCGGCTGCGTGCATACAGCGCCTGGCTTCGGTGCCGATGACTATATTACCTGCAGGAAATATGGCATTGATCTGATCGTTCCCGTGGATGATCATGGGTATCAGACCAAGGATGCCGGGAAGTTTGCCGGCATGCGTTATGATGAGAGCAACGAGGCGATTCTTAAGAACATGACTGAGACGGGCGCGCTGTTTGCCCGTGAGGAGATCGTCCACAGCTACCCGCACTGCTGGCGCTGCAAAAGCCCCATCATTTTCCGCGCAACGCCACAGTGGTTTTGCTCGGTGGATGCCTTTAAGAATGAAGCAGTCGCCGCGGCCCACGCTGTCCGCTGGATCCCCGCCTGGGGCGAAGACCGGATGATTTCCATGATCCGGGAGCGTGCCGACTGGTGCATTTCCCGCCAGCGTCATTGGGGGCTGCCGATCCCCGTATTCTATTGTCAGGATTGCGGCAAGCCGGTCTGTACCGACGAAACCATCGGCAAGGTCTCAGATATTTTTGCAAAAGAGGGCTCTAACGCGTGGTACGCCAAAGAGACCGAAGAGTTGCTGCCGGAGGGCTTTGTCTGCCCGCATTGCGGCGGAATCCATTTTACCCGTGAAACTGATACCCTGGATGGCTGGTTTGATTCCGGCTCCACCCATATTGCATCGATGGAGCTGCGCGACAAGACCGAATGGCCGGCCGACCTCTATCTGGAGGGGGCGGATCAGTACCGTGGCTGGTTCCAGAGCTCGCTGCTGGTCGCCGTCGGAGCTAAGGGCCGCGGCGCACCGTATAAAACCGTTCTAACCCACGGCTGGGTGGTGGACGGCGAGGGGAAGGCCATGCATAAGTCCCTGGGCAACGGTGTGGACCCGGCCGATGTTATTAAGCAGTACGGTGCCGATGTACTGCGCCTCTGGGCTGCCTCCGCCGATTATCGGGTAGACGTTCGCTGTTCCGACGCTATCTTTAGGCAGCTGTCTCAGGCTTACTTGAAGATTCGCAATACCTGCCGGTATATGCTGGGTAATCTGAAGGATTTCAATCCGGAAGATTTGGTTGCGTCCGAAGAGATGCTGCCGCTTGATCGCTGGGCCGTTTCACGCTGCAACGCGCTGATCCGCACCTGCATGCAGGGATACGAAGATTTTGAATACCACATCGTCACTCACGCGCTGAACGATTTCTGCGTCGTGGATATGTCTAGCCTCTATCTTGACGTTATCAAGGACCGGTTGTATTGCGACGAGAAGAATGGGCTCAAGCGTCGGAGCGCGCAGACGGCTATGTATTTGATCCTCGACGCCATGACCCGCTTGCTGGCGCCTATCCTGTGTTTCACAGCTGATGAGATTTGGCATGCGATGCCGCACCAGGCGTCCGATGATGCCCGCAACGTGATCTTTAATCAGATGCAGGCACCATATGCGGCATACCAGCTCACACAGGAGGAGCTGGGGCACTGGAGTGAGCTTCTTTCGCTTCGTTCCGATATTAATCTGGCGCTGGAGGAAGCCCGTGCCGCTAAGTTGATCGGCAAGCCGCTGGAAGCAAAAGTCGTACTTCGCTGCACGGCGGAGGAAAAGAGCAAGTTGATGCCGGATGCCGAACTCCTGCGCGACTTGTTGATCGTCTCTGCCCTGGAGATCGAGGAGGGACATGAGGGCAAGCCTTGCGCGAACCATGAAAGCGTATATCTCACCGTTCTGCGTGCAGAGGGGGAGAAGTGTGCCCGCTGCTGGTGTTATTCTACTGAAGTGGGCAAGAACGCAGCGCATCCGACCCTTTGCCCGCGCTGTGCGGAAGTTGTTTCAAAGCTGTAAGGCAAACACGACAAATTTGTTCATTCAGATGATAAAATCCGGGCTGCGGCATCTGCCGCAGCCCGGATTTTTGTTTTAATTTAAGATCTACGGTAAAAGGGCCAAAACACGGTCTGCACATTCACGGGCGGAGCTGTCTGCGGTATTCAGCGTCAGTGCATAATCAATATCGGTTTTCATCCGTGCCGCCTGAAAATCGGACTGGTTTTCCTTTCCATCGGGCCGTACCCGGTTGCGTTCGCGGCAGACAGCGAGCGGACAGAAAACATCAATGATTTTGAGGGGATATCCAGAAAAAAATTTCTGCAGCTGCCAGTAATGTGAATCCAACCCGTCGATATTCATGATCAGGTCGTCGATCAGGACGTTCTGTCCCTGGTCTGAAAAAGCCCTCGCCGCCGCATATAGGGCAACGATTGCCTGCGCATAGCGGCAGTCGTCATCTTCCGCTCAATCTGAGATCGTTTCTTCGAACAAATCATAGGAAAGGGCATAAAACAGTCGGTTCTTCTGGGACTGGATCTCATTGACGATAGATGTTTTGCCGGGGCTGGTAACCCCGGAAAGAAACAAGGGGGTTCCTTTATTCACAACAATTCCTCATAAAAGATAGAAAGGTCTCGCCGCAACGCCACATGGCATTACAGGTATCGATTCATCAACAGGGAAGTATAGTACCGGCCATCAACACAGACATATTTTTCATAAATACCGATTTGCACAAAACCGAGTTTTTTATAAAGTGCAATAGCATGAACATTATCTTCGCGGACGGTCAACTCCAGTACAGCGATACCACTGTTCCGGGCATATCTGATAATTTCAGACAGCATGGCTGTGCCAATTCCCCTGTGCCAACAGCTCTTCGCGACTGAAAGTGCCACGGTACCCCGATGAGCGATGCGCTCACGGCCAAAGACGGACAGCATAGCAGTGGCAACGATCGCTCCATCGTCTATTCCGATCAAAAAGGCATTTTTGCCGCTGTTGGCGGCGTGAATGTGTTCGATTTCCTGCACGATCGGGAAATCCCGGAATCCATCGGCGCCAAACAGCAAATTATCACTTTCGCCGCCTACGCGGTTTAAGTAGGAGAGCAGCGCCTCTGCGTCGTCGGATGCAGCTCGGCGGATAATCAGCTTATCCATGATAGCTTATTCCTGGGGGGAAACGGAGTAGTTGGGCGCTTCTTTTGTGATATAGATATCATGGGGGTGGCTTTCTTTCAGCCCGGCACCGGTGATACGGACGAACTGACCGCGCTGCTGCAGCTCCTGAATCGTTGGCGTGCCGCAATACCCCATGCCGGAACGGAGACCCCCCATCAGTTGAAACACTGTATCGCTGACCAATCCCTTGTAGGGAACGCGGCCTTCGACGCCTTCAGGAACAAATTTTCGCGTGCCGAGTTGGAAATAGCGGTCACCGGAGCCTTTATTCATGGCGGCGATCGATCCCATGCCGCGATAAACCTTGAACTGGCGGCCTTGATAGATCTCGCTCTCGCCGGGGCTTTCCTCACAGCCGGCAAACAGAGAGCCGATCATGACGCAGTCCGCACCGGCGGCAATGGCCTTGACAATATCACCGCTATATTTGATGCCGCCGTCGGCAATGACAGGAATGTCGTGCTTAAGCGCTTCGCAGGCCGCGTCATAAATAGCGGTGATCTGCGGTACGCCGATACCGGAGACTACGCGGGTAGTGCAGATGGAGCCGGGGCCGATGCCTACCTTGATAGTGTCCGCGCCGGCGTCGATCAGGGCTTTCGCGCCTTCCGCCGTGGCGATGTTGCCGGCGATGACCGGCGTGCCGGGGAACGCGGCTTTCACCTTTTTTAGACAGTTAAATATATTCTCCGAATGGCCGTGGGCAGAGTCCAGCACCAACACGTCTGCGCCGGCCTCAACAAGCGCGGCTGCGCGTTCAAGTACATCGCCGGTGACACCGATGGCCGCACCGCAAAGCAGGCGGCCCTGCTTGTCGCGGGCAGTGTTCGGATACTTGACCGCTTTTTCAATATCTTTTATGGTAATCAGACCGCGCAGTGCGAAATGCTCATCGACCAGCGGCAGCTTTTCGATTTTGTGCCTGCCGAGGATACGTTTGGCTTCTTCCAATGTGGTACCCACCGGTGCGGTAATCAGGTTGTCCTTGGTCATCACATCGCCGCATAGCTGGGTGAAGTCCTCCTGAAATTTCAGGTCACGGTTGGTGAGAATACCCACAAGCCTACCTTCTTCACAAATAGGAACGCCGGAAATGTGGTATTTTGCCATTAATTCCTCCGCGTCCCGCAATGTATGGGAAGGGGAGAGATAAAACGGGCTGTTGATGACACCGTTTTCGGATCGTTTTACCCGGTCGACCCCATCCGCCTGCTCCGCGATCGGCATACTCTTGTGGATAATGCCGATGCCGCCCTCACGGGCGATGGCAATCGCCATGCGGGATTCGGTGACCGTATCCATTGCAGCGCTGATCAGTGGAACATTCAAGGTGATGTCCCGGGTCAGCCGAGTGCTGAGGGAAACCATATCGGGCGTGACGTCGCTTTTGGCCGGCAGCAGCAGCACATCATCGAACGTCACGCCCTCTTTTAGGAACTTCTCGTTTAGATTGGTATTAATCATTGCAGGCTCCTCCGTGTTTGTGTTTTCTCAATATATTGCATCTACTATATAGCTTTCCCCGCGGGATTGTCAAGTCTTTCTCAAGATCCCTGCAGAAACAGACGAAAACCAAAGAAAGCGAAAACCCGCCATGAAAGGCGGGTAAAAATTCACGCCGATCACGGCACGAATATTTTGATCATATCAATTTGGCTGCTCTCTTCGCTTGGGTGGAAACCAATGCTTGTATAGAGATGGATTGCATACTGATTTTCTTCGTCAACGGCAAGAAAAGCCCTTTTTGCGCCGTTGCGCTTTTGATAAGCCAAAGCCTTCATAATCAATCTGCGTGCAATCCCTTGATTCTGCCAGGAAGGCAAAACTGCCGCTTCCCGGATCCAGGCGATAGGCCCTTTCGTGCTTTCATGTGCATAGGTGCCCGTACAAACGAGACCTGTTATTTCGTTCTTCGCCGTCCGGGAGACCAACACAGCCCTGTTTTTAATATCGGATGGCCCTTCCAGCCAGTCATGAAACCATTCAGTCGTTTGCCCTGTGAATCCTCGGCTTTGACCTTTACACAGCAGTGTGATTTCCGATGCCTGTGCGCATTCCGATGGAGCAAGAAAATTGGCATCGGGGCATAGATGCTCGTCAACGCTGTCCAGACTATCCATGAAATAGTCATGCCAGGCATTGCGTACCCGAAGCCCGATGCTTTCCAAGTCATGGACCCATTCCCGGGGAATGAAGGTAAGGAAGAACGAATCTGTGCGATTCAGATGATTGGAAAGCGCAGTGGCAGTAGTGGCGGCCCAATGATATTCATAGCATTTTGCTTCTTTATTGAATCCGCCCAGCAGAATGAGGTCATTCTCCCAGACAATGACCTCATAATTGGAAACATCTTCATATTCGGTATAGTTTAGTGAGCTGTACGCAAGATCGGCGGCTTTTTGCTTAATATCGTCATATATGTTTTTGTTCATCTATGTGCTCCTTTGATAAGTATATTTATCATTATTACTTTTTGATGAGGGGGGATGGCAATTAAAAGTTAAATCTTATTTTTAAAACAATATAAAGCGTGGGATAACGCGATTACATTTCTTTGTCATATTTACAGCGGTAATAAACAGAAATTCCAATGACCAGCAGATATGCGAATACCAGCAGAAGAATTACATACAGCTCCAAGTTCATCAGACTGAATGATACAATTAGCGCGCCTAAAATATAAATCATTGCATTATAGGCCTTTGCCTTGGCACGGTTGCTGATGGTCACGTTCCGTTCATCCTTCTTTTCGATCTCAATTTGTCTTTGGAGTTCTTGTGAATTCTTGACAGCCCGTTGGCTCAGTATTTCTCCAAGACCATGACCGAATGCACCGCAGCCGATACCTATGCAGACGTAAGGCAGGGCACGCATATATCCCCGCAATTCCGCCGTGGATTTCAGGTAACATAATCCGACCATAGTAAGTACGAAGCCAAGCACGGTAAGCGTAAAATAAGCCCCTTTTTTCATTTCTTCTACTCCTCATATATGAAGATATCTTCAATCCTTACATTAAAAAAATTCGCAATTTTAAATGCCAGAAGAATAGACGGATTGTATCTTCCATTCTCCAGAGAGCCTATGGTTTGCCGGGAGACATCCAGTGTGGCCGCAAGTTCTTCCTGCCGGATACCACGCGATTTTCGTAGAGATTCCAATCTATTTTTCATATTATCCCTCAAACGGAAAGCTGACTTTCCATTTTAGTATAGCATTGATATTTAAAATGTCAAGTGGACTTTACAAAAAAGCAGGTAACTGACAGATGGCACGATATAGATTAAAGCGAGTTGAAGATTTGAATCAAATTTTCAAGTGGTTCATGAGAGCTTAATGTAAACAAATCCGAACCTTCTTCCAAAAGAAAAAGGTTCGGATCGTCTGTATGGAATAATGGTGTAAAAAGATTTTACAGATTAATTGAAATTGCCGATGGTCAGTTTGATAAGCTGGAATTCGTTCTTAATTATTACAGATTTATCCAGTACCTTTTTATATACTCTCCATCAATACATACTTCGTTTTCATAAATTCCACCATTGGCAATGATAGTTTTTTCACTTGCAAGATTATCCCGACTACAAGTAATCATAACTCTATCCATATATCTATCTTTGCATTTTTTTAAATTTTGCCTTAGCATTTCTTTTGCATACCCCTTATTTCGTTCGGATGGGCGTATAGAGTATCCCATATGCCCTCCCCAGAGACCCAGAATAGGGTGGTTTATATGATGCCTAAGGTCAATTACTCCAACTGTTTTATTGTCAGAAATACGAACCGCAATATATGTGTTTGATGTGACGCTCCCAGTTGGGCAAGTATAAATATTTTCCATTTCAGCAAGAATATATAGCCATTCTTCAATAGTTGAACATTGTCTTAAGCTACCACATCCTGCAAATGAATCATTATCGTTAGCTTCCATAATCTCTTTACGAAACTGCATGATATCTTCACCGTATTCCATCGATGGGCTAATTAATTTAATTTCTTCCATGTTATATATCTCCATAAATTTCTGCTTATCTGTGTGATGCCATAAATTTTTAATTAATAATATCACAGAAAGACTTTCCCTTGGCGGAAAGCTATGCCTTTCTTAAAAAATGATTCAAATAAAATTTCACTCTTCGCCGATAATATTTATCGGCTGTACATAATATTTATTAGCCAAGACTTGTGTTTTCTCTTAAAATCACTTCGATAGCAGTATCAATTTCCCCAGTTAGCCGTTTTACTTGGGGTAACCAATAAAACGCGCATGTATTATCATCACATTTAAAAAATGAATCGTCTATATGGTAAATGTACACTCTTTTCCCTAAAGCAATAGCCATACCCAATTCTATATGTGTTCCTCGTCCTTGCGGCGTAATAACAATTAAAATATCCGCAGCTTTAACACCGTCACATTCTTTTTCACCAATACTTCGTATGCTCTCTGATGATAAATCAAAATTTGTCCAGTCACAGGTTTGTGTCCAGCCGTTACCTTTTAGGCGGCTTGCCACGTACCTTACTTTGTCGATATTGTTTAAGCGTGATGAAATATAAAAATTCAAATCTTTCTCCCCCGAGCTATATAGATAATCGGCAATTTATAGTCCAAAACGGCGTAAAGTATTCCAATTATCTGAGGTTTTTAATAATTCTTTAATACATATTATCACATTTTTATAAATAAAGACATAGCATTCCCTTGGCGGAAAGCTATGTCTTTTCTGAAGCTATACTGCAAAAAGGATTTTTCCGATCGGCAGGATATTGGCTGCTGCATTGCCCCAACAAACTGGAATTTATCATTTTCTCATTATGCTCATAAACTTACTCAAATAAATTACTGCGCAACAACTTTTCATTGAGTTCATAAAGAGCAATTTGCTGGTCTTTGTAATAAATAAAGTTATACGCTTCTTCATATGATAACCATTTTATATCTGTGTGTTCATCAGATAAGTTAATTTGCCCATCAAAGGGCATAGCAAAAAAATACATTGGAACTACAACAACACCTCTGCCCCAAATTAATCGTGTAGTGTCGCTAAAAATATTGTCTGGTAAGTAACTAATGCTTTCTAACTGGTAAAGAGGTAAAATTTCTTTTATTCCGGCTTCTTCAAATGTTTCGCGGCGAGCACCTTCTTCAATTGTTTCGCTATCTTCTAATCCGCCACAAATTCCTTGCCAGCAAAATGGCATATCTGCTCTTTGAAAAATTGCATATTCATATTCATTTCCTTTTTGACGAAACAAAAATATATGTACCTGCTTTGGCTGCCTTGCCATATTTTCTTATCTCCTAATAAATGAATGATCCGTACATTGGATTTTTGGTTTTCTGTAATACCATGCCACTGTCCTGCCCTTAGACAGAAAAAAGACATACCTTCCCCTTAGCGGAGAAAGTATGTCTTACTGGTGCGGGCGACAGGGCTCGAACCTGCACAGTTTCCCACCAGAACCTAAATCTGGCGCGTCTACCAATTCCGCCACGCCCGCGAACAATGAAAGTTTATCATATATTTTTGACAGCGTCAACAAAATATCTGGTGTACAGATACTTGACACAAAGAAATAGGAAATGTATAATCAGTATAACAAAACACACTAATCATACGTTAAGGGGGATTCATATGCTGATGGGCCCGGATGGAAAACTTGTATTTGGCATGGTGAAAGTGGGAGAAAAGGGTCAGATCGTTATTCCAAAAGATGCACGGCAGAAGTTTGATATCAAACCCGGTGATTCTTTAATGCTGGTGGGGGACGAAAAAACGGGATTGGCACTGCTCACCAGTGAATCGCTTAAGAGCTTTTTTTCCGGATTGCTGGGTGAGAACGGAGCTGAAGAAACCAATGAACGCCATTGAAACACACGGACTTACAAAACGTTACGGTACAAAAACTGCCGTGGATCAAATCGACTTGATAGTGCGGGAAGGCGAGCTGTTTGCATTGTTGGGTGTTAACGGCGCCGGGAAGACAACGACAATTAAGATGTTGTGCTGTCTATCCGCTCCTACTGCAGGGGATGCGCTGTTATTGGGAAGCAGTATTATAAATGCTCAGCAGGCTGTCAAAGCAAAGATCAACGTTTCACCGCAGGAAACGGCGGTGGCGCCCGGTCTGACCGTACGTGAGAATCTGGAACTGATGGCTGGTATTTACGGCTTCAGTGTTGGCGACGCCCGGCGCCGAGCCGACGAAATGCTTAAAAAGCTGGGCCTGTCCGAGGTTGCGGCATCAAAATCGAAGACGCTGTCCGGAGGAATGCAGCGCAGGCTGAGCATTGCGATGGCTTTGATCTCAGCTCCCCAAATTCTGTTTCTGGATGAGCCGACACTGGGACTCGACGTCCTGGCCCGCCGTGAACTTTGGAAGGTCATTCGGGAACTGAAAGGCCATGCGACCGTGATCCTGACCACCCATTATCTCGAGGAAGCGGAAGCACTATCCGATCGGATCGGGATTATGTCCTGCGGAAGGCTGCATGCCGTTGGAACGGCGTGCGAGCTGATGGCCCGGGCGGGTAAGGACAATTTCGAAGATGCGTTTATCAAACTGGCGACCGAGCCGGAGGTGGAAGCATGAAAATGTGGGTGTTTGTAGGAAGAAACGGAAAGGAAATTCTTCGGGATCCGCTGAACCTGGCGTTTGGCCTCGGCTTTCCATTGGTCATACTTCTTCTGCTGACAGCCATTCAGGCCAATGTACCTGTCGAGCTGTTTTCTATTGAAAAGTTGGCGCCTGGTATCGCGGTATTCGGCATGTCCTTTGTTTCCCTGTTTTCCGGGATGCTGATTGCGCGGGATCGGAGTACATCGTTCTTGCTGCGTCTGTTTGCCTCTCCGCTATCCGCCAGGGATTTTATTTTGGGATATACAATCCCTATGCTGCCTCTGGCGGCAGGACAGAGTGTAGTCTGTTTTGCTGCAGCGGTGATCCTCGGCTTAAAACCGAGTCTGTCCCTGCTTACAGCACTTGTCGTGCTGCTGCCTGCGGCCCTGTTGTTTATTGGCATTGGACTGCTTTGCGGCAGCCTTCTGACAGATAGACAGGTAGGTGGTGTCTGCGGTGCGCTGCTGACGAATTTGAGCGCATGGCTGTCTGGTACATGGTTCGATCTGAATCTGGTGGGCGGTGGATTTAGAGCCGTGGCGGAGGCGCTGCCTTTTGTCCACGCGGTCAATGCAGCCCGGGCGGCGATTACAGGTAACTATGGAGCTATTTTCCCGGATCTTTGGTGGGTGGTGGGTTATGCCGTAGTGATACTTATCATAGCCGTGCTTTTATTCCACCGCAAAATGTCAGCCGACGCGCAGTAAACCTTGCGTGGAACAAGAAAATAGGCTATACTGGCGATGAGCCAAATCTTTTTGGGCGGGGCTTTTACCCCGCCCTTTTTGGAGGTAACGGGGATGCTGGAAAACTTACGGATGCAGGTAAGCACACTTCTTAGCCAGCTGGATTTTGGTACGTTTTGGCCTGGCTTTACCCAGGTGCCGTTTGCGCTGTATGATGATGAGCGGGTGCTGCTGGAAAGCGGCATGATTCCCTGGGATCAACGGTTTCTGGGAAACACCGCCATCTCCTGGGACGACGGATTTCTAGCGATCTGGAAGCCGGAGGATGGGGCAACAGCGGAAGAGTTAACGGCCGGGCTTGTCCATGAGATGTTTCACGCCTTTCAAATGAAACGGGGAGAGATGCGCTTCCCCCAAGACCTGCACGCGCTGTCCTACCCGGAGAATAGGGAAAATCTTTCTCTTAAGCTGGAGGAAAACCGCCTGTTGGCAGAGAGCTTTGGGCTCCCGCCGGAAAAACAGCGTACCACCCTGGCGGAGATTGCCTCCATACGACGGATGCGGCAAGAGATTCTCGGTGATTACTTTAACTACGAGCTACTGTGTGAGACAGTCGAGGGTATGGCTGAATACGTAGGGATGCGTACGCTTTTTCAGATTTCCGAACCACTCTATATTTTAAAATTGGAAAAGTACCGTGCGCGGCTTCAAAACGGGGAGTTTTTGTTTGATCCGCGGCGGTGCTCCTATTACAGTGGAGCCCTGCTTCTGCTGGCGTGTGGGAACTGCAGCCTTGATTTTTGCCACGAGGTCGGCAAAGAAACGCGACCGGTATTCGATTTGATCGCCGATCGCCTTCCGGTGGTGCCAGCGACCCGGCCACGCGAGGATATGTCTGATCGTGCGAAACGGTTTTTCGATAAAAAACAGGTGCGGATCGATGCTTTTTTTCAAAGAGCCGAGCTTGCCGGAGAAGGCGAATTCCGTATCTGCGGATATGACCCGATGAATATGGAGCGTAGGGGTGACCATGTGCTGTGCAGCCATTTTGTGATGCTGGAAGATCCGTCGGGGAGTCGCTTCATCGAAGGACCCGTCGGGCTTCTGCTGTACGCCGGTTCCGACGATCGGGTGGCGGCGTATTATATTAAAGATAAAAAAGCGATATAAGAGGAGAATACCATGCCGAAAAGTGAAGCGCTGTCCACACTTTCCCGTGGACAACTGGAAGACCTGATCGAGATCTATTGTAAAAACTGGCTGGCTATGGATGGCGTTTGGTTCCAGCAGGTGGAGGCCACCTATGGAATGGATGCAGCCATGGGCTGTGATGCGGCCATATGGGAACGGTTTACTGCCATTGAAGCGCAGAAGATTAAAAAATTTCTGGAGCTGCCGGAGCATGCCGGACTGGACGGGCTTGAAAAGGCCATGAGCCTGCGGCTTTACGCCAACATCAATCATGAGGAATATACCCGCAAGGGAGACACGCTCCTATATCGGACGCTGGATTGCCGCGTACAGAGCGCCCGTATGCGTAAGGGGATGCCACCGCATCCCTGCATTGCCGCAGGAATTCCGGAATTCACTGGATTTGCCCATGTGATTGACGAGCGGATTGTGTGTGAGGTTGTTTCCTGCTATCCGGAAACAACCGATGATACCTGCGCCTGCGCCTGGCGTTTCACACTAAAAAAATGAGCATGCAATATATCGGTACGCTCGGCCCGGCCTGTGCGGATGAAGGAATGCTTTCGCAGATGCTGGAGGCCGGCATGACTGGATTAAGGCTCAACCTATCGCATGGCGGGCTGCGTGCACATCCGGATTGGCTGGAAGCGTTTGGCCGTGCACGGGTGCGGACAGGCTGCCCTTGCGGCCTGATTCTTGATCTGCAGGGGAAGGAACTGCGAGCCGGAAATACCCGTCCGATGGAGCTGAAGGAAAAGGGATTCATCGTTCTCGGCGAAGAGCTTTCCGTGCCATGTCAGCTGCTTGCCGCGCTTGTGCCGGGCGATGAGCTTTCGCTGGATGACGGCAAGCTGTTGCTGCAGGTACTTTCCGGCGCACGCTGCACCGTTGTGCGGGGCGGCACGCTTCCACCGCGAAAAAGCATAGCGCTTCTCGGGCGAAAGGTACTGCTGCCGCCGCTGACCGAGGAAGATTACGACAATCTCCAGATGGCAAAAGACTTTGGCGTCACTGCGGTAATGCAGCCGTTTGTTGAAGAGCCTTCAGACATCGTTCATCTGCGTGCCGCACTGAAAAACATAGGCATTGGCGATGCCACGATACTGGCAAAGATAGAAAGCATTGATGGTGTAAAGCAAATTGGCTTGCTCGCCAAACAGGCCGATGTGGTTGTGATCGCCCGGGGGGATCTGGGCAATGCGCAGCCACTGTGGCATGTACCGGTCTTTCAGAAGCATATCGCTGCAGCCTGCAGGCGTCTTGGCCGGCCCTTCTGGGTGGCTACACAGCTGCTGGCTTCGCTTGAGCAAAACGCTCTCCCTACGCGGGCAGAAATGAACGATATTTTTACTTCGGTGCTTGACGGTGCGAAAGGGCTTGTTCTCACAGGAGAAACCGCAGTGGGGCGGGACCCGGCCGGTGCGATCAGGTGGCTACGTTATGCTGCAGAAGCGGCGGACGCATATCAGAAAGGAGCTCTTTGACATGGATTTTCTGAGAGTTATGATAGAGACGACCCACGAGGCCGCGGACCTTCTGGCCGACGAGCTGGCTGGGCTGACCGGCGGCTGTCAGGTGGACGATCCTGCCACGCTGGAGGAACTAAAAAACTCACCTTCTCCCCGTTGGGATTATCTGGAAGAACAGGCGCTTGGGGATCCCTCCCGTACGCCGGCGGTATCATTTTACCTGACTCCCGACGAGGAAGGGCAGGATTTGCTGCGGCAGATCGGTGCTTTGCTGGCGGAAAAGCACGGAGACGCTTTTTATGGAACGCTGAAGATCTCTGTACTTTCTGTTCAGAGTGAGGACTGGGAGAACAACTGGAAGCAGTATTACAAACCTTTTATGGTGGGAAGGAGGCTTCTGGTTTGTCCCAGCTGGGAAAAAGCGGAGGTTCCGGACGGAAGAACCCTGCTGACGATGGACCCTTTGTCCAGTTTCGGTACCGGCTCTCACGCGACTACACGTCTGTGTATGGAGCAGATGGATATGCTTGATCTGGCGGGAGCAAACATTCTTGATGTCGGTTGTGGGAGTGGGATTCTTGCCTGCACCGCTCTGCTGCTGGGCGGTACTCATGCCATAGCCTGCGATATCGAGGAAAATGCCATGTTGGCAACGCAGGAAAATATGGGAAAAAACGGACAGGCGAAAGATAAATATGAGACACGTCGGGGCGACCTGTTGACAGAAGGAACACTGCGGGATGAGCTGACACAAAAAGGTCCATACCGGCTTATACTTGCCAACATCGTAGCAGATGTACTGATTGCTATGGCACCTTATCTGCCTGCTTGGCTTGCGCCCGGCGGATATTTGATTCTTTCCGGAATCATCAGCGAACGGGAATCGGAAGTCCGTGCCGCCTATGCAGATATGATTGAGGTACGGTCGGACCGGCGGGACGGATGGTCTATGCTCTGTCTGAAGGTAAACTAAAATAAATTTAAAATGCCGGAACTTTTTTGTTTTTTCTCGGTCAAAAGTAATCAGTGAAAATTTTTATAGTGGACAAAATCTTGAAAGCTTGCTATACTGACATTTAGTTTCCGGCTTATCCGGAGCTTTGGAGTGTGAATTTACTTGAAAGATAAAAACATAAAAAAACAAGTGCAGGATACGGTTACCAATCAGGTCATGCTGGTGTTCGGCGCATCGGCAGTCCTTTTGTGGGGTGTGTCCCTGCTTTCAAAGTTTCTGGATCGCGGTAATACATATGGAATCACACTGACGATCACACGGATTCTGCTGGCGGCCTCGCTGCTCACTGCGGTGGTTTTGCTGGTACGGTTTTTTTTGGATCAAAAAAACGGCAGACTTCGTTCAGGAGCAATCCTGCATGCAGGAATTTTTGCGTTGTTTTTTGGCGCGCTTTCTGCCTGCTGTGGGATCCTTCTTTATAATCCTATCACCGGGATGCGTTTGATCTATGTGTTTCTTCCGGCGGTGGCGATCCTGTTTCTTGTTTTTAAAGTATACGATCGGCAGTTTTTCACTTTTTGTGTGACGCACGGGATCGTAGCGTATGCGCTGTATCGCTGTTATGTCCTGCCACAGGGCGGACATTTCAGGCTGCTTGGTACGCTGCTGGCGGCGTTGATTTGTCTGTTTGTAGCGGGGCTGGTTCTGTCTGTGGAGAACAGGCAAAATATTGTTCGCAAATCCTTGCTTGGGGATGAGGCGGATAAATCTTATTTACTGCCGCTCTATCTGATAACGCTCTGCATACTGACCGCCGGATTTCTTTTTGGCGGAAAAGTATCGCTTGTACTGCTGCTGACAGATGTAGCGTATATGATTGGTGCAGCAATCTATTTCACAGTAAAACTGATTTGATTTTTAAAATAATCTATTGACAAACGGACCTGTTACCACGTATAATAACTATTGCTGTTTCGACAGCGTTTCCCCATGGCGGCGTAGCTCAGCTGGCTAGAGCATCCGGTTCATACCCGGCAGGTCGTAGGTTCAAATCCCACCGCCGCTACCATTTTAGGCCCGTTGGTCAAGAGGTTAAGACACCGCCCTTTCACGGCGGAATCATGGGTTCGATTCCCGTACGGGTCACCATCAAAGGAGACATAGCTCAGCTGGTTAGAGCGTTCGCCTCACACGCGAGAGGTCATGGGTTCGAGTCCCCTTGTCTCCACCAAACCACAAACAAAAAGCCCGGAAAATCCGGGTTTTTTGTTTGTGGTTTTTCAGTTAATGGCAGTAGGTAAAGGCTAATAAGAGCGGTACGTTTTGTCTCGGAAGGCATGCCATAGACCTATTCCCTAATGCAAAATGCAAAAAGAGAAGTCATACTATAACCAAATAACGTAAAGGCTGATTTAACGAATATATTCTTGCCTTTTTTCGCCTGAAAAGTTATACTTTTAGTGTCACTTAAAAAAATATTGGAGGAAATCAACATGGGACTTGATAAGAACTGTGGCTTTACGATTGGTAAGGGAAAACCAGGAAAACTGAATCTAATCACCGATGTTCCCGGGGTCAAGGTAGGGAATGTTACCCTGCGCGACGGGGATGTCAATACCGGTGTCACCGCCATTCTGCCCCATGAAGGCAATATGTTTCATGATAAGGTGATGGCTTCCTCCGTCGTCATCAATGGCTTCGGAAAGACCATGGGCCTGGTGCAGGTGGAAGAACTGGGCACGATCGAGACGCCGATCGTCATGACCAATACGCTCAATATCGGCACGGCGGCGACCGCGCTGATTAAATATATGATGGCACAAAACCCCGATATCGGTGTGGATACCGGAACGGTCAATCCCATCATTTGTGAATGCAATGACGGAAGTCTCAATGATATTCGCGGCCTTCATGTAACGGAAGAGCATGTGCTGAACGCCCTCGCTAATGCCGATGTTCAGTTTGCGGAGGGCGTGGTTGGTTCCGGCACCGGTATGACGTGTCTTGGCATGAAAGGCGGTATTGGTTCTGCTTCCCGAGTTGTGAAGCTGGATAAGAAGGAATATGTGATTGGCGCGCTGGTAATGAGTAATTTCGGCGAATTTGGTAACCTGCGTATCGATGGTGAGCCTGTAGGACGCCGAATCAAAGATGCGCAGAACAAGTGCAAAAAGGATAAGGGCTCCATTATCATGCTGCTGGCTACCGATATCCCACTGAATGAACGTCAATTGAAGCGTATTTGCCGCCGTGCCGGCGTTGGGTTGGCCCGCACCGGATCTTTCTATGGCAACGGCAGCGGCGATATTGCCATTGCGTTCACCACCGCAAACCGTGTGCCGCATTATAGCGACAGCGCCTTTGTGCCGGTTACAATGATGGATGATGAACACATCGATCCGGTACTGGAAATGAGTGCCGAAGTGGTGGAAGAAGCCATCATTAGCGCCCTTTGGCATGCGGAGACAATTACCGGCCGCGGGGGAAAAGTTCGCCGCAGTCTGCGCGACTATCTCGGCGACCTGGACTAAATACGATATAAACAATAACACCAACCGGGCTGTTGCGGCAGTCCGGTTGGTGTTATTTAAAAATACTTTTGAACCAGTGCCAATCCTCCGGCGTTGCGGCCCCCAGAAGAAACAGTGTCGCCCAGTATCCGGCAGTCACCCACAGCATCGCAGCAATCAATGCGCCGGTCTGCGGCATGGCATAGCAGAGTTGGTTATAAACCAATTCTCCCCACAGCAGCGGAATCAATGCCGCGGCCGCCGGAAGTAGTACATTATGGACAGCTTCAGGTTCAAACCCGGTGACGCGCCGCAGCTTTCCAATACTGAGGATCAGATTAAGGGTTTCGCTCAGACCGATCATTGCAAGATACCCAGGAATTCCGATACGGGGAATCAGAACCAGTACCAGCGTCAGGCACATGGCTGCATCAATGATGTTATAGCGCATGGAGGCGGTTTGAAGCCCAAGCCCTTTCAGAAAGGCGTCTACCGTGATGTCAAGGTAGATCAGCGGTGCAATGGGTGCCAACAGGCGTATATACAGAACCGCCTCCCGATTATTATAGAGCAATGTACCCAAAGGCTGTGCAAATGCAAGCAGTAGGCCCATGGCTCCAAAGGAAAACAGCAGTGTCACATGGACGACGCGGCGAATGATATACCGCATTCGTTCTTGTTTTCCAGAAGCATGGCATTCAGCTACTTCGGGGATCAAAAGCCCCGCGAGAGCCCCCAGAAAGGCGGCGGGGAAAGAAAGCACCGGCAGCGCCATCCCCTGGATCACGCCATAGGTGGCAAGCGCGCTGTCTGGCGAGGCACCGAAGGCACGCAACCCCCGGGGAATCAGCAGCTGTTTTGCAGTCAACAGCGCAGAGCGCACCCAGGAGCCCACTGCATCAGGCAGCGCGATGGCAAGCAGTTCACCCAACAGTTTCGGCCGCCGGATCGTATATGGAAGCTGTTCCCATCGATAAAGAAGATAGGTTAGCAGCAGGGAAAGGGATTCTGCCCCGCAGTTGGCGATAACCAGCGCCACACATGCATAGTTGATTCCCTTTTGCAGAAGGGAACGTAAAAGGATTACCGACAGTGCAATCCGGCATAATTGCTCAGCTACCTGGACAAATGCATAGCGGCTCGCTTTGCGGGCCGCAGTGAAATAACCGCTCAGCGCCGCGGATACAGCAATAAATGGAAGACTCAATGCGAGAATACGGAGGGACAATTCTGTTTCGGGTGCATCCAACCAGCTCTGCGCAATTAACCGCGCGGAGAACATCAGCGCAGCGCAGGCAAGCCCGCCCAGTGTCAGAGCATAGCGTATGCACAGGGCCATGACGGAGCGGGCCGCGCCGCCATGTTCTACGACCAATCGGATGGCAGACAGCCGGATACCGGAAACAGCCAGAACCACCGCCATGCCGTAAACCGACATCAGCAGCTCGAAAAGTCCCACGCCGGCAGCGCCCAGCAGCTTGGACAGATAAACGGAAAAGCCCATGCCCAAAAGGCGCATGAGCAACCCTACGCCGGTCAGCAGCGCAGTATCCAGCAACAGTTTTCTTAGACGATTCATACCGCAATCTATGCGGCAGGTGCGAAGATTATTTTATGAAAAAGGGTTGCAAAACTGCGCGCAGTATGCTAATATACTCTTTGCATCCGGGTGTGGCGCAGCTGGTAGCGCGCTTGACTGGGGGTCAAGAGGCCGCAAGTTCAAGTCTTGTCACTCGGACCATTAAATGTCCGTCGATAAAATCGACGGACGTTTTTCTTATTTATTTAAAAGCTGTGCTTTGGCAGTATCCCCTGTGACAGTGGCATTCTTTTGCGTTTATTTATCCTCTGCTTGCCCCACTCTTGGTGGCATGCTATAATATTGTCTGCTGATGTTTGTCGGGTCTTAGAAAAAATTGTCCGTACCAAGGACAGCTTTCAGCGGCAAGGTAAGTCAGAATATTACTGAAGAACAGGTGCAAAAGCATGAAGAAATATGTGTCCCAGACCTTAACCATAGAAAACAGCAAGGAAATCGGTAAGCCTAACGAGGACTTATTCTTGGTGGATGACGTGCACCGCATATACATATTGCTGGACGGCGTATCCCGGGATCGCGTAAACGGCATATACCCCAACCCCAGCCCATCCCGCCGGGCAGCTGAGATATTCGCCCGGGCAGCTTATCGGCATATCATCAGCCGGGAGGGGGAGGCAAGTGATTTCCAGGCCGTGCTGCTTGAGGCGGCCGAGGCCGCCAACTTAGCGGTAGCTGCGGAAAACCACCTGAATTACGGCGGCCCGGATTTTTTTTTGCCCGGTACCGTCGGCATTTTGTCCTGTATAAGGGACGATACGCTGTACTATGCCTATAACGGCGACTGCCTGGGTGTGCTGGTGGGGGAAGAGCGTTTGGCCTTTACCCAAAGTCAGACTAAAAATGTGGCCGCCCGACGGGGGGAGTTTACCGCGCGCCAGATCCGAGGCGAGATTTGTAACAGCCCTACCCACCCCTGCGCTTACGGCGTATTTAACGGAGACCCCGCCGCAATGAAACTGGTCAGAACGGGGGCCATGGATCTCGCGCCCTTCCGGCGGGTTTTGCTGTATACTGACGGGTTTGAAAATACTCTGTCGGGCCTTGGGGCCCTTGAGCTGCTTAGTGTTACCCCACGGCAGATAGAAGCCATGAGCCGAGCCGAAAAAAACGCCGACGACAGGACGGTTATTATTATAGATATTCATGATTAAAGGGGGAGAAGTTGTTATGAGCCATGATAAAGGGCAGGAATTGCGTGGCCTGACCACAGAGCAGACGCTCCCCGAAACAGAGAGCATCGACCACGTTTCCACACTGGAAATGATCGGTATGATAAACCGGGCCGACAGCCGCGTACATTCCGCCGTGGCCCTTGCGCTGCCCCAGATAGCGGCCGCCATAGACGCTATTTCCGCCGCGCTGCGGGAGGGGGGACGGCTGATTTATATCGGTGCGGGCACGAGCGGGCGGCTGGGAGTGTTGGATGCCAGCGAATGCCCGCCCACCTTTGGTTTGCCGCCAGAGATGGTAACGGCCCTTATTGCGGGGGGCGACAAGGCGCTGCGTTTTCCCATAGAAGGGGCCGAGGATGACGCTGACGCAGGGTGGCACGACCTTGAAGAAATTAGCTTTAGCCGAAGAGATTTTCTTGTGGGCATAGCGGCCAGCGGGCGAACCCCTTATGTATTGGGGGCGCTTGAGTATGCCGGGCAATTAGGAGCGCTAAGCGCGTCTTTGGCCTGCGTGAGCGGGGCCAAAATATCGGGGTTGGCGGCATATCCCATAGAGGTGCCCTGTGGGCCCGAGGTAATCGGTGGCTCTACCCGTATGATGTCGGGCACGGCGCAAAAGATGGTGCTTAACATGCTTTCTACCGGAAGCATGATTAAACTGGGCAAGGTATACCGTAATCTGATGGTGGATTTGGTTGCCACCAACCAAAAGCTAGCCTGCCGCGCCATAAACATAGTAAAGCAGGCATCTGGCGTCGACGACGAGGAGGCCCGGGAGACGCTTGACAGGGCCGGCGGCAGCGTAAAGCTGGCGATATACATGCTGAAAACCGGCACAGGCGCCCGGGAGGGCCGCGCCGCGCTTGATCGGGCCGGCGGCGTGCTGCGGGATGCCCTTTCCGGGGGAAAAGCATGACCGAGTGTATACAGGCCATGCTGCGGCGCCCCTTTCGCTTGTGCGTCGGGGTGATGAGCGGAACCTCGGTTGACGGACTGGACGTGGCCGTTTGCCGCATTTATGGCGTCGGGCGGCAAACCGAGCTCCAACTTGTTCATTTTGAAACCATTGACTATACCTCTTGCCAGAGGGAGGAGATTCTGGCTTGCTGTGAAGAGAAAACAAGCAGCGTAAAAACCATATGCGCCGTTAATAAATGGCTGGGAGTTTTTATCGGTCACAGCGTACGGCAGGTATGCCAAAACGCCGGCGTCTCCATGGGAAATTTGGATTTCGTGGCGTCTCACGGGCAAACGGTGCATCATCTGCCGGATCAGGGCGCCACGCTGCAAATCGGCGAGCCGGCTGATATCGCGGCCATTACAGGCTGCGTTACCATTGCCGATTTTCGCCCGTCGGATATGGCGTACGGCGGCCAGGGAGCGCCGCTGGTTCCGTTTTTCGATTGGCTGCTGTACTCTCACAAGAAGAAAAACCGAATACTGATTAACGCCGGCGGCATTGCTAACCTTACGGCGCTGCCGGCGGGCGGGGGTATTGAGGGGCTGATGGCCTTCGACACCGGCCCGGCCAATGTGCTGTGCGACAATCTGACGAGGCTGTACACAAGCGGCGCCCAAAACTTCGATAGGGATGGCGCCCTTGCCTCTGCCGGCACGGTCAGCCAGGAATTTTTGGCACGCATGGCGGCTGAAGATTCCTTTCTCCCCAAGCCTCCGCCCAAGAGTACGGGGCGTGAGGCGTATACTTTGGAATACGCCGCCGGGCTGCTTGAGCGCGGGCGGCAGCAGGGCCTTTCCATTGCCGACCTCATGGCGACGGCGGCCGATTACTCGGCCTATTGCATACAGCAGGCGGTAACACAATTTGTGCCGTTTGCGCCCGATGAAGTATACCTTAGCGGGGGCGGCTTTCACAACCTTTTCTTTAAAGACAGGCTTGAGCAAAGGCTAAAGCACCCGGTGCAGGGGTTGTCCCAGCTTGGGATTGACGGAGATGCCAAGGAGGCCTGCCTTATCGCCGTTTTGGGAAACGAGTTTTTGCACGGGCGGTTTAACAACGCCCCGGCCGCCACCGGGGCCGGACGGAATGTGATTATGGGCAAGCTTTGCTTTCCCTCAGAAATTTAAATAATGGGAAGTTTAGCCGATGAATATCAGTACGGGAGTAAACCATGTAACAATAATAACTGAGCTGGCTCCGGCCCGTCTCCTTAGGTGTGCGCTATGACGGGCTTTTGCAACGCCCGGTATTTCGGGCAGGATCTTCACTTTCATACGGGCGGGTTTCAGGTGAATAGAGGGCGGATACAGGCCGTTGGCTCGGCCCGGGGAGGCATTGATTTGGGCGGGCGGTATATTATCCCCGGCCTTGTGGATATCCACACCCACGGCTGCGAAGGTCTGGATTTTTCTGCCGTTGGCCCCGATGGCCTTAGAAAAATGGCGGCCTTGTACGCCCGACAGGGCGTAGCGGCCTTTTGCCCAACCTCGATGTCGCTGCCGGAGGACATGCTGCAGCGGGCTTTTGCCAACGCAGCCGACTTGGCCGAGGACACGCCCTGTGGATGCGCCCGGGTAGTGGGCATCCATATGGAGGGCCCGTTTATCGAACCCTCCCGCAGAGGCGCCCAAAACGCCACCTATATTCTTGCGCCCGATGGCGATATGTTCACCCAGCTGCAAGGGGCAGCCCGGGGATGGATTAAGATACTTTCTTTGGCACCCGAGCTGCCCGGGGCGGAGGAGCTAGCCAGAGCGGCTGGCGGCTGCGTGCTGTCTGTGGCCCATACCTCGGCGGATTACGAAGCTGCGGCCTGGGCCTTCGACAATGGATTTTCCCATGTGGCTCACCTGTTTAACGCCATGACGCCGTTTTCCCACCGGGCGCCCGGCATTCTGGGTGCCGCGGCCGAAAGGCTCCATGTTACGGCGGAGGTAATCGCCGACGGCATCCATCTGCACCCCAGTACAGTTCGACTGGCGTTTGCACTGTTTGGGCCCCAGCGCATCTGCCTGGTAAGCGATTCTATAGAGGCCTGCGGAATGCCCGATGGTGCTTATCAGCTGGGGGGGCAGCGGGTAACCCTGAAAGCAGGGCGGGTAACCCTTCCGGACGGCACCATAGCCGGAGCGGCAACTTCGTTGGCCCGATGCCTTAGAAATACGGTTGGCTGGGGAATACCAATTGAGGCGGCGGTAAGTGCCGCCAGTGCCAATCCGGCCAAGAAGCTGGATATTTTTCACGAATACGGCTGTATTGCCGACGGGCGCAGGGCCGATTTCCTTATTTGCAGCCAAAACCTTGATATAGAACAGATTTTCATGGACGGAGAGAGAATCGCCTGATCCGGCTCAGGGTCAAGGCTGCGGGAACAATATTTTAATTTGGGTGAGAAGTTTTATGTCAAACAATCTATCTTTGCGGCAGCAGATCGGCCAGCGGCTGTTGGTGGGTTTTGGGGGCGAAAGCCTGGATGAGGAATTTGTCGCCCTGGTACGGGACTATAAAATAGGCAATGTCATTTTGTTTTCTCGCAACCTTAAAAGCAGGGCGCAGATGAAAGAACTGTGCGGCAGCATTCAGTCCCTTATACAGCGGGAAACCGGCTACGGTGCCCTTATAGCCCTTGATGAAGAGGGGGGCACGGTATCCCGCCTGCCTCAGGACTGCCCACATATGCCGGGCGCCTTGAAACTGGCAAAATCCGGAAACGAGGCCCTTGTATATGAGGCCGCCTTGGCTACCGGCCGGCTGCTGCGGGAACTGGGAGCCAATTTCAACCTGGCACCCGTCTTGGATGTCAACTCAAACCCCCTAAATCCGGTAATCGGTCCACGCAGCTACGGCAACACCGCCCAGGAGGTAATACGCTTTTCACTGCAAGTCATAAAGGCTTATAGCGATGCCGGAATACTGTGCTGCGGGAAGCATTTTCCCGGCCATGGCGACACGCGGGTAGATTCCCACCTGGTGCTGCCGGTTGTGGACAGGGATATATCTATGTTGGAGAAGGCCGAGCTGAAGCCCTTTGAGGCGGCAATTCGTACCGGCATACCGGCCATTATGTCGGCCCATATTCTGTTTCCCCGGGAGGATCCCAGACGCCCCGCAACTCTCTCCAGCCGGTTTCTAACCGGGCTTTTGCGCCAAAAAATGGGCTTTAATGGCCTGATTTTAAGCGATTGCCTTGAAATGAAGGCAATTGCTGACAACTTTGGCTCGTGCCAGGGCGGCATTATGGCCATGGAGGCGGGCGCCGACATTCTTTGTATCTCTCACACCGCGGCGTTGGCCCGTGAAATTGCCCTAGAGGCCGAGGCGCGTGTGCTGTCAGGGCAGATGGATGCAAAGGCCATGGAGGCCTCCGCAGGGCGGGTTATTGCCGCAAAATCCATGCTGTAAAGGAATGGGGTATCATATGAAATATGTAGCGGGGGTTGACGGCGGGGGTACTAAGACGACAGTTGCCCTGGCCAATATGGACGGGACGCTGCTTTTTCGTACAGAAGTGAGTGCCCTTAACTTTAACGGCCAGACGAGGGAACGGACGCGGGGCACCTTGGAGAGCATCATCCGCGTCTTGGAAAACGCACCCAGCGGTATAATGGGGTGCGCCTGCCTATGCATCGCCACGGCGGGGATATCCAATCCGGAGGCCCGGGAGTTTGTCCTAAACGGTATTCAGGAGTTGGGTTATCACGGAAAGCTGAGACTGGCAGGGGATGAGCATGCCGCGCTTTACGGCGCCATGGGGCGGGGAGAGGGTATCGTACTGATCGCGGGCACGGGCTCTGTTTGCTATGGTCAAAACGCCGCGGGGCAAAGCGCCCGTACCGGCGGATGGGGATATCTTATCGACGATGCGGGCAGCGGCTATGCCCTTGGGAGAGAAATACTTTCCAGCGTTTTGCAGGCTTACGATGGACGCATTCCCCAAACCGGCCTTACCGGGTTGGTGCTTGAAAGGCTGGGAATCAGCCATGCCGAAGAGATTATCCGCTATGTCTACAACCCTGATACAGGCAAGACGGGTATCGCATCCCTTGCACCGCTGCTAAGTGAAGGGCTTGAGGCCGACGACGCGGAAAGCTACAGGATTGCCAGAGATGCGGCGTGCAGGTTGGCCGGGATGGTGACGGCGGTGGCCCGCAGGCTGGGTCTTACCCATGGGCAAATATCCCTGTGTGGCAGCGTGCTGGTAAAGAACCTCATCATAGCGGAGCTGACAAAGAATGAAATCCTCCGGCTGCTGCCCGAGGCTCGGCTGACAAAGCCAAAATTTGATTCGGCCATAGGGGCGGTGCATATGGCTCTGGAGGAAATTTAGAGGTCGGAGCCCCGCACACCCCGCGTTGCATGAGGGAGCGTAGGGGAATGATTATGCCATATATTTCTCCGAAAATTCCGGCTGCAGGGCAGATATGCCTTGCTGGCCGGATTTTTATGCTTAACTCTGATTTAGCCGCACTGAGCCCATATGCTGTTAATGCATGTCCCAAACGGTGCGACGGGGTAGTGGTGATAAGCAGTAAGGCCCTGAAGCATCGCTGCTTCAGGGCCTTGTTTTGGGGAAAACTCTCTATTTTTCCGGTTTTCAGTAAAGCCGAAAGCTTTCGATTGAGCGGTTGTATTCCTCTAGCTCAGCCCGCTGTCGGCAAAAAAACTTTTGGGGGCAAAAGCCGCTCTGCCGTATGGCGTCGGAACCCAACAGCAAGTCGATAAAGGGAGGATCTCCCTCCTTAGAAGGCGGTAAAAACTCAAACTCCCGGTGTGTATGCCGGATGGCATCAAGGAGAAGGACGCCGGCCTCAAAAGGCTCGAAATCCTCTCGGCTGGTTATATACAGCTGCAGGCCCTGGCAAAGCAGGCCGGCATGCTTAGAAAAGGCCGGCCTGAAATATGCCTCCCGCAAAAGCAGACCCCTCGGCCGGTGGCGTTCCATTTCATGCATCACCTTTTGAGCATTAAGCCAGGGGGCACCGATTATCTCGAAGGGCTTTGTGGTGCCTCGTCCCTCGGAAATATTGGTTCCCTCAAACAGGCATGTGCCGATATAGCACAGGCAGGAATCGACGGTGGGCAGATTTGGTGACGGCGCAACCCACAATAGGCCGGTTTGCTCGTAGTAAAATGCCGGGTTCCAGTCTGTCATGGGTACAACTTCCAGCCGGCAGCCGATTCCGTAACAGCCGTTGATATACCGGGCATACTCGCCAATGGTCATGCCATAACCCGCAGCAATGGGAAAACGCCCCACAAAGGATGCAAACCCGGGTTGCAGGACGGCACCCCTGGGTTTGCATGAAATAGGGTTGGGCCTGTCCAGCACTGTCAGGGTCTTGCCAGCCCGGGCACAATCCTCCATAGCATAAGCCAAGGTATAAAGATAGGTGTAATAACGCGCACCCACATCCTGAATATCGAATACAACCACATCAATGGCGTCCATAGCCTCGCTTGGAATCCGGTGGCTTTGGTCGTAAAGGCTGTATACCGGCAGTCCGGTTTCTTCGTCGGTATACCGATCCACTTTTTCACCTGCCTGGGCGTCGCCTCGTACCCCATGTTCGGGGGACATGAGGCAAGCAAGGTGATAGCCCTCACTTAATATATCTATGGTGGGTCTCAGTCTGCTGTCAACTCCGGTGGGGTTGGTAATCAGACCGAGACGCGCGCCCTTTAAGGTGTGACTCAGGTGTAGGTTATTAATGCCGCACAAAACCTGTGGGTTCACAGCGTATTTCCCCAAATGCTGTTGTGAAATTGACGGCGGAACCTGAAGAGCTTTTCATTTTCCCTACCATAATGCACGCGGTTGGTGAGCAGCACCGCATATAGCCCGGTTTTGTTGTCCACCATTACCGATGTGCCCGTAAAACCAGTGTGACCATAGCTGCCGTCGGAAAATAAATCACCGGCAAAGCTAAGGGGGCTGCCGTTTAGGATAAAGCCCAGGCCCCTGTTTTCCTCCATGCCGGGAGTATAGTTTTCAACGGCCCGTTCAAATATTCTTTCGGATAAAAAGCCCTTGCCCCGCCGGCTCAGCATGGCGCAAAAGGCGATCATATCGTCGAGAGAGGCAAATACGCCGGCATTGCCCGACACGCCCCCCAAAAATCGGGCGTTTTCATCGTGTACAACTCCGTTTATATAGGCGTTTAAGCCACTTGAATACTCGGTGGATACCGTATTCCCGCCGACAGGGCAATAACCCGCAGTTTTCATGCCCAGAGGCTCAAAAACCATATGCCGGGCCAGCTTGTCCAGCCGGTCGCCATAAACTCTCTCCAGGATTTTTCCCAGCAGGATAAAGCCCATGCAGCTGTAAACTTCGGCACTGCCGGTTTTATAGGCCAGGGGCATTTTTAAAATGGCGTCGATGGTTTCGTCGGGCCGAATGTTCATCTCGTAAAGGGGAAAGTGGGCGGCAATGCCGCTTGTGTGAGTCATTAATTGCTTTATGGAAATATCGCCCTTGTCGTAGCACTGGTCAAAAAAGAGAGACAGTCTGTCAGCTAGGCTAATCCTCCCGCTCTCCACGGCCTTTAAGGCCAGCATGGTTGTGGAAAGAATCTTGGTAAGGGAGGCCATGTCAAACAGCGAATCTTCCAAAAGCGGCTGTATTTCCGGAAAAAGCGAGCGATTGCCCATGAAGCCGCGCTTCAAAACCTCGTCATGTCTGCCGATGGCAAACGCGGCACAGGGGAAAATCTCCTCCCGGATGCCCTGCTCGATTAAACGGACAGTGCTGTCGTAATTCATATGGTGGCCTCCTGTTTTATCTGTTTTACATTTATCATAATGCGGCCCCCGGGGGCCGCATTATGGCTTTCTTGCATTGTACCACAAAAACAAGAGGGAAACGACAGACGCTTACTACTTTCGGGTGAAAATGCTTTTTATATAGATGTGATAAAGTACAGCAAATGGATTAGCGGGGAAAAACAGGCATTTTTCCATTTGATAGATCTCTTGGATTGAAAATTTGGATATTCCTCTGATCAAGGCCTGCAAACTATTTGTATTATTTGGTCTCTCAAATAATTTCACATTACCTCCGAGAAATGCTGATTTTTAGGGGACCCATCAAATGCTATCAGCAGTCTTGCCTTCATACATATTCGTGACGTAATATTTCTCACGCAATATGCTTGATGTAGAGAATAGTATCACCATAGCGACTCAAGAATCATAATATGTTATGAGGCAATACAGCTTCATTAGTATATTTAGGGAGTATTTATATGGCGACAATCGATCGATATAATTTATTGGCAAGCAAGCAGTTTACTGTAGCCGGGACTGCAGAATTAACTGAAAATTTTCTATTGACCGCAAGTACAACTTCCGAAGAAGGAATTATTACTGGTGTAGTGACCTCCTTAGGTGTAACACCGATTGAGGGTGCAACAGTTAAAGTGTTCAACAGCTCTGATGTTCCCGTTGCACATGCTATAACAAACCCTCAAGGGCAATATACAATTCCAACTATTGTAAAGGGAACTTATAAAGTCCTCGCTGCAAGGAGTGGTTATCTTACGCCGCTCGTTGTTCCAGTGACTGTGGTTGCTAACCGGCCTACGACGGTTAATATTCCGCTTACTCCCGATTCTGACGCAGCGTTAAACACCGTCTATGGTATCATCCGGGTAGCCGGAACGCTTATTCCATTGGAGCAGGCTATTGTAAACACTTATTTAGTACAGGATACAACGCAAACGCTGATTTCAACTACTGTTACTAACACCGCGGGCCAATATATCTCACCCTATCTCGATGACGGAAACTATATCATCGTTGCAAATAAAGAAGGATACGATCAAACAACCAGTGCCATAACAACGCTTGTGGCTGCCGAGATAGCCTCTCTCGACATGACGCTTTATCCCAATGCGGATACCAATACGGGAACGGTAAGCGGAATCATTACAGATAGTACCACCCTGCTCCCAATTGGTAATGCAACCGTTGCTTTGTATCAGATTATTGATACGACTGAAACGCTTCTTGAATTAACAAAGACTAATGGTGCCGGCAGATATTTATTTGGCTCGGTAGAAACATCAAACTATATTGTAAAAGCTTTTTCTCAAAAGGAAGAATAATCATGGCTACAGGAGATATGTACCTGTTAAGCAGGTCGGAGAAATTCCACCTGGATTCCGGGCAAGAGGCTTCAATAAACCTTAGATTAGTAAGAGCTCAGTCCTTTCCATGTACGAAAATATACGGACAGGTGATAAGCAATTGTCTACAGATCTCAAATGCAACAGTAACGGTATTGGACATGGATTTCAGGCCGATCTGTCATACCCAAACAGATCACAAAGGTGCATTTTCTTTTATAAATTCCTTTGCTCCCGGAAATTATGAAATTGTTGCCTCTGCCGAGGATTATTTGATTTCTAGAAGCAGGTTTATATCTCTAAAACCATTTATGCCCGTATATCTGACAATAAAGCTAATTCGTGATAAAAACGCAGAGAAAGCTGCCATATATGGCATTGCCAGAAGTGGTGAAAACATTTCATTGGCTAAGACGTTGGTCCGTATTCTCAGTTATGAGAATACGGATTTCAAAACAAATATTACAATAACGAATGCGGACGGAGAATATCTGTTTACTGGCTTAAAACCGGGGAAATATATCATCTCAGCAGTATGTGAGGACTACATTTTGCCTGAGGATATTACGGTTAAAGTATTATCAAGAGAAAAATTCTGTGTTGATCTTTATTTGTATAGAAACACGATAGTAAATAAAGGAACGGTCACTGGCGTTGTGCTTCAGGATGGATACCCACTGCCTTGTGCCATGACTGCCCTTTATCGTAAAGAATCCAGTGGATACAGATTGATTCGGATTCAGCAGGCGAATGAAAATGGCGTTTATCATTTTTCTAATCTCCAGGCTGGTGAATATGCAGTGCGGGGAGAAGAATATTATGAATACGTTATTTTATTGTGATTTGTGACAACGGGAAACGTGACCGCCAATACAACGTTTGATAATATGTACAAGTCCCCAAATTGGGCTGTATTGCGGATAGTCATCTCTTATCCAGTAATAATTGACTGCAGGCCACTATCAGTTTGTATGAGGCCTCCACATGGTTTTTTCATCAAACGCCCGGCTCCAGATGTATCTCACCGTATGTACAAAATAACAAGTCATCCGCATGGGAAAAGATACCAGATATTTTATGCGCATAGCTTATAATAGGGAGTGACACGTTTCCCCAGAACTGATATAATACAAATATGCAGTTTTTGTATGTAAGCGGAGCATTTTATGTTTTTGACAAATCTGATCAGTTTATATTTATTATCAGTTACAGTTGCAGCCGTTTCTTGTGCAATTCAAATCAGGACCTTAAGCGGGACTGGCTATACACGGACGGCTTTACTGTTATGTTTTGCGGTATGCTTTTATATACTTGGCTATACCATGGAGATCAATGCTGTCACGCCTGCGCAGATTGTGTTCTGGAACAAAATAGAATATATTGGGATTCCTTTTGTGTCAGCATTATGGCTGACGACAGGTTTGATATATACCGGTCATTTTTCACATCATCGAAAATCACTGTTTGCGGCGATTTATATAATTCCGTTCATTACGTTGATCCTTCGGTTTACGAATGACAGCCATCATCTCTATTTCGCTTCCGTAGGCTTTACGGAGGGTTTAGGAAGAGTACTTTTTATTAAGCAGCCGGGGCCATGGATGTATGTACAGATGCTCCACTCCACACTCATGGTCTTTCTTTCCATGGGACTTTTTATCTACGATGCTATGAAAAAAACTGAAAAGCAGGCAGGAAAAATTCTGCTTATTGTAACGGCCTCCGTATTTGCGGTAACAGGGCTGTTCCTTACGCAATTTAAATTATTGCATTATCATATTGATTATATGGCCTTGTGCCTTCCCATTACATGTGTCATGATCATTTTAGCCATATCCCGCTATGATCTGCTCGAAACGAAGTTCATAGCAAGGACTAAGGTATTTGAGGCCAGCGGCGACGCCATTTTGCTGATAAACGAGCAGAACCGAATTCTTGATTATAACAGCAGCGCAAAGCGGCTCTTTAAGCAGGTAAATATCCATCTGGCCGCCAGAAACATTTCCTGGCTGTTTGAAAAGTATCCCAGCTTTCTTAGCGGTCTTGAAAAAGCGGAACCGTCTGTCGTTAAGCTCCAAATCAATGGCGAGGAACGCTATTTCGAGATTACGACAGAGAGTATAGATGTGCATAAGGTACTGCGCGGATGGATTAAAACCATTCGTGACGTAACGGAAATATACAAGTTGAATGAGGAACTGAACCGACAGGCTTTGACGGATGAACTCAGCGTACTTAGTAACAGGAGGGCCTTTATTCGTATCGGGAACGAATGGGTGGAAAAATCCGAAAAAAGCGGACGTATCCTCCATCTGCTGATGCTGGACCTGGATCATTTCAAGGATGTAAACGATAAATATGGCCATCCCACGGGTGATCTGGTGATCCGAGATTTCGCGCAGATTTTGAGAAGCCATTTTGACTCGGGCTGTTTGGTCGCGCGGCTTGGTGGTGAAGAATTTGCGGTCATGCTTGAGGGATTTGGTGACGAAGAAACGCTTCGGATGGTCAGGGCCTTTCTTGCAGAAACCGAACAGCATGTATACAGCTATTTCGGTGACCGGTTTCATGTGACCATAAGCCTGGGCCTGACAAAACGGCTGCCCCATCAAACGCTGGAATGTATGATGCGAAATGCCGATAAAGCGCTTTATAAAGCAAAAGATCAGGGACGAAATTGTTTTACGGTGCTGTAAAAATAAAAGCCTTATTTGATGGGAAATATGCAAAGCCTCTCGTAAAAACGGGGGGCATTAATCAGCGTAGAGCGAAAAAGCACCGAATGTAAAAAAACTGTTAGAAAGAAAATGACGGCTGCACCAAGATCAATGCAGTCCGCTGTGCTTTTTGCAAGTCATTTGCTGCCGGGGACTGAATGCCAGAGAGGGATTCACCTGCCAATTTCTCTAAAGCCGAGATGAAACAGTACATTTACTGTTTCGCAGAAGGCGATGACTTGATTTATTCACAATTTTATGGTATATTAATCTAGATACATTATATGCTTTTTATCGCGTTTCGCAGGAGGAATTCATGAACACAAACCCGGTCAAGTTTAGAAGCATTACCGATATACCGACATTGGCGCTGCGTGGAATTACTGTATTTCCCGGAGCGCTGTTCCACTTTGACGTAGGGCGGCAAAAGTCTATCCAGGCCTTGGAGCAGGCAATGCAGAGCGGTCAGCGTATCTTTCTTATCACGCAGCGGGATATGACAACCGATGCACCGGAACAGAAGGATCTCTATACAATGGGAACGTATTGCCGCGTTCGCCAGATTCTTAAGCTGCCGGGTGATAATATGCGTGTACTGGTGGAAGGGAAGCAGCGCGCCCGCCTGGACGCCCTTCGGCAGACAGAACCGTACCTTTCCGCCGATATCACCCTATTGCCACAACGGCCGATTGCACACCGTACCAAGCGGGATCAGGCGTTGCTGCGCAATCTTCAGGAACTCTTTTTGGAATACGTGGCACTGGTGCCGCAGATCTCAAGCGAAGTGGTCCTGACCGTTATGGACGGCCGTGAGCCGGAGATTCTGACTGACTATATTGCACAGAATATTCAGATGAAATATGACATGAAGCAGGCGCTGCTGGAGCAAACGGATCCTCGTCGCCGCATATCCATGTTGATTCGGGCATTGGCACAAGAAATTGAAATTTTGCAGCTAGAGCAGGAAATTCAGGATAAAGTAAAGAATCAGATGGACAAGAGTCAGCGCGACTACTATTTACGGGAACAGGCCAAAGCCATCAGCGAGGAACTGGGCGAAGGCGAAGACGCGCAGGGTGAGGCGCAGCAATACCTTGACCGTATTGAAAAGGATAAATATCCCGCCGAGGTAAAGGAGAAGCTGATACAGGAGGCAAAACGTCTTTCACGTATGCAGGCGGCATCGCCAGAAAGCGCTGTAATCAGGGGTTGGCTGGATGTGTGCATTGACTTGCCCTGGGCCAAGACCAAGCCGGAAAACAGCGACATTAAAAAGGCACGCGCTATTCTGGAAGAGGATCATTATGGTCTCGAAAAGGTCAAAGAACGCATTCTGGAATTTTTTGCTGTTAAAAACCTAACCGGTGGCGTCAAGGGGCAAATTCTTTGCCTGGCTGGCCCTCCGGGCGTGGGAAAGACGTCCGTGGCTCGTTCTATCGCCCGCTGCATGGGCCGCGATTATGCACGGCTCAGCCTGGGCGGCGTCAGAGACGAGGCAGATATCCGCGGCCACCGAAAAACCTATATTGGTGCCATGCCGGGCCGGATCATTAATGCACTTCGACAAGCGGGAAGCCGTAACTGCCTGATTTTAATTGACGAGATCGATAAACTTGGCGCGGATTATAAGGGCGATCCTTCCTCCGCGCTGCTGGAGGTCTTCGATACCGAACAGAACAGCGCTTTCCGTGACCATTTTGTTGAGTTGCCGTTTGATCTGTCCGATGTTCTGTTTATCACAACCGCCAACGATCTGGATTCCATTCCACGGCCATTGCGCGACCGGATGGAGATCATTGAGCTGCCCGGTTATACAGATGAGGAAAAGATCCAGATTGCCCGGCGGCATCTGATTCCGAAACAACTGAAAAAACATGGCCTGCGGGCGCAAAATTTCCGTCTGGACGACGATGCTCTGCGGGCCTTAATCGACAGCTATACGCGTGAGTCCGGCGTTCGTGAGATGGAGCGTCAACTTGCCCGTCTGTGCCGTAAGACTGCGCGCTATATGAGTGAAAGCGAGAAGAAATCTTTCCATTTCACCTCCGGCAATCTGGCGGAATATCTGGGTACGCCCAAATATAAGCCGGACAGTCTCGAAAAAGAACCGGAGTGCGGGGTCGTGTGCGGTCTGGCCTGGACCAGCGTGGGTGGAGAGCTGCTGGAAGTGGAATGCGCAGCCGTGGATGGTTCTGGAAAGCTGGAGCTTACCGGTAATCTGGGTGATGTGATGAAGGAAAGCGCGCGTGCCGCACTGACCTATCTGCGTTCGCGAGCTGCACAGCTGAACCTTTCTCCGGATTTTGCCACTAAAAAAGATATCCATCTGCATTTCCCGGAGGGGGCAGTGCCAAAGGATGGGCCTTCCGCCGGTATCACGGTGGCGACGGCACTCTTTTCCGCCCTCAGCGGACGGCCTGTTCCCAAAAGTATCGCCATGACCGGCGAGATTTCCCTGCGTGGACGAGTACTGCCTATTGGCGGCTTACGGGAAAAGACCATGGCAGCGTACCGCAACAAGATCACCACCGTTCTGCTTCCGCTGGACAACCGGCCGGATCTGGACGACATTGATCCGACGGTTCGTGAAAAACTTACTTTCGTGTTTGTCAGCCATATGGATGACGTTTTGGCCCATGTTTTCGGCATTCAGGCCGCACCAGAGCGGCCGGAGCTGCCTGCCGTTTCCACGCAGCAGCAAATGATGCCGATACAGCCGCCCGAGCCGCGTCCTTCTGCCCATATCCGGCAATGAAGCTGAATTTTAATAATGCGGCGTTTGTCCGTTCTGCGGCCGACGAACGCGGATTTCCCAGAGATGGGCGACCAAGAGTGATCTTCGCAGGACGGTCTAATGTAGGTAAGTCTTCGACGATTAATACGCTTCTCGGCCGGAAATTTGCCCGTATCAGCGGGACACCGGGGAAGACGGTATTTGTCAATCTCTTTTTGGTGGATGACCGACTATGGTTCATTGACCTGCCGGGCTACGGGTATGCGAAAGTCTCGAAGACTGAGCGGGAACGGTTTTCAAAGCTGATCGACAGCTACCTTATCACCGATCTCCCGAATATCCGGCTTATGGTTCTGATCGTTGATGCGCGGCATGAGCCGACAGCGGACGACCGGACGATGTTGGAGTGGATGCGCACATCCGGTGCCCCAATTCTGATACTGGCAAACAAGCTGGATAAGCTCAAACCGTCAGAGCGGGAGCAAAATCTGGCGGTGATCCGGGAAACCCTCGTTTTGGACGAAACTATAAAGCTAATTGGGTTTTCATCTGAAAAACAGATAAATAAGGAGGATGTCCTGTCGTTTATTCGACAGGCGGCACAGGGCTATGGAACAGTACAGTAAGCATTTTACCGTGGGGAAAAATGGGCATCTGGAATTCGACGGCGTGGATCTGGTGCAGATAGGGAAGGATTATGGCACACCCGCCTATGTCATGAGTGATGCATGTCTGCGTGAAAACTGCCGGACGTTTAACAGTGCGATGCACCGCAATTTTGGTGAGCACTGCAAGGTCGCCTATGCCAGCAAGGCACTTTGCGCCGGTTTTATCTACAAGATTCTTGAGGAAGAGGATACCCATGCGGACGTGGTATCCGGCGGTGAGCTTTATACGGCATTAAAAGCGGGATTTAACCCCAAAAACCTGCATTTTCACGGTAATAACAAAGTGGATTCCGAACTGGAGATGGCGGTTTCCTGTGGGATTGGCAGCATCATCATTGACAATTACGAGGAAGTATCCCATCTGGAACGCATTTGCGCGGCCCACGGCAAGAATCAGCGAGTTCTTTTCCGCGTTAAGCCCGGTGTCTCCGCCCATACGCATGAGTTTATCATGACCGGGCAGAACGACAGTAAGTTTGGCTATGGCATCGCCGACGGCGAGGCCATGCGGATTGCCAGACATATCCTGCAGCAGCCGCATCTCGATTTTGCCGGTATCCATTGCCATATAGGTTCCCAGGTGTTTGATGTCGACGCTTTTGCAAAGACCGCCCGCGTGATGTTCGATTTCTTCTGCCAGATGGAGCAGGAGTTGAACATTCATATGGACGAGATGATCGTCGGTGGTGGCTTCGGCATTAAATATATGCCGACCGATCATGCCGGCACCATTGATGAAAAAATTGATGCCATGGGTAAGGCTATGCGCGAGGAGTCTGCCCGCTTTGGCAGAGAAATCCCTGAGATCGTCATCGAGCCGGGCCGCTCTATGGTCGGTGCTGCCGGCTGTACGCTTTATACCGTCGGCGGCGTACGGGATATCAAAGATGCTCGCAGCTATGTTTCTATCGACGGAGGCATGCCGGACAATCCGCGCTTTGCGCTGTATCAGGCGGAGTATGACGCCGTGGTAGCCGATCGGGCCGAAGCGCCCCGGGATAAGGTACAGACCATCGCCGGACGTTGCTGCGAAAGCGGCGATCTGATCGCCCGTGACCTTACTTTCCAGACTGCAAAGCCGGGAGATACGCTGTGTGTCTTTGCCACCGGTGCATATAATTATTCCATGGCTTCCAACTATAACCGTCTGCCTCGTCCGCCGATTCTTCTCATTAAGGATGGGAAGGTACAAACGGTCGTCCGTCGTGAAAGCTATGACGATCTGATCCGCAACGATATTTTTTGATCATGCTGTTGGCGATCTTCGGGAGGAGTTGGCAGTATTATGCCATGGTCTTGCCAGCGGTACTGATCTGCATTACGTTCCATGAGGTATGCCACGGCTATGTTGCTTATCTTTTGGGTGATGAGACCGCAAAAGAGGCGGGACGTCTGACCCTGAATCCCATTAAGCATCTCGATCTGGTTGGTGCCCTGTGTATGGTTGTGGCAGGCGTCGGCTGGGCCAAGCCCGTACCTATCGACCCCCGGCGGATGTGGAAAATGAAAAACCGTAAGCTGGCAATCTCACTGACCGCGCTGGCTGGTCCGCTTTCTAATATGCTGCTGGCCTTCCTGTTGTTTTTTGCCTATTTGGAGATTGCAGCTAACGTACCGGGTGGTTTTTTATCTGCCCTGGGTGAGTTCCTTTACATCACTGCATATTTAAGCGTCGGATTGGCAGCGTTTAATCTTTTACCGATCCCGCCTTTGGATGGAAGCAAAATCCTGTTTCCGTTGCTGCCGAACAGAGTGATCGCTGTTACGGCAAAATACGAGCGCTATATTTCTCTCGCTTTTTTTGCGCTGATCCTGATGGGCGTACTTAATAAGCCCATTGAGCTGATCCGCAGTGGTATTCTGCAGGGCATGAGCGCCGCGCTTTCCTGGATTATCCATCTTCTGTAGTGGGGGGCACGCATGAAGGAAGTAACCTTTCATCTGGAGATTTTCGATGGGCCGCTGGATCTTTTGCTGTTGCTTATTTCCAAAAACAAGGTGGAGATCACTGACATCCCCATCTCCCTTATCTGTGCCCAGTACCTGGACTATATCCGCCAGATGCAGGAGTTTGACCTGGATATCGCCGCCGACTTTATCGCCATGGCGGCACAGCTGATGTATATCAAGTCCCGGATGCTACTTCCCACCTATGGGGAAGAAAATGCAGAAGACCCCCGGGCCGATCTGGTCCAGTCTCTGATGGAATATCAGCGTTTTAAGCAGGCGGGCGGCATGTTGTCCCTGCGTGAAGCGCTGGGGCGGGATTTGTTTGTCCGCGGGCAGGAGCCGCGGGAGCGCGATCCCGACCGTTATCGGTATGAGAGTACGGTTGATGCACTCGTCCGGGCGGTGGAGGATATCTTTCGCCGTGCGGAGCGCTTTCTTCCGCCACCGGTCAGCTCTTTTCGTGGGATCGTGGGCCATGAGCCGGTATCGGTGGAAGAAAAACTGGGGGAGCTTATCCACCTGTTTACAAAGCAGGAGACCGTGGATTTTCAGACACTGGTTTTGTCAGCACGCAGCCGGTCAGAGGTGGTTGCCATCTTTCTGGCTGTACTGGAATTGTCAAAAAGCCGGAGAGTGCTGATCGAAGATGGGGAAGACGGCTACCAGCTGCGGCTGGCCCCGCCGGAAGAACCTTTGGAGGAAACCGATGGAGTTTCATGAACTGACCTGCACGCTGGAAGCGGTGCTGTTTGCCTCCGGCGACTCTATGAGCGAGAATAAGCTGTGCGCCGTGCTCGGCGTGGATAAGGACAAGCTGCGCGAGGCGGCTAGGGAACTTGCGGATTATTACGATTACGAACGGCGCGGCATCCGGCTGCTGCGGCTGGATGACCGCTATCAGCTTTCCTCCCGCGCAGACTATGCACAGCAGGTACGCAACGCGCTTGAAACACGCCGGCCTCCGCAGCTTTCCGCTTCTGCGCTTGAGGTACTTGCGATCGTGGCATACCGGCAGCCGACCACCAAAGCCTATGTTGAGCAGGTTCGCGGCGTCAGCAGTGACTATACCATCGCAAGCCTGGCGGAGAAGGGACTGCTTGAGGACTGCGGACGGCTGGATGTTCCGGGTCGTCCAATCCTTTATCGTACGACCGAACGTTTTTTACGTACCTTTGGATTAAACGCACTGTCCCAATTGCCGACGCTGGACGTTTTATCCGGTGACGGGCCGGAGCAGCTTACCCTGGAGGACACAGCCGAAGCTGTGCCTGCCGTGGAAGACAGGATATCTGCCGCGGAGGAAACGGAGCCGGATTGCGTACCGGCAGGCGAATAATATGAGCTGGGGATGGTATGTTCCGTTGGCTTTTCTCGGGCTTTTGCTGTTGCTTCTGCTTACGCGGGCACGGATTGGCTTTGCTTATGAAGACAGAGTTTCCCTTTGGGTTGGTTTCGGCTTTTTCAAGCTGACTCTTCTGCCGGCCTCCGACCGCAAAAAATCGCTGAAGGCGAAAAAGGAAAAGCCGGAAAAACAGGAAAAGGAAAAGAAAAAGAAAACTGCCCCCGCCGCTGAGCAAAAATTTACGCTGCAGGAAATACTGCAATATGCCCGATTTGGAATTGACGCCATGGGGAAAACCACCCGATGTCTTGTCTTTGACGAATTAACAGTACACGCTATCATCGGGACGGACGATGCGGCTAAGACTGCGATCAGCTATGGCGCGACGTCTGCAGCGCTGTCCGCTTTCTATCCGGTACTGGCAAGCCGAACAAAGATCCGGCGTCAGGATCTGCGCGTGGACGCGGACTTTTCCGGTAATGCCGATCTCCTTGTGCGCATACGAATCTCCGCCATGGCATTTTTACTAATGATCGCGGGTCTGCGCATTTTGTTTGCTTATTTAAGGCTGCGGAAGCAGCATACACGACAACAAGAAACCGGAAAGGCGGTAAACACATGAGTAATGTGAGTGAAGTGATGGAGCAAACGCTGGCCAAGCTCCGTGAAATGATCGATGTCAACGCCGTGGTCGGACAAGCGATTACTACGCCTGACGGCACGACGCTGATTCCGGTGACAAAGGTGACCTTTGGATTTGCTTCAGGCGGAACCGACGGCAACAATCTTAGATTTGGCGCAGGAAGCGGTGCCGGCGTCACCATGACACCGATGGCTTTTCTGGTGATCAGCGGAGGCAATGTCCGTATGATCTATCTGGATCGTCCGTCCAATTCCGCATTGGATAAGGCGATCGATATGGTACCCACCGTGTTGGACAAGCTGAAAAAGAGCAAGCCGGAGGAAGACCCGGTCTATTGATCCTCATTTTCCCGTAAGCTATACGGGTGATGTTGGATGAAACGAGCACTTACGGCTCTGATAATTCTTTTTTTGCTGTTGCCCGCGCCGGTGCGGGCCTATTCTGCCGCGTCCTACGCACTATTCGATCCGCTGACCGGCTGTGTGCTGGCGCAGGAGAATATGGACGTCCGTCGGGGAATGGCAAGTACCACGAAGCTGATGACCGCGCTGGTGGCAGCTGAATGGTACGATATGGATCGGACGGTCGTGATTGATGCCAAATGGTGTGGGGTGGAAGGTTCTTCCATTTACCTCAGACCGGGTGAAAAGGTAACCGTTCGGGAGCTGATGTATGGACTGCTGCTGAGCAGCGGAAATGATGCAGCTGCAGCACTGGCAGGGCTGGACGGTGACGCAGAAGGATTTGTCGTGCGAATGAATGAGCGGGCGGCCGAGCTTTCCATGACAAATACGCATTTCGACAATCCCAGCGGTTTGGACGGAAAGAGCCATTTCAGCACAGCATACGATCTGTGTCTGCTGGCACAGGCTGTGCTGGCCGTACCTGCCTTGAGAGAAATCGTCGGTACACGTACTGCCCATATCGGTGACCGCTGGATGACAAATCATAACCGGCTGCTGGCCGAAAAAGGCGTTCTGGGCCTTAAGACCGGATATACGATGACCTGTGGCCGCTGTTTAGTTTCTGCAAAGGAACAGGATGGTCGTACGCTGATTGCCGTCACGCTTGGCGCGCCGAATGATTGGGACGACCACCGGACGCTATATGCATCCGCATTTGACGGGATGGAAGAAAAGCAGCTGGTTACAGCGGGTGTCTGCGGTGAGATCTCTGTGGCGGATGCCGGTATCTGCCGCCTGTATATCAACGGGGACTTTGCATTTCCCCTGCTTGAGGAAGAGATGGACGAAGTACGCGTGCGCCTTTATGGACCGCGAATCTGCTATCCCGACATCAGCGCGGGGGAGCAGTGGGGTATTCTGCGGGTCGAACTGCGCGGAACGGTTTTATACGAGACCAACGTGTTTTACGAAAGCGGATATGCCGCCCCGCAACCTGGATTCTGGGCGCGTCTGTGGCAAAAAATATGGAACGGATGAAAGGAGCATTCTTATGCGGGAACGACTGCAGAAAATTCTCTCCAGCGCAGGTGTATGCTCCCGCCGTGCGTCCGAGGAGCTTTTGCGAGAGGGACGTGTAAAGGTAAATGGATTGTCCGCGCTGTTGGGTGATTCAGCCGATCCGGATACGGATGAAATTACGCTGGATGATCGGCCGGTGACCCAAAAGCGTGAACATATCTATTTAATGCTCAACAAGCCGCGGGGCTATGTTACTACTTTATCTGATGAGGCAGGCCGTAAAACTGTGTTGGATCTTATTCCGGAGATCAAAATACGGGTCTTTCCCATCGGTCGGCTGGACATGCACTCGGAAGGGCTACTGATAATGACCGACGATGGGGATTTGTTTCAGCGGCTGACGCATCCTTCCCATGAAATTTACAAAGAATATCTGGTGCGGCTGACACCGGACGGAGATGAACCAGAGCCACCGGAAACGGCACTTTCCCGCCCTTTGACCATTGATGGACAGCGTCTGCTGCCCGCAAAGGTTCGGCGTATATCTACCCTTTCGGAGGGCGGCTATCTGCTCACTATTGCGATCCGGGAAGGGAAGAACCGGCAAATCCGCCGGATGTGCACCCAGTGCGGCTATACCGTCAACAGCCTGAAACGTGTGGCAGAGGGAAATCTGAAGCTTGGTGACCTCCCCACGGGTAAATGGCGATATCTGACGGAGCAGGAAGTAAAATATCTGAAGTCGATATAATTGTTTCAAGGTTGAAAGTCGGAAAGCAACACCGAAAGGGGAGGAAGACATGAGACGCATCAGTGAGGCACTTACCGAACACGCACAGGAGCTTACCCGCGGACAACGGGTGCTGGCGGCGTATGTGACCGATCATTGCGACAAGGCGGCGTTTATGAGTTCGTTTGAGATGGCAGCCATCACCGGCGTCAGTCAGTCGACCGTGGTGCGTTTCGCGGCAGCGTTGGGTTACGCGGGATTCACGCAACTGCAGGAAGCTTTGCAGATCGAGCTAAAATACCGTCTGACTGCGTTGGAGCGACTGGAGCTGGTTACCGATCCATCTGATGATGGGGAGCTGCTTTCTGCGTTATCAGCTACTGATGCCCGGAACGTCCGTCGAAATCTTGAACTCAATACCACTGACGCGCTGCGCAATCTGTGCACACGACTGATGTTCTCTTCCCGGGTCTATATTTACGGACAAGGGTTTACCGGTGCAGCGGCGGTCTATCTCGCCTCCTATCTTCGGATACTGCTCCCCAATGTATGCTGTTTAAATCAGACCGGTGTTGATCCGCTGACCGCAATGGCAGGCATCGATAACGGCGACCTGCTGATCTGTATGGCCTACCCGCCGTTCAGCGGCACAGCACTTGATTTACTCGCTTACGCAAAGGAAAAGGAAGCATGTATCGCCACCGTAAGTGAAGGCAATGACTCTGCCGTATCCGGAGATGCGGACATCAGCCTGGCCGCTGAATGCGGCGATTATGGCATCGGCGGTTCGCTGGCACCTGTAATTTCTCTTTGCTGCGGGATTGTCTGCCTGCTGGCACGCGGGAATGATCAGGCAGAAAAACGTCTGCGTGCGGCCCAGGATGCGGTCGCTTTTATACGCGGATGATCATTGTGATTGGCGGCGGAGCCGCAGGAATGATGGCTGCCTGCGCAGCCGCGGAAAACGGTGCAAAGGTAACGGTGATTGAACGCAACCGCCTGTTCGGTGTTAAGCTCAATCTGACGGGAAAAGGCCGGTGCAATATCGCTAACGACTGTGATATTTCCACGTTAATGAAGAATATAACCTGTAATGGAAAATTCCTTTACAGCGCTTTTTCTACAATGTCTCCTGATATGGTCATGGAATATTTTGAACATATTGGCGTGCCGCTTAAGGTGGAGCGGGGGAATCGGGTCTTTCCGGCTTCCGACCGTGCGAAGGATGTGACTGCGGCGCTCGAACGCGAACTGGATAGACTTCAGGTACGCCGCATCCACGGCCGTGTCATGGATATCAAAGTTGAGGATGGGGCGGTGTGTGCCGTTTGTCTTGACGACGGGCGCATCATAGGTGCCGATGCGGTGATTCTTGCGGCCGGTGGTCGCTCTTATCCGCGTACCGGTTCCGACGGGGATGGGTTTCGTCTTGCGCGGACACTTGGACATACAATTACTGAGCCCCGGCCGTCGCTCGTGCCATTGGTCGCTGAGGGTGAACTGCCGGCACAGCTGGAGGGGTTATCCCTCAAAAATATTTGCCTGACTGTTATGAAAGAGACAAAAGAGATATTCTCCGATTTCGGAGAACTTTTGTTCACAGCCGTAGGCATTTCCGGTCCTCTGGCACTCAGCGCTTCGGCCCATCTGGGGCGGAGTCATACGTTTCCGTACCGTGCTTTTATCGACTTAAAACCCGCGCTGGATCCCGACACTTTGGACCGCCGACTGCTGAGGGATTTTACGCAGCAGCAGAACCGGGACTTTTCCAATGCCCTATCGGGCCTTCTTCCCGCCAAGCTCATTCCCGTAGTGGTTATGCTTTCCTGCATTCCGCCCCATACAAAGGTCAATTCCATCACGAGAGAACAGCGACAGGCTCTTTGCTCTCTGCTGAAAGCCATGCCTCTGACTTTGACCGCCACCGGTTCTTGGGATGAAGCCGTGATCACCGCGGGGGGCATTTCGGTGCGGGAAGTCTTGCCAAACACCATGGAATCCAAGCTTGTAAAACATCTATATATCTCCGGGGAAATACTGGACGTCGACGCCTACACCGGCGGGTTTAATTTACAGATTGCCTGGGCCACCGGCCGTTGTGCCGGGATTGCCGCGGCAAAAGGAGAACAGCACGCATGAAGCATCACGCCATCGCCATCGACGGCCCGTCCGGGGCCGGAAAAAGTACAGCTGCCCGGCTGCTGGCAAAAAAGCTGGGCTATATTTATGTGGACACCGGGGCTATGTACCGAGCCGTTGGACTATATGCCGCCCGTGCCGGCGTCCAGCACGGAGACCGGCACGGGGTCATCGGCTGTCTGCCCGGCATCCAGCTGCATGTCGACAGCCCGCAAGGCGTTCAGCGCATTTTTCTGAACGGAGAAGATGTATCTGAGGCGATCCGTACCGAGGACGGCTCCGTCTGGGCCAGCGAGGTGTCGGCCATTCCGGAGGTGCGTGCTTTTCTGCTGGATTTCCAGCGCTCCTTTGCGCAGAAAAATAATGTGATCATGGATGGGCGTGACATCGGTACGGTAGTATTGCCCGATGCAGAGCTAAAAATATTTCTCACGGCAGATGATAGGGAACGGGCCAGGCGCCGTTGGCGTGAGCAGCGGGAGAAGGGAATGGATGTTTCTCTGGAAGAGGTTTATTCCGCGATCTGCCAACGTGACTTCAATGACTCTACCCGTGCTGCAGCGCCGCTGAAAGCAGCCGATGATGCGGTGACGTTGGATAGCACAAAGCTGAGTCTGGAGCAGACCATCGATGCGATCCTGTGTCTGGCAAAGGAGCGCTTTGATGATTAAGTGGATCTATGATTTGTTGCGCGTGGTGCTGCGACCGATCTATAACTATAAAGTCCTCGGACAGGAGCGCCTTCCTGAAGGCGGCTGTGTCGTCTGTGCCAATCACACGGCAAATATTGATTCTGCTTTACTGCTGCTGGCACTCGATACCACCGAAATTGTGTCGGTAGCGAAGGCAGAGCTTTTTGAAAACAGATTGGTTTCCTGGTTTTTGCGCAAGATGGGCGCGGTACCAATTCGCAGGGGAAAGCGGGATATGTCTGCCGTTCGGGCCGCAGTAGACGCACTCCGCAGCGGGAAAAAAGTGATGATTTTCCCGGAGGGAACCCGTGTGAAGACAGGGGCTGACATCGGAGGAAAAACCGGTGCTGCCATGCTGGCCAGCCATGCCAACGTGCCGATCGTTCCGGTCTATATTACCGCGGGGAAAAAAGCGTTTCGCCGGTGCCAGATCGTATTTGGACATGCGGTACAGCCACTTTGTGAGCGGGGTCATGACGCTTATCGCAGGGTCACCGAGCAGGTGATGGAACAGATTCGTAAGCTGGGTACGGAGGCAGAAACATGATCATACGGGGAAAAAACGCCGGTTTTTGCTTCGGTGTCCGACGTGCCGTAAATCTGGCCCTTGATGCGGCAAAAGAAAATGGCGCGGCACTCTATTCTGCTGGCCCGCTGATTCATAATGCAGACGCTGTGCAGGATCTGGAAGAGAAGGGGATCAGGGCTTCTTCGCCGGAAGATATCCCCGACGGTAGTCGCGTTCTGGTTCGCGCGCACGGAATTCCTCTGGTGGTGGAACGGCAGCTGCAGGAACGTGGTTGCACAATGATTGATGCTACCTGCCCTTATGTTGCCAAAATTCATAAGATCGTTGAAAAAGAGAGTGCCGATAACAGAGAAATACTGATCATAGGAAAGCCGTCACATCCCGAGGTTATCGGCATCGCATCCCGCTGTGTGCATCCCCATATTGCGGAAACAGCGGAACAGGTTTCCGATTTTGCGGAGAAATATTCCCATAAACCTGTTTCTGTCGTTTTTCAGACCACATTTTTATATGAAAATTGTGTTGAGTATGTAAAAATCTTAAAAAACACTTGTAATGACCTGAACATTTTTGATACAATATGTAAAGCGACCGAACAGCGCCAGACAGAGGCGCGTTCGTTTGCTACCCGATCCGACCTGGTCGTGGTCATCGGAGATCCCGAGAGCAGCAATTCCCGAAGCCTCTATGATCTATGCAGATCTCTCTGCAGGGACACGCGGTTTGTCCGCGGCGTTTCCGATCTGAAAGGGCCTTTTCACGGGGACAGGGTGTTTCTGACCGCGGGCGCGTCCGTGCCGGATCGAATAATTGAGGAGGTACAATCGAAGATGACTGACGAAATCAAAAGCACTGGAACTGAGAGCTTTGAAGAACTTCTGGAGCAATCTCTTAAAACTTTACATACAGGAGAAAAGGTGACAGGTGTTGTTACGGCCATCGGTGCGACCGACATAACGGTCGACCTGGGCGTCAAGCAGGCCGGCTACATCCCGATGGATGAGTTGTCCGACGATCCGGACTACAAAGTGGCTGACCACGTGAAAGTCGGCGACGAAATTGAAGCATATGTCACCCGTGTCAATGACGTGGAAGGCTGGGTCGGCCTGTCTAAAAAGCGTCTGGACGCCGTAAAGAACTGGGAGAAACTCGAAGCGGCAGTTGACAGCAGAGAAATCATGGAAGGCACGGTTGTCGATCAAAATAAGGGTGGCGTCGTTGCCATGGTCAAGGGAATCCGCGTCTTCATTCCGGCAAGCCAGACCGGTTTGCCGCGCGAGGCGTCCTTTGATCCGATGATCAACACTAAACAGAAAATGCGTATTACCGAAGTTAACCGCCAGCGCCGCCGTGTGGTTGGCTCTATCAAGGACGTTCTGAGCGAAGTCCGTCGTGAAGCACAGGCCCGGATCTGGGAGACCATTGAGGTCGGACAGAAGTATAAGGGTGTTGTGAAATCTTTTACTTCCTATGGCGCTTTTATCGACATCGGCGGCGTAGATGGCATGGTCCACATCTCCGAGCTGTCTTGGGAGCGCGTTAAGCATCCTTCCGACGTACTGGCCATCGGCCAGGAAGTGGAGGTCTATGTGATCGCTCTTGACCATGAAAAGCACAAAATCTCTCTGGGCTATCGCAGTCAGGAAAACAACCCCTGGAATAAGTTTATCGCCACTTATCGGGTAGGTGATGTGGCGCCCGTCAAAATCGTCAAGTTCATGCGGTTTGGTGCCTTTGCTGAGGTCATGCCCGGCGTGGATGGTCTGATTCATATTTCGCAGATTGCCAATCGCCGTATTGGAAAGCCTGACGAGGCGCTGACGCTGGGCAGCACCGTTCAAGCTAAGATCATTGGCATTGATGAGGAAAAGCAGAAGATTTCGCTTTCTATCCGTGCTTTGCTGGAGCCTGAAATCTTTATTGAGCAGGAAGCCGAAGAAGAGGCTGAAGAAGCCGACAAAGAATAAGCGATTTTTACAACAAAACCGGGAGATGCAGTCTTGCATCACCCGGTTTTGTTTTTATAAAAGGGAATTAGGTCAACCCCGGCTGCAGGTTTGGATTCAGGATGGAAAGTTTCATTACCTGATCCGCATCTTTCAGAATATTTATTTCAACCCATACACCATCCTGGTTCACCATCTCGTGCAACAGGACATCGGTTCCATTGGCAATGCGTACAAAATCAAACCGATAGGGCCGATCTGCACCCGCTGCAAATACGGACAGAATGTCTCCGTTCCATTCTGTCCGCTCGACTTCATTGATCACATGATACCAGTCCTGATACACGATTGGGACAAAAGATGTGGCGTCGTATGACCATCCATGCATAGGTGCGCATAAAAAATCCTCGGGAAAGAAATCGATAGCATGTATCTTCCAGCCGTCGTTTTCAGCTTGTTTCGTGGTGACAATCCCGTAAAAATAAGCAAAATGACTTCCGGAGAAAAATCCGGCGGGCTCATCCGTTGCGGCGCCGGTGATAATTTCCGCTTCGATCATGTGATAGCGGATGTTTTGCGGAGTGCCGGATGGAAGGAACGCAGGGTATAATTTCAGCAGTGTGATGTGGCCTATGCCTTGAAAAGAATCCATGAATTGTTCAGATGTCATTTCGTTCTTTCGACTGTCCGACAACAACTCATAGGCATATGGGTAGGGAAGTCGTGCATGTCCGACAGTCCCGCAGCCGCCCGAATAGTGTCATGTTGGCAGCATCCTGTAAAATTCCCCAAAAAGCCAGGATCACATCCTCCGGGTGCTGAAATCCTTCAAGGCTGAGCGGGGATTCCGTCCGTGTGCCAACAAACCGGATATAGGTATATGGGTTCTCCAGTGCAGGCTGGGTGGATGGCCGCTGGAATCTTGCAAGATCAAAAGGATCGGCCGCGGCGAGTATCATACCCGACGGCACGGACGGTTCGTGGAGGATGCCCCCCATCAGTTTTAACGGTGCCTGTTCCTGTGACTCCGATCTGAAAACGGAAAGAAATACAATCGAGACAACACAAACTGAGATCAGAAAATACAGCGAAAATCGATTAATTTGGAACAGGCGCATATACATCACTTCCCCCAAATGTATATGCGCCCGTACTCCCGAAATATCAACCGTACAGGTAGATCACGTCCATCGATTCACTCATCTATAAAATAAGGAATAAAATGAGCAACTTAAATCGAATGATTCGGGAGAACGCTTGAATGACATGCAGAAGGTCATCGTTTCAATCCAGACCGTCTCCACCACACAGAAAGCTCGGGAAATCAACGATTTTCCGAGCTTTCTGTTGCACAAGGGCATATCAATGGGCTTTGGGTTCGATGCTCGCTATTTTTACTATAAAAGAACTTTTGTTGAGCTGGATCTCTCTTGTCATCAACGGCGATTGTATTGGCTGTATCTCTGACAAGGTTTCACGCATGATGTTGGCAGCATATTCATTAATCACAGCCACCAAGGAGGGAGCAGATGTTTCAAATTCCAGCAGGACCCTATCGGATACGGCAAATCCTGCTTCCTTCCGCAGTAACTGGCAGTGCCTCAGTATTTCACGATAGAGCCCCTCGGTTCTCAAATCATCCGTTATCTCGGTATTGAGCGCAACCAGCACCTCGTTCTGTGATCTGGCTATATGCTCTTTTTCTTTGGAGGAAAGGTTGAAGAGCTCTGCAGGAAGGGGATCCTCATAGCCGCTTACTATTACTGGATTTCTTTTTTTGTAGGCAGAAACACAAGCAGCCATTTCAGTTTCTGTCAGATCAGCAAACAACGCCTTGACCCGGCCTAAATCACCCTTAAGCTGTCTCCCTGCAACCTGAAAGTTTATCGACAGATATTCGGTGCTGAGAGAAGTAAAATCTGCAAGATAAACAATTCTTTTGACGTTGAGCTCATCCTTGATGACATCAACGTACGGAGCGCAAGCGGCCTCAAACCCGTTATCCAAATACAAAACGGACAATGGCTGTTTTACCTTGATGTTCTTATCATTTCTCAGCTTCAGCACCTGAGTTATGACAGCACGTACCTCCTCGACATTTTTAAGGACAATCTCATCAACGGTGTCGGCTTTAGGAAAGTCAGACAGGTGGATAGACTCCTCACCTGAGCCATATTTCAGAGTCATGCTTTGCCAGATATGCTCGGTCATGAACGGAAGGACGGGTGCCATAACCTGCGCCATAGTTTTGATTGCATAAAACAATGCGTCATATGCGCTCTGCTTATCGGTATCGAGCGTGTTTTTCCAGAACCGCCTGCGGTTTATACGGACATACCAGTTTGAAACATCGTCTGTGCATAGTTCGAATTCCCGTATAAGCTCGGAAAAACTATATTTCTCATAATATTTTGTTGCTTTTAAGACAAAGTCATCAATGCGGTTTTTCAGCCATCTGTCCGTTATATCAGTGGATTCCGGCGCGGATATGACGGGACTGTCGATTTCAGCGTAGGTCATAAAGAATGAAAAGATATTCCAGAAGTTTAAGAGTTTCCGACGGGCTTCCTCTCCAAGGTTATAGCCGAAACGAACATCGCTCGCCATGGACGCACCGGCAAAAAGGTAACGTATCGCGTCGGAGCCGAGCTTCTCAGCCGCCTCATCAAAACGGATCATAAATCCTGTTTTAGAAAACTTCGTTCCGTCCTCGGCAAGTACCCAGTTGTTGGTTTGTACTTTCTCATAAGGCGCACGACCGGTTATGGTAACGCTCATAAAAAGCTGGGAATAGAACCAAAGCCGGACCTGCTCCTGCATCTCAATGACCCACTCTGCGGGGAAGTTTTTCTCCCATTCAACCCTGTCGGTAAGATAACCAAGCGTAGAAAACGGAACGATACCGGCGTCAAGCCATACATCGCCGACTTCAGGAATGCGGGAAACCGATGCCCTACAATGAGGGCACCGAATCTTTATGCCATCAATCCACGGACGATGAAGCTCCGGCAATTGATATGCATCTGCACCGCCGAGTGCTGCGAGCTCATCCATAGAGCCAATGACAGTGAGTTTTCCGCAGTTCTCACACGGATAAAATGGAAGCGGTAAGCCATAGAACCGCTTTCTTGAAATATTCCAGTCACCCATATTCTGCAGCCAGTCTATCATGCGCTTTCCGATGAACGCAGGCTCCCATTTGACGGTCTCGGCAGCCCTGATAAGTTTTGGTCTGATATCGTCGGTTTTGATATACCACTCACTGACTAAACGGAATAGCACCTCTGTTTTGCAGCGCCAGCAGACAGGATAGCTGTGGGTATACTCATGCGGTTTATATAGCTGTCCTTGCTTTTGCAGATTCTCAAATACTCTCGTGGCGGCTTCTGCTGCAGAAAGACCACTTAGAAAGTCGTACTTGCTGAGGAATACTCCGTTCTCATCTATCGGACATATCTCTTCAAGCGAAAATAACTTGCCAAGGTCATAATCCTCTGCGCCACAGCCGGGCGCAATATGGACAACCCCGCAGCCTTCATTGGCGTCAACCTCATCCCACGGGATCACAGTATGACGCAAATCCTTTTGAACAGGCAAGTGCGGGAAAAAGGTCTCGTACTCAAGCCCGACAAACTCGTTACCTTTAAGAAGCCGTATTACCTGCTTTTCACCCTCGATATGCTTAATCGCGGATTTTGCCATAACAAGCGGTCTTTTAAACCCTTCGCATTTGACAAGTGCATACTCAAGCTCTGGATTGACGGCAAGCGCCACATTCGCAGAAAGCGTCCATGGAGTTGTCGTCCAGACCAGCATATCAAAATCCATATTTTTTACCGGAGCGATTGCAAACACAGCGGTATGAGTTATATTCTTGTGAGAGCCTGACATTTCGTGCTCTGATAAGGAGGTACCACAGCGCGGACACCAGGGTATAGGACGATGTGACTTTACTATCCAGCCGTTTTCGTGGCATATTTTTAGAAAATGCCAGATGGCGGATATATTGTTGTCGGTGTGAGTGAAATATGAGTTTTCCCAATCCATCCATTGCCCGAGCCTTTTGGATTGCGATGTGATGACGCCGGAGAAGTGCTTAATGCGGTCGACACATTTCCTCGTGAAGTTTTCCATGCCATACGCTTCAATATCCTTTTTGTCACGGAAGCCAAGCTCTTTTTCAACCTCAACCTCAACCCACAGCCCCTGCGTGTCAAAGCCGTTTCGGTAGTGGCATGAATACCCGTTCATTGCTTTATACCGCAGCACGATATCCTTAATGCTTCTGCCCCACGCATGGTGGATGCCCATGGGATTGTTGGCCGTTATCGGACCATCGAGAAAACGAAATCTCTGGTTGTCCTTATTCTTTTCACGCAGTTTTTCAAAGCAATGATGATCCTCCCAAAAACAAAGGACATCATGCTCCATTTCCACAAAATTCGGTTTTGGATCGTTTGACATATAGAAGATTCCTTTCAGATTTTAGTTTGATATGAATGTCTGAAAGGTCGTCAATTACACTGGCTACGCCCATAGCCCAATCACCTCCTCGCAGAGTATGGGGTAAATAAAAAAGCCTTCACCCCATACAATTACGCACGGGACGAAAGCTGATCCTTACCTGATCGGGCTATCGTTATACCACCCATTACGCCATACAAGCATATGCGTCCCCTGTAACGGAGGAAATCCGTCGCAACCTACTTGGCAAGCCGTTCGGCACGCAGCTCAGGAGTGATTTTCTGGAGCATCCTACTTGTGCCGGGTTTTCACTGTTTCCGGCTCACTGTGACGTTTGAATGCGGCTTACTCTCTCCATCATCGCTTTATAAAATTATTATATGCAGCTTTTGGTAAAAAGTCAAATGTGCCGCTAATAAAATTAGAAATCAGTAAAGACAAGGGAGATTAACAATTTCCTTATCTTATCCGTACTCGTGCGTGAGGCGTTAAATGTAGGCAATATTATCAAAACAGAATTAAAGATCGAGTTCAGGATACATTACTTATTTCTCTTCTTTTTCCTTCTTGGACGCGAACTGTACACTGTTCAGCGGGTTCATCCGTGCCGCATCCCGCAGATTTTCGTCCACCACATGAGTATAAATCATTGTTGTGTCCAGACTTTCATGTCCGAGAACCTCTTTAAGCGTACGGACATCCACTCCATTCTGATACATAAGCGTTGCTGCCGTATGCCGTAGCTTGTGCGCTGAAAGATGCTGCTGCGACAGGCCTGCCAGTTTGAGATATTTCTGAACCAGTGCTTTGACCGTCTGCACATCAATTCGTCTTCCCAACCGGCTGATAAACAGCGCATTCCGGTATCCGGGTTTCGGCGAAATCCGGTGGGGAAGATAGCTGTCGATAGCGGCACGGCAAGCATCGTTCAAATATACAATACGTTCTTTGTTTCCCTTGCCCAGCAGTCGCAGACGGTCATCGGAGGTATCCGCCAGGTCGATGCCCACCAGCTCGGATACGCGCATCCCACAATTAAGGAACAGGGTCAAAATGCAGTAGTCCCGATCCTTATAGGGGCCTTCCACAGCTGATAACAGATCTATGCTTTGGCGCAACGTCAGATACTTTGGCAGCTCCCGACGAGCTTTTGGCGTGTCAAGGCTTTTCGTCGGATTGTTTTCAAACAGCTGAAGTTTCTCACAATAATACTTGTAAAAACTACGTAGAGCAGAAATTTTCCGAGCACGCGTACGGGCATCATTGCCATAGGTCGTTTCTGGACTTTTATGGTATTTGGGGCGTTCACGGCCGGCATAGACGAGATAATCCAAGACCTCAGACCGAGTTACACTTTCTGCAAGGGCAGCATCGACCGAATCAATCGGAATTTCATCCAGCGGCATATCGGGCGGAAAGCAGCCACGCTTTTGAAGCAAAAATCGAAAGAATGTTCGTAAATCGAGAAAATATTCATTGACAGTATTCGGTGAACGCCCCATAATAGTATCCAGATAGACAAGATAATCCCGAATTACGGGCGGAGAGGTACGAATCGGATCCATAATAGCCTCCATTTATAAATCAAAAGGAGAAAAATATGCTTTATAGTTGTATCTTCCAGCCGACACCAATCGGACCTGTCCGGCTGATATCTGATGAACATTATATCATACGGCTGGATTTTTACAAGGATAGCAGTTTAGAAGGTAATGAAGATATAGTTAAATATTTAACAATAAATTATGGAACTGACAAAATGTCGGATACATGTCCGCCTATCCTGGAGGCGGCCAAACAACAGCTTACCGAGTATTTTGCCGGTAAGCGCAAGATCTTTGATCTACCGCTGCAATTGCACGGAACAGAATTTCAGCGGAAATGCTGGCAGGCGCTCGCGGAGATTCCATATGGTGAAACACGATCATACCGGCAGCAGGCTGAAGCTATTGGAAACCCCAAAGCGTTTCGCGCAGTTGGCCAAAGCAACCATAAAAATCCCATAGCGATTATCGTGCCGTGCCATCGGGTAATCGGTGCAGATGGCGGACTTTGTGGATTTGGCGGCGGATTGGATATGAAACAAAAACTCATTGCTTTGGAGCAGATGTATCGATAATAGTAAGCAAAGAATAAAGCCGTATTACCAATACCAAACAGGTCTCGGTAATACGGCTTAGGTAAAGCGGATAAAATAATAGTGTTTGTTTAAATAGCTCCACCCAATTATACAAAATATTCATTTTGTATAATTGGATATTTATGTCTATACCTACCCTGCTGTGCCTCTTGATTTTCACTCTGTTCTGATCGCATCGATCGGATTCATCCGTGCAGCCCTCAGCGCCGGTAAAAGCCCAAATATCATTCCGCAGGCCGCAGCGCCTGCAACTCCGATCAATAAATCTGCTGCATGAATCGGAATCGAAACTGAAACTAATTGACGCAGCGTATGCAGCGCTACTGCAGAAAGTCCGGCACCGAACAGTCCGCCCACCAGACAGATACATAACGCCTCCAGCAGATAACAGGCTGCAATAGAACGCCGGCGAGCACCGAGTGCCAGCCAAATGCCGATCTCGCCAACCCGTGCGTCTACAACAGCGACCATGGAGTTCATTACGCCCAGGCCGCCTACAAAAATAGAAATTGCAGCTACGCCGGAGATCAGAGCTGTCACCGCGGAGGTGATTTTTTGAATACTTCCCGCATATTGGTTTAGGTCCTCATAGGAAAAGGCAGCGTTGAGCGTATATTTCAGTTTTCTTTGCACCGCCTCAATAACCTGTCCAGTATCGACATCGGACAAACATGCCACGGCTAGCATTTGCCCGGAAGGCTCCGCCAATTCGTTCAAGGCAGTATATGGTACGTACATAACAAGCGGCAAATTGCCCCCTGTCAGCGCTTCCAGACCCATTTTTTGTGAACGAATAATGCCGATAATTTCAAAAGATGCGGTGCTTTCGCCGGCAGTAATGAGAACTTCTTTTCCTACGATGTTTTCACGGGCATAAACCTTTTTTGCCGTCTGCTCGTCTAAAATCGCCACACGCGCCGCGGATGCAATATCCCCACGTTGCGGAAGTCGTCCATACAGCAGTTTTACGTCCAAAATGTCCTCCAGCTGTTCCCCAACTCCACAAAGAGCAGCATCAAATCGGATCGTATTGAGCTTCGCTGTCCCCTTCAAATAAAAAAAAGGCATGGCGGCCGTTACTCCCTGAATTTGTTCAACTAAGGCAGCATCCTCCGCACCGATACTAATTTGGTCGGAAGAATAAAATACCAGTCCTCCGACGCCCAGCTCTTCCAATTCCTGCGATATGGCAATGCGCGCAGCTCCGCCGATTCCGCGTACCGTGCATACAGAACAAATGCCGATACAGACCGCACCGGCGCATAATAGAGCTTTAATGCCGCCGCGACAGGCATTTCGCAGTGCCAGACGCAGCAAATCAATTGGACGCAAGCGCGCGCACCTCCTGTCCATTTTCCACCGTTTCCGGTTCCAAAATTAATAGGTCATCAGGCAATACGCCGGAGATCACGTCTGCCTGGCTTTCCAGCTCATAACGCGTTTCAATAATCTGTTTATATGCTCTCCCCTCTCGCAGAAGCATTACATATTCATTGCCGTCTGTGTCCTGACCGATTGCATCAAATGGTACCAGTATGGCATCCTTGCATCTATCGGTGATGACGCGGACAGAGGCGGCATATCCTGGCCGCAGAAACAGGCTTTGTCCAGTCAACGACACGGTAACCTCCGTACGGATTTGTGAGCCGGACAGCAGTGTTGTTGTACGAGTCGCTTCCGGGCTAATCAGACCTACCCTTCCGGATACCGGCTGATCAGCAAGCGCCGAGATCGAAACATAGCAGTCCTGCCCTTCCTGCAGCTTTTTGATTGCTGTCTCATCGGCATAAGCACGGACATAAAGATAATGTAAATCGCTGATTACAACACAAGGGAAAAGGGTGGAAACACTTTCCCCTTTTTCGGCTGAGAGGCTCATCACCGTTCCGGAAGCAGGGCTATAGAGTATATATGCTTGTGCATCTTGCTCAGCCGGAAGCTCATATTCCGTCTGAGCCATGGCGGAGAGTACATCTTTCCATTCTTCCGGATCGGTTTCGGCAATAGCTTCCGCAGCAGCTTCAAGGTCTGCGTAGCGTGCCGCGCTGACAGACTGGGGATCAGACGTGGGCCGGAGCATCATCAGCGCATCCCCTTCTTGTACCTGCTGCCCAACCTTTACATAGATGTGTTCCACAGTGGACAGGCTTTCGGCGAAAACCTGCTCCCGAGCCAACTCCTTCACTTCTCCACGAATGGTCACGCTGTCGGTAATGTCACAGATTTGCGGCAGAATTACGCTGACCTCCAACGCCTCGGAAGGCCGTCGAGGACTGATCCAGTACATTCCAAAGATCAGCAGTGCGCAGAGCACCAATGCGATGAAAGATCTGATGACGCATTCCTCCCCTTCCATTGACCTTTCATATTTTGAGAGAAAAGAATCAAAATATGAGTGGGACGGAGGGATATTCATGCCAATCATCTGCAAAGAACGAGATTGTGTTTATCATCAACTTGGCGAATGTACCCTAACCCGTGCAGCCGGCGCGGGCGACGGCGCGTGCAAAGGTTGCGCGTACTTCGTCCGCCGCGGGCGGTAAAGCAACTGGCCGACGGAATACCGCCGGCCAGTTCTTATTCAAAACATTTTTTAATTGCTTCCCGCACGTCCGAAACCGGGATCAGATGTATCCTATCTGAATTCCGGACAGAAGAAGCACAGGCCTTTGGTAAAATACATCGAGTAAAGCCCAGCCGGCTAAGTTCACTCGCACGCTGCGCCGCTCCGGTGACGGAACGCACCTCTCCGGAAAGCCCGACTTCGCCGAAGGCAGCTAGGTCCGGTGAGATCGGTTTGTCCAGATAACTGGAGGCTACCGCCAATATGGCAGGCAGGTCAGCTGCCGGCTCATCCAGTGTAAGCCCACCGACAACATTGATATACGCGTCAAAGGCCCCCAGCGGGAACCCGACGCGTTTTTCGAGAATGGCAAGCAGCAGTACCGCACGGTTATAGTCCAAGCCATTGGAGGTTCTTCGCGAAGCGCCATAAGCGGATTTGGTCACCAGTCCCTGTACTTCTGCCAGAATAGGGCGTGTTCCTTCCAGTGCGGCGGCGACACAGCTTCCGCTGGCGTTTTCCGGCCGCCCGGACAGAAGTGCTGCAGATGGGTTGCGTACCTCATCCAGCCCACGGTCAGTCATTTCAAACATTCCGATCTCATTTGTGGAACCGTACCGGTTTTTGGTGGATCGCAACATACGATATGCAATATGTCGGTCACCCTCAAAGCTGAGCACAGCATCTACCATATGTTCCAATACCTTTGGGCCGGCAATGCCGCCGTCCTTATTGACATGGCCCACCAGAATAACGGAAACCATCTCCGATTTGGCAAACTGCATGAGGGCCAGTGCACATTCCCGCACCTGTGTCACGCTGCCTGGCGCCGAAGGCAGTGCAGGGTTTGACAGCGTCTGTATGGAATCCACAATCAGTACGGAAGGCTTTGCTTGGCGTGCCGCCTCAATTACCGCATCCAGCTCGGTTTCCGCGCAAACCAGTAGCCCATCTCCTTCTGTATTCAAACGCCGGGCACGCAGCTTGATCTGGGCCAGCGATTCCTCACCGGTGACATAGAGAACGGTTGCCTGCTGCTGAAGGCTTGCACATGCCTGCAGCAGCAGGGTGGATTTCCCGATACCAGGCTCTCCGGAAACCAGCACAAGACTGCCGCGTACCATTCCCCCGCCCAGCACGCGGTCCAGCTCGCTAATGCCGGTTGCAAACCGGATATCGTTTTCTCCTTCCGAAATATCCGACAGGCGAATTGGTCGAACAGCCTGTCCCCTCGGGCGTGATGCCCGTGTCGCAGTATCTTCCGGTTCCGGTGTAATTTCCGCCATGGTATTCCACGCGCCGCAGGCCGGACATTTTCCCACCCATTTTGGGGCATCGTACCCACATTCCGTACAGACCCAAGCTGTTTTTTTCTTTGTATTCGGCATGAACCCTCAACTTCCCTGTTCGTTAATAAAGTACAAATATCCGACGGCAACAGCCATTGCCGCTTTGGTTTGGTATGATGCATCCTGCAGTTTTTCCCACTCGGATGCATTGGAAAGAAAACCGCATTCCACCGTCACGGCTGTACCAGTGATCTGCTCCATCAAAAATACATCCTGACAGGGCTTCGCTTTTCGCGTATTTGCCGAATCAAGTGTAAGTCGAAGATTTTCCTGAAGTATCTGCGCAAGCGTCTGCGAGGCAGGATCATTCTTCGACCAGAACACCTGGGCACCTGCGTATTTTGTCTGCGGAAATTGATTCAAATGGATACTGATAAAAGGATTCCCCGGCTGCGATTTCCATAGTGCCAGCCGCGCCTTTAAATCGGCATTCTTATTCTGCCGGGCAGTGGCGGAGGGGTCATAGTCCAAAGAGCCGTCGTCTGAACGGGTCAGGCGGGCGTCCTGCCCCAGAAAAATCAGCAGCAGCGATGTCTTACGGGCAATAGCAAGATTGATCGGAGCTTCAGATATACCATTTACCGTGGCACCGCCATCGATTCCCCCATGCCCGGGATCTACCAGCACCGTCTGTCGCATGGCAACAGGCAAAAAAGCCGATTTAAACCGCGGCGCACTGCCATGTGCAATCAGCAGCACAAGGACGCCAAGGGAGACAAGTACCAGCACCAGATAGAAAATGATGGTTCTGTCACGCATAGTACGGGCCATGTTCAACGCAGCACCCCCGACAGAAACGCACCGGATACGCCAGATGCCATCATTACGGCCAGCAGGGCCCAAAATCCTCTTCCGTCAAAAACCCCTGAAAATAATGCGCTTCCACCAGCCAGAACCACTACCAGCAGCAGCACGGAGGTTAAAAGCGCGGCTGGAAGTTTTTGTCGGTTTCCCGCAGCAAAAAATGCGGCTAAAAGCCCACCTAGAAAGGCAGCAGCCAGAGCATAGAGGCGAAGCCCGTTCTCTGGTAATATTTCTTTTTGAATCAGTATGGCTGCTCCAAACAGAAGTACCACGATTAGCATTAGCCCGATCAAGGCCGCCAATGCGACCCGCTTGACCGACAATGTCGGCCGTTCCTGCCGCTCACGCATACAAAACCCTCCCGCATAGCATCGCTTACTGATACTTATGCGGGAGGGCATGCGGTCATTACTGGTCAGGCTTTTCGTTCTTGGTGTTTTCTTTGGTGTCTTCCTTGGTCTCTTCCTCAGCGTCAGCCGGAGATTCCTTGGTCTGCACGGCCCATTTCTTGATGGTCAGCTTGGTCCGATCGGCACCGGTCTCAAAAACAACTTCTCCATCTTTCACGGAGAGGACACGGCCGGTGAGTCCGCCGATCGTGGTGATCTTATCGCCGGGCTTCAAGTTGTTGCGCAGCATCCGGTCAGCTTTTTCCTTCTTCTTCTGCGGACGAATCAGCAGGAAGTAAAAGATTGCGATCATAGCAACCAGCCAAATAATTGTCGTGTAATCCATTTTTTTCCTCCAATGAATCAGATATTGATATCATTATAATGAACTATTTCACGAAATACAAGCCGAAAGTTAAAAGTTCAAATTCGCTGGCTTAGTATTTCTGTGTTTTCCCGACGAAAAGCAGCAAAACGTCCTTCTTCAATGGCTGTACGAATATCAGCCAGCAGATGATTGTAAAACCACAGGTTATGCATGACCGCCAGACGCATACCGAGCATCTCCCCCGAGCGGAGCAGATGCCGCAGATACCCACGGGAATAGGTACGGCAGACAGGACAGGAGCAGTGTTCGTCCACAGGGTATGGATCAACCGCATATTTGGCGTTATTGAGGTTGATGATGCCCTCATGGGTATACAGGTGCCCATGGCGTGCGTTGCGTGCCGGCATGACACAGTCGAAGAAATCCACGCCCAGCGCCACCGCTTCCAGAATATTCGCCGGGGTGCCAACACCCATAAGATATCGGGGTTTGTCCGCCGGCATATATGGTTCTACGGCATCAATGATCTCATACATTTCCGCTGCGCTTTCTCCGACAGCAAGACCGCCGATGGCATATCCAGGCAGGTCAAGCTCGGAGATATGCTCCATGTGACGGATCCGCAGATCGGAATAGGTACCGCCCTGATTGATCCCCCAAAGCACCTGGCCGGGATTGACGGTCTCCGGCATTGTGTGAAGGCGGGCCATCTCCGTTTTGCACCGTTCCAGCCAGCGGGCAGTCCGATCACAAGACCGGGCTATATATTCCCGCGGCGATGGATTGGCAACGCATTCGTCGAATGCCATGGCGACGTCCGAACCCAGTGCCCATTGGATTTTCATGCTCTCTTCCGGCCCCATGAAGATTTTGTGACCGTCAGTATGGGCATTGAAGGTCACACCTTCCTCGCGGATGTGCCGCAGCTTTGCCAGGGAAAATACCTGAAAACCGCCGCTATCGGTTAAAATTGGTCCGTCCCATCTCATAAATGCATGTAGACCGCCCAGTTCCCGAACAATTTGCTCTCCGGGACGGACATGCAGATGATAGGTGTTGGAAAGCTCTACCTGACAACCGATAATCCTGAGATCGGCGGCCGAAAGGCCGCCCTTAATGGCGGCCTGGGTTCCGACGTTCATAAACACGGGCGTCTGCACTGTTCCGTGCGCAGTCATGTATTCGCCGCGGCGCGCACGCCCCTCTGTTTTTAAAAGATTAAACACCGGTGGACTCCTCCAGTTTATCCTGCTCATCCGGCAGGGTTTCCACATCTTTGAGCGCGCGCTGAATCTGCCTTGTCCGTACCCCGGACAAAGTATCAAGATCCGCTCCCACCTGATGGATACGCTTTTGCGCGCTTTCAAGCACCGCGGCGAAATTGCCAAATTCCTTTTTTACGCTGCTGAGGATTTCCCACACCTGACTGGAACGCTTTTGGATCGCCAGCGTCCGAAAGCCCATCTGCAGACTATTGAGAAGCGCGGACATGGTCGTCGGACCGGAAATCGTCACTTTGAAATCGTTTTGCAGGGACTCAATCATCCCTGCACGCACCAGTTCCGCATACAACCCCTCCGTAGGAATAAACATGATTCCAAATTCCGTGGTATTGGGTGGGTCAATATATTTAGTCTGGATATCTTTTGCAAAAGCTCGTACGCGAGTCTTAATAGTTTTCAGTGCTGCATCGACCTGCTGTGGATCAGCAGAATCATAGGCTGATAAAAGTTGCTCATAGGCATCCAATGGAAATTTCGCATCCACAGGGATCCAAACAGAATTTCCATCGTTTCCGGGAAGACGGATGGCATATTCCACATTGTCGCGGCTCCCCCGCTTGGTCGCCACGTTGGCAGCATACTGCTCCGGTGCAAGGATCTGCTCCAGGATAGCACCCAACTGGATCTCCCCCAGCACACCTCGGGTCTTGACATTGGATAATACCTTTTTTAGGTCACCGACGCCAGAAGCAAGATTTTGCATCTCGCCGAGACCCTTGTATACCTGCTCCAGCCGCTCGCTGACCATCTTGAAAGAATCAGTCAGCTTCTTGTCCAAAGTCTCCTGCAGCTTGTCATCCACTGTCTTTCGAATATTCTCCAACTGCACAGTGTTGGCGTTTTGCAGCCGTTCCAGGCTTTCGGCCTGCGTGCGGCGAAGATTTTCCAGCTTTTGTTCAGTCTGCAGGGCACTGTCGGCCATCTGCCGTCCGATTTTCTCCAGCGCATTTTCTGTGCGTTGAACCAGCAAGTCCTGGCGCGCCAATATCGTAATTCCGCGCTCCTTCTCTTCTGAAGAAGCCTTATCGGCATCATCCAGACGCCGTTGCAACACTTCCAACTTTTTCTGCAAACCCAGCAGCATAAAAAGCAATACAGCAAACGCTGCTACTGCAAGGATATATGCGAAATATTCCATATTCCCTCCTCAGTACAAAAACATTGCGTCACCAAAAGAGAAAAAGCGGTACCGCAGATGAACTGCCTCCGCATAAGCTGCCAGCACATGTTTCCGACCTGCGAAAGCAGAGACCAGCATGATCAGCGTGCTTTCCGGCAGATGGAAATTTGTGATAAGTGCATCGATCCCCTTGAAAGTATAACCCGGATAAATAAAGATGCTGGTATTTCCACTGCCGGCATGAGTGATGCCGGATTCATCCGTGGCAGTCTCCAGTGTACGGCAGGAAGTAGTACCCGTAGCAATTACCCGCCCGCCGCGCTGCCGGGTGGCATTGATACGCTCTGCGGCATCCTCCGTGACTCGCCAATGCTCGGAGTGCATCACATGGTCTGTAATGTTTTCAACCTTTACAGGGCGGAATGTACCAAGCCCAACATGGAGTGTAATTCGAACAATGTCCACCCCTTTGGCTTGAATTTGTGCTAAGAGTTCCTCTGTAAAATGCAGGCCTGCCGTCGGTGCAGCGGCAGAGCCGTTTTCCCGGCAATAAACCGTCTGATAGCGCTCTTTTTCCTGCAGCTGTTCGTGGATATAGTGTGGCAGCGGCATGGTACCTAGCTCCTCAAGCAGTTCCAGAAAAACACCGCAATAAGTAAACCGGATAATCCGGTTACCATCAGAAAGTACGGAGGTAATCTTTCCGCGCAGCCGACCATCCCCGAAAGTGATGCAAGTACCCTCCCGAAGGCGCCGCCCCGGGTAGACAATGCATTCCCAGTCGTCTCCCACCTTGTTTTCCAGAAGCAGAATCTCACAGGCTGCACCACCGCCCTCCTTGGTGCCGTACAAACGGGCCGGCAGGACGCGGGTGTCGTTGATCACCAGACAATCGCCTGCATTCAACAGACCGACGATGTCATAAAAGTGTTTATGGGCAATTTCTCCTGTCTCCCGGTTCAGCGTCATCAGCCGCGACGCATCCCGCCGGAGTAGCGGCGTCTGAGCGATCAGCTCTTCCGGAAGATCATAATTAAAATCAGAAGTTTTCAGCATTCCCTTTTTTACGGCTCAAAATAGCCTACCTCCACGCCAGTAAAATAAAATTTGATAATCTGGTCATAGGTAAATCCCAACTTTGCCATCGAATAGGAGCCCCACTGACTCATCCCGATATTGTGCCCCATGCCAGTGCCGCTAATGGTATAGGATTCCGTCGGAGCGTCGACCTTCTGCAATCCGGAGCCGGTCATCACCTGCAGCTGAGACGCACCGACAGTGATCTTACTCAAAACACCATCCGCGCCGATTGCATAGCAGCTTTGCAGGCCCAGATCCATTTTTTCTCCATCCGTATACAGTGCGGCATTATCGGTAATGGTATAGCGGTGGCTTCCTATCTTGATGGGAGAGGAAAATCCGGTATAATTCAGCGCAGTACGCGACAGATCTCCGGTCAGGTTCCGTACCGTTCCGTCTTCTTCCACGAAGGTCAGCGTCAGCGCATTGCCGACGGCGCTCACCTTGCTGACATAGAGGTCGATGACCTTTTTTTTAGTATAGCCCTTCGCCTGAAGGATCGTCGTGATCTGATCAAGCGTCAACGTATAACTGTAGGGATTGAAAACCTCGAGATATTTGTCCTCTACTGCCTTCAGAAACGGAATATCCGTACCCCATATATTCACCGCATCTTCCGTATAGCCGCCGCTGGTGCTATGATAATATGTTTGACATACCTTCCCGTTATAAGTGACAAAAATCCCATCCAGCGCATCCACTGCCGCATCGCTTGTTGCAGTGGCGCGTTCCGTACCGCCGTACACCTGACAGTCGTCGGTGTTGCAGAGGTCAAATCCCTTGCTTTTATGCTTGTTGAAATTGTTATAGGCATAACATTTGGCACACAGGGCTTCCGCCTTCTGTGCCTCGATCGGCCAGGAGGTGTTGACCTCGTATGGGACGACCCCTTTAATGTAATGGTTCATATCAATTACATTAATCACATTCATATTGTTCCCGCTGATGCGGTTGTATTCAAATCCGCCGTAATAGCGCACCTGTTTAAACCAAGTAATTGTGCTGTTGGGCCGGATGCCCAACGGCTGGCCCAAAAAGTCAAAGCCGCAGAGAATATTATCCGTACCTGTGACCGTGACAACATAGCCGGTGCTGCTTGCCGACCGGAGCACCAATGGCAGACTGATTTTGGCGGACAGCTCCGGATAGGCCGCATTGGCCAGCTCCTCAGACAGGTATTCTCCTACCCGGACACGATATCCATCCTTTACGCATACAAGATATGCGACACACCCCAGGGCTTTGATGCTGGCTGCTACCTCGGCTGCCTCTTCGGCCGAACCATACAGTGTATCCACCTGCCAATGAATGCTTCCAATGGAATAATTGAAAGAGGACGGAAGCGTATCGTAATACACATTGCCGGAAGTCACCCACATATTACGGTCCTTGAGGATTGTCAGTTTGTTTTCCGACAACTCGTAAAGTGGGACGAATTCCCGGCTTGTATTCCAATAGCCGACCGAATACCCGGTATCATAGCCGGAAACATTCTGCAGATTGGCGGCGGCCATCGCCGCGCTGTCGTAATACAGGCCGATCTTCAATATGGGGTTGTATCGTCCCGCTGCGGAGGAAGGTACGGAAATCATGGCGCCAAGCATTGCCGCCAGCAATAGGATGGAAGAAATTTTTTTCATCAGACACCTCTGTTTCGGCAGAAAGGAACGGATTCGACAGAAATATACATATTATTAATATACATCAAATAGCCTCTGATTTCAAATGCTTTCTTGAAAAGAGGTGACAAAAATGGTATTGTGATTTCAGAAGGATGTGGGATTTCATGCGCAAATTTTTTATGACAACGGATCGGTTAGGGTTCTCTTTGTGGGAAGAGCAGGACCTGCCGCTGGCACAGCGTCTCTGGGGTGACCCAAGGGTCGGGAAATATATCTGCGCCGACGGCGTGTTTTCAGAAAGCGAAATTGAAGCGCGGCTCCAAAAGGAGATCAATAATCAACAGTGCTACCAAGTAGCTTATTGGCCGATATTCCGACGTTCGGACGTTGCATTCATCGGCTGTTGTGGTCTGCGTCCGCTGGAGATTGCTGCCGGCAAGTGGGAGCTTGGAGAGCATCTTCTGCCTTTTTCCTGGCGGCAAGGCTATGCGCTGGAAGCGGCAAAGGCGGCGATCAATTATGCGTTCCGGGAGCTGGACGCCTCCGCCGTTTGCGCCGGCCACCATCCGGACAACCCTGCCTCTCCTGGTTTGCTATTTAAACTGGGCTTTACCGAGATTGAACCGCAGTATTACCCGCCCACCGGCCGAATGCACCCAAGTTATATTTTGAATCGGCCATAGTCGCATAGACACAGAGAAGAGGGGGGGGGCGG
>JAYFOA010000011.1:0-12100 GCA_034933145.1 Clostridiaceae bacterium
GTTCTGCATGTTTTTCGTTTGTCACAGGATCATGTATGCCTGGGCCGGCGTTATTTCGCTAACCAATCCATTCAAAGCGGGGCCCAATATAGCCGTCCCGTTCGACTACCTCGTCCCACATTTGCGCCGGGCGAACCCAAATGCCGCGTTCCCCGTAAAGCGCCCGATAAACAACCATCGGTTCCAGGGTTTCGGATTGGCGTGCCACATATAAGAGTTCATACTCGTTGCCCTTAAAATGACGATAGCGGCCAGGCCGCAATGCCGGCAGATCTTTCATGGACTCGTCCTCCTCATGGCTTTACTGCAGAAGTCGCCGCTATAGTAGCAGATGTTTCGGTCGCGTGACCTGTCAACGTCAACAGGCGCACAGCGGCAGCCTGTGCGGCCTACAGAGTCACTGTCCTTTTTCCCTTTTTATGGAAAATTTCAAAAGCCGGGTCCGCGTCCCCAGCATACGGATGTATTTTCAGCCCGGTATTCAAGTATAGACGGTCGTTAAGAACAGATAAATCTCATCTGTGCAGAAGTTGACGTTTTAAGACCGCCATGGGATAATGAAGCATAGCGGCAGGGCTTCGTCTTGCCGTGGGACAGAAAGTGCAGAACCTGTTATTTATATTGCAGGAAGCGAGGAGCGGATATGGAAAACCTGTCAAAAGAAGGCCCGGTTGGGGACCTTGCCATCATCGGGACCCGCGGAACCGAGAAGATGCTGAGCGCCATTGAAAAGTACATTGGCGAATGGCGGGGAGAAGTTGAACGCTATACGGTAAATGTGCTTCTGCCGCGGTTTGGAACAGGCGAAGCAAAAGGACTGCTGACCGAATCGCTCCGCGGCAAAGATGTTTTTATCATTGCGGACTGCTATAATTACGGCGTCGAATACCAAATGTACGGCATGAGAGTTCCGATGAGTCCCGATGAGCACTATCAGGATGTGAAGCGGATCATCTCGGCCATCGGCGGGAAAGCGGCACGAATTTCGGTGATCATGCCGATGCTTTACGAGAGCCGACAGCATCGCAGCGCAGGACGGGAGTCGCAGGACTGCGCCGTGATGCTGCAGGAACTGACCAATATGGGTGTTCAGAATATTATGACCTTTGATGCCCACGACGACCGGGTTCGGAACGCAATTCCGCTCAGGGGCTTTGACAATCTGATGCCGGTATACCAGATGCTGAAGGCCTTTGTTAAGTCCGAACACGACATCGATATCAGAAATACGATGATTATTTCCCCGGACGAGGGCGCGTTGAGAAGAGATATGTACTATTCCTCAGTTCTCGGCGTCAAACTCGGCATGTTCTATAAGCGGCGTGACTATACGGTGGTAAAAGACGGAAGAAATCCGATTGTTGCCCACGAGTACCTTGGCGAAGATGTCAAGGGTAGGGATCTGATCATCGTGGATGACATCATCTCCTCCGGGGAGTCTTTTCTTCATGTTCTGGATAAGCTCAAATCCAGAGGCGCCGGGCGGGTTTTTGGATTCTTCACCTTCGGACTGTTCTGCAATGGATATGATGCGTTTGAAGAATGTTATCAGAACGGCATGTTTCATCGTGTCTACACCACGAATTCCGTTTACATTCCCGATGTGCTGCGCGCGAAGGAATGGTACCGGGAAGTTGACGTCCTGAAATACATTGCTTATTACATCGAAGCGGTGAATACCAATCGTTCTGTCGGCGCCATTATTGATCCGACCGCCAGAATCCACCGTCTGCTGGGAAAATAACGGACCGGCAGGCGCTGAGTCGGAAAACCGCTTTCGTATGATGAATGCTGAGTGGGGTCCAGGCGATGAGCGACAGAGCATCCTTTGATAGATCCATCACTATAAAGCCGGCGGCTGACGCTGACATACCAGAAGCTGACGCAGGTGGAGACAAAGGCAATTGATGCGTTACCCTCGCAGCAGCTTTTGCCTGGCCTTATAATCGGGCAAGACAGAGGCAATCAGCGCGTAGAACTCCCGTCCATGGTCTTTGTGGACAATATGCGCCAGTTCGTGAACGACAACATAGTCCACTGCCTCGTCGGGATACTGCATCAGCCGCCAGGAGAAACAAAGGCGGTTTTGAAAACTGCAGCTGCCGAAGCGTTTCCGCGCCCCCGTGATCGTGATACCAGTGGGCAGAAGGCCCATTAGGGCGGCATAATGCGCTACGCGGGGCGGCAGTTCCGTCTGCGCTCTTGTGATAAGCTCAGCCTTCTGCGCTTCATCCGGTTCAGGATACATTTCACATCGCTGCCGTTGGCGCTCCAGGTGTCCGGTGATCCAGTCGGCCCGATTCTCCAGCAGTCGGTCAATTTCCCGTTGGGGGCACCGGCAAGGCGCACGGATGATGACCTCGCCCAGACGCGTTATCTCCAGCGATAGCGTGCGGCGATCGGAACGAATCAGCTGATAGTTCATAAAATTATAAGCATGCCGCTCATGCTTTCGGGCGGGACCTGACCGGCACAAGACCCTTCAGGTGACGCATTTGGAGTATACGGGCAAAAGCATAAGAAGCCTCCATATATTGTGCACAGCAAAAAGTGCTGTGTGAGACGATGTTGACTCACCGCGATTCAAGCATATACCGCATGACCGGCCTGGTATCCGACCGACGGGCCACTTCCGAAAAGCCTGCCCGCGCAAAAGCCGAAGAAAATCCGGTAAAGGCAAATACCTCAGGCATTTTGTCTTTCCGGGGCTCCACCGGATAAGCTTCTATGACGGCAGCGCCGTTGCGCTTCGCATATTCTATCGCAGCACGGATCAGCTTCTCGGAAACACCTTGGTGTCGGTATTGCCTGGCAACGAAAAAGCAGACGATGGACCAGACCGGCTGATCGTCCACAGGCCGGAGAATCCGAGACCTGTTAAGCGCCGCAAATTCATCCCGCGGGGCCACAGAGCACCAGCCAACAGGTTTGCCGTCCGCATAGGCAAGAATGCCGGGTATTCCGCCAGCCTCGACAATGGCATACATGGCATGTTTGTTGGCTGCACCTTTTCCGCGTTCGTACTCTGTCCGGGGCAGCCGCCACCACATGCACCAACAGCCGCCGCAGGCTCCATTTTCGCCGAACAGTGCTTCAAAATCTGTCCAGCTCTCAGGCGTCAGCGGCCGAAATGACAGTTTCGAATCATCGAAGCATAGCTTGTCTTCCATAGATACTCACTTTCTAGGTGGGGCTCCATCTGCCCAAAGCCTGTTACATGACATCTGACTGGATACGCTGGCGATGCGCATCGTCGGTCAGTGACCGCCCGTCGTTATAAGAAAGAAATCTCCACTGGCGCGCTGCTCTGACCGCATACGATGGGATGTGTAAAGCCATACCCCTTTCACGCCATAGCTTGGTTTTTGACAGTCTGAGAGGCCGCGAACGCGGCCTCTCAGACTTCGAATTTACTTCTGCATCAAGATATACAAGGTATACGGTGCGCTTTGATCCAGTGTATAGCCGCCGCTCTCCGGCAGCTCAACCGATTGAAAGTCAAGCGCCGCCAGACGGTCAAGAAACGAACGCTCGGTCTCCGTGCCGGTTTCAAACAGCAGCAGAACCCGGTCAGCTTCATCCTCCGTAAGCGCCGCGTCGAAGCCCTCCAGCTCCGGCCGAAGCCCAGCCATATCCCCTGCATAAGCATACGCAGCTGAACAGGCCGGCAGCGATGTTCCGTCGGTCCCTGCGCCTGCCTTTTGCGTCAATTGCGCTTCGGCCAATGAGGGGGCAATCGTGCTGTCCTGCGGTAATTCCTCCGCCGTGATACTGTCGTCGCCGCTTTCGTCCCGCGCTGTCGGCTCCCCGCATCCGTCGGAGGCGCCCGTAGTATATGCTCCTGCGTCGGCGACGGCATTATACTCGGCCTCCCCGCCGTTCGTTCCGGCATCGACAGACTCCGGCGCCGCTGTATCGCTGCACGCCGCCAAATTACCGGCGGTGCTTCCCATCCGGGGCAAACGCAGAATAGCAAGCCCCAGCAGAGCACAGGCAGCAACGGCAGCCAGCCCGCGGATCCAACGCGCCCGAAGGCGGCTCTTCGGCGGCTGAGCCGCCGGCAGTGCGGCCATGATCCGTTCATGCAGACCGTCGGGGATCTCGATATCGTCCAGTGACTCCACCGCGGCCCGGATCTCCCGCAGCTGGTGTTCCTTTTCCTCACAGGTGGGGCAGGCGGCCAGATGAATTCGAAGCTCAGCTTCTTCGGAGGGCGTCAGCAAGCCATCCAGCAGCAGGTCGATCTGTGCTTCGTAATATTCGCAGTTTTTCATTTGCTTCGCCCTCCTTTCGATGCATTAGACTTGGAGAGCTCAAAAAAGTTCCCACTGCTTAACAGCACGGTGCGCAGCTTTTCCCGGGCGCGGGAAATCCGCGATTTTACGGTGCCTTCCTCCAGCTCCAGCAGATCGCCGATCTCCCGATAGCTCAGGCCGCGCAGATCCCGCAGCAAAATCATGGACCGATACTCTTCCGGCAGAGAGGCAATGGCAGCGCACAGAATTTCTCCCTGTTCTCTTTTCTCAAAAACCAGCTCCGGCTCATACCGCACATCGGGAAGCTGTGTCTCATAATTGTCGTCGCCGCTGTCTTTTTCCAACGGCTGTTCGCGGACTCGGCTCCTCTTTGCCGCCATATCTTTACAGACATTGATCGTCACACGGTAAAGCCAGGTGGAAAAGCTGCTGCGCGCGTCAAAGCTGCTCAGAAACCGAAAGACCCGCAGAAAGGTTTCCTGGGAAGCGTCCAGTGCATCTTCCCTGTCATTGGTCCAGCGCAGCGCAAGCGCATAGACCTTACTTTCATATGCGCGCACCAACTGCTCAAATGCATCACGGTCTCCGCTCTGCGCACGGCGCACCAGCGCCTGCTCGTCCATGCTTTCACCCCTTCCGCTCAAGGCCGGCGGAAAGGATCTCTTCACAGAGTTTCCGCAGGTCTTCCATTGTCAAAATTGCCGCCATAGCCGCCTTATATGGCTTCGCCCCGTGAAGCCGGGCAAGATACCAAAGCCCGTGCTTGCGCAGTTCGGGCATTGCACGGCGCTCACCTTTATCGGTGCACATCAGCGCCGCCTGCCGCAGCAGGGCGGAAAGAAGCTCCTCTGCCGTATGAACAGGCCGTTCTTCCCCTCGCCAGAGTGCGATGCAGTCGGCAAACAGCATCGGATTTCCCAACGTACCGCGGGCCAGCATGACCAGCGCTGCGCCGGTCTCATGTAAAAGTGAAAGGCAGCTCTCTGCCGTCATCGCATCGCCGCTCGCCATTACCGGGACGGAGACAGACCTTTTCGCCGCCGCAATCACCGCGGGGTCGCTCTTTCCCGTATACCGCTGGGCCGCTGTCCGGCCGTGAACGCACAAGGCATCCGCGCCGGCGGCCTCCATACGCCGTGCAAATTCCGGCGCGACAATATGTGTTTCATCCATACCGGCACGGAATTTTACCGTTACCGGAACAGGAGATACCCTTTTTACGGCGGAGACGATCTCCGCCGCCAGCTCCGGCCGTTCCATCAGCGCGCAGCCATCGCCGTTGTCGACGATCTTGGGCATGGGACAACCCATATTGATGTCGATCAGCGCGGGAGCACACCGCGCAAGCACACGGTGGACCCCTTCCGCCATCACATCCGGCTCGCTGCCAAACAGCTGGACGACACAGGGACCTTCTTCCGGCGCAGGCAGCAGCGTTTCGGTCTTTTTATCCCCGTATGCCAGCGCACGGGCCGAAACCATCTCCGTCCAGCAGAGGGTTGCGCCGTAATCCCGGCAGACCTCCCGGAAGGCGCGGTCGGTAACGCCCGCCATCGGCGCCAGCACAAAAGGATTCTTAAGCCGCTGCCCGCAAAACTCAATTGGCATTCCGTACCACCGGCTGGATCAGCGCGTCGCCCAGCACGGTCTGCGCCAGCTCGTTCATATAGTCCAGCGACATCGCCTGGTCGTAGTTTTTAATCCCGTGTTCCGCAGCCAGCGTATCGGTATAATCCGCCAATGCGTATACGGCATAGCCGCCCTTGTCTTTATAATGCGTCACAACCGGTGCAACGCCCCAGCTGTCCACGCCGATCAGCGAATGCTCCGGGCTGAAACGGACCGTCATCTGCAGCAGGCCGCCCAACATAGTATTGATCTTATGCTGGCCGGAAATGAAGTTGCCCAGAGACCAGACGCAGAGGGTCTGATGCCCGTCCACGCCCGTCAGCCACTCCGCCGGCTCCAGCACATGGGGATGCGTCCCGATGATCAGGTCGGCGCCGCCGTCGCAGAGAAGCTGCCCCAGCCGCCGCTGTTCCGCGCTGGGTTCCAACTGGTATTCGACGCCCCAGTGCATACTGACGACCAAATAGTCGCACAGCGGACGGATGCGCGCAAGGTCGGCGGTAATCTTTCCGTCGTCGATCAGATCGACCATATACTGTCGTTCTTCCGGCAGCGAAAACCCATTCAGGGCATAGGTGGAGGAAAGAAAGCCGATCTTTACGCCCTGCTTGTCGATGATGACGGGCGTATCGGCGTCTTCCTGCGTATCATGGACACCCAGCACCGCGTCAAAGTGGCGTGCGGCCACATTCTCCATGCAGGCCTCCAGTCCGCTCACGCCCTTGTCCATGCTGTGATTGGTCGCCAAGTTGACGACGTTGAATCCAGTGGTTTTCAGCGCATCCGCCGCCTCGGCAGGCGCGGCCAGACGGGGATAGGCGCTAACTTCTCCGGTCAGCATGACCTCCTGATTGATAAAGGCGATATCACTGCCCTCGATATACTGCTTTACCGGTACATACAGATGGGTAAAATCATAGCCACCGCCAGCCAGCGCGCTGTCAAAAGACAGCGTGTTGTGCAGAAGATCGTCTCCCGCAGCGGTGATGGTCAGAAGGATGTCGGGTTCCGGTTCTGGATCGGGCTCGGGATCCACGGACGGTGTGGACTGCTCCCCTCCGGGCTCGTCCGTCTGTTCCGGCTGCCCGGCGTCGGGCGTCTTCTCAACACGCGCACAGGCACATAAAAGCAGCAGGGCCAACGCCAGCGCAAAATATTTCAGCCAACGGTTTTTTGTGTTCAAAGGGTATCACCTCGCCCCTATCATACCAAAAAAGCGACTGCGTTTGCAATCGCTTTTTGGTGTTTGGAAAGAAAGGCCACAAAATACTGCTTGTGAAGCCCGGGCAGCGGGACTTTTTCCCTTCACGGCAGGTATTCTGCAAACAGCGCATCCCAGTCGGCGTCCACGGCCACAATCCATGATTTTCCGGTATGCCCGTCGCTGATCCGAAACAGGCCGTCGCCATACCAATGCAAAGACCAAGAGAAGGTCTCCTGTACATAGGTCCCGGGCGATTCCCTGTCATATCTGTTTGCCTTATAATACACGTTAAAATCGCAGAACACTTCGCGCACCGGTTCCGGCCCCCAGGTACGGCAGGGCAGAGCCAAAAGCGCCGAAGTCAGCGCCTGCTGCTGCGGCGGCGTCAGCTCCGGTTCCGGACGAACCGATTCTGTATGAACGTATATGTTTTCAATTTCACGCACGCCGTATTCCACATCCAGAAAATCCGCCACCGTTCCCTTTTGAAGCCGGGACCGGGCCAGCGCACCCTCCCCGAGCAATGCCAGCGCCATGCACAGCACGAGGCAGAGCATCTGCCGGAAGACGCGGGTCTCCCCGCACGTATGCGCCTGCCGGGCGCGAAGGGCAAATCCGAATAGTGCCAGAAACCACATCAAAAAGCTGAGGGTCAGCAGAGCCATTTGCAGCGGGCCCATAAATTCCTGCGTTGTCAGGCTGGACCACAACATCAGCGTAAAAGCGGTCAGTGCACACAGCCCCGGCCGGCGCAAGCGGGAGGAAAACCAACCCTCCTCCAGAATCGACTCCTTCACGGCAGCACCTCCGGTCCGAAATCCCGGCGAAGTTCCGTCAGCGGCTTTCCCTCCGTGTCATAGGAGCGGAAGGTAAAATATCCACTGTAACTCACGGTCCTGCCCGGCCGGTCAAGCCATTTCAGGTCCGAAAAAAAATTCTCCCAGAAGTAGTCCTCTTCCCCGCTGAAGTCCGTACGGAACAGACGCAGACCGCCGGGATCACCGCCGGCCCACACCAGCGCCAGTGTTTTTCCCTCCGCCGTTACGGTGAGCTCGGGCGAGCCGCCCTCTGCCAGCACGGCTACCTGATAGGCCGAACCCTGCAGGGGAACGATGGCGGTGCCGTCAGTCAGCGGCGTCACGGAAATACCGGAGCTGCAGGTCCAGAACGGTCCCCAGACCCGGGTCACCACACCGTTGACCAGCGCGCCGTCAATCGCTCCCACCACGTTTTCCCGGCTTCCGCCGATCACCGTCAGCATCCGGCAGGGCGGCAGCAGATCTTCACGCAGCGCCCGCTGAAAGGCCTGTTCCCGCCCGAGGCTGGGCATTCCCGCGGCAAACCAGAGCCACAACAGCATCAGTACGGTCAGTGACAGATTCCGGATCAGCTTTCCCCGCCGCGACAGGCGCGGCAAACGCAGCTCTTTCATACGGCGTCCCCCGTCAGATTGATCCGCAGCGTAAAGCTGACGCCTGCACGGTCATAGTGCAGATCCACCCACCGGATATCGGGGTCCAGATTTTCCAGCCAAAAATCATAATAAAAGTTTCGCAGCGCCCGTCCAAACGGATTACCGGCCAGCCGCGGCTCATCGGTTCGGTAGCCTGTACTGCTGATGACATTTACATAGCTGTTCCCGGCGCTGTCCGTGACCGTCAGATAATTGCGGAGCGCATCGGGACCACTCAGCGTCAGGCTGTCGGCCTCCGCCCGGAGGATAAAGCGGAAGCCGTCATAGGTATGCTTCACCCCATCGTCTTCGTACCAGCTCTGCCACCGGACCGCCCGCTCTACGGAAACCGCATAGTCGCCTGCCCGTGCGGTCTGTGCACAGACGCCATAGGAGCGCTTCAGTTCCCGGTCCTGGCCCTCGCCATCATAAAAAGGCTTGAGATATGTAAGATCGGTGCTGCCCGCTTCTGACCCAAAAAAGGTTGGCCATCCATAAAAATAGCTTTGGATCGCCGCCTTTGCCGGATACCGAAAGATCCCGATCAGGAACAGAAAGGCCACCAGCCCCATGGCATACCGACTGAATACCCAGAGCCAGCCCAGATATGGCCGGTGCATCCGATTGAGCAGGCGCCCCGTCTCATCGGGGTCGCCGAGCGCGTCCAATGCCGCTTGTTCTGCCTGCTGCCGCTCCATCCCGCCGCGGATCAGGCCATCCCGACAGTCCAGATAGTGATTCGTCAGTTCCTCCGCCACCGGCGCACGGTCGGGCGGGAAACGGATATGTGTGACGGCACGAGATACCCATTCATAGATCGAACGGATCATATCTGGCACCGCTCCCCCAATACCTGTTCCACCGCACCGGAAAACCGCCGCCATTCATCCGTCCGCTCCGTAAGCAGTACCCGCCCTCTCGGCGTGATACGGTAGTACCGCCGCATGCGGCCGCCGGGCGCTTCTTTTTCATAGGCTTCCACGCAGCCGTCCCGCTCCAGCCCATGAAGGATAGGGTACAGCGTCCCTTCCTTGAGCTGGAATGCGTTTTCCGACCGCAGGGACAGCAGGCTGATCATCTCATAGCCATATTTATCACCGCTCTGCAGCAATGAGAGTACCAGCATCGTCGTGCTGCCTGACAGCAGGCTCTTGTCAAATTTCATGTATATCTCTCCATATACCTTGTTGATCTATGTATAGATCATACCTCGATTATCTATGGTTGTCAAACGAATTTCAAAGTCCGTTTTAACGTACTTTATTTGATGTAAATTTGAATATAGAGAATCAAAGGAAAGCGAGGGAGCGTATGAATCATATGATGGACAGGCTGTTTCTCTTTTGGGAGGTGCTGGGCGGTATCCTGCTTTTTGCAGCGGCCTGTGCCTCGGACGGTGGGCTGCCCTTGAGCGAGATATTATGGCGTGTAGTATTGGCCGGGCTGCTGTTAGGCATGGGGGTGTTGGGGCGAATGCTCTGCAAAGCACGGGGACGCGCATGGCTTTGCCGGATGGCCCGGGTCCGGCAAGCGCGTCCGGCGGCGTCCGGATGCATGGAAAAAAGCGAAACCTGCGCATAAGGCATCGTCTGCAGCATACGATTGAAATCAGGAAATCGAATATTGAACGGAGTGATTTCATGAAAAAGTACAAGCCGCTGCTGTACAGTCTTCTGATCAGTCTCGGCGCCGGTGCCCTTTCCTTCCTGCTGACCGGCGGCGCCATGGATCGCTACCGCACCCTCCGGCAGCCGCCGCTTTCTCCCCCGGGCTGGCTTTTCCCGGTGGTGTGGACCCTTCTTTTTCTCCTGATGGGTGCCGCCGCCTGGCTCGTCTGGCGCTCGGGCCGTCCCGTGCGGCGTACGGCTCTTTTCGTTTACGGGGCACAGCTTCTTGTCAACGCCCTCTGGTCTCCGCTTTTCTTCGGCGCGCAGAAGTATCTGGCGGCCTTTTTCTGGCTGGTACTTTTAGAAATTCTGATTGGCGTGACGATCTTTTTGTTTGCCCGGGCCGACCGGCGCGCTGCGCTATTGATGATCCCTTATTTTCTTTGGGTACTCTTTGCCGGATACCTGAATCTGGGTGTCTGGGCCCTCAACGGTTGAAAGCCGGAGAAAAAACGTATATACTCTGTTTGGTACATTCTCTTGTCTGAACGGAGTGGTTTGCCTTGACACAACGCAAATGGCGGCACATAGCTGCCATTTACCTGTTTTTCCTGAAGACCGGCCTGTTCACCTTCGGCGGCGGCTGGAGCATTCTTGCGCAGATTCAAAAGCACTATACGGATGAACTTCACCTTCTGACCGAGGACGAGGTGATGGACATCGTCTCGGTGGCCCGGTCGCTTCCGGGCATTATGATCACCAATATCAGCATGGCCGTGGGGTATCGCCTAGGCGGCGCCGCCGGCGGCTGCGCGGCAGTGGCCGGCGTCTGTACCGCGCCGTTTTTCGTAATGTGTGCAGTGACGCCCGTTTATATCCGGGTACGCGACAGCGTGCTGGTAGCCCGGGCCCTGGTAGGTATCCGCGCGGCGGTTATCCCGATCATTCTATCCTCGGCACTCAAACTGCGCAAAAGTGCTCTCCGGGACTGGATCGGCTGGTCGATCGCGGCGGTTTCCTTTGTCCTGCTTCTATTTACGAATGTCAGCAGCATCCTCGTCGTCGTGTGCGGCGCTGCTGCAGGACTTGCGGTAATGGAGGTGCGGCAGCATGTATCTTGAGCTGTTCTGGACCTTCCTCAAAATCGGATTTACCAGTTTCGGCGGGCTGAGTATGGTGCCTCTCATCAATTCCGAGATGGTGCGCCACGCCTGGATGACTCAAACGGAGGTGGCCGATATCGTCGCCATCGCCGAGATGACCCCCGGGCCTATGGGGCTCAACTGCGCCACCTTCGCCGGCACCCGCGTTGCAGGGACCTGGGGTGCGCTGGCCGCGACGCTGGGCGTCCTGATGCCCGCCTTTACCACCTGTCTTTTGGCAGTGATGTTTTTTGAAAAATTCAAGTCCAGCCGCCGGATGCAAAATGCCCTGTATGGCATCCGCCCGGTATGCATCGGATTGATCGCCGGCGTCGGCATTTCCCTGATCCAAAGCAACGTCTTCAGCGGCGGAGTCTTTGTCTGGCAGGCGGCGGTCATCGCCGTCGTCGGCGGACTTCTTGTATGGAAATGGAACCTGTCGGTTCCAAAGCTCATCGGCATCTCGGCGCTGCTGGGCATCCTTCTGGTACGGTAATAAAAGAGCTGTCCTCCCATACTTCGGGAGGACAGCTCTTTTTTCTCATTCAACCTGCGTCCCAGCCTGGTCCGCGCGGCGTCCGCTTGCGTCAGTTCCGCAGCCATGTGGGCGTCTGCCGCAGACATGCCCCGCAGACCAGCCCCAGCGAAGCGAAGGTGATGACCACCGACGTGCCGCCGTAACTGACCAGCGGCAGCGTCAACCCGATGACCGGCGCAATGCCCAGCATCATACCCACATTGATGAGGATCTGCCACATAAACATCCCGCCCACGCCGGCACATAACAGTGAGCCCAGGCGGTTCGTGGT
>JAYFOA010000012.1:0-112984 GCA_034933145.1 Clostridiaceae bacterium
TGCTTTGACTGTGATATAATCTTGGTAGTCCATAGTGATTGCCCTCCCTTGGGAAAATGGTGTGTGAGAACTCCATTCTACCACGAGGATAATCACTATGGATTTTTTGCTAAGTGTCCAACTTCATTTTACAATCAACCGTATAAATAAACATTCCTTTTTGCAGTTGGCGGATACTGTGCTTCCCTCCTTATTACTTGGCCAGATTATAGGCCGCTGGGGGAATTATATCAACCAAGAAGCGTTTGGAAATCTGATAACAAATCCCAAACTGCAATTTTTCCCCTACGGGGTTTATATAGAAGCGCTTGGCGAGTGGCATCAAGCAACATTTTTTTATGAGTCGGTGCTGAATGTTCTTCTGCTCGTTGTCATGCTGACGGTCTATTCGAAGTTTAAGGTGCGGGGAATCTTATTGCCAATCTACATGATCGGTTATGGAGCCATTCGTTTCCTTGTGGAGGGACTGCGCACAGACAGTTTATACATCATGCCGGGAATGCGGATTTCGCAGGTATTCTCACTGATACTTATTCCATGTGGTATTTTGCTGCTGGGCTTGATTTGGAAAAGGGAGAAGAAAAGATGAAATATGGTCTTTTGCCGAGAGGAATATGGCTCATATTTAGTAGGAGCTTTCAAGTCGCACTGGCTGACGTTTTACAAGAACCAGCGCCAGCATTAGTGATGAAAAAGGCCAAGAGGAACTATCGGTCAATTTTATCCGGTGTAAACGAATTTGACCATGACGACCGATTTGTTATCAATATTATAAGTTGCGCAATGCTGGCTGCCGTCCTGCAAAGCGTTGAAAACCCCTATGAGGTTTCCGAGATTCAGGCATATTACGAAGCTGCGATGGATACACCTATCATGCGCTTTTTTGCCACACACAGTGGCGTCTATACTGTCAAGGGACAAGCAAGCATGAAACGGCGCGCAGAAAGAAGTCGGGAAATCACGAATCCATATTCGTGGAAGTTCACTTATGAGCCAGGTATAACTGTAAATCAATACAGTGCCATTTTCTCAAGCTGCGGTATTTGCCACCTCATGCAGGAATTAGGGCTTTCACAGTATGTCCCGGCCATGTGTGCGTTCGATTATGCAATGAATGCAATGGATGATACGAAGTTTTCAAGAAAGTACACTTTAGCCTCTGGCGGCCCCTGCTGCGACTGCCATTATTCACACAGCAATTCGAAGAATTTAAACTGAGTTCACAGACTATCCCGCCTTCCCCACAAAATCCCCATATTTTTAGCCTATGCTTTTACAAGCGGAAAACCGCTGAGCGCGGTATTATGACTACAACCGCTGCATCCCTGATGCGTTTTCGTATCAGGGATTCTTCAAAAATACAGGTTGTTGCCGTTTTGTCATTTTTATCTGGAGGTTGGCGTAATGTGGATTTCAAAATACTTCAAAGGCCCTTCCCGGCATTGCAAAACATCGGTGCCCGATTCAGCGGAGCACTCTTTATCTGAGCAATTTACAGAAATGAAGCAGGTGTTCCGCCACAGGGCACTTCCACTGTTCATCGGCGTGTCTTTTGTATTGTCTCTGCTCACGGTGTTCTCCCTTCTCTATACACCCGCCTATGCGGTCAATCTGGAAGGAGAAACGATTGGTGTCGTGGCGGATGTCTCTGTTTATGAACAAGCCAGCGCATCCGCACAAGAGGAGTTGACAAGAGTACTCGGAACTCCCTCCAACGAGCTTGATGCGGCTGAACTGTCCATGACAATAGCGGATAAGAATGAACTCATTACCTCTGAGGAACTGGCTAACTCCATGCTGGAGCAGATAGATGAGTTGCAGCTCGGATATGTTTTATATATTGGCGAGGATGCGATTGGTTTATCCTCTTCGCAGGAATCTCTTCAAGCCATGCTGGACGAAATAAAAGCGCCTTATGAAAATAAAAACACGATAAGCTCTGCCTTTTCTGCGGAGGTCTCTATTCGATATGAATATACGGCGCGATCCACACCCTCTGATCCGGACGATGTGCGCGCAAAGCTGACTGCGAATCAGACGGAGGCCACAACTTATACGGTGGTGAAGGGCGACACTTTCTCCGAAATCGCGGAGCGCTTCTCCATGTGGCAAAATGAGCTGCGAGATCTGAACCCGGCGGTAACACCTGAGAAACTATCCATCGGCGAGGTACTGCTTGTAGAACAGGCTGTGCCGGTTCTCTCGGTCATCACGGTGGAAAGCTCTTCCTATGAGGAAGATATCCCTTCACCCGTTGAATATGTTGACGATGATACGCTTTATATCGGGGATTCCCGTATTGTAAAAAAAGGGTCGGCCGGTATTGCAGGCATAGAGGCAGAGATTACTTACCAAAACGGCGTCGAGACTGCGCGAAACATCCTAAGTGCCACGACGAAAGTGGAAGCGACCACAAGAGTCATTGCACGCGGGACGCAGGAGCCTCCCAAGACGGCTTCCAAGGGCTCCTATATTTGGCCTGTCAACGGCAAAGTTACTTCGGCTACAGGAACTCGAACGCTTCTTGGAAGCACAGGCTATCACAGCGGTCTGGATATTGCAGTCCCCTACGGGACGGAAGTAAAAGCCGCAGACGGAGGAACCGTCACCTTTTCCGGCTGGAAAGGCAACTACGGAAATCTGGTCATTATCACGCACGACAATGGGACGCAGACATACTATGCGCACAACTCTGAATTGTTGGTAGATAAGGGTGACAAGGTGTATCAGGGACAGTCCATTGCGGAGGCGGGTTCCACCGGGCGCTCCACCGGAAGCCACTGTCATTTTGAGGTGCGGGTAGACGGAAAAACCAAAAATCCATATAACTATCTATAAGGAGATGCGGATTGATCGTTTCGGAACTGGGTATCCTTGACTGGATTCAGACAACCCTGCGAACCCCGGTTGGTGACATGGTGATGCCAATGATCACAGCATTTGCGGATAAAGGGATCGGTTGGATTCTGCTTGCCTGTGCACTCATTCTCATCAGCCGAACAAGAAAGACTGGCATTGCGCTTTTTCTTGCGGTCGGCATAGAGGTGATCCTGTGCAACATTCTTTTGAAGCCGCTCGTAGCGCGGTCAAGGCCCTTTGTATTGAATCCAGAGGTTCACTTGATGATCACAGCGCCGTTGGACTATTCCTTTCCTTCTGGACATGCCGCCGTTTCATTTGCCTGTGCATCTGTCCTTTGGCTCAAGAAAAGCCGATGGCGTTTTCTCTTTGCTGCTCTTGCGGTTGTCATTGCCTTTTCGAGATTATATTTATATGTGCATTTTCCAACGGATGTGCTGGCTGGCGCATTCATTGGAATATTGGCGGGGATAGCAGCATGTCGCATTCTCCGCAGATTAGAACAAAACCAACTATGCCGATGACCGCAAATACAATGCGGTCATCGGCATTCAAAGCGCGAGGAGGCGTGAGATAATTAAACGGATTCTGTGTGTAATTTTAACTATTCTATGTGTTTTTGCGCCGATGCGTGCTTATGCCGTCGAGCAGGGCGCTTCCGCTGAAAGCACACCCCAACTCCAGTCAGAAACCGCGGTTTTAATGGATGCGGAAACAGGCCAGATCTTATTTCAGAAAGACATGAACGAGAGAATGTATCCGGCAAGTATCACAAAAATCATGACAGGAATGTTGGCACTTAAAAATGCGAAGCTGACCGATGTTATAACAATGTCCTATGACGCAGTTTTTTCGATTGACAGAGGATCATCTCATGTCGCTTTGGATGTGGCGGAACAGATTACTCTGGAGCAGGCACTATATGCGCTTTCAATTGAATCAGCCAATGACGCCGCGAACGGAATTGCGGAGCTGGTGGGCGGCTCTATGGAAAACTTTGCAACAATGATGAATGCTGCCGCCGAGGAGTGCGGCGCAAAAAATACGCGTTTTGTCAACGCCCATGGTCTTTTCGATGAAAGCCACTATACCACCGCATATGATATGGCAAAGATTACAGCACAGGCAATTAAGGTCCCCGGCTTTACCGATTTTTTCAGCGCCGATTATTACGAGGTTCCCCCAACTAACAAGCAGCCGGATACCAGGTATTTTCGCAACAGGAATAAGCTGCTGAATGGAGAGGTTCCCTACGAGGGAATTGTGATGAGCAAAACGGGATGGACTACAGAATCACAGAACACACTGGTCACAGTAGCCGAGCGCGGCGAAACCACCTTAATTGCGGTTGTTATGAAGTCTTCCATGAGCAGCTACAAGTGGGATGACACAGTGAAGATGTTGGACTATGGCTTTTCACAGTTCTATCCAACACAAGTATCTATCGCACAGCTTGCATCCCAGCTGAATTTAGATCCTGGGACTGAAATAGCAGAGCCAAGCACACTTGCTTTACTGCTGCCAAATGGAATAACAACCAAGGCTTTAACCGCTCATCTTGATTGGGGCAACGCACCGAAAGGTGTGCCGGCAATTACGGTTCCGCTCTGCTTGCAGATTGGTACCCCTGCAGAACCAGAGGACGATCTTCTTGAAACCCAAGTTGCCATTTCCTCCGCAGCAGCCTTAGAGCAGAATGTGGGCAAAACTGACAATCAAAGTGAGGACTTGTCCAAAGGGCAAGGTAAGAACAGGTTTCCCATTGTGGTCGCTATTCTGGCGGTGGTTGTCGTCGTGGTTATAATCGCATTGTATGTACTTCATCTGCGGGCAAATTACCTTCGACGGAAGCGTCGAATGCAAAGGAGAAAGAGGCAAGCACAGGAACGAAGAAATACAGAGCGGTGGGATCGATAAAACATGATTGCCTCACACATGAAGCCCTCCATAATTTCATCACATCGGAGCGGTAGAATATAATTACTCCAGATCGATTCGGTTCAGCAAAAGGCGGCTTTCTTCGTTCTCCTCTCTCTGTTTTCCAATAGATCTGAATACGACCGTATCTCTGGATTTACATAGAGACAGGGGCAGCGTCATTTTTGGCGCTGCCCCTGATGCGTTATTTACTTGGCTGCCATAAATGATGTTTGCATTATCCGATCAGCGTCTGGGGATCAACATATTCGCCGTTATATTTCACAGTGAAGTGAAGATGGGGGCCCGTTGACATTCCAGTGCTGCCGACATAACCGATTACCTGACCAGCAGTCACCGTGTCTCCATCGCTCACGACATATCGCGTCATATGCATATAGATAGATGTGTACCCGTCTCCATGACTGATTGACACATTGTAGCCAGCAGAATCATTATAACTTGCGTTCGTAACTGTCCCGCTCCTCGTTGCATAGATCTCCGTACCTGATGCACATGCCATATCCAAACCGCTGTGAAATTTCTCAACCTGTGTTATGGGATGTATTCGCCAGCCGAAAGGGCTTGTCAAGGTATAATAGGGCACAGGCGTCATCCATTGTGAGCTTGGGGCGTTTCCCGGAACATCCGGGGACGTGCCGCTACTCGGAGCCGGAGTCGGGGGGACATATGAAGCCAGCCATTCTTGATACGCTGCATCCGCATATTCTTTTTCCTTTTGCGCAATTTCCTGCAAGAGCTGTTCTTGCTTATTTTCGGATGCGTCAATCAATGCTTGATACTCGTTTCCTTGTGTCGTTAATTCCTGCAATAATGCAGCCGCGTCCTCTTCTTTTTCCTTTAGAAGCATCTGAGACTCCTCAAGGGACTTTTTAGTATCCTCAAGAGCTGATTTTTCTTCTTCGAGTGCATTTGCAGCAGCAGACACAGCTTCGGCAGCCTCGTTGAGATTGTTTAACTGCCGAGCGTCATAAGCCATTATCTCACGCACCGCGTCGATACGAGAAAGAAAGTCGGAAATGCTGTCTGCTTTGAACAAGAATTCCAAATAGGTTATATTCCCGTTCTCCTCCATTGCCCGTATCCGCTTGCGGCAGAGCACATACAGCTCGTCATACTTCTTCTGCGTTTGCTCCAGCTCTTGTTGCTTATAAGCAATCATTTCGCTATAGTTCTCAATTTGTACATTTGTATTTTCAATTTGCTCATATATCAAAAAAACTTGCTGTTCAATCCTGCTTTTCTCCTCGGAAATCGATTGAACACTGCTGAGAACATCCGCTTTTTGCTGTTCCAAACCGTCAATTTCAGCCTGTAGCGCAGATTGTTTTTCTTCAAGTCCGTCGATTTGCTCCTGAATGGTGTCAGACGAAACAGCCTCGACCGCTATAGAGTTTAGGCTTAGCAAACTCGCCAAGAGTAGTATCAATACAATTATTTTTTGTCGCCGTTTAGGTTTCACAAGCAGTTCTCCCTCCATGTGGCAGAGATACCGCCAAGTTTAAGATCAAAATGTGATAAAACTATGAGTTTTTACATGAAATATCTTTTCCTCATATTTTTACCACATGGTTTTTATACAATTTGTTCGATAATACTCAACAAACGGCAATAGTGCACAACTGTCCTTTTTTCTACAATCGGATTCGGATTAGTTAGAATCACAAAGGAGAAAAACACATGACATATAAACGTGGAAAAATCACAGCCGCATGTATCGTGGGCATTATGGGCCTGTCGCTGCTTGCCGGCTGCGGGCAAGCCGGAGCTGATACGCCTCAAGCGGAAGCTCAGGTCAATGTGTTCACAAGCGAGATGTCCCTTGGAAATGTATCTATTGAAGATGAAGCTGTCGCATTGGCAGAGGCACCATCTTCGCCAACACTTTTCTCAATGCCACAAGCGTCCGGCACACTGGTGAAAGAGAATGATCGGGCGCAAATCGATTATTCCAACACAAAAGACGGGTATGTGATGGTTCGTTATTCCGCCGCCAGCGATAAGAAACTCAAATCGCAGGTCAAGGGTCCAAGCGGTACCACCTATACCTACAATCTAAAGGCTGGGGCGACTGAGTGGGAGACCTTTCCGCTGTCGGATGAAAACGGTGAATATAAAGTGACCGTTTACCAGAACACCTCCGGAAGCAAGTATGCGACAGTACTGTCGGTGACCTTCTCCGTAGAAATGGCGGATCCGTTTGCACCGTTTTTAAGACCAAACCAATATGTGAACTATGAAACAGGCGCAGAGAATACAGTTGCAAAAGCAAAGGAACTCTGTGACGGCAAGAAAACGACACTTGACAAAATTCGGGCCGTCTACAATTTCGTTGTTACCACCTTGACCTATGACAAGGAGAAGGCCGCTAATATTCAAAGCGGTTATCTGCCCGTGTTGGACGAAGCGCTCGAAACGAAGAAAGGAATCTGTTTTGATTATGCGGCAATGATGGCCGGTATGCTGCGCAGCCAAGGAATCCCCTGTAAGCTGATCGTGGGATATGCAGGAAGTGCCTACCACTCATGGCTCAATGTTTACACAGAAGAAAGCGGCTGGATCAATTCGGCGGTGTTTTTCGATGGCACAACATGGAAACTGATGGATCCGACCTTTGCCTCATCGGGAAACCAGAGCTCCGACATTATGAAGTATATCGGCGACGGAAGCAATTACACATCGAAATATATTTACTGATTTGCGGCAGCAAGCAATTCCAAATGAAATAGTCATTTTGCATCTCCATATTGGAAGGTGGATGGTGATACTTTAGGAACAAAAATGGAAATTGAAAAATAAATAAAAAACTTTGCAAGGTTTTGGCGTGCCTTGTCGTGTTATTTATGAAGGCGCAAATCAATACATAATAAAAACATCTTGGAGGTACTTCACAATGAAAAAAACGATTATGGCTGCGACGGCTCTCGCCCTTACGCTGTCACTCGGCACTACTGCTTTTGCGGCAAGCCCCACTGCTGCGGCGACACAGAGTACATCTGCAACACGCACAACCTATACGCAGCATCTGTCCCATCGGAACGCAAATCACACCACAGCGGTAGGCAACTGCGTTTTCGTTGACGCCAATGGCGATGGCTCCTGCGACAACGGCGATACTCACTGCAATTTTGTCGACGCCAACGGCGATGGCGTTTGCGACAATGAAGATTCCCACTGCACGAACTTTGTGGATGCAAATAGCGATGGAATCTGTGACAACTGCAAAAATCTGAGCGCGCATAACAGCGCCAGCCATTCTAACGGCTGCTCCACCAACGGCGCGCACAACGGTCACAGTGAAAGTGAGCATAGTGCCACCGCCACAAGCGGTGCAGCCGCTAATCATGATTCCGGGAACCACAATTCCGGCCGCCACGGCAGCAGCCACCACTAAGCCCCGGGTTACAGCACAGGCGGCAGCGTTACGCTACCGCCTGTGCCTTTTGGGGATGACAAACTGTACTTGGGCTTGTATAATGACAAAAGTGAGGTGGTGAGCGAATGCGAAGCGAACAGGAGACGAACCGGGCAGTTGGACTGTATTCCAATATGATTCGGAGAATCTGCCTTTATCATTTGAAGGGCAGCGCTGACACAGAGGATGTTTTCAAAATGTCTTTTTGAAGTATCTGCTGTATGACGGCGATTTTGCAGATACCGAGCATGAAAAAGCATGGTTCATCCGTGTAAGCATCAACGCCTGTAAAGACCACCTGAAAGGGCTGTTCCGGCACAGCACCGTATCGCTGGAGGTGCTGGCCGAGGAAGCCGCCGCGCTGGAGCCAGACCACCAAGAGGTATTGGAAGTGGTCTTATCGCTGCCAGCCAAATACAAGGACGCCATCTACTTGCACTATTATGAAGGTTATTCCGCATTAGAAATAGCTGCAATTTTGAAATCAAAAGAAAACACCGTCTATTCGCTTTTGTCGCGGGGACGGTCGATGCTCAAAGAAAAGCTGGGAGGTGATGGATTTGACGAATAGAATACAGGATGCGTTTGACAACATCAAAGCGTCCAAAGAACTGAAATCCTCCACTATGCGGTTTCTGCAAATGGAGCGCGAAAAGCGCAGTCCTCGCCAAGTTCGACGGCCAGTATGGAGAAAAACGCTTGCGGCAGCCTGTGCCATGTTGGTGTTGATGGTCGGTTTCGGCGGGTATTATACCATACAGACACCTGTCGCCTATGTTAGCATTGATGTAAATCCATCGGTGGAACTGGCGTTGAACCGCTATGACCGGGTGGTGTCCGCCACCGCCTATAATGAGGACGGAGAAATTGTTTTGGACGGCGTTACGGTCAAGGGAAAGCTCTATACGGAGGCCATCGACCTCATTGTGGAAAGCGACGCGATGCAGCCCTATTTGACGGAGGATTCCGCACTGACCTTCACGGTCGCTGCCGGCGACAGCAATAAGGAAAGCACGATTCTTTCCGGTATTGAAAACTGCTCCGGCTGTCAAGAACACGGAGGGCGGAGCTATACGGCAGATGTGAACTCCATGACCGAGGCGCATGACAGCGGTCTGTCCTTCGGGAAATATGCCGCCTATCTGGTGCTCTCCCAATATGACAACACTGTTACCACAGAGGATTGTCAGGATATGAGCATGGCGGAAATCCATAGTCAGATCAGCGAACATGAGAATGATGGCGAGCATACCGGAAACGGGAATGGCGCCGACAGGAACAATAATTGCAGTGATGAAGAAACCGGGAAGTCCGAATCTGGTCATGGAAATGGACATGGTAAAGCTTCAGATGATTAATATGATTTAAAATATCCGCGCATTGGGGCGGGAACGGCATTAGATAAGATGCCGTTCCCGCCTTTCCTCATACTATCCCCACAATTGTCTTCTATAATTCTCATGAAAACCATGATTAGGAGGTTTTGTATGAGCGAAGACGAGAAAAACAGCTTGAATACCTCTGATAACGGTACGCCGCAGAAGGCGGAGTCTGATCAAGATTCCACCGATGGCGGCTCGTTTGTAGCAGATATTCTTGGCACGCTCGGAATTGGAAGTCGAAGTTCCGGCAAAGGCCCTCCCGCGGAGTCGGGAAAAACAATCAAACAGCGTCCCCCAGCATCCCCACCGCAACTTGAGAATGAAGTGCGGACATCGCAATGGGGACAAGACACATCCTACCATCAGGAAGCGGATCTATCACAAGACCCTATTGGCGCAGATGCGATAGAAATCCAATCGCCCAAACGAACAAGTCACAAAAGATGGCTCCTTTTTCCGGTACTCCTCGTCTTTGCCGCAGGCACATTCTTTCTTTTGAAAAATCGGGAACCGACGCCTCCTGCCCCAGATGTCGTGGCAACCTACAATGGAAAAAACATCACAACAGCGGAGCTGAAAGCCTTTATTGAGCAGGAAGGCTTGAAAGAAATGGAGCATATGATTTGCCCAGCGCATGGATATGACCATTCAAAGTGCGATCCTACAGAGGAATGCGAATCACATCCCGTCGACTCGCTGGAGGGTTATCAACAGATGACGGCGCGTCTGGCGACAGAGCAGATGGTGATGGATTGGGCGGAAGAAAACGGAATGCTCCAGCGAGAGGATGTTCGTCACACCATGTCTGATCTGCTCAATGATGTAACGGTATCGCAGTATGCCGAGCAACTTCACAACGAGAACGTCTCGGTGGAAAGTGTTTCAAGCTGGGAGGTTCAGCAGTACTATGACGATAATCGAGCGGCCTACGCGGGGAAAACGCTCTCGGAGGTCGAGGACGAAATTCGTCAAACGCTTGCCTCTCAAAAGGATGAAAACTTCTTCCCGCAGTATATCGAGCAACTCAAAAAAACGGCTGGTCTGCAGGTGAATTTTGATATTCTCAAGGTAACCGAACCGACAGAGCAGGAGATTTCTGCGTATTATCAGAAAAATCAGAATACATATGCTGTTTCGGAATCCGCGACCTACCTTGAAATACGCATCACCGGCAGTGATGCGGCATCCCGTGCTACAGATGCAAGCCGGAAAATTCGTTCAGGAGAAAGCTTTGACTCTGTCGCAACCTCCTTTGCAGAGGGCGGCAAGGCAGCCGAGCAGACAATAACCAAAGAAGATGCCGCAAATGGCGGCAAACAAAAGCTTTTCACCATGAAGGTCGGCGACATCAGCGACCCTATTGACAACGGAGACGGCTCACAGAGCATTTTGCAGTTGAAATCTAAAAAGAGCGCGGGAGTTCAGCCGCTTTCTGAGGTGAAAGCAGAGATTCGCTCTGCGCTGCTTGAGGAGAAGACTGCGCAAGAGTATGAACAGCGCAAAACGGAAACCCTGTTTTCCATTCATAGCCGCCGTTACACTCTGGGCGATTTTTACACAGAGTTCTTGGAACTATCTGAGGTAAATCAAAAAAGCTATGCATCCTTCGATAAAAAGAAGCAGCTGGTGGAACAGATCATTTCACAGGAGCTTCTTCTGGAGGAGAGCGGCGACGCTGCCAGTGGAGAAAACTCCCATGACATGGAGGAACTGAAGATTCAATATCTTTCCCAGATGATTCATCAAGAGGAAGTGGACGACAAATTGATCGACGCGACAGATGAAGAAGCACAGCAGTATTACGATGAAAATCTGGAATCGATGGTATCCCCCGCAACCGCTCAACTCAATTTGATTTGGATATCCCAGGGCGACAACGCAGAAAAGAAAGCCTTGGCAAAATCTAAAGCGGAGGAAGCCCTTGCCGCGCTGAAGAATGGAACGGAATTTTCTGCCGTCGCCGGGCAATATTCTGAGGACACTTCCGCAGAAATCGGTGGTGAAATTCAGGGGGAATTCCATGAGGGCGACCTTGATCCCAGCATGAGCAAAGCGATATCGTCTTTGGCAGTGGGCGAATACAGTGAAATCGTTGATTTTGCGGGCGGTTACTATATCATACAAATCCGGGAACGGGCGGAGAAACGCCAGCTTGCCTTCGAGGAGGTTTCCGAAAACATCAAAGCACATTTGCAGGAGCAGCAGCACGCACAATTGGAAGCCGACATGGAGCAAACGCTTCTGGAGCGCTTTGGATTTACCGTCTACGACAAGACGCTTCGACAACTTATGAAGGAAGCGGCTGTTGAAAATGAGGCGGCATCATGAAGCAAAAGCAATCGGAAAGGCTTGGAACCGTAGGTGGACAAGCAGTTTTGGACGGCGTCATGATGAAAGCAGCCGGGCGATATGCTGTGTCGGTGCGGCTTGCGGACGGCTCCATCCATACTGAAGCATTCCCGTTCCATCCTCTGTCGGAACGCTGCCGGCTGCTGGCGCTTCCCCTTGTGCGAGGCTGCGTCAATTTCTTTCAAATGCTGGCGTTGGGTCAGACGGTTTTAACATTGTCCGCCGACGCAGCGGCCGCGCCGGAAGAACGGAACAAAGAACCCAAAACCTGTGGGTTCTTGATTTCCGCTGCTACATGGGTATTTGCCGCAGCGATCAGCGTGGGGCTGTTTATGTTTCTCCCGGCGCTGCTGATTAAAATTGCACAGCAATGGATGCCGCTCGAGACCGTTTGGCTCAGAAATATTGCAGAGGGATTGATTCGCTGCGTTATTTTACTTGGCTATCTCTGGCTGGTGTCCCTCGTCCCGGATATGCGCCGCACCTTTGAATACCACGGAGCAGAGCATAAAACGGTAGCCTGCTATGAGGCTGGAGAACCCTTGACGCCGGAAAACGCAATGAAGTTCACCCGCTTCCACCCGAGGTGCGGAACCAGTTTTCTGTTTGTAATGATACTGATCGGCATTTTGTTTTACTCCCTTCCTTTTTTCACGTGGGACAGCGTTTGGGAGCGGGTACTGACAAAGCTTGTATTCTTCCCGGTCATTGCCGGTATCGGATATGAGGTAATCCGATTTTCAGGCCGTCACCCAGAAAACAGATTGATGCGCATTCTCACAATGCCCGGATTGTGGCTTCAGCGTATTACCACACGGGAGCCGTCCGCGCAGCAGCTTGCCGTCGCCATTGAAGCGGTTCAAGGCGCACTATCAACCATTTGAAGGAGGCCCAACATGGGACGAAAAGAACGAACCATATTCATAACAATTATTGCAAATATCATTTTGATCATCCTGCGCTTCTTTCTGGCAAATCTCTCCGGAAGCATTGGTCTTGCGGCGAACGCATGGCATTCCTTTACGGATGTATTCGTGTCGAGCGTCGTATTTATCGGCCTAATGATCACACAGCATGCGGGTGACCGACTGAAAATCGCCACGAAAAAGGCGGAGCATATCCTTGCTATCTTCGTATCCGTATTCATTTTCTACATGGGGTTGGAGATTCTCTCCGATGCGCTCAGCGGTCAAAAGACAGAGCTGCGTTATGTCCCATTTGTGGCAGCCGGAGCATTTCTGGGCGTCGCCATCAACTACTTCATGGCCCGCTACAAAATCTATGTGGGCCAGCAAACGAACTCACAGAGTCTCATCGCTGACGGTTATCATTCCAAGATGGATATGTACTGCTCCATCGCTGTCCTCGTCGGTCTGCTTGGTTCCCTCTTTGGAATGCCCAGCCTTGACAAGTTTGCTGCCATCGTAGCTATGGTTCTGCTAATGGTTTCCGGATATGAAATTTTGACCTCCAACCTGCGGATGCTACTTCACCCGGAGGAGGATACGGGCACCGGTGAGCATGTGCATCATCACCACGGACATGGCGGTAAAAAGGTGGCGCTCAGTACAGGCGCACTCCTGCTGGGGGTGTATCTGCTATCCGGCGTCTATATCGTACAGTGGGACGAGAGCGGTATCGTGCAGCGCTTCGGCAATGTGGTAAATGCCTCCGTGCAGCCGGGAATTCACTACCGTCTGCCGGCACCCTTTGAAAGCGTTACACTGGTAAACGCCGAAAACATTGAGAAGATTGAGACTGGAACGCAAGAACTGCTCACCGGCGACACCAATCTGGTCAACATCAATCTATCCGTCCATTACAAGATTAAAAACAGCTCCGACTATATCCTCAATGTCAGTAATTCGGACACGCTGATTCAATCCAGTGCGGTCACAAGTATTCGGCGTATCGTCGGCGAGAGTAAGATCGACGACATTCTAACTGAGGGGAAATCCGCCATTGAAGCGGACGCGCAGCAGGATTTGCAAAAGGCCATGGACGTCAACGGAACCGGTATTGAGATTGTCAGCGTTCAGTTGGTCGAGGCTGCCCCGCCCCAAGCGGTGCTTGCGAGCTTTCAGGATCTCGCAACCGCAAGACAGGATCGGAGCATTTACTTAAACGAAGCGCTGGCCTATCAAAACACGATCATCCCGCAGGCAAATGCGGATGCGTATCAGCAGGTTGCTGAGGCCGAGGGGTATCGGCAGGAAAAGATATCAACAGCACAGGGAGATGCCACGCTGTTCAGCCAGCGGCAGGAAGCTTATTCCGCCTCAAAGCGAGTCACCGAGTTCCGACTCTACATGGAAGCCATGGACGAAATTCTTCCCAATGTTCAGAAAATATTGCTTGGCGGCAATGTCAAGGTCGACAACGCAGACCTTTGGATCCCAGGCACAAAAGCAGCAGACTAAATAAATATTTTTTATGGAGGAACATCCTATGACAAAAGAAAAACATGCAGTAAAGCCGAAGCTGTTTCTTGCAATCGGCGCCGTATTGGTTCTGCTGCTCCTGACCCTTGTGGTTTATCAGGTCGATACCACCGAGTTCGCAATCGTCACCCAATTCGGCAATCCTGTCCGTGTTGTAGAGAATCCCGGCCTGCAGGTCAAGCTGCCCGACCCCATACAGTCTGTTCAGCGGCTTGACAAGCGTGTTCAGGTCTATCAAACTACTTCTATTGAGCTTCTTACCTTGGATAAAAAGAGCGTCTCTTTGGATTATTACGGGACATGGAAAATCACCGATCCTGTAACCTTCTTAAAAACGGTGAAGGACAAGGTCGGCGCGGAATCACGTCTGCTGGACGTCTTCTCCTCCAGCCTGGGCGTACAACTTGGCAAGTACAACCTTGACCAGCTCGTCAATACCGATCAGGAACAGCTTCAATTGGATACGATTTTGAATGATGCTACGGGATACGCAAAAGAACGCGCCGCAGAATACGGAATTGAGGTCGTCGATGCCCAGATCCGCGTGCTCAACTTCCCAGATGCAAACAAGCAGAGCGTCTATGACCGCATGAGCGCCGAGCGAGAGCAGATGGCGCAGAAGTATCGTTCGGAAGGCAGTGAAGAAGCAGCCAAGATTCGTGCGGACGCCGAAAAAGAGCAGCAGGTGATTCTCGCCGAGGCTTATGCTCAAGCGCAGCAGATCAAGGGCGAGGGTGATGCGGAAGCAATCCGTATCTACGGAGAGGCGTTCCAAAAAGACCCCGCATTTTATGAGTTCATCCGTACTCTTGAAACCTATGAAAAAACAATAGACGGCAATACGACACTGATCCTGCCGTCCACGGCCGAGATTCTAAAATACTTGAGCGGTTCGCAGAACTGAGGTGAAAAAATGTCAGATCCTACGAAAAAGCCGGGCGATGAGAAGAAGAACATTCTTGGCGTCCTTAAAGACAAAACGGCGCAGCTGAAAGGAAAGTTGCCCGGTGTTCATCGTCCGAAAAACTTGTCTGATAAGAAGAACAGTGTTTCAAACGATCTCAAAAACGCTTTCCGTCACATCAACCCTAAAAAAGCGGTATGGTCGCTAATCGGTGCAGTGTTTGCAATTTATCTGCTGACAGGGCTGTATGTGGTCAACCCTGGGGAACAGGCTGTCATCCGTCGCTTCGGTGCGCCGCAGGCGCAGGCGGTCAGCGAGGGTCTCCACTATCGCCTTCCTTACCCAATCGACACGGTTGAAAAGGTAAATGTTTCGGAGGTGCGACGCGCGGATATCGGCATGACGCTCCCGGATCACCTCCACCAGCCGGACGACGCGCCGCAGGCAATTCAACTGCTAACCGGCGATGAAAATATCATCACTTCTCAGGCAATCGTGCACTACAAGGTCAGCGACGCCACTAAGTTCCTATACAATGTCAACGGCAACAGTGAGCAGCTTGTGCGATATAGCGTTGAATCGGCATTGGTACAAGCCATGGCCAGCACACCCGTGGACGATATTCTCAGCACGGAAAAAGTAGCCGCGCAGAATTCGGTCATGGCGTTGGCACAGGAAGCACTTGACCGATACGATGCCGGTATCCAGCTTACCGCTTTTAACATTCAGGAAATTGTCCCGCCTGATGCGGTGTCCTCTGCCTTTCTCGATGTAACAGCGGCAAAGGAGGATAAGGAAACCGCCATCAACGAAGCTAACGGCTACGCCAACAGCCTGCTTCCGCAAGCTCGCGCTAACGCCAATAAAACCGTTTCGGATGCGGAAGCGTATAAGGCAGAGCAGGTCTCTCGGGCAACCGGTGATACGGATAAATTTCTTAGTATGCTGGCTGAATACCAAAAGAATTCGAATATATACACGGCGGACACGACAAAGTACCGCTTGCTGCTGGAAACGCTGGAAAAGATTTTGCCCAATGTCAAGATGTATATCGTTGACTCGGCAAACGACAGCGTAAATGTCAAACTGATTGATGAAAGCCTCTCTGGAAACTCTTCCATCGGCATCGGTAATTAGCTCCCATTGACTGTTATACTACACTTTTGAAGAATCAAGGTGGTGGCCATTGCGAAAGACAATACTGGTGATTGACAAAGACGAAGCGGCTTGCCGGGAGATCGAGATGCTGTTTCATGAAAAAGCAACGGAAGTTCATTGCTCCCAAAATATTTCTGAAGGATTAAGTCGATATTTTGTCGGCCAGTATTGTCTCGTAATCGTTGATGTTGCGCTCCTGGAGGGCTGCGGATTTTCGTTGCTAAGCATCATGAGAAAGGCAAAAAGTGTCCCGATTTTGGCAATTGCATCCGATGATAAAAATATTGATAAAATAGCCGCCTTGAATAGCGGAGCGGACGGATTCCTATTGAAGCCATATACGAAAGAGGAGTGCTATGCAGTCACCGATGCGCTGATACGCCGCCACATTGAGGTCAGCATGGCTGGAACAAACGATCTCCCAATAGAGATTGGCAAGAAGATCCTCATAGAACCTCGGTACAGATTCGCTGTCGTAAATGGACATCATCTCAATTTGACGCGTAAGGAATATGATATACTCTACTTTCTCGCCAAGCGACCGTATCAGGTTTTCACAAGGGCTCAGATATACGATTATCTGTGGAATATGGATTCATACTTTAACATTGACGACACGGTGCGGTTCCATATTCAAAATCTACGGCGTAAGATTAAAGCTGCTCTCGACGGGAATGATGGCTGCATAGAAACCGTGTGGGGAGTAGGGTATCGTTTTAACCCGACGGCCCTACAAGCTTAATACTGCTTTTCAAAAAGACCGGCTGATGCCGGTCTTTTTATTTATAAAAAACCTGCCTTTTCTCCCAAAAATCTCCGATTTATCAGATAAGATATTTCATAGTGGTATGTCTGTGTAAGGAAACGGCAAACATAAAAACCAGCGACCCGCATCCTTGCGGGTCGCCGAATGGAACGATTACTATTTACGTTTGCGAAGCGTGGCTTTCAGCGCCTTGACCATCTCGGAGATCAAACGAATCTCCTCTGGGCTACAATCCTTCAGCTCATCGGCGATCTCGTGGTCAAAGACGTCCTTTTCACACAGGATGCTGTCGCAGACCAGATCGTCAAGAGAAGCACCGAGGGCGTTTGCAATGCGAACCAGCGTACTCAGCCCAACTTTTGAAGCTCCTCGCTCGATATGGGAAATGTTTGACGTCTCGATTTCAACCAGTTCCGCTAAGTGCTGCTGGGTAAAGCCCTTCTTCTTGCGGAGCGCCCGAATCCGAGCGCCGAGGGCAGTATAATTTAAATCCATACGGACACCCCACCTTCTTTAACAATATTATTGTAGCCCCTTATTGGGTGTGGTAAAATAATATCATGCCCCTTATCGGGTGCTGTATTAACATATCGAAGGGAGAATTATCATGTGTATATCCTCCTGCGCTATAACCGGCCATCGCCCGACCCGATTTAAGTTCAAGTATCGGGAGGACTATTCACTATGCAAAAAAATTAAGCGCAGTCTCACAGCACAAATTGAAAAAGCATATCAGGACGGGGCGCGGACATTTTATGTCGGCGGTGCGCTGGGGGTTGATATGTGGGCTGGGGAGATTATTGCGGAATTGAAAGCCAAGTCGGAATATGCGGATGTTCATCTGATCTGCGCGCTGCCATTTGATGGATACGATAAGCAATGGGATGACAAGAGCCGGAAGCGGCTGGGGCGCATCCTTTCTGCCTGTGACGGCGCAGTAAAGGTGAGCGAAGCAGAGTCCCCGGACGCATACAAAATCCGCAACTATTACATGGTGGATCATGCCGACCGCCTGATCGCGGTGTTCGACCATGAGCATACCCCACGGAGCGGCACAAGCCAGACGGTCAACTACGCAAAAAAGCGTGGGATGAGTATCACCTATATCCATCCAGACACGGCGACAGTCTCAGAAGAATAGTGCATCAAAGCAAGCTTTTAAGCGGCGGTCATTTATTTGACCGTCGCTTTTTGCCATATATTGCGATTTTCCTCCGACTTTCCTCTTGCTTTCCTATTAAAAAGCTCCGAAATAACTTCAATTCTTCTTCTAAACTTTACTCATTAAGAGATTTGGCGGTGATTCCGATGGGTTCTTTATCTGCTGGTTTATATCTAAAAAGTAAATACAATCGGCACGGCGGCGTTTAGCCGTCCACAAAGCAACACACATTTCAAAGAGAGGTGACGCCGCCGGTGTGCCGTCCGCGATAAACGCGGGCAAGGAGCTTTGCTATGAGTATTTTTACTTATGGCATTAAGATGTATCCATGTCTTGCTCCCAAACGACACACGGCTTTCAAGACAAAGAGAACGCGGCATAAGCAAAGGCGCTCCCATGTAAAAGCAAAGCCTCCGCCTGCCCGTCGCTTTCTCTGCGGACTTCTTAATGCAGATAGAAAGACGGCCAGTTTTGCGTATTCACGCAGAATTGGCCGTCTTTTTTCTATTTATGGCAGTTTTGTGGGCTGCCGTTCCCCTCCGCTTTTGAGATTTGGATTTTTCAAATTTCAGAATGACGGAGGTAACGGCTTATGCCGAAATACGATAAATATCACCCTAACTATAGAAAACTCTATCCGGAGATTGAAAACCGTCCCGATGTTCTCCATGTCCTAAAACAGAGTGATCGGAAAATGGAGTATATGGAGGTTGATCTGAAGCAGGAGCGGTTTGTGCAAGATCAGGAGGCTGGGACGGCCGTGTTCCTGCCAAGCCGGGAGGACTCCTATGACCGCCTACAAGACGAAGAGTATATCCAGTTCGCCATGGACGAGCTCACTCCGGAAGCCATCGTGGTGCGGCGGGAGGAAATTCGCCTGCTGTGGATCGCGCTACGTCAACTGGAGCCAGAGGAATACGACCTGATCCAATCCTTGTATTTTAGGGGAATGAGCGAGCGCAAGCTCTCAAAACAGACGGGAATTCCCCAACAGACTATCAATGACCGGCGGCGTCGTGCCATAGATCGGCTCAAAGTTTTTTTGAAAAATAATTAAAAAATTCCGGTCACCCCCCTCACTCAACGGGAAAGAGAGTGAGGGGGGTTATTTATATCGTCCCCGTTGCTCCTTGAAAACTTAATATCCAGCGACTTGAACACATTAGCTGACGGTCCTCGAAAGGGACGAGCGACAAGTCGGGCGCGCGAAGACCACCTGTGCGGATAGTATATCCGTATCAAAGACGGCCAAACAAGGTGCAGAGCGGTACCCGCCCGGACGAAAACAGCCTTGGCAGGCTGTTTTGCAACGACCCCGTCAGCCTACAATGATACTTCTGCCCAGCCACAGCCACACGCAATGGGGGCAGCTCGGAGAGATCCTCGGAGGGGTGAGATTCCCATGATGCGCGCCCGCGCAGTTCAAGTATGCTGCCCACGGCTCGGGAAGTAGTGTCAAATGGAGCCATCAGATAATCAACGCAATATGGAGGCCGCTCAAATGTACTGACGCAAGCTGACGCCTGCCCAACCACATCCGGGCGGCCTCCGTGCCTACATACAAAACATATATGGAGGTATACCTCATGAACCAGCGCTTTCGTGATTTTTACCGCGGCGAGGTCTATTACGCATATCTCGAACCCTCCTTCGGTCACGAACAGGGCGGAACCCGGCCTGTCCTGATCTTGCAAAACGACATCGGGAACTACTACTCTCCGACGCTTATCGTCACGGTAGCCACTACCCGGAAACGCAGGAAGCTGAATATGCCCACCCATGTCGAGCTTTCGGACATCGAAGGTCTACCAGATGTGTCCGTTTTTATGCTGGAGGTGCTTCGGACTATCGACAAGCGCCGAATCCGCAGCTATGCGGGCAAGCTCACCAAAGAGCAGATGGATCAGATTGACGCAGCCCTACGGATCAGCCTGCGACTGGACGAGGATGCATGGATGTCCACAGAAGTGGAGGCTCCGTGATGAACGCTGTGCTGAAAATCGATCAGATCTACCGAGTCTATAACGGAGCAAGCAGAAAAGGCACGCTTCCGATGCGATTTTAATAGATCCGCCATGTCAGAAAAGCAATGGCTTTACAAGGAGGAAGACTATGAACGCAAAAACCAAGCCCGATTTCCTGACGCCCAACGACTTTGCCTATCTCCTTCAGGTCATGAACCGCCTTGTTGAGCAGGGCATCATCACCGCGCGCCACAAGGAGGAAACGGCAAAGCGCATAGCGGAGGAATACGAACTCGCACCGTTGTATATTTAGTGCATTTGGGTATAGATATTCCATCGGCTTGATGGTATTGTGTGTTGCTGAAAGGAGGCGAAACACTTGAAAACACTGCCCATGACAGGCACTTCGGCGCTGCGGGAGATACACTATATCGAGGCGGCCAAAAAGACCGTGAGCGCCAAGCCCCGCGTCGCCGGTTACGCCCGCGTCAGCAGCGACTCGGACGACCAGTTCAATTCCTTCTCGGCACAGGTGCGGTATTACACCACGCTTATATCCTCCAACGAGAAATGGGAGCTGGCGGATATCTACGCCGACGAAGCGGTGACCGGCACGTCCACGGAGAAACGCGACGACTTCAACCGCATGATGGCAGACTGCCGCAAGGGTAAGATCAACCGCATCATCACCAAGTCGGTCAGCCGCTTCGCCAGAAACACACTGGACGCCCTGAAAGCCATTCGCGACCTCAAGGAACTCGGCGTCACTGTCTACTTTGAAAAGGAAAACATCGACACCGCCCAGCTTGAAAGCGAAGTCCTGCTGACGCTCTATTCCGCCTTCGCCCAGGACGAATCCCTGAACATCGCCCAGAACAAAAAACGCGGCAACAGGATGCACATGAGGATCGGCGACTATGTCTCCCCCAACGTACCCTACGGATACCGGCTGGTGGACAAGCTCCCGCACATATACGAGCCGGAGGCGGCAGTCGTGCGGCGCATCTTCTCCGAATACCTATCCGGCCTCGGCGCATACGAGATAGCCCGCGGGCTCACCGAGGACGGCATTCCCCGCAAGGACGGCGGCAGCAAATGGCGGCCACAGGGCATTCTGGTCATGCTCCGAAATGAGCGCTACATTGGGGATATGCTCCTCCAAAAAACCTGCAACAGCGACGATCTGCCATACAAGCAAGTCACCAACCGGGGTCAGTTGGAGAAGGTCTATATCAAGAACACCCATGAGCCGATCATCGACCGCCTGCAATTCGAGCTTGCCAATATCCTGCTGGACAGGCGGGGCAAGCTGGTCGTAACGACGCACGGCGAGTACCCGTTGAGCAAGAAGCTGCGCTGCGGCGACTGCGGCGCTACCTATCGCCGCAAGGTCACGAACGGGATCACCTATTGGGTGTGTCGCCGACACAATAACAACAAGAACGACTGCCTGGCGCCGCAAATACCGGAAACGCTCATATACGGAGCCTTCACGACACTCTACAACAAGCTGAAAACCAACCGGCGATATATCCTCACCCCGATGCTAAATCAGTTGGAACGGATGCGGGAGCGCAGATATCTGGACAACCCCGAGCTGCGGGAACTGAACGTCAAAATAGCGGAATTATCAGAGCAGAATCACAGGATGAACGAGCTAATGGCTCAGAAAATCCTTGATCCTGCTCTTTTTATATCCCAAAGCGACGCACTCACCCGCAAGCTAAGAGAACTCAAGCTGGGGCGCTCCCGCTTAATGGACGCCGACTGCGAGGACGAGCTCATCGAAAACACAGAGGCTGTGCTTGACGCACTCTCCGCCGGCCCGGAGCATTTATACGGCTTCTCGGCGGAGCTGTTCGCCGAGCTGGTCGAGGATATTACGGTCACGGCGGGCAAGCTGACCTTCCGCCTGAAGAACGGTCTGCGCCTGACCGAAAACATAGAAAGACGGTGAAGCCATGAGAAAGAACCGAACCCTGCCCTATGGGTATCAGGTCACAGCGGGGGCGACTTCCGTGAACGAGCCGGAGGCGGAGATCGTGCGGCGGGTGTTCCGCGAGTATGCCGAGGGGCGCTCCTACAAGGCCATCGCCGAGGCGCTAACCGAGAGCGGCAGCCGCTACACGCCGGACAAGCCGGAATGGAATAAGAACATCATCGCAAGGATGCTCCAAAACCAAGTCTACCTCGGCAGCGAACAGTTCCCGCCGCTTCTGGCAGAGGATGAATACCGATCAGCGCAGGAGGCAAAAAAACCGTACAGTCTGCGACAGGCCTCGGAGCTGAAAACGATCTGTGGGATGCTGGTCTGCGGTGTCTGCGGCGCTCCAGTCAGGCGTCGGAACAAGTCTGACGGCACGGAGCGCTGGTACTGCGAAAACGATTATCACCACATACCGGCGACCCTGACCGATGCGGAGGTTGTGGAGAAGCTGCGCGGCGTTCTCGCACACATGACGGATACGCCCGATGCCATCACAGTCGAAGCGCACTCTACGGAATATAACGACATTGCCATCGCCCGTCTCGAAAACGAGATAAACGCCATGCTCGACCGCGCCTCGGACAATACGGAGGAACTGCTCGGCATGATCCTGCGCCTCGCCGCCGATAAGTATGCCGCCGTCAGCGGCGTCGACGCGGAGAGCAAACGGATAAGGCAGACGCTCAAGTGCGGGCAACAGGACATCCGCATCCTGCCCGAGATCGCCGACAGTGTCATCATTAGCTCCAAGACCATCATATCCGTCAGCCTGAAAAACGGGCAAAACATATCGGAGGTAGGATCAGACATATGAAAAGACCGGACAGAGAGATCATCATCATTCCCGCAGAGGAACAGAGCCCCCTGCAAAACGCCATGCGGCGGCAGCTTCAAGTCGCCGCATACTGCCGCGTATCCACCGAGCAGGACGAGCAGCTCATGAGCTATGACGCACAGAACACCTACTACACCGACATGATCATGCGGAATCCGGAATGGAAGTTCGCCGGCGTCTTTGGCGATCCCGGCGTCAGCGGCGCATCCGCAGAAAAGCGGCCGGAGTTCATGCGGATGTTCCGCAGATGCAAGACAGGCAAAATTGACCTCATTATCACGAAATCCATCTCCCGCTTCGCCCGAAACACGCTGGACAGCATCGGCTATGTGCGGCAGCTCAAGGCGATGGGCATAGGCGTCTACTTCGAGAAGGAGAACATCAACACGCTGGACGGAACCAGCGAGGTCATCCTGACGATCCTATCCAGTCTGGCACAGGAGGAGCTCAACTCCCTCTCCGGAAACGTCAAGATGGGCAAGCGCATGGCGATGAAAGAGGGCAAGGTCTCCTTCCAATACGAGCGGATGTACGGATACTGCAAGGGCGACGACGGCGACCCCGAGATCATCCCCGACCAGGCGGAGGTGATCCGGCGCATATTTCACAGCTACCTCTCCGGACGCAGCGTCGGCGAGATCCGCAAGGCGCTGGAGAAGGACGGCATTGCCTCCCCAACGCAGCAGGACGAGTGGACGACCTCGACCATCCGCAATATCCTCGCCAATGAGCGCTACTGCGGCGACGTCCTCCTCCAGAAAACCTACATAACCGACCCAATCACAAAAAAGGTAAAGAAGAACAATGGCGAGCTTCCCAAGGTATATATCAAGAACAACCACGACCCCATCGTCACCCGCGGGGAATACGAGGCGGCGCAGACGGAGCGCGCCAAGCGCGGCTCGAAACGCAAGACCTCGCCCAAGCCCGGACGCACCGAACAGGCCAAATACAGCGCCGCCCACGCCCTCACGGGGATGCTGATCTGCGGGGAGTGCGGCACTGCCTACCGCCGCATCGTCTGGACAAAGAACGGCGTCAAGAAACCCGTGTGGCGCTGTATGAGCCGCTTGGAATACGGAACGAAATACTGCCGCCACTCGCCGACGCTGGACGAGGAAAGCCTCCAGAGCGCCATTGTGCAGGCCATACTGGACAGCAGACAGGCGCGGAACAATGTGCTGCCCTATCTGACGGAGAAACTATCCCAGACGCTGATGCGCGACTATATGGAGCGCAACGACACCGAGCAGATAGAAAGCCGTATGAAAGAGATACAGGAGGCGGTCATGGCGCTCATCAGCTCCGGCGATACCGACGCGGGGCGCTTCAAGGCGCTCAATGATGAGATGAAAACGCTGCAGGAAGCGCTCACCCGACTTCAGGAAAGCTGCGGCGGCGAACGGGAGCTACAGCACCGGATGAACCGCATGACTCGCGCTCTGGAGCAGGAACAGGCCATGATTGCCGACGAGTACGACGACAACGTGGTTCGCTGCCTTATTGACACCATCAGGGTGGTGAATGGCAACAGGCTGCGGATCACCTTCGGTTCGGGCTATGAGTACGAGCAGAGCATCTCGCCCAACATTCGCGGGATCAGCTGACATATACGACTCAATATGCACTTGCGAACAGGTAAATATAAATGGAACAGGAGCTGATACAATGATTTTTGCAACCGGCGATACCCACGGGAATTTCCTGCGCTTCGACAAGAAGTATTTCCTTGAACGGGATGAGCTTTCCTGCAGCGACCATGTCATCATCTGCGGCGACTTCGGCGGCGTGTGGGACGGCAGCAAAAAGGAGAACCATATGCTGGACGAGCTGGACGCCGCATCCTTCACCACGCTATGGGTCGACGGGAACCATGAGAACTACGACCGGCTTCGCAGATATCCCACGGAGGAATGGCATGGCGGCAAGGTGCAGCGCATACGTCCAAACATCATCCATCTCATGCGGGGGCAGGTTTATGAGATAGAGGGATGCACTTTCTTCACCATGGGCGGCGCATCCTCCCATGATATTGACGATGGCATCTTGAATCCCCACGCTCCAGACTTTGAGGAACAGTACTGGATGATGCGAAGGATGGGCGCACGCTTCCGTGTGAACCACCGAAGCTGGTGGAAAGAGGAACTGCCGTCCGATGCGGAATACGCCGAGGCGATTGCAAATCTCGACCGAGTCAACTGGCGGGTAGACTATGTGATCACACACTGCGCTCCCACGGGTCTGCTAAATCTTATCGGCAGAGGTTATACGCCCGACCGACTGACAAACTTCCTCGACATGGTCAGCAAGCGGCTGGAGTTTCACTACTGGCTGTTCGGACATTACCATGACAACCGTGCCATCGGGCAGAACTACATCCTCATCTATGAGCAGATCGCACAGGTCATATAATCCCGGCACAGAGAAAAGCGCGGCGGCTGACCGTGTTTTTCTCTGCGCCGGAGCAAGAAAAGGCGCACAGCGCCGGAAAGGAGATGCTCATGAATATCAGGAAACCAATTGATTTCAGCGGCCTCTTTGCGAAACTGGATTCCGTCATGCAGGCGGGAATGCCACAGATGGCGCTCTACTGTGAGATCGGCATGCTGGTTTGCGGTCGCACCGAGAAAGGCGCTGCCGTTGTCGCCGCCGAATATCTGCAAGCGGCCTATCCCGATATATCCGGCTTTTCTCCGCGCAATCTGCGCCGTATGCGGGATTTCTATCGGGCATATGAAAACAGCCCCGCCCTGATGCGCGAGGCGATGAAGCTCCCATGGACGCTGAATGTGGTCATTCTTGAATGCATCAGCTCCGACTCCGTGCGAGACTGGTATCTCCGCGCCGCCAAGAAGCTGGAGTGGTCCAAAAGCGAACTCGTTGCCGCAATTGCCGACAACGCGCATGAGCATCTTTTCGTTGATGAAGCCGTGTCGGTATGCTATACTGAGAACGAAAACAGTAACGCAGGGAATGAAACCTATGACAAAGATACTTTTCGTCTGCCACGGCAACATTTGCCGCAGCCCGATGGCGGAATATATGATGAAAGATATGGCCAAAAAGGCGGGCTGCTCGGCGGACTTCAAGATTGCATTAGCCGCTACAAGCTGGGAGGAAATCGGCAATCCCGTCTACTCACCCGTAAAGAGGAAGCTGGCCGAGCATGGGATCTCCTGCGAGGGACACTCGGCGCGGCAGCTCACGAACAGCGACTACGACAAATACGACCTGCTGATTGGGATGTACAGCGGGAATCTGCGGGATATGTATCGCATCTGCGGCGGCGACTATGCCGACAAGATGCACCTGCTGTTGGACTACACCGACCATCCCCGCAATGTATCCGACCCGTGGTATACCTGCTACTTCGATGCGGCGTGGCGCGATGTTGAAGTCGGATGCCGGTTATTGCTTGAAGCAATAACCGATGGAGTAATGTAAGCAGCATGAATCGTACCAGATAATTCGGATAGAAGCATCTATTGCCGGAAGCCCCTTCATGCGGTTGCGGATTGGGTTTTGCGTGTGAGTTCAAATCCCCGAATTTTCCCTCAAAAACGCATTGGGGTTCAAATTGGGCAGACCTCACATAAAAACCCTGTGATTCCAATGATCACAGGGTTTTTCTCTTGCTTAAAAATAGCCAAAAGCAGCCAGAAAATAGCCAAACATATTATTTAGCATTTCCATAAATACGCTTTATGCGCTGATCCATAACCGAACCCTTCCTGCATTCCGGATTGGACTAGAATCCGGAATGCAGGAAGGATGATTTAATGGATTACCTGAATGCCTCCATTGGTCCGTCCCATATTTGGTGACATAATATAATCTGCTATTTTGAGAGTAATTCTAAAGCAGACACGTATAAGTCCGTATCGTTTTGTAAGTGATCAATCTCCTTACGCACCGTCTGGTATTTACATTCTCAGCATGATCGTGCAGTAAAATTTCCACTATTTTCGTACGTTCGCACCTGCGTTACGAACAAGATACAAGAGAAAACAGCCGAAAAGATGGACTGATCTTATAGTGCAGAATATGCATTTTTGAAGTTCAATATAAAATGAGCACTTGAAAGGATTGAAAAACAGTCCTGTCAGGTGCTTCCCGAGTTTTTGCCGCTCTTTTTACTGAGATGGGTTAAAAAACTCTCCATATTTGAGTAAATCCCAGCTTGTTTTAATTGTATGCGGGTTACACATCTGTACCTTTTTCGGTAAATTCTGAATCATGAGGCTTCTCTTGAGGCTTTTTCAGTGCTTTCTTGGCAAAAGCCCGCTTTTTGGCGGCATTTCGTTTCTGCTCGAGCCGCGTACGCTGTTCTTCCTCACGGCGTTTTTTATCATTTTCAGTACTCTGCTGCCAGTCTTCATTCGCTTGCTTACGAGCCTGCCGAAATTCATCCTCCATTTTCTTCTTCATGACTGGGTTATATAGTTCCAGAAATGATTCAAACGCGGATGGATAGATGAATTTTTTAATACCATACTCCTTACAGAATTTCACCGTGACAGTCGTCACGGTCTGACTGGTGATTGTTCCGATTCCAAACTGACGGTGGCATACTTGCTCATGCATTAAATCCATTTTCGTTATCACTCCGTTTCTCGTTTACTCTGTCGGCGATATACTCAGGCACTTTGTCTTTGGGGATTTTAAGGGCAGCAGCCAGTTCACCAAATAGCAATTCTTCCGCATGCTTCATAAATCTCTCGTCCACGGCTCCAAATTTCCGCTTTTGCTGCTCCATGCCCTGCTTTTTAGCTCGAAGGGATATGGAAAGTTTAACCAAATCCAAACAGTCGTGCGTTTTCAATAACGCATTATAATGTTGTGTGAGCTGGCTCAAAACGAGATTGTGATAAGTTCTTGCCTGAACAGTCGGCATCATATCGACAAGTTGTTCCGCCTCGTTTTTCGATATGATTGGACGCATAAACACTTTTGTCGTATTGACCAGAGTGAAAATAATATAATTCTGATACAGAGGTTCCAGGACGTAATAAAGCTGTTCTTTGTTCTTACCCGCCAGACCACGCATCGTAACATCCATGACCTTGCATACGCCTGAACTCTCATAAAGAATTAAGTCTCCTACATGGTACATTTCATGCTACCTCCAAGATTTTGCGCTGTGACCTATCCGATGGAAACTACCGGCGTCGGCCGTAGCGCTGTTGTTTTTGCTTACCCATAAAATTATGAAAACTTTTGTGATAATTTTCGTCAGAAGCTATCTTCATCTGTGACAAAAAGGCAGTTAAGACAAAGCGCGAAACAGCATTTCTGTTTCGCGCCAATCTGTTTTACAACAAATGAAATTATTCTGGTTTCGTTATGATATACGAACATTGACCGCTCTTAGTTTACGGCTGTCCTTCGGGTCTTTTTCGACATCATAAGTTACCTTTTGTCCTTCTGTAAGGGATTTGTATCCATTTGACACAATAGCAGAAAAATGTACAAATACATCATCTCCGCCATTGTCATTCGAAATAAATCCGAAGCCTTTCTCAGAATTAAACCACTTTACTGTACCGCTATTCATTATAGGTTCCTCCAAAAAATATTACTACTGAATATAAAAATAAGACTCACAAGTTTTGTATACATCAATAATCACTGATTTACAAAACATGTGAGATCAAAGCAATCATATTAAGCATTATTGTAATAATATCACATTATTTGTGAAAAGTCAACTCCTTTATTTAATGTGCCTATGCGCGCTTACCAGCCCGCATGGCGCATATTTGATTTATAGCTGCCTAAAGGGCCATGCTTTTCTAATATTCCTGTTGTCGGTTGAGGCCTTTCCATCAGTCTTTGTGGTTCTTTCGGCTGCCCGCCACACGGCTATGCCGTCTTGCGGATGTAACGTCAGGTCTAGCAAATGAAGTGCGATCGGTTGCTGGGGCATGTGGCCTTCCGGGTTTAGATGCTGCTGCTATAGACATACGGCCATACCGTTTCTGCGGTGCTTTTTCTGATTTTTGCAGGATCGTCATTGGCCATTCCGATTTTTCTTCAGGGATTGTGTGCCCCATCAGCTTTTCAATATCCCTTAAATAGGGCATTTCATCATAGTCGCAGAAACTGATGGCAATGCCTCCCAGACCGGCACGGCCAGTCCTGCCGATGCGGTGAATATAGGTTTCCGGTTCATTTGGCAGTTCATAGTTAAACACGTGGGACAGCTCAGGAATATCAATTCCCCTGGCCGCAATATCCGTTGCCACAAGGATTTTAATCTCTCCATTTTTGAAGTTCTTCAGCGCGGTCTGCCTGGCATTCTGACTTTTATTCCCATGAATGGCCATCGCCGCCATACCAACCTCGGCCAGTTCCTTGACCACCTTGTCGGCGCGATGCTTTGTGCGTGTGAATACCAGAGCGCTGCTAACCTCGTTATCCCGAAGCAGCTTTACCAGCAAACGGCGCTTGTTGCCCTTGTCAACTAAGTACACATACTGGTGAATGGAGGAAACTGTACTGGTCACGAGATCCGCCTTCACTGTAACCGGATCGTGAAGGATGGTATTTGCAAGGGTTTCAATTTCTTTTGGCATAGTGGCGCTGAAAAGGAGTGTCTGTCGGTTCATTGGCAACGCGTTCAGGACTTTTTTTACATCATAGATAAAGCCCATGTCCAACATCCGATCGGCCTCATCCAAGACAAAAATTTCAATCTGCGAGATATTAACATGGCCTTGATTCATCAGGTCGCACAGTCGTCCAGGGGTCGCTATTAGAATATCAACGCCGCGCCGCAGGCTTTCTACTTGCGGCACCTGACTAACGCCGCCAAAGATAACGGAACAGCGAAGGGGAAGATTAGCTCCATAATTCCTAAAGTTCTCCTGAATTTGAATGGCCAGTTCTCTTGTGGGCGTCAGAATCAGTGCTTTGATGCCCTTTCTTCGTTCCAAGGCAAGGTTTTGGAGAATTGGAAGGGCAAAGGCAGCTGTCTTACCTGTGCCGGTCTGGGCGCAGCCAATCAGGTCCCTCTTCTGCAATAGAAGAGGAATTGCTTTCTGCTGAATGGGAGTCGGTGTAGTATATCCCTGATGGTCAACCGCCTTTAAGATAGGTTCTGTGAGGTTCAGTTCTTTAAATGTCATTTTATTCTCTTTTTCTTAAATATTAGAGCAGGTGGTATTCATGCTGACTGCATAGATCGGTTCTGCTCTGTATGGCCTAAAAAAGCGAAGCGGTTTCCGTCAATCAAAATCAACGGAAACCGCAGAAATCACTTTACTTTTTCTATTATACCATCAAATAGTAAAAAATAAAAGATAATTTTCCACTCAACGTAGTGTAGCAGCCCGCGAGGAAGACAATGGGGCAGTCAAACGATATAAGCATTCACTGCCTCAGGCTTTCTTTTTTTGACATGTCAGGTTGCAATTTACCCGCTGACTAAACCGCACCCAGCGGCCGCTTTGGCCCGTTTTAGCTTTTGCCCACGAATTTTGCCAGCGCCTTAATATTTGACTCAATTGTCCGGATCACAGCGACGAACTCCGCATCGTCTTTCCCTGTCGGATCGGACAATCCCCAATCCTCCCTGCGCCTGCACGGCAGACTGGGGCATTCCACACCGCAGCCCATCGTCACAACCAGATCCATAGGCGGCAGCTCGGAAAGTGGCTTTGGCCGCTGATCTTCCGCCATATCAATTCCGTATAATTGCTTCATAAGACGGACTGCATCCGGATTTATACGGTTTTTAGGCTCCGTGCCCGCAGAATAGCTCTCGAATATACCGGCGGCCAGATGCTTTCCCAGCGCTTCAGCAATCTGGCTCCGGCAGGAATTGTGCACACAGATAAACGCAACTTTCACCATAGGGCTACTCTTTTCTGGCACCACAGGTGCAGTCACCGCTAAACCGATCGCTCGTACTGCGTTTTTCCATCAGGACGGTATTTCGCCAGGTTCCGAACCGATCCCGGCCGATCTTTTCCCGATAGCCGACCTCGCGGAATCCGCAGCTCTCATGCAGGTGGAGGCTTGCCGTATTATTCTGCATGATGCCGGACTGAAGGGTCCAAAATCCTTTTTCCTCTGAGCAGCGAATCAGCTCCAAAAGCAGCGTCTTGCCCACGCCCCTGCCTCTGTGCGCCTGACTTATGTAAATACTGAGTTCTGCCACACCCGCATAAACACAACGTCCCGAAACGGCCGTCAGCGCCGCCCAGCCGAGAATCGTGCCTTCCTCTGTAATAACCAGCCTGCAATCTTTCAGATGTACAGTATCCCATTCCTTCCAGGCAGGGCATTCCGACTGGAAAGTCGCCAGATTTGTATCCATCCCCTCCTGATAAATCCGGCTTACCGCCGGCCAATCGGTTTGGGCCATCTCTCTAATTTGATATGCCACTCCGTTCATATCCGCCTTTCGTATTGTTTGCGTTTTTGTGGCTCAACCGCACCGCTGTCAAAGCGTCAAAAGGCATCTGCCCGTGCATAGCGGTGGCAGACGCCTGGCCTCCGGCGGAAATCGCTCAACCCGAGATGAGCCATCCACAAGCAAGCCTGCTCTGTCGGCCGCTTTTAAACCGATTTTCTCTTTTTAGCTTTTTGAGAGAGCCTGCAGAAACTACCGAACCTTTTGCAGAATCTTCACAACCTCTTCGGTTTTTAAAACCTTGCCGAAGGAGACCACTTTCCCGTCCACGACAAGCGCGGGCGTGGTCATGACGCCATAGGCCGCGATCTGCGAAAAATCCGTCACATGGTCGATCGTCGTGTTCATCCCAAGCTGCTCGAGCGCAGCTTTTGTCGCCGCCTCCAGCTGATTGCATTTCGCGCAGCCGCTGCCGAGGACTTTCACGCCTGCGCCTTCACTTTTCGCGTGTTCAGCCTTTGCCATATCTTTTGCATCACAGCCGCCGCAGCAGCAGGCAGAGGTGGTTTCTTCCTTTTTCTTCCCGAACAGTGACATATTACTAGCTCCTTTATAAATTATTGTGATTCAGCAACATTTTTCGCAGGCGCAGCCGCCCTCTCCAGGGTTTGGCTTACCGTTCGGCGGTGTCCATCCGGTATCGTCCCCCACATAGGTAATAGCGCCGGCCGGACAGCGGCTCCCGCATCCGTGACAATGATCTATGCAGGCTTCCGGATCGGTTATGACAGGTGTCGGCGCCTTTGCGGCGTTGTAGACCCCGTAGGGGCACATGGAAACGCAGCTGCCGCATTCCATGCAGGTCAGATAGTCAATTACAGGATACCATGTCCTTGCCATAATATTTCTCTCCTATATAATAAAATTCTGAATTGCGTTAAAAAAGTAGCCCACGATGATAATGCCGATCGTACAGATGGCAATAAACAGTGCCAGAAGCTTCGGCTTGACCGCCTTGCGCAGCATGATCATGGACGGCAGAGACAAGGTCGTGACAGCCATCATAAACGACAGGATCGTACCCAGCTGCGCTCCCTTGGACAGCAAGGCTTCCGCGATTGGAATCGTACCGAAAATATCGGCATACATGGGGACGCCGATCAGGGTAGCCAAAATAACGCCAAATGGATTTTTGCTGCCGAGAACTGCGGTAACCCACGTTTCCGGAATCCAATTGTGGATGATGGCGCCGATCCCTACACCGATCAGAACATAAGGGAACACTTTTTTAAAGGTAGACAGCATTTGTTCCTTCGCGTAGACCAGCCGGTCCTTCTTTGTCAGATCCGGTGAATCAATATCGACGCTCCCGGCCGTCAGGATGAAGCTTTCAACATGCTTCTCCATGTGCAGTTTTTCGATCAGCGTACCACCCGTGACCGCGACGATCAGCCCGACAACCACATAGATAACGGCCACCTTTGCTCCGAAAATCCCCATCAGCAAAAGTAAGGAGGCAAGGTCAACCATCGGGGAAGAAATGAGAAATGAAAACGTTACTCCGACCGGAAGTCCGGCGGAGGTAAAACCAATGAACAGCGGAATGGAGGAGCAGGAGCAGAACGGCGTCACCGTCCCAAGGAGCGCTGCAATGCAGTTAGCCCCAACACCGTGAAACCGGCCAAGAATCTTCTTACTGCGCTCCGGCGGAAAATAGCTTTGGACATAACTGATCAAAAAGATCAGAATGCAAAGAAGCACCGTGATCTTAATCACATCGTAAAGAAAGAACCGAAGGCTCCCGGCCACACGGGTGGACATGTCAAGTCCAAGCCCGGAAAGGCCAAGCCCAATCAGCTCATCCAGCCATTTCATGCCTAGGATCTGGTACTGGAAAAAATCCCAGGCCGCTTTTAAAATCTGCATTGCGGATTAAACCTCCCTTTCAATAACAGAATCATCGCATCAAATAATTTTGATGCATACAGCTTAGAAAAATACATTCAAAGTATTTTTCTATCGGCAGCAGCTATTTTCTTCCGTCGCCGTGTTCGGCGTTGTCAGTTCTTTAAGCAGCACACCGGCATAAGCGCTGCCCTTTTCACTGATTTTATAATGCGTCCACTTGCCTTCCTGTCGACTTTCCACAATACCTGACTCGACCAATATCTTCATATGATATGAAAGTCCGGATTGCCCTACGTCCAACTGATCAAGCAAAATGCAGGCGCATTTCTCGCCGCTGCGCAGCAGCTCGAGTATTTTTAATCTGTTTTCATCACAAAAAGCTTTAAACACTTTTGCGTATCCTTCATATGGGGTCGCCACAATTATCACCTCATATCAAATTTATTTGATATGTTATAGTATATGCACTGAACTCTGGTTTGTCAATATGATCTTCTTGGGTAATTCAATTTTTATTGGCAATATACAGGCATATGTGGCTGGTAAATTATGCGCAGCGTAAAACAGGGCCGAGGTCAATTGCCATCGGGCTGCCGCGCATGTATAATTAGTCGACAGGCATCACCTCTGTTCGGCACACAGATTTGAAAAGCACAAAAAGTCGAGATATTCACATATAAAGCTGCAATAATGGTATGTGCAAGGAGGTGATACAGATGACAGATAAGGTAGAGGCCGTTCAGCGAATGCAGAATTATATTGAGTCCCATCTGGAAGAACGCATAACCCCAGCGGATCTATCCGAAGCAGCCCTGTATTCTCCATGGTATTCGGCCCGGTTATTTAAGGAGCTGACCGGCCTATCCCCGGCGGATTACATCCGGCGGCTCAAATTGTCCCGATCAGCGATACGACTGCGGGACGAGGCCTGCCGGATCATTGATGTGGCCTATGACATGGGGTTTGGCAGCGTAGATGGCTATCAGCGGGCCTTTTCCCGTGAATTCGGCTGCAATCCGGGTGAATATGCCCAAAAGCCGATACCGCTGTCACTGTTCATCCCGTACGGCGTGAAATACAGAGAACTAGGGAAGGAGCCTGTCAGCATGGAAAACATCAAAAGCGTCTTCATTCAGGTGATTGAAAAACCGGCTCGCAAAGTTATTCTTAAGCGCGGTCAACACGCATCGGAATACTGGACGTACTGCCGGGAGGTAGGTTGTGACGTATGGGGCGTACTCACCAGCATGAAGTCTTTGTGCAGCGAGCCCATATGCCTCTGGCTGCCGGACCGGTATCGCAGCCCGGGAACCTCGGAATATGTACAGGGTGTCGAGGCAGCCACCGACTACAGCGGGCCTGTCCCCGACGGGTTTGATGTAATTGACCTGCCGGAGGCAAAGTATCTGATGTTCCAGGGAGAACCATTCGAAGAAAAAGATTATTGCGAGGCGATTGTTGCGGTACAGCAGGCTATGGGCCGCTACGACCCTGCGGTTATTGGATATGCCTGGGACGACGCCAACCCCCGCATACAGCTGGAGCCGATCGGCACGCGGGGGTATATCGAAATGCGGGCTGTAAAACCAATTGCCTGATTCCGGCCTAATCTTTGCCATATGTGTCCGTACCGGCAGGTAGGGCACATATGGCGTTCTCCTTCCATAAAATGGGATATAGCCATAGGAAGGAGCTGAGCCGTTTGTACAATAATCGCCCCTATCCCGACAATATGAATTCCTATATGGTTTTTGCGGATTACGGGCCGGAACCGTTTGTTGTAAATATCAATCAGGCCACAAGGCAGAATACTACTTATCGCACCGCCCTTTGGACAGGAGAGCATCTGCAGCTTACCCTGATGAGCATCCCTGTCGGCGAGGATATCGGTTTGGAAATCCATCCTTCCATCGATCAGTTCTTACGTATCGAGCAGGGGCAGGGGCTGGTCAAGATGGGGCAAAACAAAGATGCCCCGAATCTTCAGCAAAAAGTTGCCGGCGGCTATGCCGTTTTCATCCCGGCAGGGACATGGCATAACCTGATCAATACAGGCAACATACCGTTGAAGCTATATTCAATCTACGCCCCGCCCCAGCATCCGAAGGGCACGGTCCATCGAAAAAAAGCGGACGCAGTCGCTGCAGAACATACATAAGCTAAAATGTCAGTGCGGACGCCGTCATGCAAGATGAAGGCGTCCGCACTGTTATACTATCAATACGCTATGCTATTTTATACGGTTCTTTTCACAGGCAACGGAACGTACCGTTCTGTATCCTCTTTGAGTTGGTGCTTAGTCCTGCGGGTTTCCCATGCAGAGGCCTGATCCATTGCCGGCGGCGTTTCGATTCCCTCTGCCGTGATTCCCGTTCATGCCGCCAAATCCGGCGCCCACCCCCGATCCGGCCCCGCCGGAGCCGCTTCCATCACAATTGGTCTGGTTCGTCTCCATGGCTGTAAGAATGGCGTCCGCCCGTTCCTGGGTCATGGTGCCTTCCGAGACTCGTTCATCCAGATAGGCCTCTTTCTGCTCCAGCATCTGCGATTTGAATTGATTCAGCACTCCGTACTCATTGGCAATTGTGCCGTACGTCAATCCCGTTTCTGCTTTTTCCGCTGCGATGCTTTCCTCCGATTTGCCGGTAAGTCCGGCCACGATCCCGGCAAGCGTATCATTGTTTGACGCGGCCAGGGCGGCGATCGAAGTTGCGCTGAGCGCCAGCGCCACTGCCCCGATCACTGCGATTTTTTTCAAGTTTTTCATGTTTGTCTTCTCCTTTATGGTTTGTTTTTTTAGTGGGTATCGTTCTTTGTCTTCCATGCTTCAATTATGCCAGTCAAATTTGTCAAAACTATGTTTTTAATTTTCTGATTTCGGGACTTTTTAATTGGCCGGCGCCGTATGGCTTTCCAGATACTCGCGCTGCACCTGCGACATTTTTCCTTTATCCGTCAGGATTTTTGCCGCGGCAGCCGGCAGATAGACCGCTTCCGATGAATCGTACGGAAGCCCCAGGTAATACGCCGCAAACATCCGGACGGACGCCGTGCCGATCTCATATTCCGACGCACCGTAAATTCCCTCAAGGTCCTTGCACTTAAAATCGGGTGCCGATGCTTCGGTAACCCCGAAAGCCTCGGACAGATCCGAAAAGGGGATTCCGTACAATTGACTGATATCGGAAAAGGTATAGGATCCTCGGATATCTGACGGGTCATATGCATCGGATTGCTGCCCGTCGTTAAGCTTTTTAGGTATCTTTGCTGATTTTGTCGTCCAGATCCCCAGGGCGGATGTGAGCGCGGTGCCGAAAATAAAAATGGCCAGTGTGATCAGGATAGCGGTCTGCGCCTTAATTTTCATGGGAAACATCTTCCTTTCCGACGGTGAGGACGACCGTATCCTTTACCGGGCAGGAGGCCTCACTCAGACATTGATGGCAGCTGATGCACCGGTGATCCCGGATGACCGTTTGTCCTGAAACCTCAATATTCATCGGACATACCTGATCGCATTTCCGGCAGCCGATACAGGTGCTTTCCTTTCGTCGGATCCTGAAAATGCTGAAAGAGTTGAACACACCCAGCAGCGCCCCGTACGGGCAGAAATATTTGCACCAGGGCCGCTCAATCAGCAGAGACAGCAGGGAGATGATGCCGAGGGTAATGTAAGCGGATACGGCAACCTCATTTGTAAAGAAATTGAAGAGCGCATAGTACGGGTCAACCGCCTGGAAGACGAGGCGGGTGGAGACCGCCGTCTGATACAGGACCATGAACAGGACCAAGTAGCGGAGATACCTCAGAACCCGGTCCAGCTTCTTGGGTACAATTCGGTTGTATTTCTTGGGAAAAAACTTTTTCCCAAGCATGCCGATCCATTCCTGAAATGATCCAAATGGACAGATATATCCGCAGAAAATCGTTCCGAAAAGAACCGCTACGATCAGTCCGAGGATCATAAGGATAAAGGATGAATTGTGGATCTTCTGAATAAAGGCTCCGGCCGTCACGAATTCATATATAGTCACGACGCCGCCGAACGGGCAGACCGCATGCAGCGACGCATCGGACAGAAACGGGAGTGAAATTCCCTTTTCCGCCATCCAGTTACCGGCCGCGATCAGAAACACAAGGATAAATGCGGAAATCTGCACGGCAGTCCGGATGACTACCGCTTTTTTCTTTTTACTTTTCACCGATGAGGCCTCCTCCCTTTTGCCTTCAGATTACCCTCTGCTGATGTCAAAGAAGTGTCTTTGGGGGACCGAATTTGTGTCATTCAATGGATAAATGACATACTTTTGCCATGCATTTCTGCTCTTTTATGATATAATCAAGCTATAAAAAATCTGGGAGGGACAATATGCCGACGGTATTGATTGCCGACGACAACCGGCAAATCACATCCATTCTGGAAGAATACGCAAAAAAAGAAGGCCACACACCCTACACCGCGTTTGACGGGCAGGAGGCCCTGGATCTGTTTTACAAAATCCATCCTGATGTGGTCCTGCTGGACGTGATGATGCCAAAAATTGACGGGTTTGAAGTCTGCCGTGAGATTCGGAAGAAATACGATACGCCGGTGATCATGATCACGGCCCGGGGAGAAGACTTTGAACGGATCATGGGGCTTGACATCGGTGCGGATGATTATATTGTAAAGCCCTTCTCGCCCGGAGAAGTCATGGCCAGGATCCGCGCCGTCCTGCGGCGTATCTCGCGGGAAGACACGCAGAAGCGGCAGATCTTCACCTTTTCCAATCTGACGATCGATCTTGATGAATATATTGTTTTTATTGGCGAAAGCAGAGTCCAGCTGACAAAAAAGGAAATCGAGATTCTCTGGACGCTCGCCGTCAGCCGAAACAAAGTCTTTTCCCGCGACAATCTTTTGAACAGCCTGTGGGGTTATGATTATTTCGGAGATACACGTACGGTGGATTCGCACATTAAGCGTCTGCGGGCAAAACTTGACGCGTATCCCCATGCGGGTTGGGACATCAGCACGATCTGGGGCGTCGGATATAAATTTGAGGTAAAATCAGATGAACAGTAGGATCGCCCGCAAGCTGATGCTGTATTTCGCTGCCGCCCTGCTCCTGTTTACCGTTGTAATCGGCGCCATTTTTATCACCCTGTTCCGGGCCCGGACGATCAGTGATCACCGAAACGATCTTGAAACGCGCGCTTTGTCCATTGCCGCCGCCCTGTCGGATTATATGGATGCTTCAGCTCCCGGCGGCAAGGGAATGATGGGAACCGGCGGCGGGGGCTATGGCGCGTATTTGCGATTCATCGACGATATCGCTATGAGCGACGTATGGATCGTTGATGAAAATCTTAATCTGATTACAAATTCTCAGATGGCGGGGCAAAGCTACAATTATGCCGATTTACCGGAGGATGCTGACCAGGTCGTAAAGGAAGTATTTGCTGGAAAAACCACATTCAGCGAGGGTTTCAGCAGCGTCTTAAACGCCCCTACGCTGACGGTCGGTACTCCGATCACGGTCAGCGGACAGATCGTGGGGGCCGTTCTGCTTCACTCTCCCATCGAGGGAATCACCGACGCGACCGCGCAAGGGGTTCGTATGCTGGCGATCAGCCTCCTGATCTCTCTCGCCCTTTCCGTGATCCTGTCCCTCTTTTTCGCCCTGTCCTTTACAAAGCCGCTGAATAAAATGAAATCCTCCGCCCTTCTGCTTGCCGAGGGCGACTATACAGCGAAGACCGGCGTGCGGCAAAAAGATGAGATTGGCGAGTTGGCGGGCACCATCGATATTCTCAGCGAGCGGCTTTCTGACGCAAAACAAGAAAGTGACCGGCTGGACAAGCTCCGCCATGATTTTGTCTCTAATATCTCCCACGAACTGAAAACCCCGGTCACTGTGATGCGGGGCTCGTTGGAAGCGCTGTGTGACGGCGTGGTTACCGAGCCGGCACAGGTGAAAAGTTATCACCGGCAGATGCTGAATGAGAGTCTTTTTTTACAGCGGCTGATTAACGATCTGCTGGACCTGTCCAAGCTTCAAAGTCCCGATTTCAAAATCGTTACGCAGGAGCTGAACCTCTGCGATATCCTGCGCGATTCCATACGGAGCGCCGAGCATCTCGCACAGGAGAAGCAAATCCGGATTCTGCAGGAATTAGATACCGACTTCCTGACGGTAACCGGGGATTATGGACGGCTGCGCCAGATGTTCCTGATTGTGCTGGACAACGCTGTCAAATTCTCCCCCGAAGGAGGCGAGGTTCGTGTGGTGCTGACCGGCGGCATCGTCTCGATCTGCGACCGGGGCACCGGGATCGCGGAAGAAGACCTGCCCCACATCTTTGACCGATTCTATAAGGTCAAATCAGAGGAGAATAAGACGGGATCGGGTCTTGGCCTCGCAATCGCAAAGCAGATTGCCGACCGACACGGCATAGCCGTGTCCGTTACGAGCAGCCCGCCATCCGGTACGCAGTTCCGATTTCGCTTTAATTGAAAAAATATCTGCATATCTTTTTCAGGTATGCAGAATTTTTTTATCCGGCAAACGGATCTGCTTTTTTAAATCGTATTTAGGTCAGAAGGGAGGGGAATCCGATTGAGCCAATCGCCGTGCACTGACGATTACATCTCCACAGCAATTGAAAAGCATGCGGATATGGTTCGCCGCATTTGTTTTCTGTATTTGCGAAACAGCGCAGACGTGGAAGATGTCTTTCAGGAGGTATTCCTCAGCTTCTTCCTGAATTACGCATCATTTGAAAACGACGACCACCAGAAGGCCTGGCTGTGCCGGGTAGCCTTTAATAAGTGTAAAGATCATTGCAAAAGCTTTTGGCGCAGAAAAGTCGTCAGCATAGAGGAAATGGAGATTCCCTATGAAAATCCGGAGCAGGACGGCCTGATCAAGTCGGTTTTGGGTTTGCCTCCTGATCAGAAAGAGGTTGTATATCTGCATTACTATGAAGACCGTACCATCCCGGAGATCGCAGAGATCATGCGAAAAAATATAAACACTGTATATTCCATCCTCCGCCGTGCAAAAGCGCAGCTAAAAAAGAAAGTTGGTGACGACGGGCTATGAATTCCCTTTCCGCATACTTGGACAAAGTAAAAGCTGAAGAAAAGCTGAAAGAAAAAACGGAGTCTTACGTCCGCGCTGCCCTTTCAAGTGCAGTATATCAAAACAAAATCTCCGGCACCGAAGCGCAATCAAAGAAAAAGCGGCCAACAGTCAGAAAGCTATTCGTCGCTATGTCATCCATTGCCGCGTGCCTGCTCCTGGCCCTGGGCGGCAACGCCTATTACCACAAGCCGGTTAGCTATGTATGCGTAGATATCAACCCCAGCGTTGAACTCGGGATCAACGTTTTCGACAGGGTCGTGAGCGCGCAGGCATATAACGAGGACGGCCGCCAACTCATTGAGGGCCAAACGTATGAGAATATCTCTCTGGAAGACGCGTTCAGCACGCTGGTTCAGGCGGCGGCAGCACAGGGATTTATCTTTGAAGATGGCACGACCATCATTGCACTTACCGCCGCATCAGATAACAGCGCCGCGGCGGAGGAATTGCGGGACAGTTGTGAAGCCGATGTCAATTCAGCGTTAAGCGCCGCCGGAATCCATGCTGTCGTATTTTCAGACAACACCGATCTTCAGCTCCGGGAGCAGGCAAAGGACGCAGGAATTTCTCCGGGAAAACTCCGGCTGATCCGGATTTTACAGGTGCTCGCCCCCAATATCACGGTAGACGAATATCAAAACGCGAAAATAACCGATATCCTTACCCGGGCTAACGTGTTGCTGTCACAGCCCGGAAATGCGGGTTGGCAAAACGGAAAAGATGCCGCGGCACTTGAACGGATTCGCGGAGCGGCTGCACAGGTGCAGTCGGTATATACAAATACCGAGAGAGAGCAGACCGGAAGCCCCCAGCAGGAGCCGAACGGAAATATGCAGCAGACACAAAATCAGGGCACTAATGTACCGCCACAAAATCAGCCCCAAAATAATCAAAGCTCCGGCGGCACGGTGCAGGGTGAATCCCAAAACCAGAGCTACAGCGAAACGGGTATCCCCAATTCGGAGGCAGCCTCAGGGCAGCAGGAGGAGCAGCCGCAAACTCAAGGTCAGAACCAGGGAGAGACATCTGTCTCCTCCCCGCTCCCGGGACAGTCATCCGGAACACAAGCCGAAGCCGGTGAAGCCGCGCAGGGGAATGAAGATAAGTCCGCATCCAACCCCGTAAACGGCGGAGCGACAGACCCAGACCGATCCCCCCTCGGCGGGCAGTCCGGCAGCGGCAAGGGCGGCGGATGATTCTTTGACAAACAACCAATATATTATTAAACGAGGTGTAATTATGAAAAAAATGGTCTCCCTTGCATTGACGGTCCTTCTTATCTGCGGGACCTCAGCACCGGCATCCGCGGTATACTCCGCTATGACGGCCGGCACTCAGACACAGAGTCAGGCACAGGATCGCACACAGGAAAAAAGCTGTAAGCAGACGGAAATTTGCACAGCTGACCGCGAGCAGGCAAGACTGCAGATCAAAGACCGACTGCAGATCTGCGACCAGGCAAAGATTCAGTATCAGCAGCAGGATCAAACCAGATCCTCCTTCGGAGATACCGATCAGCACTGGGCAAACGATCAGATCCGCACCGCTTATAGCTGGGGACTGATCAATGGGTACCCCGACGGAAACTTTCAACCCAATAATACTGTCTCCGGCACAGAGGCTGTCCTGATGATGAGCCGCCTGATGAATTGCCTTAACACAGAAGACGCAAGCGAAGTACAGGAAAGCGATATCGATTGGCAGCTTGTTCCGGTATGGGCAAAGGAACAGATGCAGGAAGAAGTGGCGCTGCGGATTGCAGCGCAAAGCCAGTGTTACGGGGAAGGGCAGCTGAATCGCCTCCAGTTTGCCATTATGCTGGCAAAGGCAATCGGCATTGAGCCGACAGAGGTCCCGGCGGATACCACGGTATTTCTGGATCAGGCTGATATTTCCGCAGAAGACCTAGGATATATTGCGGAGCTTCGAATTCTTGGGATCCTTCAGGGCAGCAACGGCTGCTTCTGTGCGGATCAGGCCGTCACCAGGGCCGAAGCCGCGGCAATGCTGACTAGAATTCTGGAAATACTTCAATCGGATACACTGTAAATCCGCTTACAAAAAGATAGATACCGCCGCTCCGACGAACGCCGGATGGCGGCGGTATTTTTCTCGTCTTTCTCTGCCGGGATTCTGGCTGATGAGCGTTTGAGCAATGCAGGCATTACTTATCCTTCCAAGTTTATGGTATAATAAAGTCAAAACGCGCGTATAAGGAGATCCCCATGCTTTTATCAGCCGAGCATATTTCAAAAAATTATGGGACAAAGCAGCTTTTGCTGGATGCCTCCCTTTTTCTGAACACAGGCGACAAAATTGGTATCATCGGGACAAACGGTACCGGTAAATCAACGTTTCTCAAAATAATTGCCGGTATTGAGCGGCCTGATGAAGGTACGGTATCTTTTGACCCAAATGTCCGCTTTTCCTTTTTGCCTCAAAACCCGGAAATGGACGATACATTGACCGTTCTGGAACAGGTTTTTGCACGCTTCCCGCCGGTATTTCGGGAGCTTCATGAATATGAGGCAAAAGCAATGCTCAATAAGCTGGGCATCCCGGATTTTGCATGTAAAACAAACGTTCTCTCCGGTGGGCAGCGCAAACGCGTGGCATTGGCGGCAGCGCTTTTGGCTCCCGCTGATGTGCTTATCCTGGACGAACCAACGAACCATCTTGACAGTGATATGGTAATCTGGCTTGAGCAGTGGCTCATGCGCTTTTCCGGCGGCCTGATCATGGTAACCCATGACCGCTATTTTCTCGAACGTGTCACAAACCGTATCACGGAGCTTTCCCGCGGAAAGCTCTACTCATTTGAAGCAAATTATTCTAAATATTTGGAACTTAAGCTGCAGCATGAAGAAATTGCCGAGGCAAGTGAGCGTAAACGGCAGGCCATCCTGCGGAGAGAATTTCAGTGGATCCAGCGAGGAGCACGTGCCCGCGGCACAAAGAGCCGCAGCCGCATCGAGCGCTACGAAAAGCTGCTTGAAAAAGACGCACCGGAATATGACTCTGTCACGCAGATGGCATCGGCATCCTCCCGTATGGGCAAAAAAATCATCGAGATTCAAAACATATCTAAGTCATTTGACGACCATATCGTTATTCGCGATTTTTCTTACAATCTTCTTCGGAATGATCGGATCGGTATCGTAGGGCCAAATGGAGCGGGAAAATCCACGCTGATGAATATGATCGCATGCGTTTTGCCGCCGGATACCGGTACAGTGGACGTGGGTTCAACGATCAAGATCGGCTATTTTTCTCAGGAATGCCGGGAGCTCGAACGCGAAAAGCGAGTTTACGACTGTGTTGCCGAAGTAGCAAATGAAATCAAAACCGGAGAAGGAGTTTTCTCAGCATCACAGATGCTTGAGCGTTTTCTCTTTCCGCCAGATCTGCAATATTCAACCGTTGGGCGGCTCTCTGGAGGCGAGCTCAGAAGGCTCAATTTACTGACGATACTCATGAGCGCGCCAAACGTCCTGCTGCTGGACGAGCCGACGAACGATCTGGACATCGCAACGCTGTCTGTTTTGGAAGAATACCTCGCTGGATTTCCGGGCGCGGTCATCACGGTATCTCATGATCGGTATTTTCTTGATCGGGTGGTGACTTCAATCTTTGAGATGCGCCCGGACGGGGAAATTTTACATTATGTCGGAGACTTTTCCGATTATCTGGAAAAGCGGCAGGATACGCCCGAGCCGGAGCGGAAAGTCCAAAAATCTGTAAAACAGCGAAGCGCTGCACCACAGAAGCTGAGGTTTTCATATAAGGAACAGCTCGAATATGAGACGATCGATGCGGAAATTGCCGCGCTGGAAGCGCGGATAAACGCCTGCAAAGCTGAGGAAGAAGTTTTCGCTACAGATTATATCCACCTTCAGGAGCTCAGGAAAACACATGGGGATCTCGAAGCACAGCTTGCGGAAAAGACCGAGCGATGGTTCTATCTCATGGAACTTGCGGAAAAAATCGCCGCCCAGTAATGGCGGCGATTTTTATTTGCGCCTGGCTGAGCGGCGATACGCTGGCCTTTTTTCGCGTGCGGGCTGCGGATCGCGCCGGGGTTCCGAAGCGTTGTTGCAGACCTCCATTGGCCACGGGCTATCTATTACCAAAAGGTGTTTTCCGATAAGCTTTTCGACCGCAAAAAGCCGTTCACGCTCGTCGTAGCAGCAGAAACTGATGGCGCTGCCGGAAAGACCAGCGCGTCCCGTACGCCCTATTCGGTGTATATACGCCTCAGCAACTTCGGGGATATCATAGTTGAAAACGTGGGACAGTTCCGGAATATCAATGCCGCGGGCGGCGATATCCGTCGCGACCAGAACGTCTATCTCCCCGTTTACAAAACGGCGAAGCGCCTCCTGCCGTGCGTTCTGGCTTTTGTTGCCGTGGATTGCCGTTGATTTGATACCGGCCTTCCCCAGTTCGCGCACCACTTTATCTGCGCCGTGTTTCGTACGGGTGAATACGAGCGCGCTGCGTACGTCCGGACCTTTTAGCAGATAGGCAAGCAGCTTGCTCTTATTACCCTTGTCCACATAATAAAGTGACTGCGATATGCTTTCCACAGTACTGTTTATGGGGTCCACCTTAACGGTTGCAGGCTTACACAGAATAGTTATCGCCAGTTTTTCTACATCCGGAGGCATGGTGGCGGAGAAAAACAGCGTCTGCCGCTTCTGTGGGATGCAGCGCAGAATCCGCCTGATATCGTTGATAAAGCCCATGTCCAACATGCGGTCAGCCTCATCCAGAACGAATACCTCGAGCTTATCAAGCTCTACAAAGCCTTGACCGATTAGGTCATTCAGCCGTCCGGGGGTTGCGATAAGAATGTCGACACCCCCTGTGAGCTGCTCCACCTGCCCCGTTTGTTTCACACCGCCGAAAATGACGCAGCTTTTAAGCGAAAGCCCTGCACCGTATGTGTCAAAGTTTTCGGATATCTGTATCGCCAGTTCCCTGGTTGGCGTAACGATAAGGGCACGTATCGGACGCTTTGCGCCATACCCATGATTTGTGTGCCCGGAAAGCTTTTGCAATATTGGCAGAGCAAACGCCGCTGTTTTTCCGGTACCTGTCTGAGCGCAGCCAAGGACATCCCTTCCCTCAAGCACCAAAGGTATTGTAGCTTCCTGTATCGGCGTGGGTGCTTCGTATCCAGCGCTGGACACCGCGTCAAGCAGCGGCTTAATTAAATGAAGATCGTTGAATTTCAAATCATTTCTCCTTTGTAGACGGAATACGGTTTCCGATTTTCAAAACGGCCTTTCACTTTCCAAAGCGTCCGTCCTTCGGCCTGCGGCCAGGCGCAGGTACGTATGGTAAAAGCAAAGCTGATATTTGTCCTGTATAACCTCACTTGTTGTAATTACCATATTGGCAAGCTAAAAAAGGCGAGGACATAACTCCTCGCCTTCCGTCAAGCAATCATTCACGCTAGTTTATTCCCTATTTAATTTATAATATTATATTTTCTTAACAATGTCAATTGTCTTTGCGTATATACACAGTTCACAAATTCTTTGATTCTGAGCAGCCAACTGCTTTTCCTGCCTTTTGTCTTCAGCTGCCTTTTGCTTCATCTCGTTACTGCATCTGCCTGCCTTTTCTGTTTTCCAAGAATATAAAGCTATTTACCAAAATTTACACTTTCTCTTTTATAACCCGATTGGTATAATTTGAATATATCGTTTCCGTTTAAATTAATATCGTCTTTGGTCCCGTGTTTTTATAACTTAGCGACCTGCTTCCAAGCGTTATCTACCAACCCGTCGAATGCAGAATTTATTCTACCTCCCGCCGCATCCGACCCCTTATCAATTCAAGGAGGCAAATATGCTTAAGTTATATAAAAGAATCGTATCATTTTTATTGTTATCCATAATTCTTGTAGGTATATTTCAACCGACTGCTTCAGCAAAAAAAGCACATGATTCGATTCCGCCGACAGCACCGAAAAATCTTACTTCCATTTCGATATCCCAGACATCCGTATTCTTGAAATGGACTGCATCAACCGACAATAAAGCGGTTTCATCTTATCAGATATTTCAAAATTCAATATACATAGCATCGACAACAGAAACAACATACACGGTATCCGGTTTGACTGCGGCAGCTTCCTATTCATTTTATGTGAAAGCAAAAGATACAAGCGGTAACCTGTCGATATCAAGCAATGTACTGACCGTTACTGTTCCGCCGGCTGTTCAGACGACAACGAAAATTATATCTGCTTACTATACAAGCTGGTCAGCTTATAGTGGATACACACCGTTAAATATTCCGGCGTCAAATCTCACAAATATTTACTACGCCTTTGCGAAGATAGGCGATGACCTAAAAATTGCAATGGGTGACCCTTATATAGACCCAAAGAATTTTGCACAGCTGAATGAGCTTAAACAAACATATCCGCAATTAAAAACGCTCATTTCCATCGGAGGCTGGAACGATTCAGGAAAATTTTCCGATGCAGCTCTGACGGATGAGAGCCGGACAGTTTTTGCCGACAGCATTGTGGCGTTTATTAAGGCGTATGGCTTTAACGGAGTTGATATCGACTGGGAATATCCTGTCGGCGGAGGCCTTTCAACCAATGTGACAAGAAGTACTGATAAAACAAATTTCACATTATTATTACAGAAGCTTAGAGAAAAACTGGATGCGCAAAGCCGGCTTGACGGCCATAAATATCTGCTGACCATCGCGGGGGGTGCCGGCAGCACCTTTGCAGCAAATACACAGTTGAGCCTGATAGCAAATTATGTAGATTATGCCGTCCTTATGACATATGACATTCATGGCATATGGGATAGTTATACGGACTTAAACGCGCCTCTTTATGCGCCTACCGAAACATCGCCGCAGTATAAGTGGAGTGTGGACCAATCTGTGAAAACATGGATAAGCAACGGTTTCCCAGCCTCCAAAATTATAATGGGCGTACCTTTTTACGGATACATATATAACGGCGTCTCCAGTGGCGGCAGCGGTTTATACAGAAGCTATGCTGGCGGTAGTTCCATTTCATACGATCGTTTGTTGGCAACATACATAAACAACGACAACTATATAAAATACTTTCATTCCGATGCACTCGTTCCGTGGATGTATAATGGATCAACATTTATCTCTTTTGATAATGAGATTTCTATGGAGTACAAAGCAAAATACATTGTACAAAACGATCTGGCCGGAGCATCCATTTGGGAATTATCTCAAAATACCGGCGGACAGTTATTGAATGCTCTTATTACGAATATAAAATAGGCAAAAAAACTTAAAACTTTGGGATTTAACAGTATATCCCAAGGTTTTTTATTTGTTTTTGTGGAACCCTTGTCTTCGTTGTAGACATGTGAGTTCCCTTTTTACAGCGCTGTGCAAATTCCGTTAATTGACTCAACAAGCAGCTGTATGGTATTATTTAATACGAATTTTCCAGATAACCGATTAAGAGACTTTTCTGAACATTGATCGGCCCGATAAGGGAGCTGCTTATATGAGAAAATCACAGTGCATTTTGCTTATCCTAATCATTCTTTTCTGCCTCGGGCTGTCTGGATGTTCTGAAAGGACGGACAACGGAGCTGTCAAAGCGTCGGTGGGAACGTTGGATCTGACAGATTGGGACTTTAATAATGATGGCATCATCTCGCTTGACGGACAGTGGGAATTTTACTGGAATAAGTTTTTGCCCTATGACAATTTAATAGCCGCAACACCGGATCTGTATGCGGAGGTCCCAAGCTCATGGACGAAGTACACTTTAAACGGAACAAAACTTCCGTCAGAAGGCTATGCAACATACCGGCTTCATGTGATATCAGACCTTCCGGAAGGGATGCAATTAAGCCTTTACCTCGGCAATTTTTCCAGCGCCTATGATTTGTATGTTGATGGCAATTTAATCGAATCGACAGGACATGTTGCGGACAATTTTGCGGAAGAGGTCGGAGCGTTCAGGTCTCAGGATATGTACTTCAGCCTGCCTGCGCACGAATTTGATATAATTATTCAGGCGTCAAACTATCATTACGGATTAAGCGGGTTTTGGTCGGCCGCTTTTTTGGGAAACCGCGCGGATATCTCGGACCTTTATGATTTGAACATAATTAAAACGGCGATGCTTTACGGCGCGCTTCTTATCATTGCAGCCTTTTATCTGGCTATATGGTTTCTGCACAGAAACCAAAAATACACTTTGTACTTTTTCTTTCTGTGCATATTCAGCTTGCTCTTTGCCGATGGCCTTGAATTCAATCTGCTTCCCAGGCTTATTCCGTGGCTTAGCATCGACAAAGTGATATTTTTGTGCTATTCGTCCTACATATGGAGCGCGTTCTTTTTACTTGCGTTCCTTCATGGCCTTTTTGAATCAAAGATATCACATATCATGTGCAGAATCTTTTTACTGACTTCAATATGCTGGCAGCTAATCTTTCTATTTACTTCGCCCCTTTTCTTCAGCAAAGTCATCAACTCCGGCGCATTTCCGGTCAGTCTGTTGAATTTAAACTTTTTTGCGGTACTCTTATGCTGTATTGTTATTTCTGCGACCGGACTCAAAAAAAATAAAACGGATGGATTATTAAATCTGTCGTGCATTTTCATATTTCTTGCCACGTTCCTGTATGACTCCATGTTTTATGCGAATAAAATCAATAGCATATTAGGCGCTACTTTTTACTTTGCTATTTATCTGGTCCTTCTCATCCAGATGTTTATACAGGCCAAACGTATTAAAGAATACCATGAGGCAAAGACGAACGCCGAGCTGAAGTTTCTGCAGGCGCAGATCAAACCGCATTTCTTATACAATTCCATGAACACATTTATTTCCACCTCGCGCTACGATCCTGATAGAGCGAGGACGCTGATGGCTGACTTTAGCGAATACCTCAGGAAAAAATTTGATTTCCAGGGTACGGGGCAGCTCGTTCCGCTGAAGGACGAGCTCAGGCTGACGCAGGCCTATCTCAACATCGAACAGGCTCGGTTTGAGGAGCGTGTAGAGGTCAGCTTTGAGTTTCCGGAAAATCAGGAAAATATGGTCCCGTCCTGCATGCTCCAGCCGGTCGTCGAGAACGCAGTCGTCCACGGCATACTGCCGAAGCCGGAGGGCGGCAGGATTGATATCCGGGTCGAGGAGCGGGGCGGCGTGCTGAGGTTTTCCGTAAAGGACGACGGCGTCGGCTTGAGCCCCCAGGAGCGTTCCCATATCGCTGAGAACGAAGCAACCGGTGTTGGGCTTACGAACATTTCCCAAAGGCTTCGCGTGCTTTATGGAAAAAAGCTGAATATACAAAGCATGGTTGGAAAAGGGACGGAGGTCTCGTGGGAAATCCCACTGAAAGCAGGGAAACGGAGGAAATCAAATTGATAAGCACAATATTGATCGACGACGAGAGACCGGCGCTCAGAGAATTGGAGTATTTACTGTGCGGCGCGGGAAATATCGATGTGACCGGTATGTACTCTGACCCGCGGAAAGGCATCGAGGCCGTCGCGGAATTGAAACCGCAGGTGGTTTTCCTCGACATCAGCATGCCGCAGCTTTCCGGCATAGACGCGGCCTCGATGATCCTTGACCGGTACCCGGAAACGCACATAGTATTCGTGACTGCGTACGACCAATACGCCGTCGAGGCTTTTGAGCTGTACGCGCTCGACTATATTTTAAAGCCCGTTACAAAAGAGCGCCTTGAAAAGACGCTCAAACGGCTGCGGGAAAAAACCGAACGCGGAAATTCTCGGGAAAAACGACTGCAGATTCAGTGCCTCGGCAGATTCCAAATTGGATGGGACGACGGCGAGCCGATAAAATGGCGTTCGGAAAAAACGGAGGAGCTTTTTGCTTTTCTGCTCCACAACAGAGGAAAAATTGTCTCAAGGGACGAGATCATCGAGGCGGTATGGCCGGATGCGGCGCCGGAGCGAGCGGCCCATCAGCTTCACAGTGCGGTATACTACATACGGAAAACGCTGGAAAGCTATGGGATACCGAGGGAGCAGGTCCGCATAAACAGCGGCTACCGGCTTGACCTCGGCGACACAGAGGTGGATGTCGCGCGTTTCCGGAAGTTGTGCGAAAAGTTAAAAGAAGGCGGGGAAATCTCGGGCCTTGGCATGCTGCCGTATGCGGGGCAATACTTCGATGGAAGCGGCTGGATTTGGGCCGCGGCCGAACGGGAAAGGCTGTCGCGGGATTTCGTCCTGGCCGCACTCTTCCTATCAAAAGCGTTGATAAAAAGCAGTGATTTTGAGGCTGCGGAGAAACTGCTTATAAACGCTTTTGAAAAAAATCCCTATGAAGAAGCCGTAACGTCACAGCTACTCGAACTTTATGGCCGAACGGGCTCCAAATCAAACGCGGCGAAGCATTACCGCGAATACAGCCGGATACTGAAAAGCGACCTGGGCATTGAGCCAAGCGAAGAAATAACTAAAATACATAAGGAAATACAGAAAAACAATTTTTAAATACTAATGTCATAGTGAGCCATTCGCGTCATGCAAGTTGCTCATTATGACCGGCCGCTGGTCTGCCTTTGGGCGGGTCAGCGGTATTTTTATTGACTCACAATTTTTAATTTTTGGGTTTTTCGTCTATATTTGTCGTATTTTGGGAGAAATTTGGGAGAATGAGCAAATAAAATGGGGTTGTACAATCGAAAGGAGGCGTGCTCCATGCGAATACTGCTGCTGGACGACGGGGTCGACGGCACGGAAAAGCTGCTCGAGTGGTTTTCGGAGTGCGGAGATATTGAGATGGCGTCCGTAATCAAAACCAGGGAATTGTTCCTTGAAAAGGCGGTGACAGAAAGGCCGGACGCGGTGTTCATCCACACAGGGAGAGAGGGTTTCCCTGGCTTCAAAATCGGTGAGGCGCTGAAAGCCGCGGGAAACTGCGTGCCAATCGTTTTTCTGTCCGAAGAAAAGAAATCCGCGCTCGACGCCTTTGAGACCGGGGCAGACGGCTTTCTGCTCTGCCCGGTGGAAAAGGGCAAGGTCAAAAAGTGCGTGGAAAATCTGAAAAAATATATCCGTCCTTCTACATAAAACGGATAAAGCCCGAAGAGCCGGACGGATAAAGCACAAGGAGAAATACATGGCTTCGACGTCGGGGCAGATGACTATATTCTTAAGCCAGTCCGAAAGGTGAGGGGAATACAGGCCCTAAACCGCGTCGGTCGAAGCCTGTCGTAGATAAACCAAATGCTAAAATCATAAATTATATAAACAGGAGGATCCCTACATGAAAAAAGGAGCTGCAATCCGCGTTCTGCTGGCACTCGCGCTGGTTCTTTCCCTTTTCCCGGGTATGGCATATGCCACCGATTATATCACGTATTATTCGCCGGTATCGTTCAGCGGCACGAGCAATCTTGCCTTAAACGGAAGCGCCCAACTGAGCAGCGGAGCTTTGTATTTAACCACTAGCGGTACCAGCCAGGCCGGCTCCGCGTTCTTCATGAGTAAGGTAAAGCAGTCCGACGGCTTTAGCACCTATTTCAATTTTACTCTGGCCAATCGCGGCGGTGGCGATCCGGGCGCGGACGGTATCGTATTCATCATTGCGGCAAATACGTATAGCCTTGGCGCGGTGGGCGAGGGCATCGGCTATTTGGGCATTACGAACAGCGTCGGCATCGAGTTCGATACTTATCCGAATGCACACGATGTCAGCGGTAACCATATCGGTATCAATCTGAACGGTAATTTGACGAGCGACACGAATTACTCGGGTTATAGCAGTAATGTCTGCGATCTGGGCCCAAATTATTTCAACGCCGACGGTCCGTTCTATGTCTGGATCGATTATGTCAGTTCCACAAAACTTTTGAGTATCTACATCAGCACCAGCAGCACAAGACCAACTTCAGCCAGCCTTTCAAAGACCATCGATCTCTCCACCTATTGCGGCAACGAATATTATGTGGGTTTCACGGCGGCTACGGGCGGAGATTATGAGCAGCACAAAATCAATAAATGGTACTTCAAAAACAGCTATGTATCCGGTGGGCTCTCGGATGGAGGCGATTACGCTACTGACACGACCGCACCGACGGCTCCGACGATCTCGGCTTCCGGTACAACCGTCACAATCGCCGGCTCGTCAGACACTGGCGGCTCCGGCATAAATCACTACGAATATCAGATCAACTCAACCAGCGGAACCTGGAGCGCCTACAGCTCGGCCATCGATATTTCAAGCTACAGCTCCGTTACCGTTTACGCTAGGGCTGTCGATAACGTCGGTAATATCAGCAGCGTAAGCTCGCAGACATACAGCGTGCCGGTTTTAAGCAGCGTAACAAGTTCAGGCATCGGCAATACCTCTGCCACGCTGAGCGGCAATGTGACCAGCGGCACGAGTCTTTCGGGACTGGGCTTCAAATACAGCTCAACCTCCAGCGCTGCCGCTGATTTGCGGGCCAGTGGAACGGACGCTCCCGTTACTGCGTCTGTCGGGAGCTTCAGCAAAAGTCTGACGGGTCTGACGCCAGGAACCACCTATTACTATCTGGCATACGCCACAAACAGCCAGAGCACCACCTACAGCAGCGTCTACAGTTTTACTACCCCAATCAGTACCCCTGCGGTGACGGTCTCGAATGTAACAACCGAAAGCTTTAAGCTGTCATGGGACGCGGTGAACGGCGCAACGGGGTATCAGGTCAGTATCAACAGCAGTCCGGCCGTTTTGCTCAACAGCGGGACGACCTCATATGATGTCACGGGTATCAACCCGAACATCAACAGCACTTATTCGGTTATCGCAGTCGGCAAAGATACAAATTCCTCTGTTGCCGCCGGCAGCAAGTATACGCTTGCGGCGCAGCCATCCATCACAACCGCTGGCCAAAAGCAAAACGGCTCCGTGGTTCTGACAATCGACACAAAAGGGAACGCAGCCGCCACAACATACCTGCTTGAAAAATCGACGTCGCCCGCCTTTTCAAGCGGTGTGACGACGGTGGTCGGCTATAACTATGCCGGGCTGAGCAGCACGACGGTCACGATACCGAAGAGCTTGGACGAGAGCGTGGGCGTGCTCCCGGCAACGACCTATTACTTCCGCATTACCGCCAAAAACGGCGATTCCGTAACGACAACCCCCAACGCCACCACGACAGGCTGCCTGACCGTGCCGGAGATTCCCGGAGCGCCGGCGCTGGAAGCGACGGAGACAAGCGGCGGCTATGGCCAAAAGCAGATCGTACTGGACTGGCCTGATGTGACAGGCGCAACATCCTATGACGTTTACCGTTACAATGGCGGCACCTATACTTATCTTGGAACAAGTGAGTCAAGCCGCTATACCGATGAAGCTTTGACCCCCAATACGCAGTACACCTATGCTGTGGCCTCCCGTAATGCAGGGACAAGCGGCATGAATGACGACGGACGCAGCGTTTATTCCGCCTCCAGCTCGCTGTATACTCTTGCGGCAACACCGGATGTCGACACCGTGACAGCCCTTATAAACGGAAATGTTTCTGTCAAGGTTGAGGAGAACGGCAATCCCTCTATCACTGAATACTGTGTGGAGGCATCTGTCAATGCTGATTTTTCCGCCCCTGTCGCATCCGCCTGGACGAATCCGGATACCGATCATCTGATTTCAATATCGGGGCTTAACCGCGGAACAACGTACTACTTCCGTGTCAAGGCGAGAAATAATGAGAGCACGCCAGTTGTAACAGCTTGTGGTGACGTGATCGGCTCCGTAAAAACCATCCCCGCCGATGTCTCCGGCACCGTAATGGTAACGGCGGCCAGCTCCACAACGCTGAATGTTTCATGGAGCACCGCGACAGGTGCGACCTCCTATGACGTGTATTTCAGCACAGACGGGAGCAATTATACCTATCTGAAAAATGTGACCGGCAATTCAACCAGCGACACCGGGCTCGCGCCCAATACCGGACGATTCTATAAAATCGTGGCCCGCAGCTCCAGCGGCGTCAGCACAGACGGTTTGACAAGCGCATCGAAGGTTTGTACCTATGCTGTCACGCCGGGTCTCACACTCACGCCGCAGGCCGACGGGACAATTCGCGCGGTCATTGATACAAAAACCAACACGAGCGATACACAATACTATATTGAGTATGGTACGGATTCCGCGCTGGGCTCCAGCACAGGATCCGCATACAGCACGACAACATCAAGAAGCATTTCCGGCCTGACGGCAAACACTACCTATTATTTCCGTGTCAAAGCCCAAAACGGCGAAAACACGGAGACCTCGTTCAGCGCCATTTCCTCTGCCCTTACAGTACCGGGTACGCCTGTTATCTCCTCGGCAGCGCCCGAAGTGAATGGGACCACCCACAGCGTAACAGTTTCCTGGCCCACCTTAGGGGCAGGGCTTGCTTATAACATTTACCGGGATGGAGTCTTGGTCACAACTACGAGCGGTACAAGTTATACTGACTCCGGGCTGAAAGCAAACAAAGTCTACAGCTACACCGTTGCAGCGGCCAATGGCGGGGGCATAGGCGCAGAGTCAACATCTGTAAGCGCCCGGACGCTGGCTGAGTACCCGGATGCCGTGACCGCCTCTGATAAGACAGCGGCATCGTTTACAATTCATCTGACACCCAGTGCAAATCTTGCCAACGCTGCGGAATATCAGCTGGTTCTCAAGAAAACCAGCGACTCAAGTATTTTGAGAACGCTGTCATGGTCGACGGATCTCAGCTATACGCTGGCGGGACTGGACAAAACGGTTTCCTACGATGTATATATCAACACCCGCAACAGCGACGGCCTGCCTCGCGGTGCGAAAAACATGCTGACGCTCTTCTGCAACAGGGCAGTGAATGGCGAAATTACAAACGATACCGCAGATGTTGCCATTCAAAACGACAGCACCACCAGCTTTGCCATCCGGATGAAGCTCTGGGACCCCGACGGTGACAGCGTGACGGCAACCGCCACGATTGGCGGCATCACACGCGCGGTTACAATTACTGCCCCGACAAGCGAACCGTCTTCCTACAATACCGAGCTTATCTGGGATGTGGACACACTTGTTGAGGGAACTTATACCGCCGATATTCCGGTTACGGTCACTGATGGCAGCGACTCGACGATCACGATGAATTATACACACGATCTCACCGTTGACAAGACGGCACCGGTTATCAATATTACCGGCAGCAATCCGCTTTACATTGAAGTGGGCGATACATACGACAGCACTGCCGCGCTGGCCGATGTTGATGTGACCGGTGATGACGGAAACAGTATGACACCCGACGTATCTGCCGTTGATACAGCGGAAGCCGGTACGTATACCGTGACCTATACATCCACAGATAATGCGGGTAACACGGTGACCGCAATCCGAACAGTAATCGTTGTAGAGCCCGTAACGAGCACAACCGTCACACTCACCATCCCGGCCAACGGTGTGGGCAGTACATCCGCAGTCTTAAACGGTATCGTTACGACGCTCGGAAAAGACCAGTCGCTTACTGATCAAGGATTTGTCTGGAGCACAGCGGAAATAAACGCTGACGGCACGAGCAGCGATCCCAGCGGCTTAACGGCAGTGACTTCGATTTCCATTGGGACAAAAACAAATCTGGACAGCTTTACTTCGGCCCTGACAGGTCTGGCTTCTGAGAGCACCTACTATGTACGTCCGTACGCCACATATAACGGCACGACGTATTACGGCGAGGAGGAAACCTTTACAACCGCCGCCTCCGGCGCAGATACAAACCGCATTTATATCAGCCCCACCACCGTAACGCGTATGGAAGACGCGACGGCTGTAACGATCACCGTTTCTCGTCTTGGCGATACAACGGCAGATGTGACGGTTCCAATTGCGTTCAGCGGTACGGCAACTGATACAAATGATTATACCGTATCCGATCTGGTGAGCGGGAATCTTATCATCGCCGCGGGCAATTCCTCAGCAACATTCACGGTAACGCTTGTCGAGGATACAGCGTATGAATCAAATGAAACCATTGTCATGACTGTGGGGCCAGTTACGGATTATGCTGCCGTGGCCGACAATGGCAGCGCTGAGATCACAATTATTAATGACGATGCGTACGTCCCGAGCAGTGACGCGACCATTTCAGGTTTTATAATTGCCGGAGTTCCGGCGGTGGTCAGCAGCGCAGATACCGTCGGTACCATTACTGTGACTCTTCCCTACGGGACCGATGTGACCAGTCTGACCCCCACAATTACGTTCACAGACAGTGTAAATGCCACGATAACGCCCATCGGCGCACGGGACTTCTCCGTAGGCATCGTGGCTTATACAGTGACTGCTGAGGACGGGACGACGAAACGATATGAAGTTACCGTCATGATCACGCCCGCGTCAGACAACAACACACTGAGCAATATTATAATGAAGGATGGCTCAGATACGGTCCCGCTATCACCTTCTTTCGCGCCTGATACGACCGAATATACCGCCGGCGTACCGTCGGATACGGAAACCATTGATCTATCAGCTTTCACGGTGGATGTCGCCGCCACGGTAACCATGAGATGCAACGGGGATGCGTGTACGGATTTCAGCAGCATCCCACTCCACCATGGCGATAATACGATCATTGTTACGGTAACAGCTGAAAATGGCGCAGCCAGAACATACACGTTTGTTGTGACTCGTGCGGCTGCCGGTGTCGATTCTAACGCCGATCTTTTCAATATTACTTTGTCGCACGGAACGCTTGTCCCAACCTTTGACAAAGGTACGACCGACTATAACGTAAATCTTCCCTATTCCACCACCTCAACAGCCGTCAGCGTGACACTGTCGAATTCCAATGCATCTTATGTAATCACGGCAAACGGAACGACGGCTGCCAACGGTACGGAGGTATCACTTAATGTCGGGGCCAACGTGTTTGTCGTTACGGTTACGGCAACTGACGGAACGATAAAAACATATTCCATCTCCGTCAGCCGAGCTGTTGCGCCAACCGGTGACGGAGGCAACGGTTTATCGTCTTCCTCCACATCCTCACACGTCCCTGTCATTATTAACGGTGAGACAGTAAGTGCAGGATCCCAAACGACCGGAACTGATATTTCCGGACGTACAACCACTACCGTCATTGTTGATACTTCTCTTGTAGAAGAGCAGCTGAACTCGGCCGGCACCGGTGCAACAGTCATTATCCCAATATCCGGAGACGAGCAAATCAAATCCGGAATTCTGACCGGCGAGATGGTTGAAAAGATGGAGAAGCAGGGCGCGACGCTTCGCGTCAGTGCAGGCGATGTCACCTATGTCCTTCCGGCAGAAGAAATCAAAATTGAAGACGTTGCGAAAAACTTCGGCAGCAGCATATCCTTGTCCGACATCAGCCTTACCGTTAAGGTAGACAATCTGACAGGAACCGATGCCAAATTCGTTGCAAATGCAACCTCAAGCAATGGCTATTCCCTTGTTCTGCAGCCGGTCGCCTTTACGGTTTCAGCCTCGTACAATGGGCAAACTGTCGAGGTTGATACTTTTAACAACTATGTGCAGAGACTGATCGAAATTCCCGACTATATTAGTCCTGAACAAATAACAACGGCTGTTGTTATAACTGAAACCCATACTTACCACGTGCCAACGGAAGTCAAATATATCGATGGTAAATACTATGCCATCATCAATAGCCTGACAAACAGCACGTATGCATTGATCTGGAATCCTGTCGAGTTTGCAGACGTGGAAGGTCACTGGGCCAAGGAGTCTATCAACAATATGGGCTCAAGGACTGTGGTCAACGGCGTCGGCAACAACAATTATGAGCCAAACCGCAATATCACCCGAGCGGAATTTGCCGCAATTGTAGTCAGAGCCTTAGGTCTCGACACCGGAATGGGGAACAGCAGCTTTAACGATGTCAGCCCTGCCGCCTGGTACTATGGTTATATTCAGACGGCAGTGGGATATGGAATCGTCAATGGTTATACCTATGAGACGTTTGGACCGAATGACCCAATCACCCGTGAGCAGGCGATGACTATGATCGCACGTGCAATGAAAATAACCAACTTGGAGGTCAGCCTGACTGACAGCGAACTAAGCAAGCTGATAGGTGCGTTTTTGGATGGTTCTTCCGCATCAAATTACGCCGAGGATAGCATTGCAGCTTGCCTTAAAACCGGTATCGTTTTGGGCAGGGAAAGTAACATGATTTCCCCCAAGGACTGCATTACCCGCGCCGAAGTCGCCGTCATGGTCGAACGGCTGCTACAAAAATCCGATCTGATATAAAACCTTGAAATGGTAAACGCAGCTTGCGCAGTTCTCAACAGACTGCGCAAGCTGCGTTACTCTTTGTGGCCTATGGGGCTTAATGCAGGTACGGGGCAGCAGCGAATCAGGCATCTGTTCGCGTTATCGTGAACAAATGCCTGATTTTCTTTTGCTAGTGAAGAATATATTTTTTCAAATCTTCAGGTAATACAGGTTTGCAAAAGTAATACCCTTGAATATAATCGCAGCCCATTCTTTTCAGTATATCCAATTGCTCCTTGGTTTCCACTCCCTCTGCTATTGCTTTTCTGCCGGTTCTGTGCGAATAGCTAATAATGGATTCAATCAATATTTTATGAATCTCACTCGTAATATCATCGATAAATGCTTTATCGATTTTAACATAATCGATTGGAAGCTTTACTAAGTCAATCATTGAATTATAGCCTGTCCCAAAGTCATCCAGCGCAATTTCAATTCCAAGTTTTTTAAGGCGCTTTAAAAATATTAAAGTGGTCTTTTCGTTTTCTAAAATGCCTCTTTCTGTCAGTTCAATTTCAATCATGGAAGGAGGTATATTATTTGCTTTAATCGATTCTTCCAGAAAAATAACTAATGAGTCATCTCTCAGATCTTTTAACGACATATTCAGCGCAACTTTTATTGTTACGCCTTCACCTTGCCATTTCCCAATTTGTTCGATTACTTTTTTCATTACGAATTTTGTAATCTCATTTATCAACCCGATATCCTCGGCTATCTGAATAATCTCTCCTATATTTTTCTGTTTTTCTAAACTATAGTCCCATCGGAGAAGCGCTTCTACACTTGTCACGTTATTGTCATGCAGATTTATCTTCGGCTGATAGACCAGATAAAATTCCTCGTTTTTTACGGCGGTAAACAGACAGCCGATTAGTTCTTGTCTTTCCCTAATTGCTTGATCAATTGTGGTGTCATAAACAAATAGGCCAATTTCATCAGATTTACATGATAGGGCTATACCCATTTCTCGAATTAAATCATCCGGCGTCTCAGCTTGTTGGGGATAATTCGCCATTCCTCCTTTGAGGATAGGCTGAATCTTAAATTCATCTATAACGATTGGATTTTTACATTCCTTCAAAAATTCCGACCCCAATCTTTGAGCCTTTTCTACATCATCATTACGAAATACTAAGGCGAATTCATTTGTAAATACGGAATAAATCTTTGCATCAAAATGGTTTCTCAATATTTCCGTGGTTTTTTTCACGACTTTGATTCCTATATCGTAGTTTATGGATCGGTTTATGTCGTCCATATTGATCATTCTGAATCCAATCAACGAAAACTTAATTTTTTTATCAATCAATTCCTGAAGATCAATTTTTAGTTTAATGGAATTGGGAAGCCCTGTATTTGCATTTGTATATACTCTTTTTTGTTCTTCTTTATTTATTATTTTTATATGAGTTGTTAATGTGGCACTAAATATTCCTACCATGGTAAACGCAGCTAACCTGAATATCCATTCTAACGGTTCCTGCATTAATCCTGATGATCTATTTACTGGCATAAATGGTCCCACAGCAAGTCCACCCAGTAGCGCAGTTGCTATCGTACCAGGGATCCCGAAATAAAAGGCCGATAAAATAATCGGCACATACATTAAATGTGGCCATACATCCTGTGTGCCACCTGCTAAATATACTATGTAAGTTACTAAAATTATTAACGTCAGAATAATCAATATTTTTGCAGATCGCTTTTTGTAAATGCCCGTCAGTCTTCCTATCATTTGAGTAACCTCCTCTTTATCTATAGATTTACAGCTCCGTTCTTTGTTTTGTTACTCAACATAAGCTCCCTGCCTCTATGTCTGCTGCGGAATGGTAATTATCTGACAATCCGTGCTGGAGGCATCGTATCTGCCATCGTGATAAAAAAAGATCCTCTTTATAGACGGAGCAGCCGGTAAACTCAGACAAAAAATTTCGCTTTCGGTCGATGTCGTATAGAAACAAAATAAATCCATTCACTATTCAAAAATTGTGTTTATCCTGTGTCCTTGACGTACTTGTTATTATTTTATCCCTTCTGTGAGATAGACACGCTCCCTTTGGGCAGCTCAGTTATGTGGTAACTCAAATTGCCTTTTTTTGCGGTAACATAGCTTCTCTTTTCGCATCGTCTCCATAACCATTTTCTTGAATTCTGACATATAGCGCTTGCTTGACTTTTCTTTTGGCATAGAAAAACACCCCGATTGTTATTCAGTATATCATACTGTCTAACAATTGGGGTGTAGTTCATTGATTCAAGCGCCTTTTTATAATAATTTTAGTATATAAGTAATTTACTCACTTATTTCTTGATCCCAATTCTGGCACCAACAAGGTCCAGTTATATGTCGATTTATGCCGTCAAGCGGCGCGATTGAAGCAGAAATGAACTTGGTAAAAGGGCAATTTGGCGGCCGTTCTACCGTTGAGGCGTATATAACATTGGCAGGATCAGGAGGGAAAAACATAGTCAACATTCAATACGCAATGCGTTTTTTATTCTATCCGGCCAGGAGCGCTATATCTATCATAAAAACCCCATTCTCGGTTTTGACTTGCATAAAGCCGTTGTGCTTTTCCACAAGGTACCTGATATTGCGCAGACCGAAGCCGTGATTGTCGGCATCCTTCTTCGTAGTAAGTTTTTTCCCTTCCTGCATGGGGGCGTTTATCGGGTTTTCGGAGTGAATGACAAGATAATTAGGCTTGTATCGGACGCTCAGGCCGATGTAACGGTTTTTTTCATCGACTTTTCCGCAGGCCTCGACGGCGTTGTCAAGCAGATTCCCGAGAATTACGGCGAGGTCGAATTCGCTTACGTCAAGTCCCTCTTCCATATCAATGTCCAGCCGCAGCTCAACTTTCTCCTCTTTCGCAGCGGAAAGCTTGTAATTAAGCATCGCACGCACGGCAGGGTACGGAATGTTCACAAAATGCCGGTAGTCCTCGGCGGCCTTTACCAGATGTGACGCATATTTTCCTGCTTTCTCCACGTCCCCGGCTTCCAACAGGCCGTAAATCACGCCGATATGATTGTTGAAATCATGCCTCTCAGATTTCAGCTTGTCAATCAGTACCTCAAGATTCTCCATGGAATAAAGAAGCTGGCCATACTGTTCTTCTATCGCCTTTGAATATGCTTCGCTCTTCGCTTTTTCTTCCTGGTATGAATTCGAATACGCACTGGTCAGTGCGATGACAAAAACAAGGATCATCAAAAACTGGGCGGCAGAGAATAACGGGTCTAAACTGTACTTGGTAAATGGGCTGAAGATGCCATCCCTCCAAAAATCATGGAGTAACAGTATAACAATGATCGCCAGCAAGGAAGCGATCATCACCGCTCTGAACCTGCCCTTCAGAATAACGCAGACAAACATTACAAACACAACCGTATAGCACAGCAGTATGGCGCTTGAGAAGCCGCTGCTGGCCCGCCAGTTAAACGGGTAGAAGAGAAATATAAATACCAGCATGGAGACGACGGATATGACGCGGTACAAGCCACGGAATCTTGCAAGATAATAGGTAAGCACCCAGTATGCGGTAAACGCAGCGTCGATGACGATGACAATATCAATGCTGTAGTAGATAACGATGACCGTACCTATAGCGGACATCAGAATCGCTATCAGCATGACATTATGAAAAAGCCGCTGTTCAAAATCAAATTGTTCCGCCCCGCCGACCATTCGGGCCCAGATTTCTCTCATATGTGCCCCTTTCAGGTAAAGAGCCTTCTTGTCAAGACTTCTTTGACTATGTCCGCAAACGACCTGCTCACGGGAATCTGCAGACCCCCGTCCAGAAACAGCATTTTGTCTCGAAAAGCCCTGATTTTGCCGATATTCACGATATAACCCTGATGGCACTGGAAAAAGGAATTCTTGTCAAGCCTCATAAGCAGGCTGTTCAGGTTGTCGTAGAAAAAAAACTCACCCGATTGCGTATGAATTTTGATCCTGTGGCCTATTTTTTCAAAATAGTCTATTTCGCTGTACTTTAAGTTCAGTATTTCGCCTTTAAGCTGGACGGCCAACGTTTTTTCCGTCTTTGCCGAATCCTCTTTTCTGAAAAGGTTTATTGCTTCTTCAAGCATCTGATTGAATTTTTCCCTTGTCAAAGGCTTGAGGAGATAATGGAAAGCCCTGATACGAAAGGCTTCAAGCGCGTATTTTTCATAGGCGGTTATGTAGACGACGACTGCTCCGCCAAACAGTTCTTTAATTGTCCCGCCGAGCTGGATCCCGTTGCAGCTCCCCATATCGATATCTAAAAGCACAAGGTGAGGGGGGCACTGTTTTAGCTTAAGCAAAAATTCAGCCGGATCTGTTGAACGGACGATTTTAAAATCGTCGTTGCCCGGATAGCTTTTCAGGTAATGAATGAACAGTTCAACCTGCTGGGGAGAGTCATCACAGACACCGACGGTATATGTCATATTTCCTCTTCACCTCATTGTCACGGGGCTGAATACAAGGAAATCATAACACAGAAACCGAATTCAAACCACTTTAATTCTACTTGTTTTTTGCAAATTGAAAAGTCCGATTACATAATTGGCATGTAAAACAGCACATTCGGTAACAAAATGGCGCGATCCCGGAATTAGCGGCCTTGTTTTGCCACGCAGACGCTAGGAAGGCTATGATAAGGTCGTTACTTTATAAGCAGATCATACGCTGCATTGAAGCAGCGCATTGTCTTCCTCCAAGAAAAAAGAATGCGGATTATGCTGTTTCCGGCGCAGATTATGCAATTGGCATTCTTTTTTTTTACTGCTCTGTTAAGATTCTGTTGTATAAATGAACGGGAATTCTCCTGTCATTTATCCTGAATTTGCAGAAATGGAGAGATCTCAATGAAACGGGAACGGACAAAAAAAGTGATCAGCATGCTGCTCACAATCTGTTTACTCTTTTCTCTACTGCCGGCAATTTCGCCTCCGGTCGCGGCAGCCTCGTCCCCTTCGTCAACCGATGACGAGAATGCGCTCAGTGCGCTGGGATTCGACACATCGGCGGAGCCGGATGGTTACGACGACAGCGAGAGTGCAGCCAATCCCTACGGCGTGGATTCGGTGACGGTTGCCCCCGTATCTGAGCTGTACACGGCCACGCCCGCTTCGGGCGCCCTCTACGGCGACGGACTGAAGCTGTACGCCACGCAAACCGAGTTTTACGCCGACAAGGATACCCTGACCGGGCTCCCGTCATCTTACAGCGCCTACCGCTCGGCGGCGGGCTGCTTCGACGGCAGCGGGCTGAGCGGCCAGGTGGCAACGGCCGCCGTAAAATCAAACGTCGGCACGACCACGACTTACGATCTGGACCTCTTTCTCACCGATCCCGCCAGCGGAGAAAGCAGCGCGGCAGTCCAGCTTCTGACCGGCTGTTCCGCGTTCGCAAACGCGGGAAAGGGCATTGAGGATTACTCAGACAGCGGTTTATTCCTCCGATATCTCCAGATCGCGGCAGGCGACTTCAACGGCGACGGCACCGATGAAATCGCCGTTTACATTCCCGAGCAGGGATCTCCGCGCATCGAGGTCTATCAGCTTCAGGCGCCCGAGGGGGAGACCTGGCAAACCGCCTCGGCCTGGGAACTGCGGTGGACCTACTACCTCAGCTTTGATACCTACGTTCCCAATCTGGTGTCTTTGACCACCGGCGATATGACCGGCGACGGCGTGGACGATCTGGGCATCACCTGGGGTACGGTGGCTACAAATGCGTTTGGCGCCAGCAAGGCCGTCGTGCTCCACGGAGATAAAACGGGCTCCTATCTTCAGGAGAGCTCCGTGTTCAATCTCAGCTACAATGGGTATGGGATCACCCGCGCTGCGATGGCACTGGGCGACGTGGACGGGGACGGGAAGAACGAACTGGTAATCGCCGGGCAGTCCCTGTACGACATGAATTCCAAAAGCAATATTTATACCCGCTATATCGCGACCTACGACTTTTACAATGAAACCGGGGCTTTTACCCTGAGCGCCTCCGGGGACATTGACCTAGGTTCCGGCTATATGTGCATGCCTGGTTTTAACGTAAACATTGCGCTGGTCAAACAGGACGGCCCAGGAACCCAGGAATATGTTTATCTGGATGGTACCTTGTACCAACAGTCCAACAGCAGCTTTTCCGTCAGCAAAAAACTCTGGGAAGGCTTAACCTCGACCCCCTATTATGAATACGGGGCCGTCGCCGGCGATTTTAACGGTGATGGCAAGGAAACCGTCATATCCTACATTGCCGGCACCAGGAATTACCTGGTGGAAGTGAATACCGGCGCAGCTTCCGGCTCGGTATACCGCGCCATCGCTGACTACGACAACACCGATTGTCAGCATACCTTTGCAGCTCCGGACACAGACACCGATACCATGCTGATTCAGTACACCGGAAAGCATTATCTGCAGTATTCCGACCCCAAAATCTTGGCCGTACTGGCGGCTCCCCCGTACTTCGGTGACCTTGCCCATCTGGACGGCGGTGACAGCTACATCGGCAACAGCGAAACGGTCTACGGAACGGTCTCCGGCTCCGGCTATAGCGACGTGGTGACGGCTTCGTTCACCGCCGGCGCCTTCGTCTCCTTTGAGCAAGAGATCAACATTTTCGGCTTCAAGGCAGAAAAATATCAGGCCGAGGTGGAGGTGACAGCCACCGCTACCCTGGAGTTCGAATGGAATTCCCAGAAGACCCAGACGGTGGAGTATGGAACCATGGGCGGACAGGACACCGTTGCCCTGTATTCTGTTCCCTGCGACGTCTACGTCTATGACGCGTACGTGCCGGTAACTCAGGGCAGCACCGTCGTATACGAAAAGCAGGCCATGAATATCACCATCCCATACAGTGCAAGCGTGAAGACCCTTACGGTGCAGAATTATGACGAAATTGCGAAGAACTATACGATGCTGCCAACGATTGAGGGGAACGTCCTTACCAGCACGCTGGGCGATCCCGCTACCTATCCCAATTCCACGGCGGGCTACAGCGGCATAAGCGTCTACAGCGGCGATTACGCGGGCGTTGCCTACGGCTCGGGCGGCTATATCAAACAGACGCTGGAGTTTACCGACGAATACAGCCATTCCCAAGCCATCTCGGCCGCCATCAACTTCAAGACGGGCGGCGGCGGTGCGGGCATATCGGTCGGTGTCGTTGGAGGCGTAGAGGCCGGCTATGGCAACGTCGTCACGAATCTGACGGGGCACAGCTTCTCCGGCACCGTTGTAGGTATGCCCGAAGAGGCGGAAGGGTATGGCTACAGCTATAACTGGAAGATATTCAAGTTTACTTATACGGGCGAGCAGACCTTTCCCGTCGTGACCTATTTGGTTGACCAGGTGGCCAGCCCTCCGAAGCTTCCCACTGATTTGGAAGCGGACATGGATCAGACCACCAGCGATAGCATCATGCTAACCTGGACTTCCGGGGGCTCGACTGCCGCGGGTTACCAGATCTACCGCCACTACGACTTTCCCGACGGCAGCGGTGATTACCCCGTGGGCGGCGTGATCAGCGCGTCCGATTCCAAGTACTTTGATTACGATTCGGGGGAATATCACTATTACTTTGAAGATACCGGCCTGAATCCATACACGCAGTATGAATACCGCATCCAGGCCATCGGAGGGACGAACCCGTACTACAGCGTTCTGAGCGATGTGCTCAGCGCCCGTACCAAGGCTTCGGTGGGTCAGCCGTCCATTTCTCTCTCGGCTGACCATCTTCTCGTCTATCCCGATAGAAACTACTCGGTCACGGCCACCGTCGTTAACGACGCCGAGAACGCGCAGACTCCGCTTTACCAGTGGCAGAAGAATGTGGACGGCGTCTGGACGAGTCTTACGGGGAAAACTTCGGCTGCGCTGACTTTCTCGTCCACCGCTTCCTCCGGTGCCGGAGAATACCGGTGCCGGATCAACCAGATTGTCGGGGAATACGCGGTGTCCGCCTATTCCGATATCGTCACCGTGGAATTTTCCAAGCGCACGGCCAACATGGAGCTTAACGCCGTAAAGGATTCCACGGCGGATATGAACCCCTCCGTTACCGCAAAGCTCACGAACCCCCACACTGACAGCGGCAGCGTCCCCACCGGCACCGTGACCTTTGAAATTACGGGATCTGGTTACTCCAGGACCTATACGGCCAGCGTGGCCGGAGGCACGGCAACCCTCACCGACTGGACCGCCCCTCAGGCGGGAGCTTACCGGATCACGGCCTACTACAGCGGCAGCAGGATATTCAAAGCGGTGAGCGAAGATACGCTGTTTCTGGCCGGCAACAGCGACGGCTATTGGCTGGATATGCCCGGCAGCATCGTCTACGGTGAGTCCCTGAACCCCACGGTCAGCATGTATTTCTATGACACGGAATCTAAGATTGTCCAAACCGAGCTGACCGGCAACGACACGGATCATTATGCGCTCAGTTATAAGGTATCCAAATCCATCAGCTACTGGGAAAGTCCCACCGCGGTCACGCAGTACATCAACAACACCTATTCCGACCCGATTTTAAGGATAATTCTGACCCAGATATACGCTATGAGCCCGTTCTTCACCGTTTGGATCCCTCTGGACGGTACCTACAGCGGATTCCCCTCCCCTGTGAGCGGCGACACCATCCAACCGAAGGCCGCCGGTTACTACCAGGTAGAGATCACGATCAGCGACACGGACAGCGGCGCTGCCCTGGGCACCGTCTCTTCCTCCTTCAGCGTCATCCAGCGAGCGGTGGAGATCACCGCGCCCACGGTCACGGCGGCGAAGGTGGACGTAGTACAGCCGACTTCCAGTCAGCTGAGCGTTACCTCCGGCTCCCTGGCGTTTTCCGACAGTTTCGCAAGCTTGGGGCTGGGCGTCCGGTGCTTGAATTCCGCAGGCACTGCGGTAACCCTTTCCACCAGCAGTTCGCCCGGCGTATATACCACCCAAGTCACCGCCGACAGCAGCTATTGGGCGGCTCAGCAAAATTATAGCTTCTCCTTTGTGAACGGCGTCTATACCGTCACGGGCCCCACCTATCCGGTCACGATCTCGACCGAGCAACTGCTGGGGAAAGATGTGGGAGACGTCCGTGTGCTTTCGCCCACGGGATATGTCTCCGGAAGCAAATACCAGTATGGCACGGAAATCGTCTTTGTGGCCGAGCCCGACGAGGGTTATGACGTGGCGGGCTGGATTGTCAACGGTTCCCCCGTGGATATGGATACTCTCGGCAATGGCAAAACACTGACGCAGACCATGGCCGCCGCAGCGCTCGACGTGAAGGTCAGCTTCAAGGTCAAAGAGACGCAGCTCTATTTCAGCGGCACACATGGCAGCGTCGAATGTACCAACTCCGGCGTGCTGGCCAGCGGAGCCATCGTAATTGAAGGCGCGCAGTACACCTTCCGTGCGGTTCCCGACGAGGGCTGGCACTTCAAAGAATGGCGCCTGGTTGCAAATGGTATCTCCTACCCGGAGGGTGATGTCGACGCCGAAGGCTTCCACACCTATGCGCTCACAATGGGCAGTGTCTCCACAAGCCTGATCGCGGTATTTGAGCGGGACGACTATGTCCTGACCCTGGGCGATCATCTCCGGGCAAGCTATTATTGGGATGACGACAGCAACTCCACTACCCCAGCGGTCATCAAATACGTGTCGTCCGGCGCCGAAATCCCCGGTGATACCGAGGTGACCGTGGAACCAGTTACCGGTTGGCGTATCACCTCGGACAGCAAATGGTACATAAACGGGACGGCTGATGTATTGACAGCCGACGACCCGTCCACACCTGATACGGATGAGACCGAATATTACAACGGTCAATCTTACACATTTTCAATCACAGATACAACTGAAATCGACGCGGATACAGAGCTTCAGTACTTCAGCGTGACCGTTTCCCAGGGCTGGTCCGGCGGAGGGGAAAATCCGGGCGGCAGTACGGTCATGGCGGCAGTCAATGATGTGGAAACGACTCTGGAATCACTCTCCGATATTGCCGGAGGCTCAAAACTTGTACTTACCGCGGTGCCCGCATACGGCGCGGTATTTGAAAAATGGACCGTAAACGGAGAAGATGTCGATCCGGGCACACTGGCAATGCCAAATGTATACAGCTGCACGACGCTGGGAAAAGACCTGGACGTAGAGGCGGTCTTCGCGGCCAACGACGCTTATACCATTTCGGTCACAAAAGACAGCCACGGCAGCCTCAGCTATACCCTGAACGGCGGCACCCCGGTCGTTGTTGGCAGTGATTCCGCGGATATCCAAGTCTATAAGGGTGACACTCTGGTGTTTACCGCAAGCCCCGAAGCGGAATTTATGGTCGGCGGCTGGACCATCGATGGCGTACGGAATCAGACGACGGTGAAAACCTGGACGCTCGCCGATATTGATGCCGACATAGCACTGGATCTGAATTTCGTAGCAAAGGTCTATTACACCGTCAATTTCTCCGCCGGACCCAACGGGCGCATTGCAGCCGTAATGGATGGAGACTTTACACTCGCCAGCGGCGAAAAACCCGGCGGCGGAACCGATATTGTATTTACGGCGACGCCCGACGCGGGCTACATGGTCGACCATTGGACCGTCAACGGCAAAACGCTTGAGACCGGCCTGGGGACCACGTATGTGGACGTTGTCTATGAGATCCCGGCGCTTTCCGGTGATACCACGGTGCAGGTCACTTTCAGGACGGAAAGCAAATGGATGATGAGCGTCGAGCAGCCGGAAAACGCCGCAATCACCGGGGCGATCAGTCCTGACGACAACGTCTGGGCGTCAACCGGTTATGTGCGCGACGGCGCGGCCGCTGTGTTCACCGTCACGCCTGATGAGGACTATGCGATTGTCTCCGCAGAGGTCAGCGGCGCCATGGCCGAAGCCTTCGATAGCATTGTGAAAAACGCTGACGGCAGCTGGACCTGCACCATCAGCAGTGTTTCGGAGGATCTTACCGTATCCGCTGAGGCCGCGCGCATTTACAGTATTATTGTCGCTTCCGCGGCGGGCGGGACTGCGAGTGCCAGCACGGCAAATTCCCTTGCCGGTAAGCGCATTGATATCACATCAACCGCGGCGAGCGGGTATGAATTCTCCGGATGGACGGCGGCACCCGCCGAAATGGTCACGATCGACACGCCTGATGCTTCCAGCACCTACTTTATCATGCCCGCATCCGATGTAACCATCACGCCTGCCTTTACCCGTTTGCAGAACGGCGGCGGTGGCGACTTGAGCGGAGGAGGAACCTCCGAAATCCTGACGGCAGAGGTCCGGACCAGCCAAAAAACTGTTTTTGTTCCGTATGAGCTCGATTCCGGAGAGGTGAGTCTTAATCTGAGTGCAAGTCTTGTTGAAAAATTAATTGCCGCAGGCGTGGGAGACACCGGCATCACGATCGACCTTGGCGGTGTCGATGGTGCGAAAAGAGCGGTTATTCCCTCCGGCAGCGGGATTCTCGAACAGGGAAGGCCGTTTGCCATATTGCTGCCTGAGGCCGGTATTGTATTCGATACCGCTGTGCAGGAAGTCCTGTCCCTCGCGGCAGACGGTGGAGACCTCTCCGTCGGCGCGGAGCGGGTGGATAAATCCGTTTTGACCGCAGCACAGAGGACTCAGGTAGGCGAACATTCTGTCTATTCGCTGACGGCTCTGGCCCACGGAAAAACTATTTCAAATCTCGGCGGGACGGCTACCGTCACAATTCCCTACACTCTCTCCTCAGGCGAGTCTCCGGAAGGTATTCAGATATGGTATCTGGGCAGCGACGGAGAGCTTTCGCAGATTGCCTGTGTTTACAGCGAGGCGAGCGGGACCATCACGTTTGAGACGGATCATTTCTCTTATTATGCCATCGGTTATGACGAGTCCGCCGGATGGGCCAACCCATTTAAAGATGTCTTGGCGGATGCCTGGTATTACAAATCGGTCGCCTTTGTAAGCACCCGGGGCCTATTTAACGGCACTAGCGATACAATCTACAGTCCGGACGCGGGCATGACCAGGGCTATGTTTGTGACGGTACTGGGGCGGCTGGCAGGCGTGGACCAAAGCCAGTATACGGGTTCTGGCTTTGACGATGTTGCCGACGGCAGCTGGTACAGCGCCTATGTCGCCTGGGCATCGAAAGAAGGGATTGTAAACGGCTATGGAAACAGGCTCTTCGGCCCGGATGACTTCGTAACCCGTGAACAGATGGCCGCTATCCTCGCGCGGTATGCGGAGGTTATGCAGATCGAACTGCCTGGCACGAAAAATGGTTTGACCCTGTTTGCGGACAGCAACAAGATTTCCGGTTGGGCGGAAGAACCGGTGCGGCTGATGCAGGCCGCGGGAATTCTACAGGGTTCGGGTGACAACCGGTTTAACCCAAAGAAAACCGCGACTAGAGTCGAAGTCGCCGCCGTGCTGATGCGCTTTGTGAAGGTAACAGCTAAGTAACTGTTTCGTATTTTCTGCTATATAAAACGACAGACAACTCTTTTTATTAACTTTCCAATCCGTAGTTAAAAACTCTTCTCCCGTAACTATAAAATGCACCGAAGTCGATTGATTTCGGTGCATTTTCATAACTTTTATAGTATTTTGCAATATGTTCACTTTTTGCTTGACCCGACTTTGACCCAAACGGGAGTCAAATATAGGCCGATTTATGGCCGTCTAGCGGGCGTGATTTAAAGCAGGAATGCTCCCGGTGGCAGCATCATTTGGTTAATCAGAGTGGGAGCCGGCGGATATACCATCTCTGTAAGCTCGGCCTATAAAAATTCCGGGACAGACTGCAGCCCATACTCCAAACTAGGCTCGGAAACTTAAATCCCAGGAAAATCCGGAGAAGTTATGGTATAGCTTTCGTCTTCCTCGGCAGAAATAATGCTTAGACAGAACTGGCAGCCACCCGATGGAACGACCGGTGTAATGCTATATATTAACTTCATCAGCTTCATCCCTTCCTTTTTTGCTCGATCAGACGTGTGTATAGGTATCCAGGAGGAAAAAATCGAGAACATCAGGCATCAGGCGGCAGCTTCAAGATCAGGAAAACAGCGAGGTCAAATGCAGGAATGGATGGGACTGATTCAAGACTGCGTTTCCATTGACAGACTTGACCGGTCCACAGCGTTTCAGCGCATCGACAACGTGGCAGTGCATGAGCAGATGGGAGTCCGTAAGCCAGAGCATTCAGGTCAAATACAATTTTGTGAGATGTTAAGCTAACCTATCCCCAAATTCTCTATGAAAAGCATTATATTGTTATGAAAAAAGGTGCTTTTTTGTTTAATTCTACACACTACCATTTTATTATAACGCCGCATAGGTCTATAAATCCTAATACTTCTCTGTTTGGCACCATTCCGGCACTATGGAGGGTTATGCCACCATCCAAAAGTAAGCAACCTATTCCTGGACCCGGGGAACACCAACGAAAACTTTTCCTGGGCGAAAATAAGAAAAGGGATTTCTACAAACCAGGAAAAGCAGGAAAGAGAAGTCCCCGGCAGCAGAAACACCAGTCTTTCGAAATCCCTGAACATTCTCGATTGCTTCATTGGGAATAATCAAACCCGTTTATCTCTGTCTGACATTCAGGGGATGACACAAATTCCGGTCTCGACTTGCTATCGCCTGATCGATTTTCTTGAGCAAAGCGGATATTTGACAAAAAGTAAAAAAGACAAGCACTACTCGCTGGGCTGGAAGCTTCTTTTATTGGGCATTGCCTCGGCAGGAACCAATCGAGAACTCTTTCTTCGGGAACTGGCACCACCGTATATGCGTCTGCTGCGCGATTGCTTCAATGAAAGGTTTCCATTTTTGTTTGGGTAGAACCGAAGGTCCGCTGTGTCTGCAGTGTTCCCAGCGGTCATAAACTGCAGATGCATGTCCGTGAAGCCCGACTTTACGATCTTGTTCCGGACTCCACTGGTCTTATGCTCATATCCTATCTGAACAGCAAGGAGTGGAAGCATTATATTGATATATCCAACGGAGCTGGCACAATGCTTGAGAATACAAAAACAAGGGATTCAGTATAACACTTGAGGAAGACCCGGATGGTGTCTCTTCGATCTCGGCGCCAATTGTCCACAAAAACCACGGGTGGCAGTTTTACGCGCTTATTGCCTCCATTTCGCCGGATTATAAAGCCCGGCAAAAACTGCTGCGAGGATCTGCAAACCCTGATCACTAAAATGCACTTACATAAAAATCAACGCCTCTTCACGTCGGGCGCCGAGAAGAAGCGTTCTTTTTTAGCTTTACCTAGTAAATTGAGCTGGGCCACTGCAATCTGCGCGGTTTCGCTGTTCATTTGTGCCGCCGTACGGAGGCCGGTGGAATGCAGAGCTGAGTTCTATACTTTGCAACCGTCCGGCGGGCAATCTCCAGTCCTTCCTCCTTCAAACGTCGCTGCAGCTGCACGTCGCTCAGTGGGTGTCTTCCGCTCTCGGCGCGCACCAACTCCCGAATGCGAGTCTTGACTGCGGCCTTGCTTGCAGAATGCTCCTCCACTCCCATCCTGGAGGAGAAAAAACTTCGAAGTGGGACAATGCCTGCCGGAGTCTGTGCCAGTTTATCACGGATCGCGCGCCCAACGGTTGAAGCGTGAAGCCCAAGCTCCGCAGCCGCCTCTTTCATCGACAGCGGTCGGAGCGGTTCCTTCTCGTCAAGGAAGCCCCGCTGCCGCACAAGCACAAGTTTCGAAATTCGCAGAAGCGTATCCTGCCGTTGCTGGACAAACTGCATGATTCTTCGCGCCCGCTCCAGTTTATCCTGCAGATACGCCCGCGTCTCCTCATCCGTGGCTTCCGCACAATATTGGTCGTACAGCACGGAAATGCGGAGAAAGCCCATCCACCCGGTGCAGACCTCGGCTTCCCAGTTCCCATTTCCAATAAAAAAACGTATATCGGGGACATCATAACCCGACGTGCGGGTTGAGAAATCCGCTGTCGGGTATGGTTTGCAGGCACGGATATGCTCCGCGATTTTCCTTACCTGCGCAATGGAAGTCCCGCACTTTTTCGCAATGATCCCGAAATGCCCCTGTGCCAGCAGCGGAAGGCAATTCTGGATAATAACCCTTGTGGTTTCATCCAGTCTTCCCTGCACCTCCAGCTGGCGGTATAGAGCGTGATGCATATCCTGTGCACAAATTCCGGGCGGGTCGAGAGACCGCAGCACTGCAAGGCAGCGCAGTACGGCGGAAGACGGCTCCGGCAGTCCCATTTCTTCCGCCAGTTCCTCATACGGCAGCAGCCCGGTCTCAGCATCAGCAATGGCGATCAACGCTTCCAGAACCGGAGTGTCCTCCGGCGGCAGTCGGCCGGGCGCGATCTGCGCCAGCAGGTAATTGCGGATTGAAGGCTCTTCTTTCGTCACAAGCAATTCTTCTTCCAAAGGCAGGCTGCTGCCCAAGGAAGAACTGCCCGCCGGCACAGAACGCCGGACGAGCTCTCCTTCCTCAGCGACCTCTATCAATGGGTTTTCCAAAAGCTCCTGTTCGATGTGCTTTTCCAGCTCGAGATAAGGCATGGTAAGAACTTGCAGTCCGTACTGCATGACGGCCGACAATCCTTGACGTTGCCACAGCTGGGGTTTGAGCTCCACACCTTTCTCCTCCCTTCGGTTTACGCGGATGCGCTTGCCGTTTTATCAGCCGACCAAATGGCAGGCAACGAAATGCTTGGGTGATATTTCCACAAGCTGCGGCCCACCATGTTTGCATTTATCACATGATTGAATGCAGCGATGCAGGAAACGGCACTCGTCCTTGGGTTCAATGGGTGAAGTGATCTCCCCTTTGAGGACGATACGCTCATTTTTATCACGCAGCTCCGGCACGGGAATGGCGGACAGCAAGGCCTGGGTATATGGGTGCACAGGATGCGCAAACAGTTCTTCAGACGGCGCCTTTTCCACCAGCTGGCCCAGATACATCACAGCGATGTCGTCCGAGAAGTGATTGACCACACTCAGATCGTGGGTGATGAACACAAAGGTCAAGCCCATCTCCCTTTGTAATTTTTTGAGAAGGTTCAGAATTTGCGCCTGTATTGATACGTCAAGGGCAGACACCGGCTCATCGCACACGATGAACTGGGGCTCCATCGCCAGGGCGCGGGCAATGCCGATGCGCTGACGCCGGCCGCCATCCAGCTCATGAGGATAGGCGTTCACCAACCGCTCCGCCAGTCCTACCGTTTCCATCAGTTTGAGGACATGCTCCTCCATCTGATTTTTATTACGGATCAGTTTATGCTCCTGGATCGGTTCCTGAATAATCTGCTGCACCGTTTTGCGCGGATCCAGCGAAGAATAGGGATCCTGAAAGATAATCTGCATCTCTTTGCGCTTTTTCCGCATCTCAAGTTTGGAGAGCTGTGCGATGTCTTCCCCATTAAAGAACACCTTGCCCGCAGTCGGTTCAAGCAGGCGCAAAAGTACCCGGCCGGTTGTGGATTTTCCGCATCCGGATTCTCCCACCAGACCCAATGTCTTTCCGCGTTCGATGGAAAAGCTCACGTCATCAACGGCATGAAGCATCCCGCGGGAGGTCTTAAAGTACTTTTTCAGATTCTGTACTTCCAGAATGGCATCAGACATGTTCGTTTCTCCTATCAATACAGAACTGCGGATCATCATATGCCGTACATGCTACCAGATGCGTGCCCCCGACGTTCCGAAGATCCGGGATCTTGCGGCTGCAGGCTTCCGTAGCATATGTGCACCGCGGTGCGAAAGCGCAGCCCGGCGGCAGGTTTGTCGGGTCAGTCATCATACCCGGGATGGGCCGCAGTTCAGCCTGACGATTATGAATGTTGGGCAGTGAATTGAACAATCCTTCCGTATAAGGATGCATTGTGTCACAGAAAATATCCTCCAGTGTGCCCTGCTCTACAATTCTGCCGGCGTACATCACCGCCACTTCGTCGCATACCTCAGCGACAATGCCCAGGTCATGGGTAATTAAAATCATCGACATGTCGTACTGCTGCTTAAGGTTTTTCATTAGCTCCAGCACCTGTGCCTGAATTGTAACATCCAGGGCAGTAGTGGGTTCGTCTGCGATCAGCAGCCTTGGGTTACATGCCAGTGCGATGGCAATAACTACGCGCTGCTTCATGCCTCCGGAAAATTGGTGGGGATATTCTCCTGCGCGTGTGCCGGGAATGCCGACAAGCTCCAGCATGCTTAAAGCTTTTTCATATGCTTCTTCTTTTGATAAATGCTCGTGAATCTCAATTGTCTCGGCAATTTGCTGTCCGACGGTAAAGACAGGGTTTAGGACCGTCATGGGATCTTGGAAGATCATGGAGACTTCTTTCCCCCGGACTTTCTCCATCTGCCTCGGTGTCAGCGCGCCGATATCCTTGCCCTCCACAACCATTTTCTTGCATTCAACAACACCGGGCGGGTTTGGTACCAGGCGCAGGATCGACAGCGCGGTCGTGGTCTTGCCGGCGCCTGTCTCACCCACTAAGCCAAGGGTGCGTTTTTTCCCGATCTTCAGGTTGATATCGTTGACGGCATGAACGATCCCGTCCTCCGTCTCATAGCGGACGGACAGGTGCTCAATATCCAGAATCAGGTTTTCGTCACTCATGTCATCAGCTCCTTACCGTTTCAGACGAGGATCGATGGCGTCCCGCAGGCCGTCGCCAAACATGTTGAGGGCCAATACCGTAATCATAATCGCCATGCCCGGGAAAAGGGTCATGTAGCTATAATCTCGAATAAACTTACGTCCGCCAGAGAGCATCGCGCCCCATTCCGGCGTCGGTGGAGATACGCCCATACCCAGAAAGCTCAGCGTGGATGCGGTAATGATTGCCGAACCGACACGCATGGTCGCCTGGACGATGATCGGTGAAAGACTGTTAGGCAGTACATGCCGGAAAATGATCTTCAGATCGCCGACTCCGATTGCCCGGGCCGCTTCCACGTAATCCTGGTTGCGCGCGGTAAGCACGGAGGCACGGGTAACGCGAATAAAGCTTGGCGCGCTGGTCACGCCAACCGCCAGCATTAGGTTGAAAGTACTCTGCCCGATGGCGGCAACCACCACCAGCGCCAGCAAAAATGTGGGAATCGAAAGAAATACATCGGCCAGACGCATAATAAAATTGTCAAGTCTCCCACCGTAAAAGCCGGCGATTGAACCCAGCGGCACACCGATCAGCAGTGAAACCGTCACGGCAATAAAGCCTACAGAGAGCGAGTAACGGGAGCCGTAGATAATACGGTTCATAATGTCGCGGCCTGTTTCATCGGTTCCAAAAGGATGCGCAAGAGACGGACTCTGCAGCCTCTCGGAGATATTCTGGTTGATGACATCCGTTTTATAGTCCAGCAGCAGCGGAGCGGTAATCGCCATAAGAATCAGCAACACCGCGATGACTAAACCGATCATCGCGCCCTTATTTTTTCGGAGGCGGCGCCAGACCTCGGCTGAGATGCTGCGCCGCTTGTTTTTATTGCAGGGCGCGGTATTCTGCGTTTTATCAATCATGATGTCGCCTCACTTTGAATACTGAGCTTTGATGCGTGGATCGACAAATGCATAGAGAATGTCGACAATCAACGTCACCACGCTGACCAGAATGGTGGTGATGATCACGCAACCGGTAACCAGGGGAATATCCCGCTGGTTGATCGCATCAACGACCAGGCGCCCCAGTCCCGGCCAGGCAAAAACCGATTCTGTCATGGCTGCACCGCCCAAAAGGCCGCCAAATTCCAGGCCGAGCGTCGTAATGATTGGGATCAGTGCATTGCGGAGCGCATGTTTGCTGATGACTTTTTTTTCCGTCACACCTTTAGCCCGTGCCAACATCAAATAATCCTGTCGGACTACATCGAGCATGGATGAACGAGTCGTACGGGTCATGAAGGCCAGCATGTTGATTCCAAGCGTTAATGCCGGCAGGATAATACTCAGCGGCGTCTCATTCCCGCCGGATGGGAACCATCCTAAGCGTAAAGCAAACAGCAAAATCAGTAAAAGGCCGAACCAGAACGTCGGTATCGAAACACCCAACAGGGCCATCACCATCGCAACATTGTCCTTCCATGTGTTCTGGTTGATCGCCGAGTAGATGCCAAGCGGAATCGAAATTACCAACGTGAAAAGGCAGGAAACCCCTGCCAATGCCGCGGTGGCCGGCAGTTTCTTCATGCAGAGGTCAAAAACACTGCCTCCGGTCATGTAAGATGTTCCCATATCGCCCTGCAGGAAATTTGCCATATAGCGGACATAGCGAATCACTACAGGGTCATTGAGTCCATATTCTTCACGAATGCGTTCAATATCTTCCTGGGAGGCTTCGGCACCGGCCATTATTCTGGCCGGATCGCCTGGTGCGAAGCTGATAATGAAATAAACGATGAACGAAACGCCGATGATGACCGGTATCAGCAGTAACAGGCGTTTCAGGACATAACGGTACATAAACCCCTCCTGTTTGGCAAAGCGTATTCCGCAGGCAACGCGCGTCTACACGCGCGCCGCCTGCAGAAAGCAAGACTTCTCAATGGTCGACTTTTACTCGCCGAGATAAATATAGGTGAAGTCGTGACGGCCATGATAAGCCCAGTTGACGCCGCTGACACCGTTTTTGATGGCAATATTCAGGTCGGCAACAAAGACGGGGAGCCAGCTGGCGCCATCCATGATGTACTGATCCAGCTGACGATACATGTCGAGCCGCTTGGCGGGATCCAGTTCCACCAGAGCGCCGTCGATGAGCTGATCGATTTTCGGATCATTGTACTTGCCTTCGTTGTAAGCGCCTTTGCTGTAGAACAGGCTGCGCAGCGGTGCATCCGTGGTGGAGGACCAGCCGTAGCTGCTCAACAGGCACTGGTAATTGTTGTTTTCGATTTTTTCACTGGCCGCAGCACTCTCGAGTACCTCAATTTTGGCGTTGATACCAATTTGGCTCAGCTGGGACTGAACGACCTCAGCCGCGGCCTCCCACTGGGGGCTGTCCAGCATGATGGTGATTTCCAGACCGTTGGGATATCCGGCCTTTACCAGCAGTGCCTTGGCAGCATCGGGATCAAACTCGTAACCGGTCACATCCTCCGGGCAGCAGCCGCAGCACCACGCGATTACGTGGGTGGCAGGCTCGCCCATGCCGTCGACGGTGGCAGTGACGATATCTTCTCGATTGATGGTCTGGGCAACTGCCTGGCGGACCATCTGATTGTCAAAGGGCGCCACAGTCTGGTTAAGCGCCCAATAGATCATGCGGCTTCCGCGAGTCTGGATCAGCTGCAGACTGCTGTCTTCAGCGATATGGGGCAGATCGATAGAAGAGGGATTGAGGCAGACGTCGATTTCGCCGGTCTGCAGTGCGATAACACGGGCGGAGTCTTCGGCGATTTTGCGGAACTTAATGGTTTCTGTCTTGGGCTTCTCGCCAAAATATCCATCAAACCGCTTGATTGTGCAATAATCTTCCGGAACCAGCTCTTCGAGCGAGTAAGCACCGCTGCCGATGGAAACGCCTTCGTCGCCCTTTGCGGTGATTGCAGCCTGTGAGAGGATGCTCAGGCCTGGATCGGCCAGAACTTCCAGGAACTCCTGGCTGGGAGAAGTGAGCGTGAACTCCAGATTCAGATCATCAACAACCTTGATGTCCTTAATGATGGCAACCTTGGAGCCCTGGAAAGAAGAATCCTTGGCCCGGTCAAATGTAAACTTGACATCGTTGGCCGTCAGCGCGCCGCCGTCGTGGAATTTAACGCCCTCATAAAGCTTAAACTTCCAGACCACACCCGTATCGTCGACAGAGTAATCTTCTACCAGGTCACCGATAAACTTCTTGGCGTTGATATCATAATCGAACAGGGTGCTGAAAATAGAGTAATAGACGGTTTTGCAAACCATGGTGTTGTTGCTCTGAGGATCCAGCTTCCCAATGATTGCATTGCTGGCGATAACGATCTCTTTCTTATAGCTCTCCGGGGTTGTCGTGGGCTGGGTAGGCGTCGTGGTGGTCGTTCCAGTTCCGGTAGTGCCGGTACCAGAGCCATCCTGAGTCTGCTTTGTTGTGTTGCTCTTACTGCAGCCGCTGGCGATGCTCAAAAGCATTGCCGTGCAGAGTAGCAGTGCGGCCAACTTCTTCATGTCTTTCCCTCCAGATGATCATATCGTCCGGAATTTCTCCGGCGCCATTATATATCAGCAATTTTCGTGCCAATTATGAAAGCCTCTGCCGCCGTCTGACATATCATCTGCATTCACCCTCAGTGAACGCCTTATTTCACCGTTCGTAGTTTGTGCAGATTATACAAAATTTTAGTTTAATTTTCGTTTCGCCCTAAACTGACATTTTACCGTTGGCAGAAAAAACGATTCATTAAAATCCGGCAGAAATTGCAGTCTTGATGCAATTTCTGCCGGATAATCAAAGTTCAATGTGATACTCAGCCATTTTATTCCAAAGACCACGTTCACTGATCCCCAGTTCTTCGGCCGTCGCTTTACGTTTTCCGCCATTGCGCTGCAGACTTAAGCGAACTAAAAGCTCTTCCACTTCCCGCAGCTTCATGCAGCTCAGCTGCCCGGCCGCTGCCTCGCGTATCGCTGCCCGGTCAACATCAGTCTCCGGAAGCAGCTGATTCTGAAGCCCCAAATCCTGCTCGTCTATAATCTCTCCATTGCAGACGATGGAGGCATATTCAATGATATTCGCCAGCTCGCGGACATTCCCGGGAAAAGAATAGGTGAGCAGCCTGCGTTCTGCAGCCTTGGTCAAGCCACGGATGTGCTTGTTCTGCTCCTTATTGATCCGTTCAATAAATTGATTGTAAAGCAGAGGAATATCCTGCCTCCGTTCGGTTAACATAGGCAGCTTGATCTCGACAACGTTAAGCCGATAGTAAAGATCCTGCCGAAAGGTACCGGCTGCGACCATCGCACGCAGATCCCGGTTGGTGGCGGCGATCACGCGTACATTCGTCTTGCGAATTTCGTTGCTGCCAATGGGGGTAAACTCTTTTTGCTGCAGTACGCGCAGCAGTTTCCCCTGCAGCGCCAAAGGCATATCGCCGATCTCATCCAAAAAGACCGTTCCACCGTCAGCCACCTCAAACTTGCCACGTTTATCAGAATAAGCACCGGTGAAGGAACCCTTTTTATGGCCGAAAAACTCCTCCTCCAAAAGTCCCTCCGGAATGGCAGCGCAGTTGACAACAATAAATTTTTCGTTTTTCCGCTTCCCGAGAAAGTGCATGGCACGTGCCGCCAACTCCTTGCCGGTTCCGCTGGCACCCGAAATCAAAACCGCTGTATCCACATCTTTCAGCTTTTCAATCAGGTTATAAACCTGCTGCATCACGGAACTTTTCCCGATCATTTCACCGTACTGATAACGTGCGTAAAGCTCATCGCTTAAATAAGCTACTTTTGCGTTAAGTGCCTGAAACTCCAGTGCCTGATGGATGAATATCTCCAGCTCTTCCACATCCAGCGGCTTTGTCAGATAGGTAAAGGCGCCGTTCTTCATTGCTTCCACCGACGAACGGATGCTTCCATAAGCAGTCATCATGATCACCGCTGTCCCCGAATGATTTTCTCGGATCTTTCGGAGAACCTCAATTCCATCCTCGTCACCAATCCGCAAATCCAGCAGCACGATCTTAAAATCGCCGGTAGCAAGCAATGCTAGTCCGGAGGGAACGTCGGTAGCCGACATCACCTGATATTCGCTTTCCAGTGCCAGTGTCAGCACGGTGCATATGTTGCGTTCGTCATCAATGATCAATATCCCAGGTTTCATTGCACTTGTGTCCCTTCAGTAAAGTTGATGTTTTGGACGGCATCTTCAGGTTCTGCAGAATTATCAGCCCTGAGCGTCAGCACCACCGTTGTCGACTGCCCTTCGACGCTGCTGATGGACAGCGAACCGCCGTTTTCCTGCATATACTGGCGGCATAGCGCCAGTCCAAGTCCTGTCCCGCTTGCTTTCGTGGTAAAAAACGGCTCCATACACTGACGAAGTACTTCCCTGGGCATGCCCTGCCCTTCATCACGGATTGTAATCCGAGCAGTATCCCAGTTGACTTTTTCCACCGTGATGGTAAAATGCAACGGAACAGATGCGTTGCTTTCGAGCTTGGGCTCCATGGACTCCAGTCCATTCATAACAATATTGATCAGCACCTGCTTGAGCTGATCTGGATTGGCCACGGCGCAAAGATCCCTCGGTCCCTCGGCCACAACCTGAATCCTGCCGGCAGCTACCACGGTCTTTGTCAGATAAAGGCACTCATCCACCATAGACATGAGCGGGATAGGCCGCACTCCCCCCCGCACCGGCCGTGCATAATTGATTAACCCTTCCACCAGCTTATTGATCCGATCCACTTCCGTCGGAACGCAGTCTCCAAAGGCGTCAAGAAACTTTTCATCGTTTTTTTTGGTCTGGGAAAGTGTGGCAAAGGTTCGAATCGTCATCAATGGATTGCGTATCTCGTGCGCAATACCGGCGACAATGCGGTTAAGGGCCTGGTTTTTCTCTTTTTCGAACAGCGCGTTTTTCCGTGCTTCCTCCTGCGTAATATCCTCCACACTTAGAAGTGCACCGGTAATCTGCCCAAAGTTCATTACGGGATGCAGGCTGCAGCGATAGGACCGGGTCTCTCCGCCGCTGTCGGGCAGAACGGCCAGCATATTGTCAAGCCCGACTCCCGTTTGAAACATATCGCCTCCCAGTCTTTGCAGGATCTGGCCGAATACAGGCAGGTCCCCGGCGTTTGATCCTGCCGGAATTTCAGAAATCCCAGCGAGATCAAGGGCATTCTTGTTCATCAGTACAATAGAATAGTCCTTTCCAAACAGCACCATCCCGTTGGGAGAGTACTGAATTAACCGATTGCGCAGCTCGCTCTCATCTTCCAGCTGCAGGATGCGCTTTCCCAATTCGGTGTTGGAAGCCTGCAGTTCCTTTGTTTTTTCCTCCACCTGGTGCTTAAGAAGCTTACGGACCCGGGACTGGGTAATGATATATAGCAGCGCGGCAGACGCAGCAACGACGGCTCCGACAATGATATTGCGGATGATCGCTTTCCAGCTGAGGGACTCCTCGTCAATCGTCCATCTTCTGTTAAGCTCGTCATAAGCGCCGCTCGTACGCAGCTGTGCCAGACCGTTGTTGATTATCCGGAGCATATCCTGGTCGCCTGCGGTGACCAAGATATTGTACTGAACCATCCCCACATAATTACTGTAGATCATGAAATTGTCTTCCATCCCGGCCTGATAAATCTGATACTGCAGGCTGTCCCGATCACCAACCATGACATCTGCCAAGCCAGAGCGCTGACTGGCAAACACGCGCTCCAGGTTCCCGACAGAAATCCGCTGGCGTACGCCAAGATTCATCATTACGGTGGAATTTCCCACCTTATACCGCGCAACAGCGGTATACTCTCCGAAGGAACTGCCGGCCTTGATCTGCTGCTCGATGTCCTTGGGGACAAATACACTTAGGTTGGATGATGAAATTTCACCTGTGCTTTGAGAAAGATAGCTCGGGTAGCTGTCGGTGGTGATCCCAAGCACCAAATCCACTTCATGGGTGTCCAGTGCATGCAAACATTCGCCATCTGTGCTCATGGGTACATATTCGACCAAAAGGTTCTTCATATTTGCGATACTGTTCATGATGTCAATATGCAGACCGGCGAAATTTCCATCGGCATCGATAAACCGGTACGGCGGCTCTTTGACACAGAAGGCGACCTTTACTTTTTTCTGCATAGCGAAAACAGTACCGGAAATCAGCGCTGCCGCGATCGCGACGGCACACAAAAGCCGCAGCATTCTTTGCATCCAACATCCCTCCGGTCTCTGACGCCATTGTCAATTTTAATGATTATATCATAAATCATTAAAAAAACAGTAAAAAAAGTAAGAATCGTCTACATCAGCGTTTGTTTCAATAAATGTGTTATAAAACTGCAGAATAGGCATAAAAATTGCTATTTTATGAGGCTGAACCAGCGGTCCAAGCCGCAAAGCGTTGGGAGGCATAAATATGTTTGAAATTGCACTGCAAAACGGAAGAATCTATGACCCGGAAAGCGGAAAAGCGGAAGTAGCCAGCGTTGGCATCCAGGACGGAATCATTGAGACTATTTCCTCTGTACCGCTGCCAGCTATTCGAGAAATCAATGCAGAAGGGTTAGACATCGTCCCAGGCTTTATTGACATTCATATGCACGAAGATTCTCTGGAAAATGGTGTTTGCGACCCTGTGATCGGGACGGCAATGCTTCGTATGGGCGTCACCACCGCTGTCGGAGGAAACTGCGGCTTTTCTCCAGAACCATTATCCCAGTATTTTGACTTCATCGACCGCTGCGGTTATCCGATTAATCTGGCACTTTATCTGGGATATAACGCCGTTCGGCAAAATCTCTGTCCATCGGACGGAGGCGCGGCTTTCCGCGGATGTGACGCCTTTCTGCATTTTTCCCCAGCAGAAATTGCGACGCTGGAGCCAAAAATTCGTGAGGGAATGCGTGACGGTGCCCTCGGATTGTCATTTGGTCTTGAATATTCACCCGGTTGCACGACAGAAGAGATGATTCAGGCCTGCCGCTCGCTGCGGGATTACGGACACTCATTAATTGCAGCACATTACCGCTATGATGCTGACCGTGCTCCCGAATCGGTATCAGAAGCTGTTATGGTGAGCCGTGAAACAAAAGTCCCATTTCAGTTTTCTCATATCGGGAGCTGTGCCGCATTCGGCAACGACAGTTTGATGAACAGGTCGCTCGGATTATTGGAGCAAGCCAGAGCCGAAGGTATTGATATTCTGTCCGATTGTTATCCCTACACCGCGTTCAGCGCTCTTATCGGGACCGCGGTTTTTGACGAGGGTTGCTTTGAGCGTTGGCGTTCCTCCTGTGAATCCATCTACGTCGCGGAAGGCACATACAGCGGCTGCTTTTGCACCCCCGAAATCTTTGCCGAATTGCGAAAAAATGCACCGAACACCCGTGTCATCGGCTTTGTCATGACGGATGCGGGTGTAGATGCTGCTCTGAGGCATCCTCTGGTTATGGTCGCCAGTGACGGCCGCTTTATCCACGGGCACGGCCATCCTCGCGGCGCCGGTACCTTTCCCAGAGTGTTGGGACGTTATGTTCGGGAACGGGGCGTGATGACTTTTGAACAGGCGATTGACAAAATGACTCTGATGCCTGCAAAACGCCTTGGGCTTTCGCGCAAGGGGCGGCTACAGGAAGGCTGTGACGCCGATCTGGTGGCATTCGACCGAAATAATGTTCTTGACAAGGCAGACTTCGGCACTCCGCTGCTGCCGCCGGAAGGCATCCGGTACGTCTTTGTCCGCGGACACCTGTGTATCGACGGCTGTATCATGGCAGACAAAATGGCAGGGCGCGCAGTGCGCCGCCAGAATTTGGGATAAATCAAACCTGATATTGAAAAAGGAGCGCGATTTTTTCGCTCCTTTTTATTGTAAAAACGACGTGCACACCGCCCAAAGGTCACACCTTCTCCAGCTGCTTCTCCTTCATCGGCAGCCAGATCTCGCTGACATAATCCTCTGCCTGCATGTCACCCATAGTATAGCTCTCAAAAACGTAGCCTGGCACCAATTCGTATTTTGATCTGGGAAGCCACTCGCTGTATATGCGCTTCCACGTCTTCTGAATCGAATCCGGCATGGGTCCGACGCACCGGAACTTCACCTAGGTACGCGTGGGAACCGTCCAGATATCAAACCTCTCGGGCACATGCTGCACGCACTCCGCGGACAGCCGATGCCGTAAAGGAAATATCCGCCGGGTTCCGGTTCTCCACAAATACCCAGCGCGCAGGGAACCGCTTCATACAGGCCTTCCGCTTCGTATTCATCCCCATTTTTTGAATTCCCTCCAGTACGGCTATTGCAATCCGATTTTCTGGGACGACGCACAGCCAGGCGACCTGGTATTTTACCCCGATTGCGAGCACGTCGGCATCGTCGTGAAGAACGACGCTGGGACTATGACAATCATTCATTGCGCTTCCAGCAAGGTTATGCCACCAGACGGCTGAAGCCAAGGTCCCGGCCCCGCAGATCATGCGGGCCGGGACCTTGGCTTCTACCATTATTTTTTATTTTGCATTATTGCGAGGAGGAATCCGCTTTCATTTTGCCGTCAGACAAGTTACCAGAAATGTTTTACAACCTTTATCTAGGACTTTTTTGGGATTCAAAATCGGCACGGACAGAACGCAGAGAATCCGGAGAAGCGATCAGATCATAGGCGGTGGCGGCAAGGATCCGGCTGCCGAAGAGCAGCGCCGCATGATTTTCCGGGCTTTTTCCCTGAGCCGCAGCTTCTTTTGAATGTCCCGACGCCGAAATGTCTCCGTCGCTGGATACCCGGATACAGGCCCCGGGAATACGATAGCATACGTTCCCGAAGTCGGTAGAACCGGTCTTTTCTCTTGGCGGTGCCAGTTTTGGCGCACCGGCAAGACGGGCGTTCTCCAGCAATAGGGCGTTAAGCGCTGGAACCGGGATACTGTTGTCCAGGTCCCGGCCACGCTGTGTTTCACATGAGGTTTCGGTCATCATTGCGGCACCGTCAAGCACTTTCTGCACTCGTGCAAGCACGCGTTCCAATTCCCCGCGGTCATAGGACCGAACGATGATTTGCGCTGCGGCATGGGCCGGTACGGCGTTTGCCGGCATTCCGCCGTCGGTGACGGCATAGTGCATCCGCACGTCATCCGGTACGTGCTCCCGCAGGCATTCAATACCGTGAAAGGCCAGAAGCAGTGCGTCCAGCGCACTGCGCCCCTGCTCCGGCCGGATGGCGGCGTGGGCACCCCGCCCCCGATAAGTGACCGTCAAGGTCGTCAATGCCATGGTACGCAGATCGACGCCTGTACCCGTGGAACTTGCGTGCATCATGAGCGCCACATTGATATCCTGGAAGCATCCGTTTTCCAGCATAATGATTTTGCCACCCTCGGTCTCTTCTGCCGGCGTCCCGTACACCACCAGGGTGCAGGGAAGGCTCTTCGGCAGCGTTTCCCGCAGGGCGATGGCCGCGCCGAGGATTGAAGGGCCCTGCAGATGGTGACCGCAGCCGTGCCCGATCCCCTCCAGCGCGTCATATTCACAGAGAAAGCCGATGGAAGGGCCGCCGTCCCCGTTTTTCCATACGGCACGGAAGGCTGTTTCCAGCCCGCCGGCGCCCAATTCCACGGAAAATCCATTTTGACGCAGATAATCTGCGAGCAGAACACAGGCTTTGTACTCTTTCAGCCCGACTTCCGGGTTATCACAGATAAAATCCGCCATGGACAGCAGCGCATCCTTCCGGCGGTTCACCGATTCAAACAACGGTTGTTTCATACGTTTTCCTCCTCATACAGGGTACAGGCAACAAAATGGGACGGTTCCCGCTCTCGCAGTGCAGGAGAAGTGTCCCGGCATCGTGCGGATACCTGAGGACACCGGGCAGCAAACCGACAACCGGGCGGCGGATCGATGGGATTGGTGACCTCTCCCTTGATCACTCCGGCGCCGCGTTTCCGCGGAAGAAGCCGGGGAACAGGAATAGCGGTCAGCAGTGCCTGCGTATAGGGATGCATGGGATTTTCAAACAGAAGGGCGGACGGGGCACGCTCCACGCACTGACCCAGATACATGACGACGATTTCGGTGGAAATATGCCTAACCACTGAAAGGTCGTGAGTGATGAACAGGTACGTCAGACCCATTTGCTCCTGCAAATCCATCAGCAGGTTGAGAATCTGTGCCTGAATGGACACATCGAGAGCGCTCACCGGTTCATCGCAGACGATAAATCGAGGATCCACGGCCAATGCCCGGGCAATGCCGATCCGCTGCCGCCGTCCGCCGTCCAGCTCATGGGGATAAGCGTTCTCAAACCGTTGAGCCAGACCCACGGTCTCCATCAGCGCGTCTACTTTGCTGTAAAGCTCCGCTTTGCTATGGGCGAGGCCACAGACACGGAGGGGCTCGGCAATAATGTCGCTGACACTCATGCGTGGATTGAGGGAGGAAAACGGGTCCTGGAAAATGATCTGCATCTCCCGGCGGATGTGCAGCATCTGCCGGGGTGTATAGGCCGCGATATTTTTTCCGTTATACAGCACCTCGCCGGAAGTCGGCTCTATCAACCGAAGAATGGTGCGGCCGAGCGTGGATTTTCCACAGCCGCTCTCACCCACCACGCCCAGGGTGTCCCCCGCACCGATGGTCAGATTTACGCCGTCCACGGCATGGAGCATCCCTTTTGACGTCTTAAAATATTTTTCCAGATCCCGTGTTTCAATAAGAGGCGTGCTCATACGTTTCCTCCTTCGGCGTTCTGCTCCGCCAGGTGGCAGCGGATGAGGTGGCCGCCGATTTTCACCGCCGGCGGCGGGACCGTACGACAGCGTTCCATGCATTTGGGACACCGGTCATGGAACCGACAGCCGGCCGGAAGATCGGTGGGGTCCGGCATCAGGCCGTCAATAGGGGAAAGGCGGCGGATGTTCTTGGTCAGATCCGGGATTGAGCCGAACAGCCCGTCAGTATAGGGATGCCGGAACGAACTGTTAAAAATATCTTCGGCTGTGCCGGACTCGATGATCTCCCCGGCATACATAATGGCTACCTTGTCGCAGGTCTGTGCCACCACGCCTAGGTCGTGCGTGATCAGAATCATGGCGGTATCCAGTTTTTCTTTGAGCTCGTTCATCATGTCGAGCACCTGTGCCTGAATGGTGACGTCCAGCGCGGTCGTCGGCTCATCGGCCAGCAGCAGCTTCGGCTCGCATGCCAGCGCAATGGCAATGACAATCCGCTGCTTCATGCCGCCGGAAAACTGATGCGGATACTCGCTTTTCCGCGATGCGGGGATACCCACCATTTCCAGCATGTTTTCTACACCGGCCGTCAGTTCCGCATGGCTGATTCCGCTTTTATGCAGATGGAGCACCTCGCCGATCTGGTCACCTACCGGTATGGTGGGATTGAGACTCGTCATTGGGTCCTGAAAGATCATGGAGGCCATACTGCCGCGAAGCAGACGCATGTCCGCTTCGGTTGCGGACAATACATCAATGCCGTTGAGAAGAATGCTGCCGCTTTCCACCTTTCCGATCTTTTCGGGAAGCAGACGCATGATGCTAAGGGCCGTGGTGGTTTTTCCGGCGCCGGTTTCTCCCACCAACCCCAGGGTTTCGCCCGCCGAAAGATCAAGGTCCAAGCCGTTGACGGCAAAGACTGTACTTTCGTCAGTACGATAAATCACATGGAGATCGCGGATCTCCAAAAGCTGTTCCGACATATCCGCTCCCTCCTTAATTTTTCAAACGGGGATCCAGTGCGTCCCGCAGGCCGTCACCGATCACATTGAGTGACATGACCGCCAGTGCGATGGCCGCGCCGGGGATCAGAATCAAATGGGGGTAGTACCGCATCTGTGTCTTACCCTCCGCAAGCATGGAACCCCATTCCGGTGTGGGTGGGGAAATGCCGAGCCCGATAAAGCTCAGCGAGGAAATTCCAAGAATGGTGCGGGCGATGTTCAACGTTGCCTGCACGATGATGGGGCCCATGGCATTGGGCAGAATGTGCCTTAGAATGATGCGGCTGCCGCCGGTGCCACAGGCGCGGGCCGCCTCGATATAATCCTGGCCCTTAACCGTCAGGATGGCGGAACGTACCACGCGGGCAAACGCGGGAATCTGAGAAATGGCAGTAGCCAGCAGCAGGTTGAACATCCCCTGCCCCAGCGCCGCGACGATGGCAATCGCCAGCAGCGTACTGGGAATTGCCAGAAATACGTCCACAATCCGCATGAGCAAATCATCGATTTTCCCACCGTAATACCCGGCAACCGCACCGATAAGCGATCCAACCACAAGGGAAAGCACCATGGTCAGCAGTCCAACGGATAGGGAGATACGGGCGCCGAACAGCATCCGGATAAAGATGTCACGCCCATACTGGTCGGTGCCAAACAGATGCTCGCTGCTGGGCGTTAGAAACTTGTTGGGCATGTCCATGGTGATCGCTTTTTCATAATCGCCGAAGATACTGATGTAAACGGCCATCAGCACCATAAAGGCAAAGATGACAAGTCCCGCCATGGCCAGTTTGTTTTTGCGGAACCGGAACCAGATCATCCGCAGCTGGCTGCGTCTACGCCGTCCGGACTTTGCCGTCGCATTCATCCTCTCCGCCCCCTATCCTTTTACGTACTGGGTCTTAACCCGCGGATCTATAAAGGTATACAGGATGTCCACCAGCAGGTTCATAAGACCAGCCACTACCGCCACAAATATGATGGAGGCCATGACCACCGGCGTGTCCTTCTGGCGGACCGCTGTCACCATATGCGATCCCAGCCCGGGAATTGCAAAGACCGCTTCAATCATCACGGTTCCACCTAGCTGGTGGGCGAAATTCATGCCGATAACCGTAACGATGGGGAGCAGCGCGTTTCGCAGGCAGTGCCGGAACACGATGCGCCGGCGACTGGCACCCTTGGCCTTTGCGGTACGGACATAGTCCTGACGGATGACCTCCAGCATCGTTGAACGGGTCATACGGATAAAGGTCGCCATGGTTACCGAGGCCACCGCCAGCGACGGCAGGATAAAATGCTTCCATGTCGTGATGCCGGTGGCGGGGAGAATCCCTAGTTTCAGTGCGAACAAAAGGATCAGCAGCATACCTACAAAGAATCCTGGCATGGCGGTCAGAAACATGGCACCCATTGTACTCAAGGTATCGACAATGCTATACTGTTTCACTGCTGAAAGAATACCAACGGGCAGCCCAATGCAGACGGCAATCAGAATGCCGAAAAAAGCGATGTAAAACGTAGTGGGAAACCGGGCGAAGATCTCCTTGAATACAGGCTGCCGGTTACGGTAGGAGTTGCCGAAGTCGCCCTTCAGGGCGTTCCCCACATATTCGGCAAACCGCACGGGGAATGGGTCGTCCAGACCCAGCTCGGCCCTCAGCGCGGCAATCTCCTCCGGCGGGGCGTCTTCTCCCAGAATTAGTCGTGCCGGATCTCCGGGCGTCAGGCTCATGATGGTAAAAATGATGAGAGAGATTCCGAAAATCACCGGAATCATCATTAGCAGACGTTTAAAAATGTAGCGCAGCATGGAATTCCTCCCAGTAACGCCGTGGGGGCGGTATTCCGCCCGCACGGCCTTTCATTCGTCAATTGCTCCAGGCGTAGTCGAAGACGTAATGTGCCTCATTGACATTGGGCATGATGCCCGTAAGATTACTGTTAGCGGCAATGCAGACATTATCAGTCATAATGGGGATAAAGGGAACTTCGTCCCGGACATATTCGCTGACCTTCCAGTAAAGCTCCTTCCGTAGTTCGCTGTCGGAAGACGCGCGGGCTTCGTTCAACAGGGCGTCCACCTCCGGATTGCTGTAACGGAGGTAGTTGGAACCGCCGATGCTGGCGCTATTTAGGCGTCCATACAGCACATAGTCAGCATCGGTATACCCCGCGGTAAACATATAAAGCGTAATGTCATAATTGCAATCACTAGTCACATCGGAGAGGAAGGCGGCGCGCTCCATCAGTTCGAATTCCAAATTGATGCCGATCTTGCACAGCTGAGCCTGCAGAATCTCCGCCGGCCGGGTATAGGTAGTGCTTTGATTCAGCTTGATGGTGACGGTCAGGCCGTCCGGATACCCCGCTTCGGCAACCAGATTTTTTGCTTTTTCCAAGTCGTAGGCATTGTTTTTGAATGCAGGGTCGTAGCCGAAAACACTGGGCACAATGGGCATTTCCACCGCTTCGCCGAACCCATCCAGCGCGCCAGCAACGATCTCGTCCCGATCAATGGCATAGCTGACCGCCTCGCGCAGCCGTTCGTCGGCAAACACCCCTGTTTCGTTGTTAAAGGCTACCACCCACATGTAGACAGAGCCGTCCCCCACAAGGAACTGTACATTATCCAGGCTTTCCAGCCGGCTGCGGTCCGCGGGATCCGGGGAATAAAGCACATCGATCTCGTTATTTTCCAGCGCGATGGCAGCGGTATTTTTGTCCGTCATGATTGCGAAAGTCAGCTCCTTGATGGTAGGCGCGCCGCGATAATAGTCATCAAAGGCCTCTAGGACGATTTTTTCGCCGCTCTTCCATTCCACAAACTTGTACGGGCCGGTACCGACAGGCGCAGATGCGAACCCCTCGTCACCCAGCTCATCGACGGCACGCTTACTGACGATACCCATGCAGGCGGTGGAAAGGCACTGAAGCACTGGGCCGAAGGCCTGCTTCATATACAGCTTGACATGCGTATCATCCACTACTTCGGCACGGTCCATGGTGCTGCTGTAGCTACTGGTGAAAGAGGAGGCAATAGCACGATTGAGAGAGAAGGCCACATCCTCCGCCGTCATTGTATCCCCGTTGTGGAACTTGACGTCCTGCCGGATTGCGAAGGTGATCTCCGTATTATCGGCTGAAAACTCCCAACTTTCTGCCAGACCGGGCACCAGACCTTCACCAGGCTGATTACGGATCAGCGTGTCATAGATCTGGTACTGGACGATCCCTGTGACGGTATCACGGGCCATATGACAGTCCAGACTGACAATGTCGGCATTGATGCTGAAAATCAGGGAGTCCCGAACGGGCTCCTGCGCATCATCACCAGACGGGGTATCCTCGCCGCCAGCGGGCGGAGCCTGCTTGGTGCAGCCGGAGAATAGCCCCGTCAGCATCAGCAGCGCCAGAACCAGGGATAGCCTTCTGCGTGTTTTGTTCATGATTTTCTCTCCTTTTGTTCTTCTTATTATAGGGCAGACTTTCGTCCGATAAAAGGCTCAGCATACAGATTTCCCGCTTCATACAGCGCAGCGATGGTCTGCTTAATACCATTTTTATAATTTTCCAGCCGTATATTTTCCTTTGCGGAGTGATGCCCGGAATCTATCGCCGCTACACCACAAGCACAGACGATGGGAAGGTCGGGTCGGACAGAGCGTAGCAGATAGGCGGGACCGCTGCCCAGTTGCGTGACAGATGGCGTAAGCGGTCTGTCGTAAACCACAGCCGAGGCCCGTGCAAGCAAGTCCCGGCAAGGATGATCCACTGACGTCCGTACAGGAAAACCGGTGGCAATAGCTCGAAGCTTCACATCTTCAAAACCCTGCTTGCGAAGGTATCTCTCCAGCTTTTCCATCACATGTTCTGCCCGCTGATGGGGCACCATAATAAAGGACAGCCGGGCAGATGCCTCGTGTGGGACAATGTTTCGGATGCCTTTCCATGGCTCACCCGCCTCCAGGGCACAGATATTGAGAGAAGGCTCCATAAAGATTTTTTTCTTCAGCTCAAGTCCGCTCAGCCCCAGCAGAAATGCGGGGATTTCCTTACGAGCCAGCATGCCCGCCTCATCATACGGATAACCCGTCAACACACGCAAATCTGCATCCGTTACCGGGGAGACATCATCGTAAAATCCATCGATCCGTACATGCTCATCTTCACTTTTCAGGGAAGCAAGCGCCCATGCAAGCCGCCAGGCCGCATTGGGGATTTCCGCGCCCATTCGGGCGTGCTCATCCCCGTTGGAGGAGCGCACCGTCAGATCAACGGTTAAAGTGGAACGCACGCCAAAAGCCACTTCGGGGCTGCCATCCGGCAGAGTACGGCCGTTTTCCCAGATACAAAGGTCTGCATCGGTCAACTGCCGCAGCTGCGATGCCTCATTTCTTGCCATATGGGATAGCGCTTCACTTCCGGTCTCTTCATCCCCATCCAGGAGATAGGCGATACCCGCGGGGAGGGTTCCATCGGCCTCAAGGATGGCTTCCACGGCCTGAAGCCGGGTCAGCAGAGCACCTTTATTATCGGAGACACCGCGCCCATAAAGTCGCCCGTCCCGAATTGTCGGCAAGAAAGGCGGTGTACGCCAGTCGGCCAACGGCCCTTCCGCCACCACATCGTAATGATTATAAAATAAAATCGTTGGTTTTCCGGGAACTGCACGCCGACCGTAAAGAAAAGGGGTTTCTGCCCGCTCTCCATATTCTTTGGGGGAAATTCCCAGCTTCTTAAGCCGATCCGTCAGAATCCCGCGTGCCTGGGACAGCCCTTCGGCGTCTCCTTTTACACTACGGACGGTGCACAGTTCACTCAGTTCATCCACGAATCGGTCGAACATCCGGTCCACATATTGGAATGCCTGCTCCATGTCTGCCTCTTCCTTTGCGTATTTGTTTCTTGTGCTCAGTGTACAGCAACTACTTGAAAAACAAAAATATTAATTTATAATCAAATCTATAACATTTTCTTAACGAGCAAAGAAATGAGGCATCCTTATGCAGCTCCGGGATATCCAGTATGTGGTAACCATCGCTGAAAAGAAGAGTTTTTCACGAGCGGCGGAATCGCTGTACACCAGCCAACCGGCGCTCAGTCAAGCTGTCAAACGTCTGGAAACCGAACTAGGCATTGGACTTTTCGCGCGCAAGCGCGGAAAGGTCACCCTGACAAAAGCAGGGGAATTGTTTGTCCAGGACGGGCAACAGATTCTAAATCTCAGCAGCCATATTGTCCGACAAATGGAAGATGTGCAAACCTTAAAGCAGGGCAGTCTGCACATAGGGATGACCCCTTTATTTGGCAGGTTTTACTTCGCGGAAACATATCATGTGTTCCATCAGCTGTATCCTGGGGTTTCCATCACTGTTTGGGAAGAAAGTTCTTCAACGCTTGAAAATCTGGTGACTTCCGGGAAAGTGGATCTGGCCCTTTTGCCACTCCCGCTTACCGATGAGTCCCTGACCTTTGAGCAGGTGGTTTCAGAGGAGACCTTCCTCGCTGTTCCGGCCGATCACCGAATCAACAAACTGATGCCTCGGCCAGCAGCCGGAGAGTTCGGACGGGTGGATATGGAGTTTTTCAGGGATGACGATTTTATTCTGCTTTTTTCCGGGCAGCGGCTGCGGTCACTGGGCATGGAGGCCTGCCGCGCCGCAGGCTTTGAGCCCCGCGTCGTTTTTGAGACACACTACATTGATGCGGCCAACGCATTGGTTGCTGCCGGCGTCGGCATCAGCTTCGTTCCGTATATGATTTTTACAACCCGTGCCGACAACGGCGGAGCAGTCTACTATCATATCAATGGCATCAATGCCACCCGAAATCTGGTGGCTGCCTATGGAAAAGACGGGCAGCTTCCTCATGCGGCTCGTGAGTTTATCCGCATTCTTAGGGAGCTTATGCGGTAAGTTGCGTTTCGACAAAAACCCCGGCGGACAGGCTGTGTCCACCGGGGTTTTCTTACAAAGCTGACTTGATTATTTTTTCGGGGTACGGTCGCTGACATTGCCCTCCACTAAACGAATCATAGGGTCGAGCCGTTCGTTGATCATATCATGCAGGCAATAGGGAAGGTGATCCCTGTGTCCGCGATGCAAGATAATGCAGGCCTTGCAGTCGCCGTGATGTTTACAGGGGGCGTGACAGGGGCAGTGGTCTTTCCCTTCGGCATGCACCTGAGTGAGGAATTCATCTTCCAGTTTCTGATATGTCTTTTTGTCTCCCTGTAAATAGCAGGCCAGGGCCTTCATGTAATCTTCGTTTCCATCGATTTTCATTCAGATTCCTCCTATACTAATAAAAATTCTCTTTTCTTCCTTAAATATAACAAGTGTGAAACCAAAAAGAAAATCAATAGAAATAATCGAGGGGATAAACGTTTCTTAACCAGCTTGTTTTCAGCGATGTAGCCCGACAGCAAAATAAGCCATGGCATGAATTATGTCTAATTTCCCGAAAAATAATCTGTGCAAACTGCCTAACCGTCGCTCCACATGCGCGAGAGAAATATCCATTTATGCTTTATGCGAGCGAAGCAAAGCAAAAAGAAAAGCTGTGCAGCGGAGCTGCAAACGGCGCAGGTTTTTGCAGCTTTTAGAAAATGTGGCAGCAATGGGCACCACTAAGCCACAATTATAAAATTCCAGGTATCTCAGAAGGATAGAGAAAGCCCCTGAAGCCTAGTGCCTTCAGGGGTTTGTGGCGGAAGCGGTGGGATTCGAACCCACGAGCCCTTGCGGGCTACCTGAGTTCGAGCGATAAAAGAAAAACGTAAAGCTTTATATTGTCATGAAAAAAGGTGCTTTTTTGTTTAATTCGATACATTAGCTTTACCGTTTTATTATAAAGCCGCATAGGTCTATAAATCCTGATGCTTCTCTGTTCGGCACCATTCCGGCACCATGGAGGGTTATGTCACCATTCAAAAGTAAGCAACCTCCTGCCTCCGGGTTATGAGTGTTATCGTTGGTCTCTTTTAAAATCAGTGTAAATACTGCGTTTTTTAACCTAACCGGTTTCTATCATGCAATTACTGGCTTATATCAGGCGAACTGTATTAATCATCCGTCCCAGTGCCGGCAATGGTATGACGAAGTTTCCATACACCATTTACCTTTTTCCACAGATGCGGAGATCTGAATTTGTCAGTCAGCTCATGTTTGAAGTACTCCGGATCGATTTCAAGATATTTCATAATTTCGTCAAAGTAACGGTCTGGGAACTCCCCGTCGAATTTTTTGACCAGTGCGATCCCCTCTTCACGTGTAAGGTGATGATTCCTGATTTCCTGGGAAGCATCATAGGTGGCGCGTCCGATCCCGAATTTAATAAATGTCGTATAATAATGAAGGTCATCGATCTTGTCGTCAATGCTGTTATATTTGCTGTAGGTACCCTGTGTCCTGAAAGGACGGGCCTTAAAGCCGGTATTTTCAACAGCGTAATAGTAGACTTCCTGCGGCGTCCACTTTAGATAATAACCCAGATAGTGCACCTCAATTTTAGATTTCTCAAGATCTTCATATTTGGCAGGTAAAAATGAAGCAAGATCAGACAATCTCAGATCATACTGATGGATGATGTCCTTGATTGAAACGCCTCCCAGATAAATATCCTCCAGGTGCTGATACGTATAGTACGACCTATCCCGTAAAGACGTGGAATTGTCCGCAATCGGATTTCCGTATTCCGCTTCATTTTCCCCGTAAAATATGAGCGGGATATGATATTGGAGCGCGATTTTCGGCGCAAGGTTTTTCTGCCCGAGAATAAATGTCTGGAACGGGTGAAACAAATTTTCAATCGCAAGTTTGGTCAATATCTTCATTGCACGGCCGTTGCGGTAGAAGCTGATGTTGTCAAAGCCGCCGACATCAATCCAGTTTTTAAAGTTTTGATAGCCGTAATCGGTATAAAGAATCGGAGGCCACGTCACCGTAAGGGGGTTCATTCCATATTTATATTTCAGTACATGGGCCTGGTATGCACTGTCTTTTCCGCCGCTGCCCGGAACAATACAGTCGTATGAGCCGTCGCTCTTCCTGTACTTTTCCAACAGATCCAACAATTCCTGCTCCCTCTTCGCCCAATCGATCCGATCTTTTTTCTCGGCTGTCCTGCATGCGTCACATACGCCGTCATCATCAATATGCAGCGTATTTTTTCTGCTTTCGATCCTATGCTTGAATTCGATTGACGATGAAGGCCTCTGGTTTGACATGACACAGTGTTTACAGAACTGAACTTTTTGTGGAAGGCCGTAATAGGCTTCTAATTTTTCTTCCATGCCAAGCGCTCCCTCTCATCTATCATTTTTCGATTTTAACAATTTCTATCGATGATGTTTTTAAAGTTTCTGAGAATTTGAATTCCAGCCTGGCCGCTCTTTTCCGGATGAAATTGTGAGGCAAAAACATTATTCTTTTTTATGCTTGAGCAGAAACTCAACCCGCCGTATTCGGTCGTGCTCATGACATCCTCCGCATGATCCGGCACAGCATAAAAGGAATGAACAAAGTACATATATTCCCCGTTTGGGAGCAAATCCAATTCTGTTTTTTCCCAATCCTGCGAGGCCCTGTAAATTCGATTCCACGCTATTTGAGGAACTTTCACAATCCGCTCACCCGGCACAGCATCAAAAACAAATTTTCTGACATGTCCGGGAATAATACAAAGCCCGCGATGCCTTCCGAATTCCTCGCTCTCGGTGAACAGCAGCTGCAAACCCAGGCAGATTCCCATAAACGGCTTTCCGCTGCTCACAAACTCTTTAATCGGCTGTATGAGGTCCAGCCGGTCAAGATGATTCATCGCAACGCCGAATGCCCCGACGCCAGGCAAAATGGCTGCGGCGGCATTGGCCATTTTCTCCTTGTCGGAAGTAATTACGGACGGAAGACCAACGTATTGCAACGCATGCTGAACACTAAAAAGGTTGCTGATCTGATAATCAATAATGGCCACATATCCCGATCCGCTCATCCTGTGGCCTCATTTCCATGATATCTGCATGGGACCAGATGATAAAACAGTTCTTTTTTTACCTCATCAACACTTGCCGGCTGAATTGGCGAGAACGCTTTCTTCTTTTGCAAAAACTCCGTATTTCCCTCATTTGCACAGGGAAACGGCCGACCGGTATGCCTAATCGTCTCATAATGAAAAATCGAGGCGATGGCAACAGCATCTGCTCCGCCTTCCTCGATAACATCCCTTACGTGGCTGGGTTTTCCCGCCCCGCCATGCGCTATGACCGGGACAGAAACCGCCAACGACACCTTTTTTGTCAGTTCGAGATCATAACCTTCTCCGGTTCCTTCCCTGTCAACTGAAGTAATGACAATTTCTCCCGCTCCCATTTCCTCTACCCTTTTGGCCCATGAAACGACTTCAATGCCGGTGGTTTCCCTTCCATTGTCGACATATGCGTAATAATTTCCATCGGGATTCTTAATTGCCTCGATGGTTACGACAATCGTCGACGAGCCGAATATCCTGGATGCTTCCGTGATAAGGCCGGGATGATGAACCACAGCTGTGTTTAAAGAGACTTTGTCAGCGCCTGCCCGCAAGACCTCCCTAATGTCTGTGATGGAACGGATTCCACCGCCGACCGTCAACGGAATGAAGATCTCCCTTGCCGTCCGCGCGATGATATCCTTCAGGCTGTTTCTCTCGTAAAGACTCGCCACCACATCCATATACATCAGCTCATCGGCACCCGATTCATAATAATACCTTGCAAAATCTTCCGGCCTGCCAAGCACTCTGAGTCCTTCCAGATGGATGCCCTTTACAAGATTCGGTCCTTTGATATCGAGACGCGCAATCACCCGATGAATCATTCCAATATCCTTTCAGCAAAAAATGAATTAATCGTTTGGTCATGCATAGCCCTACTCGTATCTCTTCGCTAAAGCCTCGGCAATAATAAAATCATATTCCGTATCAATATCGACGGATCTTTCCTTCGGCATAATGTATGCATAGGAACGGCAATGGAAAATGTCCCGGGATTTTTTTAAATAATCCACCCGAACGAGATAAATCGCGCCGTTGATCCTATAATAGACCGGCATCCGCTGTCTGGGGACATTTTTGATTTCATCCTGAATAAAGTTCTTCATCGACTGATTCTGCGGCAGCTTATTACACCAAAGAACGGAATGATCCGTCTCGCAAACGGATATGATGGAATCAGCCGTCAATTGCTCCGACAAACGGAGAGAATCCACAATATCCTGTGACTTTCTGAGCGGTGAAGTCGGCTGCAACAATAATACATATTCAAAAACTTTACCCATCATCTCATAATTTTTCAGCGCCTCAATCACACATTCCCAAGAGGATGACTGCTCCCTGGCAAGCGCCTCTGACCTTAAAAACGGCACACTTGCGCCGCTTGCTTTTGCTATATAGGCGTATTGGGGGGAATTGGTGGACACAAATATCTCATCAACCACACCTGAATTACGCGCCGCTTCTATGCTATAGGACAAAAGCGGCTTCCCATTGAAAAGCAGGATATTCTTGTCGGGCAGTCCTTTTGAACCGCTGCGGGCTGGGATAACAGCAAGAACTCTTTTCCCGTTGTACATAAAATCATCCCCAGTAATCAAGCGGCGTTTCCCTTTCCGATTTTTAACTTAAAAAGGATACGTTCATGCCTTACGTCAAGTCATAAAAGCTCTTTTTCAGATTGATTGTATCCTTTTCCAGAAATTCTTTTATGGTGCCTAATATTTTGCCGGATACGTCTCCGCCGCCGTAAGGCGGTGTCATCCGCTTAATCTTGCATTTGAATCCCTCCGAAAGGGCAAGCTTCATACTACACAGAATGTCCTTTTGTACCGGGTCACATGAAATAACGGATTCGGCACAGATTCTTCCCTTTTGCCGTTCTCCGATATTGATGGCCGGTTTTCGAAAGGCGGGCGCCTCAATGATGCCGCTGGACGAATTTCCGATTACCATTTCACAGGATTGCAGCGCCGACAGATAGCGCAGCACGCCCAGAGAAGCAACGCCCAACGTATTCTCCCGGCCTTTACAATATTCGTCAATCATTCTGTTTATAATTTGACCGTTTGCGTCCGCGTTTGCTTTTGTAATCACGTAATGCATATCCGGCATTTCATCCAGTGCGGAAAGAAGCTCAGAAAACTGGCCGCCTGCCGTATCGTTTTCCATTGTCGCGGGATGAAATGTGACAAGGCAAAATGGCTTACATAAATTAAAATGAAGCCGACACGACAGTTCCTCTTTCGAAAGAAGCTTGAAACGCTCGGCATTTTCAACGCCAAGCGAACCGACATTGAAAACCCGTTCCGGTGATTCTCCCATCTGGATAACCCGTTTTCTGTACTGCTCAGTAGAGGTGAAATGCAGGTAGCTCATTTTTGTAATAGAATGCCGAAAAAACTCATCCAGGGCCCCTTCGGTAGATTCTCCGCCATAAATATGCGCGATTGGTATGTGGGCTACCGCCGCGGCCGTCGCGGCGGCGAATATCTCGAACCGATCGCCTAAAACAATCAGGAGATCAGGTTTTGATGCGGAAAAATATTCCGCAAAACGAATCATGCCGACTCCAATGGCTTTTGACATCGCCTCGTTGCTGTCGCCGTCCTGTAACATCTCAATTTTTGCGTGAATCGGATAGCCGTCTTCTTCAATTTCCCTGTAGGTAAGGCCGAATTTTTCCGACAAATGCATTCCGGTCACGGCAATCTGAAGATCAAGGGTGTTGTCACTTCGCATCTTACTAATCAAGGGACAAAGCAGGCCGTATTCCGCTCTGGATCCCGTAACAACACAGATATTTTTTCTCATAGCTCAATCAATTCGTCTATGGCAAAATTCCTGATAGCGCGGCTTCCAAGCACTTCAAACCACCTCATGGGAGAGATCCCGTTTCCAGGCCTTTTTACGGTAATATTTTTCTCCGTCAGCGTTTCCCCGGCGTAGATCGCTTGTTTTGCCACAATACTCTTTCTGACGATTTCAAGATTGCAGCGCTCCGATTCCGTAACGCGTTTTTGGCCGTCTCCCAATGCTGCTTCAATATGTCTTATGGATGTAATCATCTCTTTCAGCTCCAGAGGTTCAAGGCTTGCCTTATGATCAGGTCCCTGCATATCCCGGCTGATTGTAAAGTGCTTTTCTATCACATCCGCGCCAAGTGCCGCCGCCGCTATCGGCACTTCTGTCCCCAGCGTATGATCAGAGTAACCAACCCTTAGCTGAAACTCTTTTTTCATCGTGAGCATCGCCTGGAGATTTACATCAGAAAAAGGAGTGGGATACTGTGTATTGCAATGCAGCAGCGTAAGATCTTTCACTCCATTCAAAGCCAATACGTTTACCGCGGATCTTATCTCTTCGGTCCCGCACATTCCGGTCGAGAGAATAACCGGCTTTTTTAAGCGCGCTATTTTGATCAGATGAGGAAGATCTGTGATTTCTCCGGACGGAATTTTATAGATTGGCATATCCATGGACGCAAGAAAATCAATGCTCTCAAAATCAAACGGCGTGGCCAAAAACATAATTTTCTTTTCATCGCAGTAAGCTTTCAGTTTAAGAAACTCCCTGTCAGAGAGCGCGAGCTTTTTTAGCATATCCAGTTGATTCCCGTCTTTACCGGTTCCCGCTTTTTGATATTCGGCTTTTTGCGCATATTTTGTCAGCAGCTTCTCAGGCTTGAAGATCTGGAATTTTACCGCGTCGGCACCGGCTTCTGAGGCAATACGAACTAATTTTCTTGCGTTTTCAAGGCTTCCGTTATGATTCACGCCCGCTTCCGCGATCATAAGAATTTTATCCATGATAACCGACCCTTCTGCATGGATTCCCGTATGCGATGATATGATCCTGCAAAGGATCCACCACGTTGCTTTGAGCGCCGATTAGCGAATGGTCTCCTATGACAATTCCGTTCTTAACCGTCGCATTCGCGCCGATATGAGTATGTTTTCCGATTGTGACATCCCCGCAAAGGACGGCTCCGGGAGAAATATGTGCAAATTCGCCGATCCTGCAGGAATGCTCCACGATCGCTCCGGTATTAATAATCGCCATCGCTTTTATTTCTGTCCCCGCGTTGACCGAAGCATTCCTTCCGATATATACTCCTTCAGACAGATCGGCGTAGCCACTGACGTTCGCGGATTTGTCTATAACCGCGGGCAAAAGAAACCCGATTTTTTTTAATTTGATAAACAGCCTTTCCCTGACGGATGTATTTCCTACGCTCCCCACCGTCACAAAAGCATACTTTACGCCGCTTTGATAGTATTTTTCGAGAAAGGAATCGTCTCCGATTATGTCAAAGCCCAATATTGTCTTTCGCGTATACTCTTCGGCTTCCGTAATGCCGACAATTCTATAAACGCCTTGCGAAAGGATACTGTCGATTACGCAAAGCGCATGTCCGCCTGCGCCGGCAAGGATGATTTCCTTCATGATTTTGAGCCACCCGTTTTCGTTCTTCAGGGTTAGAAAAGCGTATCATTAAAAAATATATGTGGGTGGGGCGTGCCATATGATAGAGCTAAACTGGAATTGCTGTAGGGAGATGGTAAAAAAAGAGCCGCCATTGCGGACGGCTCTTTTTGTGATTGCTGTGATTAGGGAATAGCGAATGTCGTGGTCGTCGACATGGCCGCAGAGGCATTATAGGTCTGCAGGGAAATAGGTGCGTTGGCGTCCAACGTAATAGCGCTGGATGCAACAATATTAACAGAACCTGAGTTTATCACATAAATGCCCGGCTGCTGCAAAACGCCCTGAATAAACAGGCTGTTAGAAGCCGCATCGGTTACAAAAGCATCCGTCGTACCACCATCACTGGTAACCCAGCTTCCCACTGAAAGCACATAGGACTCACTCGCAGAAATAACGAAACCAGTATCGGTAAACGTATAAAAATACTGATGCACATCTTGTGTCGTCTCTATCGCAGGTACCTGACCGGCCAATTTAAAAAGCTGTAAAGCCATTGTTTTTCTCCTTTCCGCAAAAGTCTCTGCGGAGCCGTCCGCAAATGACATTACGGGTGAAGCTGCCCAACAAATTCAGCGGCGGATTCGCATCACACTAATATTATATGTCGCCGCGCAGCATCAGTGATAAAAGCCTAACGCGGAGCAGCCTCCCAAGGCTTTGCGCCGGGGTCGCTCCGCAGTTTTTCAATCGCTCTTTCAATATCGTGAATGCCTGTCTCCGGCCGAGGCACACAGACGGCGGGGCGCTTTTGCCGGACAAGGCATGTCTCCAGAAGCTGGAGCGCCTGTGCGGTTTTATTCAGTTTTGCATACAGCTCCGCGCGCAGGAATTGAATATCTGTATAAAAGGGAAAGAGCAATTCGCCCTCGGCCAGCAGTTCTTCCGCCACGTCATACCTTTCGAGTGCCAGAAAACAGATTGCAAGGCATTGATACATATGCGGCGTATAAAGATACCCTCCGCAAACGGCGCGGCGCGCAAGCTCAAGCGACGCGGCACTCTCTTTGTACTTGCCGGCGTTCAGCAGCAGAACACCCTTTACATAGCGCAGGTAGCCGTCCTGCGGGCGCTCCTCAATATCCTTCTGCAAAAGTCTGATCCGCTCTTTTGCCTGCCATTCGGCGCCTTTCCCGAGGCGCGCGATGCGAAGGCCGCAGTTCTTGAGGGAATAAAGCTCCTCATCCGGTATGTATGCAAAGGAGCGGTAGCAAAAACGGTAATCCGCCCGGTTGCGCAGCAGGCGAAGGCTCTGCGTCGGCAAAGGCACGGCGCCTTTTTCCTGCCCGTCATCCACTTCAACGAGGTAGGCTTCCGCAGTGGGATTTTGCAAAAGAAGCTTCAGTTCCTGTAACTGCTCGCGCGCGATCGTCTCAGTTGCTTCCAGAAAAAGCACCCATTCGCCGGACGCGCGCTCCATACAGAAATTTCTGATCCTGCTGAAGTCGTCCTCCCACGCCGGGGTGTATACCGCAGCGCCCGCCCGCCGCGCAAGATCCGCTGTACCATCTTTGGAGCCAAGGTCCGCTACGATCGCCTCGTCGGCGATTCCATTCAGCGCTTTCAGGCAGGCCGGAAGAAACGATTCCTCATCTTTTGTAATCACGCAAAGGCTCAACTGCTTTTGTGCCGTCATCGCTTTCACACCGCCTTTCCGTCTTCTTCCGGCAGGGACTCAGCTTCCAGCGCGGTTTTTTCCAGTGCCACCGCGACGCTCCCGCTGACCACTCCTAGGTCACGGAAGAATTGCCTGTGAAGGTCAAATATCTGCATTCTTTTTTTCCGCGAATCGATTGCGCCCAATTGATCCATCAAATAGAAATATGCGCAGTACACCCGCTGAAAAAAGAAGCAGGACAGACCGTCGGATAAGCATTGATAAAAAAATAAAAGATTCCGTCTATAGACCTCATCAAATATTTCCATATATTTTTTTTCATCCTGATCGACGCATAAACGCAGCATTCTTTCGCTTTCCAGCCTTTTTAAATTCATCTTGCGCGCCAAATTGCGGAACATGACGGCATAGCGCTTTATATCCGCCGTCAGCTTTTCAAGCATCTCTCCGCGCTCCTCGACGGAAATCTTTTTTCTTTCCTCAGCAAGCAGTTCGTTTACCCGGTGCGGAAGAGGTTCTGTGCAATACTGCTCAATCAGCTTCGAAAATTTTTCCCTCCCTGCGCCCTTGATTTTTGCCCCGCCTTCAGTAGCGTTGTAAAAATGATGCTCCGGGCAATTGGAAATAATTGTTTCTATACCGGTCCGAAAATGTGCCCAGAGAAAATTGGACGGAAGCATGGTTCCATCGTTGCCCTCCACCATAACTGTAGGAAGCGCGTGGAAAAAATCCCGTTCCGGTTTTCCAACATCCTGCGAAATGACGGCGTCCTTGCTGTGTGTGGCGCCATCTGAGCTGTAGGATAAATCCTGCCCGACAAATATGATGGGGTCGGCGCCGAGGTGAATAGCGGAACCCGCCGCGAGATGTGCCACACTGGTGCCGGCGTCCAGCGCGCTTCCATCACCGATCATTGAGTTAACCCAACGATTAATCCCCTCTCCCATTCTGAAGATAGGCAGTTTTTCTCCCTCAAAGGAAGGAAGAATCCGAGGATCGGCCACTACGAGGGTAAAAAGGGCGATATCCGCCGGATACCGGTGGTCCTTAAAATGATACACATAGTCGATTTTTGAACGCTCAAGGACACATAGGATATCAGGTTTTATCCCTCTCTTGGTAAGCGGCACGATCGCCGATTCCGCACAGATCATGAGGCACTTGCCCTGGATCTTTTTCAGCAGCGGTATGCTTTTGTCGAGCGACGGCCCGTTGGAAACGATGACCGCCGTCACGCCCCGGAATTTGTCCTTCATGCTGCTGAGATACGGACTTCTGACGATTTCCTTTAAATTGGCGAAAAGATTGCGCATCCCCAGCATATCGTCCTGATGACTGTTCCCAACGCACGACATCACGAAGGTCAGCTTGCCAAAGATATACCGGTGAATCTCCAAATACTCCTGTTTGAAGTGCCGCGCTGCGGAAAAGGTAAATAATATGGTCGGATATGTGGCAACAAAGAAAAGCCTGCTGCAGAACGTTTCAGAAAATAGTTTGCCAAAGCAGGCGCTGTCGCCAACATAAAAAATGATCTTCTGCGTTTCAAAAAGGGGCGACAAATCGAAATAATACAGCATCGCCTTAAACAGGCAAACGTCCCGCTCGAACACAACAACAACCGCTTGCGGCGGCTTTTTCGCAAACAATTCAAAAAGCGGATAGCCAAACCCGCAGCCATAGAGGAATGCCAGCGATGAATCCTCAAGGTGCAGTGAGCTTACCCACATCTCGGATTCTTTTATCGGATGCCCGCTTGTGATGTGGAACACGGCGCCGTCCCGTTTGTAAATGCAGACCGGGAGGCCTTCGGAGTTATATGTAATTTCAGTCCTCTCCCCCAGCGCTTCTTCCGAAACGCCGGACACGGTATCCTTAAGCCACTGCGGCAGCAATTCGAGGTTCTTTTGATACATCGCTTGCGTCTCATCGGACTTTGCAATCTTCATACTCCGTCGTCCCCTTTCGCCCAGCCTTCGCTGAGCGGTAATAGGACATCCTCTAAAAGATCCGTGATCCCGGCAATATCCTGGTTTTGCATATAAAAAAGCAGCGTTTTTAAAGCGGGCAACAACCGCTCGAGATCGATACGGGGCCGCTGTGAACGCTGGTCGGCCTCTATCACTGTTTCGAGCTTCGCCGCCGCTGTCAGAAGGTTTTTGATGCCCGCGGCATCCTCACCGATCCGAAATTGCTCCGCCGCCGTCTGCAAAACGCCGTATATTCGCCCCTCCCGCGGCTCATATGCGGCTTGCCCTGCCTTTCTCTTCATCTCATTCATCATCGACGTTATCCCTCCACCCTCCAAGCTGATACTGCGCAAGAATATTGAGGGTGCTGATGGCATGGCGGCGAAGCAATTCGTCGTATTTTTGAAGCAGCGCACTTTCCTCTTTTTCTTCCTCGTCCGATAAAATGGCTTCTTTCAATAAAACTGCTTCCTCTCGGATCGCGGAGATCAGGCTGCGAAATTCCGAAAGTTCAGGATTTATGATCTCCTCCATCATCATTCCCCCGTTGATCCTATGGTTGATTAAACTCACTGTCATAATCCCTGCAGGCTTTTTGAAAGCTCTTGATGCCGCCGATATCGATCCAATACTCCCGGACGGGAAAAACACAGACCGGCTCTTTTTTGTTAAGGAGTACCTCGAACAGGCCGGTCATATCAAAAATGGAGTTTTGCGGCACATAGCTCAGCGTCTCAGGGCTCAGCACATAAATTCCCGCGTTGATGAAGCTCGCGTAGACCGGCTTTTCCTCAAAGCCGACCAAACGGTCGCGGCTCGCCTTGACGACGCCGTACGGCACCTGGTAGTCGTATGTGGTCACGGCGATCGTCGCTTTGGCCTGATGTTCCCGGTGAAAGTCGATCAGCTGCTCAAAGTCGAGCTTTGTAAGAATATCCCCGTTGATCACAAGAATGGGTTCCTCCGTTTTAAACGGAAACAGGCTAAGGGATCCGGCCGTCCCCATGCGCTTTTCTTCCTCAAGATAGTGAATTTCCGCCCCATAATCGGAGCCGTCGCCGAAATAACTTTTGATCTGCTCGGCGCGATAACTCACGGAAATGCAAATCCGCGTGAATCCGTGCCGTATCAGCTGTTCCAAAATAGTCTGCAGCACCGGTCTCCCGCCGATTTTGAGCATGGGCTTTGGGTAGCTGTCTGTCAGAGGCGCAAGCCTCCTTCCAAGCCCCCCTGCCATAATCACAACCCAGCTTTTGCTGTGGGGATCGGTCAGCAATCCATCCAGCCGTTCAATTCCCACAACATGCCTGTCTTCATCTATCACCGGCAGGTGATGGACCTTATTCGCCTTTAATATACTGATGATGCTCTTTGGGTCGTTCAGCTTCGGAATTGTAATCGGATGCGGATTCATAATCTGGCTGACGGGGCTGTTTAAGGGAACTTTCTTTAGGATACCCCTTCGGATATCTCCATCAGTAACTGTACCGAGCAGCCTGTTTTCCTCGTCCGTCACGACGGCAATTTGCTGCGAGTTTTTATCCAGGAGTTCAATGACCTTATAAATCATCAAATCAGGAGGAACCAGCGCTTTTTCCCATTCGTCCATGATGTGCCTCCGGCATACAGGAACGCGCCTTTAGAAAGGCGATGCTTCCTTAATATTGCTAACCCATTATATTTTTCAAAAACGCCCTTGGTTACATCGGCACCCGAGCCCGCCGTATAAGTGCCGGGGCTTATGGCGTATCGTTCCCCGGTGGTAAAAACGGCAAGCCCAGCTTTGCGCTGCTCGGTATATTGATGATCCGGCGCTCCAAGCTCTCTGCTGTCGGCAGATCCATCCGCGGACAGCTTTGAAAGCTGGGCAGCCGGTTCATCAACGTCCAGGCCGGGCGCGTTTTGATTCCCTGGCGATTCGTCTCCTCGAGGATCGAATCGCGCAGCGGGACATTTTCCTCCGACAGAATCAGCGTATTGAGCCAGTAGTTGCTTTTTCCATAAGCCGGTTCTGTAAAAACGCTGACCCCCGGCATACCCGCGAAGGACCTTTGGTATTCTTTCGCCAGCGCCCTTTTAAGGCAGATAAATTTTTCGATTTGCTCAAGCTGCGCGCAGCCGAGCGCTGCGTTCAGGTTGGGCATTCTGTAATTATATCCGACCTCGTCGTGCACAAACGCCCAGCGGTGCGGAAGCTTTGCCGTTGTCGTCAGGTGCTTTGCTTCCCTATAAAGCTCTTCATCCTCAGTCAAAATTGCGCCCCCCCCGCCTGTGGTCACGATTTTATTCCCATTGAAGCTGAGAGCCGAGAGCTTTCCGAACCTGCCGGTATGGATGTTTTTATAATACGAGCCAAGCGATTCGGCGGCATCTTCAATCAAAGCAATTTGATAATCGCCGCACAGCCGTAAGATCCGATCGATATCCGCAGGGCACCCGAAGGTATGCATAACAACCAGCGCGCGGATCGGCCGGTCCGTCAGTCTGTTATAACAGGTTTTACCGCGCATCACCGCAATCTTTTCGAGGTAACCGCCTAACCTTCCGCCATCAACTCCCAGCGAATCCATATCGCTGTCCGCCAAATGAGGGATTGCGCCGCAATAACATACGGCATTTGCCGTGGCAACAAAGGTCAATGCGGGGATCAGTACCTCGTCTCCCGGCCGCACTCCCGCCAGCTTCAGACAAATATGCAATGCCGAAGTGCCGTTGACCACCGCTGCGGCAAATTTTGCTCCTGTAAATCGGGATAAATCCGCCTCAAATTTGTCGACGGAGGAACCGACGGAGGATACATATCCGGAATCAATACACGCCTTTACATACTCCTGTTCCCGACCTGCAAAGTACGGCTCATGCAAAGCAACCGGTTCGTCTGTATTTTGCAGTACCATTTTCAGGACATCTGCGATTTCACGAGGGTTTACAGATTGGCTCATAGCACATACCCACCTGATTTGTAGAATTTTTGATTTTCCTTCTTTGAGAACCATTCCACTGTCCGTGTCAACCCCTCTCGAAAACCATCTGCTCCGCCAAATTCAGGCTTCCATCCGAACAGACGTTTTGCCTTCGACGTATCTGCATACAGCCGCCGGACCTCGCTTTTTTCCGGCCGAACACGTTCTTTCTCCGTGACCACCTCAACGTTCGTATTCATAATCTGAGCGATGGTCCCTACCGTCTCCCCTATGGAAACCTCAAAATTACTTCCGATATTTACCGCCTCGCCCAAAGCCCCGTCACAGACAGCGACCTCACAAAATCCACGTACCGTATCAGATATAAAATTAAAGTCCCTTGTAGGAGTTAAAGAACCCAATTGAATCTTGCGTTTTCCCTGCACGATCTGGGTAATAATCGTCGGAATAACCGCCCGGTTGGATTGCCGCGGGCCGTAAGTATTGAACGGGCGGACAATCGATACCGGGGTGCCAAAGGAATGATAGTACGAAAACGCGAGCTGATCGGCCGCGGTCTTTGACGCGGCATATGGAGATTGGGCTTGCAGCGGATGCACTTCCGAAATCGGTACAAACTGTGCTGTTCCGTATACTTCGCTTGTGGAGGTCTGTACAACCCGTTCGGTATCCAGTTCTCGTGCAGCCTGCAGCACATGAAGCGTCCCTTTAACGTTCGTGTCAAAATACGCGGCAGGTGAATAATATGAAAAAGGTATCGAAACCAAAGCTGCCAGATGAAAAACCGCATTGCATCCCTGCAAGGCGGCTTTTACACGATAGGGATCTCGGATATCCCCCTGAAATATTTCCAGCTGCTCCCGAATATTTTGAGGGGATTGATCCAGCCATCCCCATGAATTAAATGAATTGTAATATACAAAAGCACGAACTGCGCATCCTCTGCGGACCAGTTCTTCCGTCAGGTGCGAGCCAATAAACCCGTCTGCACCGGTAACCAATACTCTTTTTCCGATTAGATTCATTTTATTCCCCCCACCGATTCTGCGCCGTCCTTCCCTTCCAGTTATATTCCTGTTCAAACAAAATTGACACATCCGATGATCTGGATGCGCTTTTCCATCGGATACCGAGTGCTTTCATTACCACGAGGTAAATTATATGTCCGAATACTGTCAATCACTTACCTGCAAACTGACCGATCAGTTTGGAAATCCGATCAATCCATACGCACCGGGGGCTGTTGCATATCATTCACCGACGGGCAGTTGCGAAAAGCATCGGTCTGTTACGATCGAAGGCTATGTTGCCGTCTACCTCAGAGAGGATAGAATATCTCTGCCGATTCCCTTTTGCATGATTTCGGATTTCTGTCTTTCCGTCCCTAAGGCAAGTTCCGTCACATACCAGGTAAAGAGCTTTCATACATGGGTGGTTGTCTGTAAAAGCAAAGGTTCCTCCGAGACCGGACAAACCAAGCTTTTGATCAGTATTGACACCTGTGCTTTCTCTTCAAAAGCAGTAAGCCTTTTGGTCCCGCAAATTGATTCCGACCTGCACATCATCGACAGTGTCTGTATCAGCACCGAACAGATTTTCGACCGTACGCAATTTCACAGTGAATGCTGCCTGATACACAAAAACTCTGAAATGCGGGTTGAAATCTCTCAATACAATACCATTGCCGACGGAACTAAGCGGACCTTCCTTGACAGTGATGAGATGAAAGAATATGGCTGCTGCGGAATCCTTTCCCCAACAGACGTTTCATATTTTAATGTTTTTGTGAATGGCCTGCTGCAGCCCCAAAAAAACTATATTCTCGAAAAAGGCAGGCTGTTCTTTACGACTCAAAACATCCCGTCAAAGGGCCAGAGCGTTACCATTCTGTTTGTCACTTGGAAAAACCTGAACTTTGAAACAATGGATTCAATCGAATGGCAATACAACGCTGTTTCCAACGGGACGAAAAAAATTTATCGGAATCAGGATGAATTGCCGGAGTATAAAAGCCGCGGGATTCCATCCCCCTGTGACGTATCTTTTTTCAACCTTTTTGTCAACGGCGTCCTTCAGCCAAAGAGCAATTATTATGTAAGAAATGGCATACTTGAATTGACCACCAAGGATGCTCCGTCAAATGGAGCACTGATCATTTTGGAATCCGTCATTGTCCATACTCCGGAACAGCGACTGGTGCGAATGAACGCATTTGCTTATAACGCCTATTCAAACGGAAGCAAAATATACACCAATCAAAATAATATCCCCATGTACGGTATGGACGGAATTGAGAAAGAGGAGGATTGCTCATACCAAAATCTTTTTGTCAATGGCATCCTTCAGCCACATATAAATTACTGTATTCGTAAGAACTGTTTGATTTTCAGAACCGAAGATAGCCCGACCATAAACGCTCCGATTACCCTGCAGTCCGTCGACAGTGCCATCGCGATTCCCTATTGTAAAACACAATTTTCAGAAAAAGCTCTCGCACACTGGAAAAAAATATATCAAACGAATCAATATCTTGATGATTCTACTTAGGTGCCTTGAATGTACGCCGAGGTAGCCGGAATAGCCGATCCTATTCCCATCGGCATCATTGTAATCCAGCGGGCGTAACGGAAATATAACGGAAACGCTATTTGTCCAATACTTCAAACTCACAAAAAATTTAAAAAAGTGCCGTTTTCATTTGAAAACGGCGTTTTTAGTGGTTTCCGGGGCAGGATTTGAACCTACGACCTCCGGGTTATGAGTGTTATCATAGCTTGATCACATTTGGCTATGTCTTTTAAAATCTGTGTGAATACTGCGTTTTTTCAACCTAAATGGTTTCTAACTTGCAATATCTTTTACTGGTTTTTAAAGTTAATAACGGAAATCTACGATCCGATAAGCTTTAAGCCTTTCATGCCGAGTTTAGAAGTAGGCATTGGCGAAACAGTTGGCCTGATTAATTTTCTACGCAGTTCCCGCCGATCTACCTGCAGACAATGTCAATAGAACCGTCCCCCTGTCACCTCTACGCCCCTCATTTTCGAAGTGAGGGGCGTAGAAACTTAAGCTTTAAATTCGAATAACTCTACATTCTTATTTTTAAATGTTGCCACATCAAAATAAGGCGGCTCATTATCCCATATTTGATGGAATCTTACTATTGTTGAATCACTAATATTTACCTCTAAATAAACGATAAACTTTTTATCTGGGAAGGTCTGCATCAATGCTCTAAGCAGATTTTTTGCAATGGAAGCCCCAATCTTTTTAACTGCTTCTTTATTCTCTTCATTAGTCCTATTAAACAAGTGAAAATGGTTTTCTACAGCTTCACACTGCGTTTTGTCGGCAATAACAACTGAAATGTCTTCTTGATGGTGCCCTGCATCAAGAAATACTAATTCATGACCATCTCTATCTTTCTTTACATAAAAGACAGGATAGATTACCGGTAACAATTCTAATAAAAGCTCATACTTTTTCAAATTATTATCTCCTCAATAACCCAAATATGTCAATCCCTTGGCGATGGCCTTTAAAGACAAGGGGACGGTTCATTTGTCTTGCGTTACTTTAGCATCCCCTCAATCCGTCCTTTTGAAATGCCGGTAAGTCGGGCAAGCTGCCGGATCGAACACCCTTTTTCGTGCAGGCTTTTAATGCCCGCAGCCTGTTCCGCAGGCGGCAACATATGGATTCCCGATAGCCTTTTTGTTTT
>JAYFOA010000013.1:0-73804 GCA_034933145.1 Clostridiaceae bacterium
TACGGGGTACCCCATATTTATCGGCCTGACGCCAGACGGTCTCGGACTGAGGCTCCACGCCGCCCTTGGCACAGAAAACGGTTACGGAACCGTCCAGTACGCGCAAGCTGCGCTCCACCTCCACGGTGAAGTCCACGTGGCCCGGTGTATCAATGATGTTGACGCGATGGCCTTTCCAAACGCAGGTCGTCGCAGCGGACGTGATGGTGATGCCGCGCTCCTGCTCCTGCTCCATCCAGTCCATGGTAGCAGCGCCATCGTGCACCTCGCCCAATTTGTGGTTAACGCCGGTATAAAACAGAATGCGCTCAGTAGTCGTGGTCTTTCCGGCATCGATATGAGCCATAATCCCAATATTGCGGGTCAGCTCCAATGGAAATGCTCTTGGCATCTGCTATCTCCTTTCCATGAGACTATGTTGGGCATGAAATTAGAAACGGAAATGGGCAAAAGCCTTATTGGCCTCAGCCATCTTATGGGTATCTTCACGCTTCTTGACCGCGCCGCCGGTTCCGTTGAGCGCGTCAAGAATTTCGCCGGCCAGACGCTCTTTCATGGTCTTTTCGCTCCGGTTGCGAGCATAGCTGCAGAGCCAGCGCAGGCCAAGGGTCTGGCGACGCTCGGGCCGCACGTCCATCGGCACCTGATAGTTGGCGCCGCCTACACGGCGAGCCTTGACTTCGAGCATCGGCATTACGGCCTCCATAGCCTCTTGAAAGGCCTCGGCCGGATTTTTGTCGGTCTTCTCTTTGACAATATCAAAGGCATCATAGACGATCTTCTGGGCAACACCCTTTTTGCCGTCTTCCATGATATTGTTGATGAGCTTTGTTACCAAAATTGAATTGTACAGCGGGTCCGGTAAGACTTCCCGCTTCGGGACAAATCCTCTTCTGGGCACTTTGCTTCCCTCCTTCACAGAAATGATTTCATAGGTACTCAAAAGCGCTCATGCTTCTGTCAGCGCCGGAACGGATCGCCCCGCAAAATCTACAGGGAGTACCGTCTCAAGCAACTGCTTTGCGATGCTTTCCTTACCTTTTTGGTGATGGCTTATTTACCAGCCTTGGCAGCCTTCGGGCGCTTTGCGCCGTACTTGGAACGACCTTGCTTGCGGCCGTTGACGCCTTGAGTATCCAGCGTGCCGCGGATGATGTGATAACGGACGCCCGGCAGATCCCGGACACGGCCGCCGCGCACCATGACCACAGAGTGCTCCTGCAGGTTGTGGCCCACGCCGGGAATATAACCCCAGACCTCCATGCCATTTGTCAGGCGGACACGGGCGACTTTGCGCAGTGCGGAGTTCGGCTTTTTCGGGGTCATGGTCTTGACCGTGGTGCAGACGCCGCGCTTTTGCGGGCTCGCCAGATCGATGACCTCTTTCTTCTTGGAGTTAAAAGCTTTCTGCAGCGCGGGAGCGGTGGACTTGTAGGTTGCCTGTTCCCTGCCTTTTCTCACCAACTGGTTAAAAGTAGGCATTGACGGTATTCCTCCTTCTTTAAATATTACTATCTTCCCGGACGAGATCTCCCGTCCGCAATAGCTTTTTCTTTGCTGTGCGTCATTTCAGCAGCACTGCCGCCGCGGCACCCACCTGGATACCGCAGGCAACGCCGAGTTCCGCCATCGTGGGAATGATGGTCAAGGGAACCTGATATTTTTCGCACAGCTCCGTAAATGAATCGCGGATACACATTTCGCAATTCTCCGCAAGAAAGGCTTCCGCCGCTTTTCCACTGGCGACCGCCTTTCCGGATTGCTTGACGCCAACGACCTTTTTCCCTGTTTTTAAGTCAGTAATCATGGTCGTCCTCCGCCGGTGTTCCGGCCCCTCCGTCAAAAATCCAGCAATTAGATATTATAATACTCTATGAACGGTTAGTCAAGAACTTCCGTAATTTCCTCATAATTCGGGGTATTATAGCATTTCATGCCCGAACCGGCGGGGATCAGCTTTCCGATAATTACGTTTTCCTTGAGTCCCAACAGAGGATCGACCTTACCCTTGATCGCTGCGTCGGTCAGCACGCGCGTGGTCTCCTGGAAAGATGCGGCCGACAGGAAGCTGTCAGTGGCCAGCGAGGCCTTGGTAATGCCCAGCAGCACAGGACTGCATTCGGCAGGCTGGCACTCTTCACCCTTCTCCTGGAAACGTTTTTCCGTTTCTTGGCATGCAGATTCGAATTCAGTCAGATCGATGACGGAGCCGGGCAGCAGATCCGTGCTTCCCGCCTGTTCGACCCTAACTTTGCGAAGCATCTGACGGACAATGACCTCGATATGGCGGTCGTTGATATCAACGCCCTGCTGACGGTAAACGCGCTGAACCTCCTGAATCAGGTAAGCGCGGACTGCCTCTACATTCCGGGTACGCAGCACATCGTGGGGGTTCCATGCGCCCTCAGTCAGAGCCGTACCCCGCTCGATCACGTCGCCGTTTTTGATTCGCAGCGGCATGTTGGCAGGCACCGGATACGTGCGGGTATCGCCATTTTCATCGTCAGTAATAATAATGTTGTTAATTGTGCCCCGTTTGCTGTCTTCAATGCGCACAATGCCCCGGATATCAGACAGAATCGCCGCTTTCTTCGGCTTGCGGGCCTCAAAAAGCTCTTCAACACGCGGAAGGCCCTGAGTAATATCGCCGCCGGCGACGCCGCCGGTATGGAACGTACGCATTGTCAACTGAGTGCCCGGTTCGCCGATGGACTGAGCCGCGATGATGCCGACCGCTTCACCGATTCCGATCGCTTCTTCAGAAGCCAGGTTGCTGCCGTAGCACTTGGCACATACGCCATAGTGTGCCTTACAGTGCAGAACCGAACGGATGGTGGCATGTGTGATACCCGCGGCAATCACTTTCTGTGCGTCGGCATCGGTCATCAGCTTGGTGTTCGGTACCAAGACCTCACCAGTTGTGGGATCGACGATGTCTTTTGCCGGGAAACGGCCTACCAGACGATCAGCAAAGGGCTCGATCACCTGTTTTCCATCGTTGATTTCATAGACATCGATACCTTCATCCGTTTCACAATCCGTTTCACGGATGATGACGTCCTGGGAAACATCCACCAGGCGGCGGGTCAGATAGCCAGAGTCTGCGGTACGCAGCGCGGTATCTGCCAGACCTTTTCGGGCACCGCGGCTGGAAATGAAGTATTCCAGAACGGACAGGCCTTCACGGAAATTCGCCTTAATCGGAATATCGATTGTACGGCCGGATGTGTCGGCCATCAGGCCGCGCATGCCAGCCAGCTGCCGGATCTGGTTGACCGAGCCGCGGGCGCCGGAGGTAGACATCATCATAATGGGGTTGAATGGATCCAGATTGTCCATCAGGGCCTTGGTAACGTCCTTTGTGGTCTTTTCCCATTCTTCAATGACCAGGCGGTACCGCTCGTCGTTGGTAATCAGGCCCATCTTAAACTGATCGGTGATATCGCCAACGCGCGCTTCGGTATCGGCAACCAGTGTATACTTTGCCGCTGGGATGGACATATCCGATGCGGAAACGGTGATCGCGCCGACCGTGCTGTACTTGAAGCCCAATGACTTGATGCGGTCAAGCAGCTCGGCTGTCTCCGCAAATCCATGCTTTTTGATGGCACGGGTAATGATTTTCTGAAGTTCTTTTTTACCGCAGACAAAGGTGATTTCCAGATCAAATTCAGTCTTTGGATCCGTGCGATCCACAAAGCCCAGATCCTGCGGAATAGACTGATTAAAGATCAGTCGGCCGACAGATGCATCGATGATACGGCTTTCCGATATGCCGCCAATCGTGCGGGTCATCCGTACCTTAACCGGAGCATGGATACCGACGACCCCTTCTGCATAGGCGAGCAGGGCTTCATCCGAGTCGGCAAAAATCTTGCCGGCGCCCTTCTCTTCCCGGGTCATGGTCAGATAGTAAGCACCCAGAACCATATCCTGCGACGGAACGGTGACTGGTGCGCCATCCTGCGGTTTCAGCAGGTTATTGGCCGACAGCATCAGCAGCCGTGCCTCGGACTGCGCCTCAGCGCTCAGCGGCACATGGACGGCCATCTGGTCACCGTCGAAGTCGGCGTTAAAGGCGGTGCAAACCAGCGGATGCAGCTTGATGGCGCGGCCCTCTACCAGAATCGGCTCAAATGCCTGAATACCCAGTCGGTGCAGGGTAGGCGCACGGTTGAGCATGACGGGATGCTCCTTGATGATGCTGTCCAGCGCATCCCAGACCTCTGTCTTGGACCGCTCCACCGATTTTTTGGCAGACTTGATGTTGTTGGCCAGTCCATCCTCCACCAGTTTTTTCATAACAAAGGGCTTGAAGAGCTCCAGCGCCATCTCCTTCGGGAGACCGCACTGATAGATCTTAAGCTCCGGACCGACCACGATAACACTGCGCCCCGAATAGTCGACGCGCTTGCCCAGCAGGTTTTGGCGGAACCGGCCCTGCTTGCCCTTCAGCATGTCGGAAAGTGATTTGAGCGGCCGATTGTTGGGGCCGGTAACGGGGCGGCCCCGGCGGCCATTATCAATCAGTGCGTCCACTGCTTCCTGCAGCATCCGCTTTTCGTTGCGGACGATAATATCCGGCGCGCCTAACTCCAGAAGGCGCTTTAGACGGTTATTGCGGTTAATAACGCGGCGGTAAAGGTCATTCAGGTCGCTCGTGGCAAACCGGCCGCCGTCCAACTGAACCATCGGCCGCAGTTCGGGTGGAATGACCGGTACCATGTCAAGAATCATCCATTCCGGTTTGTTCCCGGACAGACGGAAAGCCTCCACAACCTCGAGCCGCTTAGAGATGCGCAGCTTTTTCTGCCCGCCGGCTTCGGCCATTTCCTTCCGCAGCTCTTCGCTGAGCTGATCGACGTCGACCTCATGCAGCAGCTTTTTTATGGCTTCCGCACCCATTTCTGCTTGGAAGTCATCTTCGTATTTTTCACGCATATCCTGATATTCTTTTTCCGACAGGATCTGCTTTTTTATCAGCGGTGTATCGCCGGGATTGATTACGATATAAGAGGCGAAATACAGTACCTTTTCCAAAAGGCGCGGAGACATATCAAGGATCAGTCCGATACGGGACGGGATACCCTTAAAATACCAGATGTGAGACACCGGTGCTGCCAGTTCAATATGGCCCATGCGCTCACGGCGTACCTTCGCCCGGGTGACCTCCACGCCGCAGCGCTCACAGATCTTGCCCTTAAAGCGGACTTTTTTATATTTTCCGCAGTGGCATTCCCAGTCCTTCGTCGGTCCAAAAATACGTTCACAGAACAGTCCGTCCCGCTCCGGCTTGAGTGTACGATAGTTTATAGTCTCCGGCTTCTTTACTTCACCAAAGGACCATTCCTTGATCATTTCGGGAGAGGCAAGACCGATTTTGATTTTATCAAATACCATTTCAGACATGGTTCTTCTCCTCTCTTATTCCTGCTGACCGCCGTCAGAAAAATCATCTTCCGGCATCTCTTCGCCAATAACTTCCTCGATATCAAACTCTTCTTCCGATCCTTCGGCGTTGCCTTCTTCATCCTCAAAGCCGAAACCGGATTCCGTAAACTCACGGTCGGAAGCATAGGCGTCCTCGCGCAGAACTTTTTCGTAATTGTCATCTTCGTCATCATCAATCAGGCAGATGTCCTGATCGTCCTTATCCAGAACCCGGATGTCAAGGCCCAGGGACTGCAGCTCTTTGACCAAAACCTTGAATGATTCAGGCACGCCAGGCTTCGGAACATTATGTCCCTTGACGATGGCCTCATAAGTCTTGACTCGACCAACAATATCGTCGGACTTTACCGTCAGGATTTCCTGAAGGGTATAAGCAGCACCGTAAGCCTCCAGCGCCCAAACCTCCATCTCACCGAAGCGCTGGCCGCCGAACTGCGCCTTGCCGCCCAGAGGCTGCTGGGTCACCAAGCTGTACGGGCCTGTACTGCGGGCATGGATCTTGTCATCTACCAGGTGGTGCAGCTTGAGGTAATACATATAACCCACGGTGACCGGACTGTCAAAGGGTTGACCAGTACGGCCGTCGTACAGGACAGTCTTTCCGTCTTCGCGCAGCCCGGCTTCCTTCAACAGCTGACGGATGTCTTCTTCCTTCGCGCCGTCAAAGACCGGGGTCGCTACCTGTATGCCCAGCGCTCTGGCCGCATAGCCAAGGTGGACCTCCAGTACCTGCCCAATATTCATGCGGGAAGGAACGCCCAGAGGATTGAGTACGATGTCCAGCGGGCGCCCATCAGGCAGGAACGGCATATCCTCCTGCGGCAGTATACGGGATACGACGCCCTTGTTTCCGTGCCGGCCAGCCATCTTATCGCCGACAGAAATCTTGCGCTTTTGAGCAATATAGCAGCAAACTTTCATATTGACGCCGGGCGTCAGCTCATCCCCGTTCGTACGAGAGAAAACCTTAACGTCCACGATCGTACCGGATTCGCCATGCGGTACGCGCAGAGAGGTATCGCGGACCTCCCGAGCCTTTTCACCGAAGATCGCGCGGAGCAGCCGCTCCTCGGCAGTCAGCTCAGTCTCGCCTTTGGGCGTAACCTTGCCAACCAGAATGTCCCCGCTCCGCACTTCCGCACCGATGCGGATGATGCCGCGTTCGTCCAGATCACGCAAGGCATCCTCACCTACATTCGGGATGTCGCGGGTGATTTCCTCAGGACCCAGCTTGGTGTCCCGGGATTCCATCTCATATTCCTCGATGTGGATGGACGTATAGACGTCGTCGCGGACAAGCCGTTCATTGAGCAGCACGGCGTCCTCGTAGTTATAGCCTTCCCAGGTCATAAAGCCGATCAGCGCGTTCTTTCCAAGGGAAATCTCTCCCTCGCTGGTGGATGGGCCGTCGGCGATGACATCGCCCTTTTTCAGATGATCGCCCACGCTGACGATCGGCCGCTGATTGACGCAGGTTCCCTGGTTGGAACGAAGGAATTTGATCAGTTTCAGGGTCTTTATGCCCAAATGGTCATACTTGATGGTAACGGAGTCTGCGGACACACGGGTAACAACGCCGGTATCCTGAGCCAGCGGCACAGTTCCTGAGTCCACGGCCGCCTTATATTCGATGCCGGTAGCAACGATAGGCGCCTCGGTAACCATCAGGGGGACGGCCTGCCGCTGCATGTTCGAGCCCATCAGTGCGCGGTTGGCATCGTCATTTTCCAGGAACGGAATCATTGCTGTGGCAACAGAGACCATCATTTTAGGTGAAACATCAATCAGATCGACGCGCTCGCGGTCGACTTCAATAATCTCATTCCGGCGTCGGCAGGTCACGCGCTTTGCCTTGATGCAATGATTTTCATCCAGCGGCTCATTGGCCTGCGCAATGGTAAACTCGTCTTCCTCATCGGCAGTCATATAACGGACGTCGTCGGTGACGTACCCTGTCTTTTTATTGATCAGGCGGTAGGGTGCTTCAATAAAGCCGTAATCGTTGATTTTGGCATAGGTGGCCAAATAAGAAATCAGACCGATGTTTGGGCCTTCAGGCGTCTCAATGGGGCACAGCCGGCCATAGTGACTATAGTGCACGTCGCGCACCTCAAAGTTCGCACGGTCACGGGAGAGGCCGCCGGGGCCAAGGGCGGACATGCGGCGCTTGTGCGTCAGTTCAGCCAGCGGATTGGTCTGATCCATGAACTGGGACAGCGGACTGCTCCCGAAGAACTCTTTGATAGCCGCTGTCACCGGGCGAATATTAATCAGACTCTGCGGTGTGACAATGTCCAGATCCTGAATCGTCATGCGCTCGCGGATAACGCGCTCCATGCGTGAAAAGCCGATGCGGAACTGATTCTGCAGCAGCTCCCCGACGGAGCGAAGACGACGGTTACCCAAATGGTCAATATCGTCGGACACACCGACACCATAGACCAGACCGTTCAGATAGTTGATGGAAGCCAGGATATCATCCTGGATAATGTGATTGGGTACCAGGTCGGCGGTATTGTCGCGGATGGCGTCCAGCAGCTCTTCCCCGCTGTACTTTTCCACCAGACCCTGCAGCACTTCAAATCGGACACGCTCATCGATGCCAAGCTTGTGCTCTTCGTCGCGGGTCATCTCGCGGCCTTCCCGTGCGGTTTTCACGAAATCGCGCAGCCAAACCATCCGGTTGGAAAAGATCTTGATGGCTTTTCCCTCTACGTCAAGCCATGCTTCCCAGACGCCTTTGCTCTCAAGCTCCAGCGCCCGCTCGCGGGTCAAAACCTCACCGGCCTCAGCCAGTACCTCACCGGTCATCGGGTCGGCAACGGGCTGCGCCAGCTTATGGCCGGAAAGGCGCTTGGAGATCGCCATTTTTTTATTGAATTTATACCGGCCAACTGCGGACAAATCGTACCGCTTCGGGTCGAAAAACAGATTATAAAGCATGGTCTCGGCGCTGTCCACCGTGGGCGGCTCGCCGGGGCGCAGGCGCTTATAGATCTCGATCAGCGCTTCCTCGCGGCTGTGGACGGCGGTATCCTTTTCCAACGTGGCAACGATACGCTCATCCTCGCCGAACAGCTCCTTAATCTGGGCGTCACTTTCGATTCCGATGGCGCGGATCAAGGATGTAATAGGCAGCTTGCGGTTTTTGTCGATACGGACATAGAAAATGTCATTGATGTCTGTCTCGTACTCGAGCCAGGCACCGCGGTACGGGATGACCGTGCAGGCATAGGTGGTCTTTTCAGGGCGCTCATTGCTGAAAGCATAATACATGCCCGGACTGCGGACGATCTGCGACACAATTACGCGCTCCGCACCATTAATAATAAAGGTTCCGCTCTCGGTCATCAGCTGGAAATCCCCCATGAAGATTTCCTGTTCCTTAATTTCCTCTGTCTCCTTGTTGCGCAGACGAATACGAACTTTCAGCGGCGCAGCATAGGTAGCGTCTCGCTCCTTACATTCCATAACGCTGTACTTCGGGTTGTCTATCTCCAGCGTGTAGTCCAGGAAAGTCAGCTCCAGATTGCCGGTATAGTCCGTGATTGCGCCGACGTCTTTAAAAACGCTGCGCAGTCCCTCGTCCAGGAACCACTGATAGGACTTCTTCTGCACTTCGATCAGGTTGGGCATCTCAAGGACTTCATCAATCCGCGAGAAACTCTTCCGGATCTTCCTGCCGCAACGGATGTCTTTCATCGTGGCTGTCACTCCATTTCCATATATAAAAGCTTAGATACACCTGGTGTGGTTGACTGATACGCATATTTAAGGGGTTGTAAGTTCCCTTCAGCTCTGATATACTAGAATAAACAAAATATTGTGAGATTTTGTGCATGAGGATACAGTTTCTTATTGTATCACTCTTTTTTTATATAGTCAACAAATTTTTGATGGAATTTTCGTATGTTTGCAATAAAAAGAATTCTTGACAGGCTTTTTTACCAATATAAAAGAGACTCCTATGCGCAGCGGTTTATCCACCTGCGCGGGAGTCTCTTTGATTTTATCTTTCGCTCGGCCGGTTCTCCTTGGGTAAGAAGCAGCTTCTCTCAGCATGTTTTCCGGTTATGTCCTATGCCGGATAGGTGCCACGACTATACATGACGGGAGCCCGTCACGGATTCCAATACATACTTCCCAGCGCCTGCCGATCCCCGTTGTCCCAGCAAAGACGCAGTCCTTCCGTGTCCCAGTTGATAGCATAGAGCCAGACCGGGCCGGCCGGTGCCTGTTTCGGCAGCGGCACCGTCTGTTCTGTATAATCTGAAGTATCAATCACAACGGTGTTTCCGCCCTCATCAGTGCTATAAGAAACGACGGCATACCGTCCATCCGGAGACCACAGCAGATTGCAGACAATTTTCCCCGGCATTTCCCAAAGTGTTGCCCCCTCCGCGTCACAGATCCGGATTCCGGTAGGAACAAAGTCCATCATCAGCACACTCTGCTGGAATTTTCCCGTTTTGTATGATTCGATATAGCGGCCGTCGGACGCATCAGCCCGGGCGGGTGCAGTGCAGTCGACACGATTGAGATATTGCTCCACCTGGCCGTCTTTGGCCTTCAACAGCGTCACAACGACCAGGATAACCATTAAAATCAACGCAGCCACCAGCACAACCGCCTGCACATTGCGGATCGCTGCACGGTGCCGATCAAACAGACTTTTCATAGGGGACCTCCCAATAAAACAACAGATTTACGCAATTTATCTTCTCTCTGACAGCCTGCCCGGACTATTTTCGATATATACCGGTTATCGTTTTTTCCCAGGCGGGGATGCTGCCGCCGCTCCGAATACCTTTTTTGCGCCACCCTCCCGCAGCATGCGTGCACATTCCGAAATGGTGGCGCCGGTGGTCAGCACATCGTCCACCAGCAGGACAGTCTTTCCCTGCAGCATCTCCGGCCGACAGCAAAGAGCGAATGCACCCAGCGCATTCGCCCGCCGCTCGGCGGGCTTAAGACGGTACATAGGCTGGGTGCTCCGCGTTTTTTTCAGTGTCTCTAAACATGGCCGGCCCGTAAAGGCCGCCAGTTCCCGCGCCAGCAGCTCCGCCTGGTTATACCCGCGGCGGCGAAGATTTCGGGCATTCGTCGGAACAAAGGTGATCAGGTCATAAGGCTCGTCCAACTTTTTTCCCACCGCATAACTGAGAATGCGGGCCAGCGGCCGGGCATAGCTCTGTTTCCCGCTGAACTTGAATCGCCGGACGGTCCGGCGGACTTCTCCGGTATATGGCAGCGCGGCGATCGCCTTCGCATAGAACGCACCCTTGTCAGTCCGAGGAGGCGCGGCAGATAGCAGAACTTCCTGCCGACAACGGGCACAGACCTCTTCCATGCCTTGCGGCAGCAGAGCTCCGCAGAAGATACATTTCGGCGGAAATAAAAGCTGCAGCAGGTCAGACAGTTTCATCGCACAGTTCCCGTATACGCTGGCGCAGTGCGCCGTAGCGTCGGTGCGCCTTTTCAGCGGCCACCATCTGAGCAACCAACTCCGCCCGCCCGACGATGACCAGCAGACGCCGGGCACGGGTGACGGCGGTATAGAGCAGATTCCGACTGCAAAGCTTCTGCGGTACGGCCCAAAGCGGAAGGATTACCGCCTCGTATTCGCTGCCCTGAGATTTGTGCACCGTCATGGCAAAAGCATGCTCCAGCTCGGATAGCTGGTCGAATCCATAATCAACCATACGGTCGTCAAACCGTACGGTCAGGGTCTGCGCCGCCCGGTCGAGCGCCACGATCTCGCCCACGTCTCCGTTATAGACGCCGGCACCCGGTTCCATTGTATCGCATTTTCGCCACAGAAGGTCATAATTATTTCGGATCTGCATTACCCGGTCGCCCAGTCGGAAGGTAATACCGCCGTAGGCCATCTCCCCCTTCCCGAGACCGGGTGGGTTCAGCGCTGCCTGAAGGGTTCGATTGAGCGCCTCAGTACCGCACACCGTTTTGCGGGAGGGGCAAATCACCTGGATGTCACCAGGCCTGATTCCGAACCTCGCCGGAATACGAGAGGTCAGCAGAGAGACGACAGTTCCCACGACGCCATCGCCGCTTCGGCCATTCGTAAAATAAAAATCCTTTTCGTTTCCGGTGAGACACGGTAGCTCTCCCTCATTAATCCGGTGAGCCGCCACAATGATATCACTGTCCAGCGCCTGACGGAATACCTCGGTCAGCACAACCCGCGGCAGCATCCGACAGGCGAGAAGATCAGCAAAAAAACTTCCGGCACCAACCGGAGGCAGCTGATCCGCATCGCCAACCAGCACCAGCCGCGTGTGCGGACGCAGCGCGTCCAGAAGCGAGGCAGCCAGCGATAGTTCAAGCATGGAGCTTTCGTCCACCACCACTACATCGGCATCCAGCGGATTATTCCGGTCACGTGTAAAACAAAGATTCCCCGCCGGATCGAACCCGGCCTCCAGCAGCCGGTGGATGGTCTTGGCATCTCTCCCGCACAGTTCGCTCATCCGTTTGGCAGCGCGGCCGGTGGGGGCCGCCAGCACGGTATTCAGTCCATATTCGGCAAACAGAGCAATCATAGTCAGCAGCGCGGTGGTTTTTCCGGTTCCCGGGCCGCCGGTGATCAGTGTTATGCCCGCAGAAAAAGGCAGCGCGATCGCCCTGCGCTGACTTTCTGAGTACACGAGACCGCTCTCACGTTCCTGCCGCATAAGCGCAGCTTCCAGCCTGGGCGGAGGAACCAGTTTCAGGCGGAAAAGCCGAGCGATCTCCTCCGCAGCAAACTGCTCCTGTCGGTATATTTCCTCCAGATAGACGGCGTCTACCCTTCCTACGGTCTGCTCCACCAATCGGCCCCGGTCAAGCAGCTCTGACAGCCGGGAAAAAAGTGCCTCCTCCGGCTGATCCAGCAGCTCTCCCGCCATTGCCAGCAGCTTTTCCTCAGGGACAAAGGCATGACCTGCCTCCAAATTGAACCGCAGGACATACAGCAGCGCTGCATCGAGGCGGAGCGGACTGTCCGCCCTGATCCCGAAGCCAATCGCCATCGCGTCGGCCTCTGAAAACGCCAGTCCGAATGGCTCACCACAGAGCAGATACGGGTCGTGCCGTACCTGCTCCGCTGCACCCTCTCCATACATTCGTACCAGCGGGGCGGCGAACCGGGGCGGTAGATCGTTTGCCATTAAAAATTCAATTAGCCGCCGTGTGGCGGTCAGCTTCAAAAAGCTATCGCGGATCTCCTGCGCCCGTGCCGCCGTGATGCCACGGATTGCCGTAAGTTTTTCCGGCATTTCAGCCAACACATCGAAGGTCTCCGTGCCAAAACGATCGACGATGGCACGTGCCGTCTTCGGCCCGATCCCGCGGACGGCACGTCCAGCCAGATATTCATAAATGCCCGCCGCATCGGCGGGCATTTCCCGTTCATAGGTACGGACGGAGAACTGCGGTCCGTGCTGCGGATGCTCCTGATACTCCCCCGCGGCAGAAATTCGTTCGCCGGGGCCAAGAAAAGGCATCACGCCTACAACGGTCAGCTCTCCGCCGTCCGACGTATTCACCCGTGCTACCGTATAGCCATTATCATCGTTTCGGAAGATTACCGATCCGACGACACCCATAATGGTCTCCAGCTTCTCCATATTCCTCCGGTCCGTCATTTCCTTTCCGGCCGCAAAGGCCGTTTTTTGCGGCGGAGTATTATTCCGCCGGCGTAAGGATCAGTACATCGGCGCAGAAGGACATGGGGATCGCGTCAATGTCATATTCCGGCAGAGCCTCCCGCAGCTCATCCAATACAAAATAGCACTCTTCGTCGTCCCATTCCCCACCACAGGCCTCCCGACAGAGGTTAAGGGAGGCACGGCTTTCAAAGCTCACATCCGCGATCAGAATTACACCGTCCTGCGTCAGATTCCGGCGCAGCATGCTCAAAAAATCTACTTTTTGTGAATCAGTCAGATGATGCAGTGAATAGGACGCAAGGATAAAATCAAATTGCCGTGCAGAAAGCTCCGGCGGCAGTCCTTCGGTCAAATCGTAACGAAACAGCTGCGCATCGGGCATTTTTTCCCGTGCCAGCGCCAGCATTTCCGCGGAAAAATCCACGCCGGAAACCGGGTGTCCCTGGGTGTACAGCTGCTGTGTCAGAACCGCGGTGCCAAATCCCAAATCAAGCACTTCTGCCCCCTCACGGGTACGTACCAGTGAAAATAAGGTTTCCAGCGCATCAAAATAGCCGGCGAATGGATAGTCGTCCCGCCGGGCGCAGTCCCGTACATCGGCATCATAACTACCCGCCCAGCGGTCAAAGGCTTCGGATGAAAGCATAGCTCCTCCTTCGATACACGTTCGGTAAAGCAAATTAAAAAAGCAGGCCATTATTCCTGCTTCCAGGAACGAAAAATCTTCCCAGAAGCAGAGCGCTGCGGGCCTACGCCGCATTGACATACCGACTGCAGCGCGCCTTTCTGCCCCCGCCTCCGAGGTCCCTGCCGACACTTTGCTAAGAAATCATAGACAAAGGGATCCTAACTTCATCGGCAAAAGGCAGGCTCATTCTCCTCTTCGTTTAACCGCACCATATGGATATGATCTTCCCAGACCCCGTTAATCTTCAGATAACGTTTTGCCAGTCCCTCGGGTTCATAGCCGCACTTTTCCAGGACACGGAGCGATGGTTTGTTGCGCGGCATCACATTGGCCTCAATCCGGTGCAGCCCAATCGTTTCAAACCCGAATTCGGTCATGCATGAGACCGCCTCGGTCATATATCCCAGACCCTGCAGCCGCTCGTCCAGCTTATATCCGAGAAAACTGGACCAGAAAGCGCCGCGTACCACATCAGAAAGCGTTATGCTTCCGATAATTGCATCTGCATCCTCGTGCAGCGTGATGTAATATCGATAACTTCTTGCTTCTTCTGTGCTGTGCGCTTCAAACCGTAAATTTTCTCGCTGTGCCTCTTCGGTAAAAAAATTCGACGACTTCTTTGGCTCAAACGGCTCCAAAAACGCTTTATTCCGAAGATAGTATTCGAGAACCCGCCGCGTGAGTTTTGGCGCGGCGGGAATCAGAATCAGAGATTTGGTTTTCAATACGGGCAAGGTCTCCATAACGGCCTCCTATGCCTGTAAAAGTAATATGCCTTACAGCTTTATGCCTTTTGCCACTGAGTTCCCTGGGGAGTATCTATCAGGACGATCCCCTCAGCCTTCAGTTCGTCACGGATTTGATCGGCCTCCGCAAAATTCCTCGCGGCCTTGGCCGCTTTCCGCTTTTCGATTTGCTCCAGAACATGAGCCTCCAATGTCGCATCGATTGCAGGTGATTCCGGAGCAGCCACCTTTTCGGCAGCTTCCAGCAGACCGAGCGACAACACCGTATCAAACTCGCCCAACAATACCCGCTTGGTGGCGTCACTTATATCTGACTTGAAAACATCGTACAGCACGGTCAATGCCTGTGCGGTGTTCAGATCGTTGTCAAGCGCCTCACGGAAGGAGGTACGAAGCTTTTCTGCCCCGGTATTGTCAATGTCGCCCTCCGTAGACAGTGCTGCCACGCGCGAGATCAGCTTGTCATAGCTCTGCTGCGCGTTATCAAGCCCCTCCCAGGAAAATACCAGTGCCTTGCGATAATGGGATCCAAGGCAGAACAAACGATATGCCAGCGGCGCATATCCTTTCTTTTCCAGCAGCGAAACGGTCAGAAATTCCCCGCTGCTCTTGCTCATCTTCCCGGAGTTTGTATTCAGGTGCAGCACATGAAACCAGAAATTGCACCATTTATGCCCGAGATAACTTTCACTCTGTGCAATTTCGTTGGTGTGGTGCGGAAACGCATTGTCGATGCCGCCGCAGTGAATGTCCAGGTATTCGCCCAAATGCTTGAGGCTGATGCAGGAACATTCAATATGCCAGCCGGGATATCCCACGCCCCAAGGGCTGTCCCATTTGAGCTCCTGATCGTCAAACTTGGACTTTGTAAACCACAGAACGAAATCGGTTTTGTTACGTTTGTTACTGTCCTCCTCCACGCCCTCACGAGCGCCGACAAGCAGCTCTTCCTGATCGTGTTTGTTGAAGACATAGTATTCGTTAAGCTTTGAAGTATCGAAATAAACGTTGCCGCCGGCAATATAGGCAAAGCCTTTGTCCAGAAGTCCCTGGATCATCTCAATGAACCCGTCGATGCAGTGAGTGGCCGGCTCGACCACATCGGGCATTCTGATACGCAGCTTTTCGCAGTCTTCAAAAAACGCCTTCGTATAAAACTCTGCGATCTGCAGGACGGTCTTATGCTCGCGCCTGGCACCCTTGAGCATCTTGTCCTCTCCGGTATCGGCATCGCTGGTCAAATGTCCTACGTCGGTGATGTTCATGACGCGCTTGACCTCATACCCCGCATACCTCAGGTACTTTTCCAGCACGTCTTCCATGATATAGGAACGCAGGTTTCCAATATGGGCAAAATGGTAGACCGTAGGGCCGCAGGTGTACATTTTCACCTTGCCGGGCTCTTGGGTATAAAACTCCTCTTTTCGGTGTGTCAATGAATTGTAAAGCTGCACAGCTTTACTCCCCTTTCTGCGTAAATCCGTCTTTAATTACGGAAAAATTATCTTTTACATAGGTATATCCGGAAATCACGGTGACGATGACCATCAGCCAGACCAACAGATCCTGCAGTGTAAATCCGCTGAAGACCGTCACCGGCGGAACCCGGATAAGCAGCAGGATCAGACAGATCATGGTGGTCAGGGTCTTGGCCTTTCCCCAGTAATTCGCTGCAATAACCTTTCCTTCCGCCGCAGCCACCATTCGAAGGGAGGTAACAGTAAATTCACGTCCGAGAATAACAACAGCCGCCCAGGCGGGTACAGTTCCTCGCTCAACGAAGATCAAAAGTGCGCTCATCACCAACAGCTTGTCAGCCAATGGGTCCATGAATTTTCCAAAGTTCGTGATCTGATTATACTTACGTGCGAGATAGCCGTCCACAAAATCAGTAAAGCTGGCGACGCAGAAAATGACTACTGCCAGCCAGTCGGTAAGCGCACTGCCATCCACCGCACAGAACATAAATACGGGAATGAGGAGAACGCGGATCATCGTCAAAATATTCGGAATTGTCATAACTCAGATGCCTCCCTGTTCTGCGCAGGCCGCCCAAACAAGTCGCAGCCTTCCGCCGCCGTAATTTCTATCGAAAGAAAATCACCCTCCGCCGCATCTGTATCCTCCAGATAAACCAATCCGTCAATATCTGGGGAATCCATATAGCTGCGGCCATACAGGCGTCCGTCCTCATCCCGTCCGCAGCACAAAACCTCCAGCGTCTGTCCGACCATGCCCCGAGAAAACGTTTCCATAACTTGCTGCTGAATGGCGTACAACTCGGAAACCCGGCGCTGCTTGATCTTTTCCGGTATCTGCTTGGGCATCTCCGCAGCCGGGGAACCCTCCTCACGGGAGTAAGCGAACACGCCGGCCCGCTGGAGCTGATAAGCCTCCAGAAACTCACACAGCTCCGTGTGCTCTTTCTCAGTCTCCCCGGGAAAGCCGGAGATCAGGCTGGTCCGAATAACGGCATCTGGTATTTTGCCCCGAATAGCATCGATCCGACCTCGGATCAGCGCTCCATCACCCCTCCGGTTCATCGTCTTCAGGATCCGGTCGCTGATGTGCTGAATCGGCAGATCAAAATAATGCAGAACTTTTCTACTCCTGGCCACATAATCGATTAGCTCATTGTCAAGTTCGTCGGGATAAAGATAGTGCAGACGGATCCACCGAAGCTGCTCAATCCGCTCAAGCCGCTCAAGCAGGTCGGTCAATGCCCGTTTCCCGTACAGATCGGTGCCATAGCGGCTGACATCCTGCGCAATGACCAATAGTTCTTTTGCACCCTGCTCCGCCAATCGCCGGGCTTCCTGCTCCAGTGCTTCCAACGGCGCGCTGCGGTACGGCCCGCGAATGGAGGGAATAACGCAGTAAGCACAATGGTTATCGCACCCTTCCGCCACGCGGAGATAGGCGGAATATGCGGGGGTCAGCAAAACGCGTTCCCCCATGATCATACATCGCTCTTTGGGGGCAAAATATTCTTTATTACCGCCCTCGAGTGCGGCAAGCACCGCGGATACGATATCTCCGTAGCTGCCGGTACCCAAAACGGCGTCAACTTCCGGCAACTCCGACAGCACCTCACCTCGGTACCGCTCTGTCATGCAGCCGGCGGCGACAATCGCCCGAAGACGGCCTTGTTTTTTCAGCTCTCCCAACCGGAGGATCGCATCGATGGCCTCGCTCTTTGCGCTGTCAATAAAGCCGCAGGTATTTACAATAGCTGCGTCACAGCCATCGGGGCTTTCACAAATTTCCATCCCGGCAGCTTTCAGCAACGCCAGCATCTGCTCTGCATTTACCAAGTTTTTGGCGCAGCCGAGCGGCAGCATATACACTTTGTTACGTTCAGTCCTCAAGATTATCCATAGCCTCCGAATCCAAATACTCCCGCAAAGCGGATCGGATCTCTTCCCAGGAAAAGCCGCGGCGGCATAATCCATCTGTCAGCTTCTTCAATGTTTTCCGGTCAGGCGCGGGTTCATCCTTTAATTTGCTTTCTATGTACTTCCAAAGTTTGTCCCGATCCGGCATATATGCTTTCAGCGCATAATCAGCCGCATCCGGTTCCACTTTCTTCTGATGTAATGCCTGCCGGATTCGACGCTCTCCATAGCCGCGAGTGCAGAGATCACGAACGACCAGCGAAGCATATTCCTCATCCCTGAGGTACCCAAGTTCTTTTAGTCGGGCAACGGCATATTCCGCGTCTTCAGATGCAGCACCCTTTTCCAACAGACAGTCATACAGCGCCGCGGCCGAGCGTTGCCGGTACTGCAGCACCTGGGCCGCCATATTCAGCACATTTTCCCGACTCTCCTGGCTCATCAGACCTCGTCATCCTCAAAATCGTCGGCAAATACCTCCACGTTCTTCTTTCCCGTCGGCTTTGCTGTCCGGCCCGCAGAAGCAGTAGCAGCGGCTTCCTCGGGGGATGCCTTTTCCGTCTCTTTGTCCTCTTTGGTTGTCAAACGGGCAATAATCTGTTTTTCCAGCTCATCCGCTTCTTCGGGATGCTCTTTAAAATACTGCTTAACGGCATCCCTTCCCTGACCTAGACGGGTCTCGTCACGAGAAAACCACGAACCGGATTTTTGAAGCAGGCCAAATTTTACGCCCATATCTACCAGTTCGCCGGTTTTAGATACACCCTCGCCGTACATGATGTCAAACTCCGCTTCTTTAAAGGGTGGAGCGATCTTATTTTTGACGACCTTTGCACGGGTCCGGCTCCCCATCAAAACGCCGCCATTTTTAATATGTTCAATACGGCGGATCTCGATGCGTACGCTGGAATAGAATTTCAGCGCACGTCCGCCGGTCGTAACTTCCGGATTCCCATACATCACGCCAATTTTTTCGCGCAGCTGGTTGATAAATACAACCACGCAGTTGGATTTGGAAATGGCACCAGCCAGCTTTCGCAGCGCCTGGGACATCAAGCGGGCCTGCAGGCCGACAAAGCTGTCGCCCATTTCTCCTTCAATCTCGGCCTTCGGCACCAGCGCTGCAACCGAGTCCACCACCAACACATCAATGGCACCCGAGCGTACCAGCGCTTCCGCAATCTCCAGTGCCTGCTCTCCAGTGTCCGGCTGGGAAACCAGCAGACTGTCGGTATCAACTCCCAAGGCCTTTGCGTATACAGGGTCAAGTGCGTGTTCCGCGTCAACAAATGCGGCCTCGCCGCCAGCCTTCTGTGCCGATGCAATGATATGCAGGGCGATCGTAGTCTTGCCCGAACTCTCCGGTCCGTAAATCTCAATAATCCGTCCCCGCGGCACGCCGCCAATCCCCAGCGCAACGTCCAGCGAAATAGACCCGGTGGAGATAGCCTCCACATGCATAGCCGTATTTTCGCCCAAACGCATAACGGCACCCTTGCCATATTGTTTTTCCAGCTGCTGCAGAGCGGTCTTCAACGCTTCTTTTTTATCCATATCCGCACCTCATCCGGTCTTTTTCCTTACTTTACCACAAATTTGCCCAGAGTGCAAACGTTTGTTCTATTATTCCAAAAAAACGGCACTGTACCAATTTTGTTCCTGATGTTCGGCATCCTCCAATGTATGGAGAGGCAGTCCGAACCGCGCCACCGTCCTATAAACATCGATCCCCACGCTATGAAATGCAGGACGTGCATTATGCGGAAAGCGGCAGGGCATCCCATCCACAGCTGCACAGGTCTTGCACAGAGCGCAGTCCGACATGGAAAGAGCGAAATACAGCCCGTCCCGATAGGCCTCTGCCTCGATCTGAAAAGAGATGCGCTGGGAAAGTACCTTATCATTCGTATGAATGATAATCCCTCCTGCATAGCGGGAAAACATTTCACGAAGCTCTGCCATTGTTGGATTCCCGGGCCGACTGGGACAGGTGTGGTTTTTTCCCCAGTCGGGACACCCGTACATACATTTCAGAAGAGTACGGCTGTCAAAACAGATATCTGCGATCCGGAACGGGACAGCGTCGGTTGCGCCCAGCGCCAGGGCACGATCAATGTACTTTTGGGGATCGGTCATATTCCTCTACCTCCGACTTATAAAATCATGCGGGACGTACACCGCGAACGACACGCTCCACACCGGGGACGTCCCGCACAGCGGAGATCTGCCGATATTGCAGCGTACTGAGAATCTCAATCACCGCTTCGCATTGGTCAAGTCCCACTTCAAATATCAGCGCACCATCGGTACTTAGCGCCGAAATATAGTTTTCCGCTATGGCGCGGTAAAACCTGAGACCGTCGGGCCCACCGTCCAGTGCCATGCGCGGTTCACAGCGTACCTCCGGATCGAGCGTATCGATCTCTGCCGTCGGGATATATGGCGGATTACAGAGAATCAGCTGAAATTTCCCCAGACCAACATCCGGCGGCTGCAGTGCATCCAGGTTCAGCGTCAACGCCCGTCCTGTCAGGTTATGCCGCAGCAGATTGTGACGTGTGATCTGCAGTGCCGGAAGAGAGAGATCGGCAAACACACCCTGTGCTTCACTGCAGTGTGCGAGCACCGCAATACCGACACAGCCGGTGCCGCAGCAAAGATCCAGAAAACGGCTTCGGCCGCGGTTCTCCAAAAAATTAATGCCTGCCTGTGCCAGCGTTTCGGTATCCGGCCGAGGAATAAGCGTGTCCCGGCTGACTTCCAGCGGAAGGCCGAAAAATTCCCATCGTCCGGTAATATACTGAACCGGTTCTCCAGAGAGGCGGCGCGTCACAAGGGCCCGGATATCCTCCAACTGCTTGTCAAAGATCAGCATTCCCCGCGACGAATCAAACATTTCAGGCTCAATCTCCAACGCACAGCACAAAAGATCCCGCGCCTCCAGCCGGCTGCCGGAGATATTGGCCAGGCGCAGCTCGCGACTTAAGTCCAGCCAAGTATCGCCCAGCGTGGTCACCATCTGTCTTCCCCCTCGTTTTCCGGAATCACGCGGGTCAGCGCGTCAATGGCCACCTCAAGCATACAGTCCTCCGGTTCCGCGGTGGTAAAGCCCTGCAGCCAAAGACCCGGTGCCCGAACCACTTTTGTTAGGATATTATCGTGCCGTCCGGCGTATCGGTTGATCTCATAGCTGATCCCTGCGATGACCGGAAGCAGCGCCAGCCGCAGCAGCAGCCGTTTCAGTGGACTCCCCCAGGTAAATAACGACAGAATCAAGATGGAAACGATCATTACCATGAACAGAAAGCTGGTACCGCAGCGCGGATGCCGCCGGCTGCAGGTGCGTACATTCTCTACCGTCAATGGAAGCTCCCGCTCATAGCAGGCAATCGTCTTATGTTCAGCGCCATGATACATGTACGTGCGATGGATGTCTTTCTGCTTACTGGTCATATACAGAAAGCCAAGGAAAATCACCAGGCGGATGGCTCCTTCAGTCAGATTGCGGACAATGGAGGGCAATCCTTCGCCGAACAGGCCGGCTACCAGCGTCGGAAGCAGCATAAACAACACGACTGGCAGCGTGATGCCCAGCACAACTGCCAGACCCATAGCGGCCTTGTCAAATTTGTCACTGCCCAGTTTTTTCTCAAGCCATGCTTCAAACCGAGAAGGCTGCGTCTTCTCTTCCCCGCCGTCGTCAAAAAAATCGGCGGAATACATCAGCGCAGAAACGCCATATTTCATAGAATCCCAAAAGCTGACGACGCCGCGGACGATCGGCAGTCGGGCAAATGCACCGTGAGTGGCCGTACCTGTGGGCGTCACCTTTACAATATGCTCGCCGTCACTTTTGCGAACGACAATGGCCGTTTTTTTCGGGCCGCGCATCAGCAACCCTTCGATCAATGCCTGTCCGGCAATGGTAGTCTTTCTCCATTCTTTCATGCGATTGTCTCTCCTGTCGATTTCGGCTCGGGCAGTTCCTTATCCAGCGGCAACGTTATGATAACGTCGGTACCCTTCCCCAGCGTGCTTTCAATATCCAGCCGACCGCCATGCATTGAAATGATCTCGTTGCAGACCGAAAGGCCGATGCCCGCACCGCGTCCGCGGGCGCTGCTGCCCTTGAAAAACTTTTCCTTGACGAACGGCAGCTCGTCCGCCGGAATTCCCTGACCAAAGTCACGAATATGGATCACACAGTTGTCGCCTTCAGCATTGGCGTGCACCAGCACACGGTCGCCGTCTTTGCCATATTTCCCTGCGTTGTCAATAATGTTAAGAAATACTTGTTTTAAGCGGTTTCTATCGGCAAATACAATCAGCGGCTGCTCCGGTTCCTCATATTCGACAATCAGTCCCTCCTGCCGCAGCATATCCATATAGGTGAACACAGCGTCGTACAGATCGCCGCGCAGATCGAACCGTTCGGTCTGAAGCTTGAGCGCGCCGCTCTCGATCCTTGAAAAGTCCAGCAGTTCTTCCACCATCTGGGACAGACGACGCGTCTCTTTCTGGATGATCCGGAGGCCGGCGGCGGCAAGTTCTTTATCCGTCGTGTCGGCAGCAATGGTCTCGGTCCATCCGTTGATGGCGGTCAACGGCGTCCGCAGCTCATGAGAGACAGAGGAGATAAAATCGTTTTTCACCTTTTCCATCCGCGCCAGCTCTGCAGACATGTTATTGAGTGTCTCGCACAGCTCGCCAATCTCGTCGCTATATTCGATGTTTAGCCGCGCGCCATACTGTCCGCCGGTGATTTTTTTTGCAAGCTCGTTAATTTTCAGCACCGGATTGACGATGGAGCGCAGGAAAAAGCTGTTACTGACGATAATTGTCGCCGATAGCACCACCAGAAATCCCATAAGCACCAAATAGATTTTATTGAGCTGCGCGTCCAGCAGCTTGAGCGAAGTCACATAGCGAATGCCGCCGATCAGTCGTCCGCTCTGATAATAGACCGGTGCGGTGACTGCCATCACCTTTTCATTGGTGGTGATATCATATCCGTTAAAGGTCTCCGACTGTCCGCTGGTAAAAGAGGCAGTTACCTCACTAGTGGACGGCACGGTACCGGCCGTCAGCCCGGTGGAGCTGAACATTACCTTCCCTGAGCTGTCCAGTACCTGCATCTCCAGCCGGTCAGCCATGGAAAAATCCTCCACCATCCGTTTGGAATATTCATAAAATTCCGTATAGCTGGCGCTGAAATAACGGTTTAAAAATTTGCTTGTTGTGTTGACCCGTGCCTCCAGGCTGGTCTCTACCGATGCATAATAATAATAAGTAAGGCTCACCGCCGCAACCGCCACAATCAGAAACATGGCAAGCAAAACCACGCTGATATTGTTTAAAAACCAGCGTTTTTTGATGCCGTAAAACCCCATGCGGGCCGCGAGCGTCTTCTTCGATTTTTTCGCCTGAGGTTCGCTCATGTGGTTTCGCCTTTCCATTGGGAATCGCTGCTTTTACATGTTTTTACACTTCGTCGAGATCCATATCCCGGTGAAAATGGTAATCAATTTCCTCGACATCTTTCTTGGTGGGCGGAAGGTCTATCCTGGCATCCAGCAAGAGCTACCGTGAGCCGAGAAATTTAATTGTTTATCCTTCCCATTTATAACCATATCCCCAAACCGTCGTGATGTGCTTGGGGTTTGCTGCATCTTCCTCGATCTTTAGGCGCAAACGACGGATATTGACATCCACCACTTTTAGGTCTCCCTGATAATCCTTTCCCCAGACCAGCTCCAGCAGCTCTTCCCGGGAAAGGGCACGGCCAGGGTTCTCGAGGAAGGTCTTCATGATAAGATATTCTACCTGTGTCAGCTCTATTTTTTCGCCCCTGCTTCGCAGCTCTCTGCTGCGCTGGTTGAGCTCGTAATCACCGGATACCAGGCCCTCGTTCTGCTGGAATGCAGACCCGGACAGACGACGGTAAAGTGCGTCGACCCGCGCGACCAACTCCACAACAGAGAAGGGCTTTGTCACATAATCGTCGGCGCCGGTCATCAACCCTGTGACCCTATCACTTTCCTGACTCATGGCAGTCAGCATAATGACGCCAATTTTGCTTCCCATGCCACGGATGCGACGGCAAACATCGAATCCGCTGATGTCGGGAAGCATCACATCCAGTACGGCAATGGAAACATCGTCATGAGTGCGCAGATATTCCGCAGCAGGTTCTCCCGTGGAAAACTCAACCGTTTCGTATCCGGCACGGGCCAGATTAATAACCACAAAACCGCGGATATTGTCCTCATCTTCTAAAATCAATACCTTCTTATTCAGCATCAATACACCTCCGAAAGCCAGTTTGCCTCAATCGTATGGAACAGCGACGTAATCTGCGCATCAGTGAGTGCATAATTTGGGAAATCGCTCTCGTTTAAACTATAGCAGTAAATTGCGGTTGACGTTGTCTTTAACAGCTTCAGATTAGGATACAGTTGCCGATGCTCCTCCCGGTTATCGCCGGTAAAGACCCAAATTGAAAGAAGCTGGGTACGCCGGTCATCCTTCTCTTCATTTGATTGCGGATCACTTGACGTTGGAATCCCTACAGAAAAGGTGGTTTTAAAAAGGTTGGGGCTGCTTATCTTGGTGGTCTGCACCACATCCCCCCACGCGCCCGGCCAGACAAAATACCATGCCTCCGTCGGACAGTGGTATGTGGAAGCCACCATTGACTCTTCGACTCCGCCGCGAAAATCATACCATTGCAGGCGGCTGCGCTGCTCGTCGCTGCCGGTACGTCCCACAGGTACGTCCAATACTCCGTCGTCATTGATATCCGCGGAAAATACGGAGATTGGCCGCCATGTAGCGCTTCCGGAGCCGCTTGCCGGGTCAATGGTCTCGTTAGCTGCCGTGCGGCCGTCATAGCTGATGATATCGGTAACATATCCGCCGGAAATACTCTGACTGTCAATAAAAAGGGCATATCTGTCGCCAAGTGTCATACCATAGGCCATGTTTGCGACGCTTTTGACCTCCAGACACATGGAAACATCCAGCAGTTGCTCATATTTTTCACCAGACCAACGGTAAATGCGAGCGCTATAAAGCCCGGTGACTGCATCACGTACAGCGAAACAAAGCTCGTCCACCCGATCGTTGTCAAGATCCTGAACCAGCATATCCGCATAATTCAGGTCAAGCACCGTACGCAGCCCACTTGCTTCCATCGTCAGCGCGGTCATGCCATAACCGGAAGTATCCTCCGCACCCCAACAAACAATTAGCATCAGGCGTCCTTCTACGTTATACCGTGGATAATAGATCGAATGCAGCGTATTGGCATACGCTTCGATCATGCCGACTTCTGCATACCCGTCATCGGTCTGCCGGAAGACATAGATCTGATACATACCGTCGGCCGTGCGGAAAAAGGCGATCGCCTCATCCACGCCGTCAGCATCAAGATCGGCAAGCTGGACAGCCTGCCGGTTGGCACCAGTCTCTGCTACCGCATACGAGGCGCCGCCTTCAAGCACCTTGTCAAGCTGCTTCTGAAGCTGAACATATTCCCCCGGCAGCTTGGGCAACGCAAGCAGGCCGTCCCCATAGGCAAGGGAACAACCTGAGCAAAAGAGGAGTATACATGCTGACAGCAACAGCTTTTTCAGAATAGAGACATTCATAAAAGCATCTTACCACAAAACCCGAATAAAGCAAATACTTACCTACAAAATGCATATGAAAAAACGCCCCTTTCGGGGCGTTGCAGAGCATAATTAAAAGAAACGCCGGATCGCTTCCGTGGCCGTCCCGATATCCGCACTGATGGTCAGCGTGAATTTGACGCCGCTCGCCTGGGAAAATGCTTCCAGTTTCTCAAGGAATGCGCCCGCTTTGGCATCGTCGTCTTCACCGGTAAGTTTATAAAGGCCATCCATAAATATGTGGGTAATATCATAATTTCCGGAATACAGGCCGCAGACAAATGCAAACAGGGCCTCATAACTAAGAACCATCGGATATTCCGAAAGATCAAGGAGCTTCACGTTGTAGGGGACGTTCAAGCGCAGTTTCTGGCCGATCTCCACGCAAACGACGCTGCCGGCTTCTACGTTGACGGCGTTATTGACCATCTCTATAATCTGCTTGGTCTTCCCGCTGCCGCGCTTGCCCATGATAACCTTAACCATATTCCATCTCCTCCTGTCATGGTTATGGCTTTACTATATCATGAAAATCAAAAATCAACAACATAAAAATATGAAGTAAAGATTAATTTTTTCGCAGGGCCAGAGAACGCAGAAGATAAACAAACAGATTCCATGTAGTCAGCCGCTCGGAACTTTCGGCAGCCAGAACCGGGATTTCTGCGATGGGCGCGCCGTCTTTTGTGATGGTAAGGGTACCCAGTACCTGCCCTTCGGCAACAGGCGCCGGAACCTCCACAGGCAGCGACAACGTCTTGTCAAGGTTTTTCAGCACTTCTTTTTCCACTACCAACGGATCCCCGGTCTGAAGTCGACAGGCAATCTGCTTTGTCTTTCCGAGCTTTACATTGACCGCCATCGGCTGATCGGATGTGGGGGTATAGGCAGCAAAATTTGCAAAGCCATAATCCAGCAGAGCTGCGGCGTCGGCGTTGCGTGACTCAATCGTCGCTCCCTTCATGATGACTGCGACCAGCGCGAGCCCATCCCGTTCCGCAGTGGCAGAAACGCAGTATCCCGCCTGAGAAGTAAAGCCGGTCTTTAGGCCGGTAATCCCCCGGTAACTTTTGATCAGCTTGTTCGTATTTGTCAAAACAAATTCCCCGTTGCGGACGCTATCCTGCCAGAGCAGAGTATAATTCTTTATCTGCTCATGGCGCATGAGCTCACGACTCATCATTGCAATGTCATATGCGCTGGTGACATGCCCTTCCACGTGAAGGCCGCAGGCATTCACAAAATGTGTGTCGTTCATCCCCAGCTCGGCTGCGCGTGCATTCATTTTTTCCACAAAAGCCTCTTCTGTCCCGCCCAAATACTCGGCCAGTGCAACTGAGCAATCGTTGGCGGAAGGCAGCACGACGCATTTGATCATGTCCTCCACGGACAGCTGCTCTCCTTCCTCCAGCCATATCTGCGTACCGCCCATAGAACAGGCATGTGCGCTGGCAGTCACCATGTCGGTGAGCTTTATGTCTCCCCGGTCCAACGCTTCGAATACCAGCAGCAGCGTCATCACCTTGGTGACGCTGGCCGGCTCCATCTGTTTATGCGCGTCTTTTTCAAACAGCACCCTTCCATCCGGTGCTATCAGTACCGCAGAAGGCGAGGCAACGTCGAACAGGGCAGCGGAACGCACCGGCAGAAATGGCAGAAGCATACATAGGCAGAGCAACAGGCAAACGGACTTACGCATGAAAACGCACCCCTTTCGGCATATAACTATGAAATGCATTCCCGCAAAATGATTGCACAAAGGACACTTTTCATGTAGAATAGCAACGTATGAAAGGCGGGATCGCTTTTGAATTTTAACTCCTTCGCCTACCTGGTCTTTCTGCCGTGTGCCGCCGCCCTGTTCTGGCTGGCGCCGCAAAAGCTGAAAAACCCATTATTGCTGCTGCTGAGCTATGGATTTTATATGTGCTGGCAGCCGCGGTTTGCCCTGTTGCTGCTGTTTGCCACCCTGCTGACCTATCTGGCCGGGCGGCTGATTGGTGTCCGCCCGCGGAAAAAGCGGCTCTGGCTGACTCTGGCGTTCACGCTTGGGCTGGCCGCTCTGTTCTTCTACAAATATTACGGTTTTTTCAGCATTCTGTTGGAAAATATGATGGGACGGATTGGGCTGCGTTTAGCCATTCCCGCCCTCGACCTTTTGCTCCCCGTAGGCATTTCCTTCTTTACCTTCCAGTCTCTCGGCTATGTCATGGACGTATACCGCGGAAAACTAGAACCGGAAAAAAACCTTCTCTATTATGCCTTATTTGTTGCTTTCTTCCCACAGATCTCCGCCGGCCCGATCGGACGCGCGCCGCAGCTTCTGCCGCAGCTGCGGGGAACACGTCACTTTTGTTGGGACAATGTACCTGAAGGGTTACTGCTCATCCTCTGGGGTATGTTTAAAAAAGTTTTGGTGGCTGACCAGCTGGCCGTTTTGGTCAACATGGCTTATGGACAACCGACAACCTGCTCCGGATGGCAGCTTCTTCTGGCGACCTTCTGTTTTTCCATTCAGATCTATTGTGACTTTTCCGGCTACAGCGATATTGCCGTCGGCTCAGCGCTGTTGTTCGGTATCCGTCTTATGCGCAACTTTGATGCGCCGTACCTCAGTACTTCGGTCAAGGAATTCTGGCGGCGGTGGCACATCTCCCTTTCGAGCTGGTTTCGCGACTATCTCTATTTCCCGTTGGGCGGCAGCCGAAAAGGATACTGGCGCACGTTGCTCAATATTATGATCGTTTTTACGGTCTCCGGCCTTTGGCATGGGGCTGCGATGACCTTTGTCCTTTGGGGGGCCCTCAACGGCGGATTTCAGGTCGTCTCAATTCTGACGGAAAAGCCGCGGGCTGCTATGCGGCACTTCCTGAGGTTAAATGAAGATGGCGTTCTTCTGCACATTTTCCGTATTCTCTGCACCTTCACACTTATCAGTGTGGCTTGGATCTTCTTCCGGGCCGATACCTTTGAAAGCGGTTTGTTTATTCTTAAGCGGATTCTGCTCACGCTGGGCGGACGGCATCTGGCCGCCTTTTCTACAGCGGCGCTGGGTCTGCCCATATCCCGCCTTTCTCTGTTGGGAATTTGTATGCCGGTACTGCTGTGCGGCGACTTGTACCGTGACCGGCTGAAATCGCATATTCTCAGCAGCATCCCGTTGCGGACGGCGGTATACTTCCTGCTGGCTGCCGCCGTACTGCTGCTCGGCTCCTACGGGAGCGGCTACGATCCGCAGGAATTCGTCTACTTCAAGTTTTAGGTGAAACACATGAAACGCTGGAAAAAAGATTTTTGGGCAGGAATAGCCCTGGTGCTGGTGTTGTCGATCTTCTGTGGTGTGCTTTCCGCCGTAATGATTCCTCCGCGCAAGGATTACGGCTCTGTATGGAATGCCTATCTGGCAGAGAAGGACGACAGTCTGGACGTTTTATACTTTGGCAGCTCACTGTCCTATTGCGATATTGTTCCTGCCGTTGTCTGGCAAAAGAGCGGATATGCTTCCTTCGTTATGGCCGGCCCGGAGCAGACGCCCGCCATGACCTACTACTATCTCCGAGAGACACTGAAAACGCAAACACCACAGGCGGTATTCATCGAAATTACTGGCGTGTTCTTTTCGCGCTATACCAATTTTACCAAGGTCAACGTGGGGTACATGCCCTGGGGGCTAAACCGGCTGGCGGCCACCTTCCGCGCCTCCGAGCCTTCACAGCGACTGGGGCTTATGTTCCCTCTTTATAACTATCACGATCGTTGGGCGGACCTCCCGAATATGGACTGGACGGTTCTGTGGGAAAATACGCCCGACAATATGGCGGGCTATACCTTTCTCAGCGACATCGCAAAGTTAGACGGCATCCGGACACGGCCGGTAGAATTCGATCAAGTCACGTATGATGACAACATCGGCTGGCTGCATAAGATCGCCGACTACTGTACGAAAAAAGGCGTAAAGACGGTATTTTATATCTCTCCTTCCTACTACAGGCTGGAAGAAAGCTATCTGACCATGCTGGAGTCCGATCTGCCGGACAATGCGGTTTTTCGCGATTTCAATGCGGAGTTCGATTCGATTGGTCTGGACCCCACCGCCGATTTCTATGACTATATGCATTTCAACTGGCGGGGAGCAGAAAAGTTTTCCGCTGCCCTCGCGAATTGGATGAACGCGCTGAATCTGACGTCCTCCCCGGCAGACAGCACTCTTTGGCAGGACAGGCTTACTGCCTTTGAGGAAAAAAAGGAGGTTCAGCCGTGAAAATTGCTTTTTACACCCTTGGCTGCAAAACGAACCAATATGAAACGCAGGCACTGGAACGTCTGTTCCTTGAGCGAGGCCATGAAGTCGTTGCCTTTTCCGATTTTGCCGATGTTTATATTGTCAATACCTGCACGGTAACGGCGCTGGCCGACAAAAAATCACGAAATGCCGCCCGACGGTGCAGAAAGATCAATCCCAATGCGACATTGATTCTCTGCGGCTGCTATGCCCAAATCGAGCCTACACAGGCTAAAGCCTTATGTAACGCAGATTATGTGGTCGGTACATCGGACAAGCGTGCCGTACTGGCGCTGGCAGAAGGCGGTGGGCCGGATCGGGTGACCGATCTGTGGCATGGACCGCTTCCCGCCTTTGAAGCGCTGCCGGCCGGCGGGCTGGCTGGGCGTACCCGCGCCCTGCTAAAGATACAAGATGGATGCCAGAATTTCTGCAGCTATTGCCTGATTCCCTTTGCCCGCGGGCCATCCCGGTCTATGCCGCTGCCGGACGCAATTTTTGAGACCAAACGTCTGGTTAAGGACGGTTATCATGAGATTGTATTGACCGGCATCGAGATCAGTGAATATGGGCTCGATCTGCCGGAAAAGCTCACGCTAATTGATCTGATTGAAACGATATGCTGCGCAGCACCGGAGGTTCGTGTGCGGCTGGGATCTCTGGAGCCGCGTACGGTAACCGAAGAATTTGCCGTCCGCTGCGCCGCCCTTCCAAATCTTTGCCCTCATTTTCATCTGTCACTGCAGAGCGGCTGCAACCGGACGCTGGCGGCTATGAACCGCAGATACGATACGGTGCGATACGCGCAGTCCTGCGACATCCTACGGCAGCATTTCCCCGGCTGCGCGATCACCGCTGATTTAATTGTCGGTTTCCCTGGCGAAAGCGAGTCTGATTTTGCAGAAAGTCTTGCCTTTGTTCGAGCCTGCCGTCTTGCACGGGTGCATGTTTTCCCCTATTCCCGGCGAAAAGGTACGCGCGCCTACTCCCTTCCCGGTCAACTGACGACAGACGAAAAAGAGCGTCGTTCCGCTGAAGCCACTTCTTTTTGTAAAGCGCTTCAGCTTGACTACCTTGATAGTCTGATCGGGAAAACGCTTCCTGTGTTGTTTGAGCGTATGCGGGAAGGCGGTTATACCGGGCACAGTCCGGAATATGTGGAAGTCTGGGTCTCAGGCAGCGACCTTCACAATCAGACGCGTGATGTACGCATTCTTGTCCGGGAAGGCGAACTTCTGAAAGGGGTGATGGTATGACTATTTCAGAAGCTCTGGATCGGATCTTTTCCCGGCCGCTTACGCGTCTAACTTTAAGCTGTGCCCGACGGGGAGAATTTCGAAAAGTGATGCTGCGCCCGGTGGTGCTTCGGGAACAGCAGGTATATCAATTGGAAAAACGCACTGATACGCAGGCGTTCCATGAAAACTTATCACCCGGGCAGGTAAGGGAGGCCGTCGAACGCCTGCTCTCCGACTTTGCACAACTGGACGCTGCCGCAGAAGGGATGCTATACAGCCTAAAGCTATCCCAAAAAGGAAAAGTCTTTTTTTCAGAAACTCCGGCTAAGACCATTGCTTCCGTTCCCACGGCTCATAACCGGCAAAAGAATTATCTTCTGCCGGAAGGCGTTGCCGTTCCGGCGCTTGTCGATCTGGGCGTCATGACCTCCGACGGTCGGGTAGTACAATCAAAATATGACAAATACCGGCAGATCAACCGCTTTCTCGAATATCTCGCCGATCTGCCGCTCGAATCCGACGGACATCCTCTGCGGGTGGTGGACTTTGGCTGTGGCAAAAGCTATCTGACCTTTGTAGTTTATTACTACCTCACCGAGCTGCGAAAGCTCCCGGTGGAAATTATCGGTCTGGATCTGAAGCGGCAGGTCATCGAGGACTGCAGTACCGTCGCAGAAAAGTACGGTTACTCACACCTGCGGTTCCTTTGCTGCGACATCAAAGATTATGTGCCTGATACACCGCCCGATCTGGTTATATCGCTGCACGCCTGTGATACCGCCACCGATCATGCATTGTTTAATGCCGTCACATGGGGGGCCCGCTTTATCCTCTCTGCACCCTGCTGCCAGCATGAACTGAACCTCTCTACCGGAGCCGGCGCCTTTCCTCCCCTGACCGGCTATGGAATCCTGAAAGAACGTTTTTGTGCGCTGGCAACCGATGCACTTCGTTGCAAACTGCTTGAATGGCAGGGCTATGATACACAGATTCTGGAGTTTATCGACCTTGCGCATTCGCCAAAAAACCTGCTCATCCGTGCAAAAAAAGGTGGTGTCTCCCCCGCCGCGCGGCAAAAATCCCTGGAGGAAGCGGAGACACTGCTGCGCCAGTTGGGTGGAGAGAATACCCTGTACCGGCGGCTGAAAGCCTGATCTTAGGTTCCCGTCATAAAAGCAGTGGCCTCCGAAAAAGAGGCCACCGCTTTTTTCAGTTTATACAGCTTCACGCCTGTGGGCCACCGTATTCCGAGCTTCCTAAAGCCAGAATCGGCAAAAACAGGATCGGAAGAAGGATCAGGCCGACAGCAAATCCTCCGCCTTTTCCGAAGGCATAGGACAGTTTGACCAGAAATATGATGTAGACTACCAGATTGACCAGCGGTATAAGCATCAGCAGGAAATACCACGGCCGGCCCCAGGCCACGTCAAACGCGGTGTACAGGTTATACAGCGGGATGATGGCCGCCCAACCGGGTTTTCCCGCCTTTGAAAACAGAATCCAAAAGCAAATAATGCCGAGAAGCCCACCGAAAATACCCGCGCCTCCACCGGAACCGCCAGACGCTGCAATTAAATGCATTCCCCCACGCCCCTTATATCGAAAATACGTCTTTCTTGACGAATCGCCATACCGAGCGCCGACATAGCAGTGTATTATATGTGCAGATGTGCAGATGACTGCTCTTCAAATCTTGAAAAAAGCCATCAATAAATAGGGCCGCCGGTACCGGCGGCCCTATGCTGCAGATCAGTCTTTAAACAGCTCTTTGGTAGAGGCTGCAAGGCCCGCAAGGCTCTGAATCTCCGAAGGAATGATGATCTTGGTACTCTGGCCATCGGCTGCCTTGGCAAACGCCTCGAGCGCCTTGATCTTAATGACAGGTTCGCTGATATTTGCCTCATTCAGCAGACGAAGTGAGTTGGCCAATGCGGTCTGTACGGTGAGCAGGGCCTCCGCTTCACCCTCGGCCTCTTTGATTTTCTTCTGCTGTGACGCCTCGGCGCGCAGGATCACCGACTCCTTCTCCCCTTCGGCGGTGAGGATGGCGGCGCGCTTTTCGCCCTCAGCGGTGAGAATGGCAACACGGCGCTCGCGCTCGGCCTTCATCTGCCGCTCCATGGCGTCCTGAATCTCCCGCGGCGGGATAATGTTTTTGAGCTCCACGCGGTTAATCTTAATGCCCCAGGGATCGGTGGCCTCATCCAGAATCGTACGCATTTTCGTATTGATAAGGTCGCGGCTGGTAAGCGTCTGGTCCAACTCCAGATCACCGATGATGTTACGCAGGGTCGTTGCGGTCAGATTTTCAATGGCCGCCATGGGATGCACGACGCCATAGGTAAAAAGTTTCGGGTCGGTCACTGCAAAATAGATCACCGTGTCAATCTGCATGGTGACGTTATCCTCTGTGATGACCGGCTGCGGCGGGAAATCGGAAACCCGCTCTTTCAGGGTTACTTTGTTGGCGACGCGCTCAAAAAACGGAATTTTAAAGTGCAGGCCCGTATCCCACGTAGCCTGATAGGCACCTAGGCGCTCAACGATAAAAGCGCTGGCTTGAGGCACGATGACCACGTTGGCCGCGATGATGGCAATGACAATCAGAACTGCGACGGCGATGATGATCATGCTGACAAAAGGGGGAAGCGCAGCGAGGAACAGCAGATTCATAGTAGTACCTCCATATTTTATTTTGTTTTGTTTTTCCTCCTGGGTAGCGTCCTACCTGGAACAGGGAACTAACCCTGTCTGCAGGTGCTGCCCAAAAATGAATCTGAGCAGCATAAGGCCGGTGCCGCAAAGCGCTTCGGCCTGCTGTCAGACCAACAGGGTCTCCGAAAGCGCGCGCGAAAAGGCATTCGTTTTTAAGAGCGGAATACTGAAGAATCGTTATCTATCCGCATCGTTATTCCAGTGGCTCCACAATGGTTTTTACGCCGGAGATTTCCCGGACGACGACCTTTACTCCTTTGGCGATCGGGGTCTCCCCTACGCTGCGGGCAGTCCAGATTTGACCGGCGACACGGATCTGGCCGACGGCACGCTCATTGTCGATAGCCTCAGTTACCACACCTTCCATGCCGATGATACGGTCGGAATTGGTGCGTTGGCGGCCGCGGTTAAAAAATTCCTTTGCAAAATTGCGGGTGAAGTAGAGCGTGACGGCCGACAGGAACAGGAACAGAACGATCTGGAGCCACAGCGGACCGCCGCAGAGGGCAACAACCATGGCACCCAGCGAGCCGACAGCGAACCAGATAGACGTCAGCCCCAGCGTCGCTGCCTCCACAATGGCGAACAGCACTGCCAGCGCAAGCCAAACTGCGGACATTGGAACGTGAATTGGCATAGGTATCCTCCTTTACCCGGTTCATTGATACTCAGTATAACACATCAGGGCAATTTCTACTACTGTTTTCTACGCCTTCAATTTAAATCCTCCGGCTGGGGGAATGTCAAGAGGGTTTTTGACGCCTTACCCCGTAAAATTTCCTCATAAAAAGATTCCGGTAGGGGGAAAGTGGACAAAAATATGTTAAAACCGGCCTCACCCGGCAAAAAAGACTTCAAAAGCCATAGCTCTAATAATCGGCGTATATAATCATTCCCCGGGCCTCGGCTCCCGTATACGTCAGATTGACGGCTTTCCCCTTTGATTCTGCAGACATGCTCTTGGAAGAGCAGCCGCCGCACACAGCAGCAATGCGGCACATATCAGTCCGTCTTGGCATTCTTTCTCCCGTTCATCCTGATGCCTCTTTCTCTACGATAGACACACAGGCAAAGTTTTTTCTGGGCTATAGCATATTCCGTAAATTCATATGCGTATTATCTGTCACTTTATAAGTTTTCCCTCTGCCGTAGATACTACGACAGAGGGAAAAAAGGTGAGAAAAGGATTTGGCGGTTCAATCGCTATGTATTGTCCGAAAGGAATTGATCAGGCCGTTGATTTAAAAAGTACCCGCGGAAATCATGCAGCGGACTTTCCCGTCCATAATTCTCCGCTTTACAAAATTACCCTTCTTAAGCCTGCATATATCATTAGTCAATATCCTGCTGCCCTCATGCGTCAGCTCTCTGCCGACACCAGCCCTTTCTGTGCCTGCCCATTCGAAAATTGCCAAATGCTAACATCAGGCAGCAATGTATGATAACAATCATCAGTATTTCATATATAAGATGAAATGTCAACTCAAAAGCAAAAGAATAGTCCACAAATTAGATGCTGGATTTGGCAAAACTTTCACCGCATAACAGGCTTATCCTTGATAAAGGTAAAATTTCAACCTCTCTTATTACAAAACGGCATGACGCATTTTTCGCGTCATGCCGTTTTGCACAGGGAGCGGCGCAAACGCGCCGCTCCCAAAAGCAATTTCGAATATTCGAGTGATTAATACATGCCCATGTCGCCGCCCATGCCACCGGCAGGAGCAGCCGGAACGGGCTCCTTCTTATCGGCGACCACCGACTCAGTGGTCAAAACCATGGAGGCGATAGACGCCGCATTCTGCAGCGCGCTACGGGTGACCTTCGTCGGATCGACGATACCGGCCTTGACCATGTCCACATAGGTCTCTTTATAGGCATCAAAGCCAAAGCCTACACGGCGGGCGTTCTTGATGCGCTCCAGCACGACGGAGCCATCAATGCCGGCGTTGGCGGCGATCTGCTTCATAGGCTCTTCCAACGCTTTCATCACTATACGGACGCCGGTCTTTTCATCGCCATCAACCTTGGCAACAATCTTGGAAACAGCGGAAATTGCATTGACATAAGCCACGCCGCCGCCGGCGACGATACCCTCTTCAACGGCTGCACGGGTCGCGTTAAGCGCGTCCTCGATGCGCAGCTTCTTATCCTTCATCTCGACCTCGGTTGCCGCACCAACTTTAATCACGGCGACGCCGCCACTCAGCTTGGCCAGGCGCTCCTGCAGCTTTTCACGGTCAAAGTCAGACGTGGTATTGGCAATCTCGTTGCGAATTTCTGCAACACGGGCCACGATGGCCTTCTTATCACCCATACCGTTGACAATAATGGTGTTCTCTTTCTGGACTTTGACCTGTCCGGCGTGGCCAAGCATATCCATAGTGGTCTCCTTCAGCTCATAGCCGAGGTCGGAAGAGACGACGGTGCCGCCCGTCAGAATGGCGATGTCCTTCAGCATTTCCTTGCGGCGATCGCCGAAGCCGGGAGCCTTGACTGCAACGCAAGTGAATGTGCCGCGCAGTTTATTGACGATCAGGGTAGACAGCGCCTCACCCTCCACGTCTTCAGCAACGATCAGCAGCTTCTTGCCGGACTGGACGATCTGTTCCAGCAGGGGCAGGACTTCCTGAATGCTGGAGATCTTCTTATCCGTAATGAGGATGTAGGCATCGTCGATGACGGCCTCCATCTTCTCGGTATCGGTAATCATATAGGGAGTGATATAGCCGCGGTCAAACTGCATACCCTCTACAACCTCAGAATAGGTTTCGGCGGTCTTGCTCTCTACCACGGTAATGACGCCGTCAGCGGTGACTTTCTCCATGGCCTCAGCAATCAGCTTGCCGATGAACTCGTCGCTGGAGGAGATGGCGGCCACACGGGCGATATCTTCGCCCCCGTTAATCTTCTTGCTGTTGTTTTTGATCTCTTCAACAGCAGCGTCTACAGCCTTCGCGATGCCCTTCTTGATGACCATCGGGTTGGCGCCGGCGGTGACATTTTTCAGTCCCTCACGGACAAAGGCCTGTGCCAGCAAAGTCGCGGTAGTGGTGCCGTCGCCGGCCACATCGTTTGTCTTTGTGGCGACTTCTTTGACAAGCTGCGCACCCATGTTCTCAAACGGATCGTCCAGATCCACATCACGTGCGATAGTGACGCCGTCATTGGTGATCAGCGGTGCGCCGTATTTCTTATCGAGCACAACATTGCGGCCTTTGGGGCCCAGGGTCACCTTGACGGTATCAGCCAGTTTATTGACGCCGCGCTCCAGCGCACGGCGGGCTTCCTCGCCGTAAAGAATCTCTTTCGCCATAGTCTACGCTTCCTCCTATAATTTTAAAATCAATTACTCAACCTTGGCAAGGATGTCGCTCTGCTTGACGATGATCAGCTCTTCACCGTCCAGTTTGATCTCCGTGCCGGTATACTTGCTGGTGATAATCTTATCACCGACTGCAACATACATCTTGCCTTTCTTATCGCCGCTGTCCAGTCCGGGGCCAACCGCAATTACTTCGGCCACCTGGGGCTTTTCCTTGGCGGAACCGGTGAGGATGATACCACTCTTGGTCGTTTCCTCGGTCTCCACCATCTTGACTACGACGCGATCCTGTAACGGAACAAGCTTCATAAAACAGATCCCTCTTTGTCTTTTGTATTTTAGCACTCATTTGGCTCGAGTGCTAATCTCTCTTTATGATAGCATAGATTTTTTGAAATTCAAGGGGGGCAAGCAAGTTTTTTTCGGTGTTTTTGTGAATATTTTGTATCTGCTCTCCATTTATTTTTTAAAAGGCCGGCTGCGGGGTTAATTCTCGCAGCCGGCGATTGCTAAAACCGGTTATTTTTGCAGCAGGCGGCGCAAGCGTATCTTCTGCCGGGCGACAAACCCGGGTTCCGCAATAAATTGGCGGGCCAGTTCACGAATTGGCGTTCCGTGCAGGAAGGATGGTACCTGATTCCGGGCGGACGGACGAGGCACGGAAGAAGTCAGGCAGGGGTTATACCGCTCAATCCCGGCCGGTGAAACAGGGCGGAGCGTCAACCCGTCGGTTTGCTCAAGCAGCTGTTTTCCCGCCTCCGTGCGAACAATCGCCAGTGTTACGCCCTTGTCGTCGTTCAGCTCCGGGGCATAATACTTTAGACCCCAGAAGTCACCGATCGTCAGATCGGCGGCAGAATGTCGCTTATGATGGCAGTCATAACAACTTTCGCGGAGGATCAGATTGTGGAGGAACAGCTTCATATATGGGTCCTGCTCCTGAGGAACAGAATATTCTGCGCCACCTTCAAATGTGGCGGTGACAGAATAATGCTGCCATCCGGTACGCTTATCCCGAAAGCGGAAGGAAGTGAGTTTCGCCCCATATTTTTTCTCCAGCTCACTCTTATACGCCTCAAACGCGTCCGGCAGCGGGGTTCCATGGCATACCACCTCTACAATCCGCAGCAGCGGGTTGCTCTGGAGCGCCGTACGAACGGCGGTTGCCTGACAGGGCGTTCCGCAAAACAGAGTCTCTCTTCCCTGCGTAATACTTTCCCGGATGAGCGGCATGGCAGGTGCAAGGTCACTGACGACATACTTTGATCCCAGCAGCGGCCAAAGCTGCTCCAATGTGTCGGCGGCCATATGCCGCAGCTTCATATCTCCGTCGAATGCGGCGGCCACCACACGGCCCCCGTGTCTGATCACCTGGGCGGCTATCGAGCCAAATACACCACCGGAGGAACTCTGTGCGCGAATATTTTCATCGGAAGTCAGGGCGGCAAAAGTCTCCGGCTCAGTCCGGGCCAGCACGCGACGGACAGCTTCCACCACAGCGGCAGAACTCAGCCGATAAGCCGGAAGACGTGTTTCCAACAACGTGTGCAGCGTATCCTTTCTTGCAAAGAGCGGTTTAAAGGCCTGCAATAGCTGATCGGGGCGATCCAAATCCTGTACCGGCAGCACATATCCCTTTTCGGTTCCAAACAAGTCGGCAGCAATGCCACGCGCCTTCACTGAATAGCCCAGTGTCAACGTGGGCACGGCAGATGAATAGGCGGCAATCGTCGCATGGGTCCTGGCACCTATGAAAAACTGCAGCCGCGATATTACATACTTTATTTGCTTTGCCCCCATATCAGGCAGCAGAAACACCCTATCTCCGTACCCGCTGATGGCGTCGTAAAGCTGCGCCAACGCCCTTCGGTCGTCGTTTCCGTGCCAGGCTACATGGGGAATCAGCGCCAGTTGTAGGTCCGTGCGCTTCAAAATATACAGTGCCAGCGTTTTAAAGTTTTCCAGGGTCATGCCCGGCGTTTTTTCATTTTCTATAACCAGCGGGCTGAAATTGATGCCCACTGCCATCTCCGGTTTGAACCCTTCCGGCAGGTCACAGCGCTCTGTTTCAAGCAAAAAAGCAGAGTCCGCGGCCAGTACCAAATTTTGCAGACCCGCCTGCTGCATGGCGTCATAAGAAATACGCTCGCGGACAGTAATGCAATCGAACAGCTGAAGATGCCGTGCCAGACCTCGACGCAGATCCTCCGGCTCAACGGAACATCCCAAAAGCATATATTTTTTCCCGCGGGATTTGATAAAGGCATCCAGCGCGTAGTATCCCTGTCCCATTTTATAGCAATAGTTGTCACCGCCAATAGCGATAACAAGGTCACTCTCATCCACCAGCCGCCGAAATTCCGCAGTCAGCGGCAGCTTGGAGACCGGCCGGCGAGCTATACGACGCACATGATAATAAAGGTTGTAGGGAGATACCTTTCCCGGCAGACTCCGCAGACCCCGGATTTCCACCCCCAGGTCAGACAGATACCGGTGGTCTTCCGACAGGTGATAGGTATAAAGCGTGATGCGGCAATCGGGTTCGGCCTGGCGCAGCAGGCCGACCACCGTACGGGCCAGCGCTTCGCAGCCATGATTTCCGCTGCCGCCATGTTGACAGATCAGAATATTCTTCACGCGGAGCCTCCTTTCAAGAAACGATAGGAACGGATTACTTTCAATACTTGTAGATGCGCTTTACCCGGCGTGATACAGCACACATATTATATGCAAGCGTCTGATCGCTGAAAATTTCCAGCTCCTCCAGGGGGAGACAGGTCTTTCCGCTGGAAGTCCAGCCGTAAAGGGTGACCTCATCTCCCACCTTGCAGTTGATATTTGTGACATCCACGATTGTCTGATCCATGGCGCATACTAAATAGCGGGTTTTTGTCTCGTTGACGAGGACCGGCCCTCCCGCCTGCGCCAGCGGGCGGAAGATACCGTCGGCATAGCCCACGTCGATCGTGGCGACCATCGTGGGTTTTTCTGCCATGAAATGGCGGCCATAACCGGCGCTCTCGCCCGGCTGAAGCTCATGGACATTGGTCACAAAGGCACGCCAGGAAGTGCTCTCCTGCACATGCAGGGCGTTTGTATGGTCATCCATGGACGCATATCCCATATATAAGCTGCCCGGACGAACATGGGTACACAGATCCTCCCTGAACCACTCAGTGGCACCGGTATTTCGGCAATGGATGTACTGAAGGGCAAAGCCTGCCGCTTTCACCTGAGCAACGGCTTCTTTGAACAACCCGTATTGTATCGGTGTGAAAGAGTCATCTGTTACCGTGGCATTGGCAAAATGAGTATAGATACCGGTCACTTTCAGATGCTTCAGCGTCTTAAGGTGATTCAGCAATTCCGCCAGCTTCTCTCCCGGCTTGACGCCAATTCGGTTCATGCCGGTTTCAATTTTTATCTGGACCTTGGCAGTTTTCCCCTGCCTTGCCGCCTCGGCATCCAGCAAATCGGCGTCTTCCATACGAAATACCGGTGTTTGGAGATCATACTGAACAGCATAAGAAAGTACATGATGCGGCGGTGCGCCCATCACTAGAATGTCGATGGAGCGAAATCCTGCCTCACGCAGTTCCGCACCCTCGAACACCTGCGCCACAGCAAGGATCTGCGTGCCCAGGGTCTGCACGAGAAACTCAGCCATCTTCAGCGCGCCGATCCCATAGGCGTTGGCCTTGAGCACCGGCAGAATGTCCTGGCGGGGGCCGATCGCTGCCTTGGTTTTTAAATATGCATCCTTGATCTTGGTAAAGTCCACTTCCAAATAGGAATTATACATCCCAAGTTCCATGTTTTATTCTCCTTCGCTTAAAACAGTTATCAGATTAAGCCCGAGTTCTTCCATAGATATAGAGTGGTCACAGAGCACTATTACGCCCGTTCCTGCTTCCGGACATAGAGCGAAATATCCGCCAAAGCCGCCCAGCGTGCTGCTCTGCCAAAAAACTGTACCTGCATCCGTCTGCTGGGCAAGGCAGCCGTAGCCCCGTGCGCCACCCTCGCCATCGTACTGGATTGAAAAAGCTTTTTTCGCCTGATCGGGGAACGAAGGTGTCTTTCCATCATATGTGCTGATCTGATCCATACACGCAGCGGCAAACAACGTCATGTCATAGGCACTGCTATAAAATGCCGCCGCCGCTGCGAGTGCATCATAGCTGCGGAATTCAGCCACGTCGCCGTTCTCATCATGGCCCAGCGCCCGGAGGGAAGCCTTACTCTCCGGTACATCGATCAGAGTAGAATACATACCCACACGCTGAAATACAGATGACGAGATCATCCCGGTTACCTTGGCCCAGCCCTTTTGCTTTGCCTCCATAATATTGCCGAGCAGCCCGATACCGATAGCCGATTCGCTTGCATGAGTTCCGGGCTCATAAAGCAGCTCTGCCCGCGCAACATAATTAAAAAGCCGGCGGTCGGTATAGCCAAAACAGGGATTTCCATTGTCCGGGAGATCATCCGGCCAGTTGGCAAAGCCGGCCGTATGCGTGGCCAGCATGGCAGCCGTAATGGAATTATCCGGCAGCGTCAGCGTATTATCCGGATAAGCGTCCAGATACGTGGATACCGGTATGTCCATATCCAGATAATCCAGTGCGGTAATACAGGTAAAAAGCTGGGTCAGCGTACCCAGTTCATACAACGTATCCTCAGACGCGCCGCCAAAGCTGAAAAAACGTACACGGCCGTCCCGTACGATGCCTATAGAGAGCTTTGCCCCATCCATCGAATCGGCCGCCGTCTGCGCTGTCTGGTACAGCGCGTCGGCAGTGGCATCATCTTTGAATTTCCGCAGGCGGGTGCTCTTGTCCAGACGCGTACCACAGCCGGTCAGCAGCAGGCACAGCGCCAGTGAAAGGGCCAAAATTTTTTTCATAAAGCCGCTCCTTAAGGTCATTTCGACAGATAGGCGGGCCGCCGATGTCAGCGTGCCCCATAGATTATTACTTTAATCCGAAACCATCTTTTTTTCAACCCTTTCCGATGAAAAAACGGGAAACAGCATTCGCAGGCGCTGAGATTTTCCCTCCCCGCATTTGGAAATTATATTTTCTGTAACACATTCCCATTTTTCACAATTCGTAAGATTTTTTGCCCAATCGGCCATTTTCTTGACATTTTTTCCATAATCCCGTACAATCCGTTCATAAATCCGCGCGAAAGGAAGTGTGCCCGGTGTCCGAAGAAGCAGGCTCCCGGCAGGAGCGCCGACGCTCCATGATGCTTTTGGAGCCCATGCATAAAGTGATTCCTAAAATGGCGGTCCCTACGGTCATCAGCATGCTGGTCTCCGCCTTTTATAATCTGGTGGACACCTATTTTGTCAGCTACCTGGGCACCGCAGCCACCGGTGCGGTAGGTGTCAATTCTTCCCTTGAAAACTTCATCATGATGGCCGGCTCGTTCCTCGCGATCGGCGCCAACAGCTATATTGCACGTCTCCTGGGCGCAAAGCAGGAGAAAAAGGCCTCACAGGTGCTTTCGACCTCTTTCTTTTCCGCTCTGATCACCGGCACGCTTGTTATGATCTGCGGATTTCTATGGATGCGTCCTCTTGTTAACCTGCTTGGTGCTCATGGTGAAGTCGAGCAGTATGCCGTGGATTATGCGGGCTATGTCCTGTATGCCGCCCCTTTGATGGCAGCCAGCTTCGTCATGAACCAATGCCTCCGTTCCGAGGGCAGCGCCAGCTTTTCCATGATTGGTATGGTTGCCGGCTCCCTTCTCAACATCGGATTGGATCCGCTGTTCATTTTTGTTTTCGGCTGGGGAATCAAAGGCGCCTCCGCAGCCACCGCCATATCCAAGGCTGTCAGCTTCGTTATTCTTTTATGGCCATATCTGCACAGGCACAGCATGCTGCATCTCAGTCCGAAGAATATATGTTTTAGCAAAGATATCTGTACCGAAGTGTTCAAAATGGGGTCGCCTTCCCTTTTGCGCAATGGTCTGTCCACCATAGCCGGCATTTTGCTCAACAACATCGCCGGCGCCTATTCGGCCGCCGCACTCGCGGCGATTTCCGTAACGAACCGAATCATTATGTTTTTGACCTTTGCCGTGCTCGGCTTTGGCCAAGGGTTCCAGCCGGTAGCGGGCTTCAACTGGGGTGCGAAGCGCTATGACCGCGTCCGTCAGGCCTACCGGTTTTCTGCGATCGTCGGCGTAGCGGCCATCACAGTGATCTCCCTGCTCGTGGCTTTATTTTCCAAACAGCTCATCGGTCTTTTTACCGATACAGATGCCGAAATGATGCGTATCGGCGCCCTGTCCATCGCTCTCCAATGTGCCGCTATGCCGATCCACGCCTGGGTTATCGTGGTCAACATGCTTTACGCCGGTACCGGTAAGGCGTTCGGTGCTATAACTCTCGGCATCACACGGCAGGGGATCTGTTTTTTCCCGCTTGTCTGGTTACTGCCTCATCTGTTTGGTGTCAACGGTATCGCAGCCATCCAAGCCGTTGCCGACGGACTATCCTTGTTCGTGGCGCTTCCCTTTGCCGTATCGATCCAGCAGGAGCTGAAGCGACTGGATCGGCAGCAGGGCGAAGCGCCGCCAGAAAGCGCGAATACAGAAAAAGGTACCTGATTGCACGCCCATTCAAAACGCCTGCGCGATTTAAATCCGCGCAGGCGTTTTCATTTCAGCAGATGTCCAATGTCCTCGACGGTCTCCGCAAGCATCGCAGCTCCGGCCTGTGTAAGTTCTTCGCGGGAGCCATATCCATAAAGCACACCCATACAGGAAACGCCGCAAATGCGGGCGCCCTCCACATCATGCCGACGGTCTCCGATCATCAGAGCCTCTCCGGGCACGATCCCCGCACGTGCCAGCGCCCAGGCGACTACCTCTGCTTTCCGCGTTCTGGTCTCCTCCAGCGTGGCGCCGCAAACATACGAGAAATAGCCGTTCAGACCAAAGCGATCGAGAATGCGCTCTGCAAACGGCTCCGGCTTGGAGGTCGCAACCAGCAGCATATATCCCCGCGCTCGCAGTACTCTCAACAAGGAAGGAATACCCTCATAAACCGTATTTTCATAAATGCCTTTTTCCTGAAAATATTCCCTGTAAAAGGCAATAGCCCGGCGACGCTCCGCCTCGTCCATTCCGTATAGCTCACGGAAGGATTCCTCCAGCGGCGGCCCAATAAAGGGGTAAAGTGCCGCTTTCTCCGGCGGGTCGATTCCCATTTTGCGAAGGGCGTAGGCCACAGAACGAGTAATCCCCTCCCCGGGATCGATCAATGTTCCATCCAGGTCAAACAGCAGGCAGGAATATTTCATTGCTTCTCCTCTGTAGGTGAGCCGTCGCTTTTGAACAGGACGGTCACCCGTGTACCCCGGTCGGGCTCGCTCTCAAGCCGCAGTTCCGCACCATGGCGCAGCGCAATATGCTTGACGATGGCCAAACCGAGGCCTGTACCGCCCGATTCGCGGCTACGGCTTTTATCCACACGATAAAAACGTTCAAATACATGGCTTTGATGTTCCGGAGGAATTCCAATCCCCGTATCCGATACGGAAAGACAAGGTCTTTTTCCCTGCTTTCCGACAGATAAAGTAACGCTGCCACCCTCCCGATTATAACGAATGCCATTATCACAGAGATTATAGATCAGCTCCCATAGCTGTCCCCTTGCGCCATATACGACCGTCTCGCTTCCCTCAACGCGGATATTGATATGCTTTTTTTCCGCCGTCAGAGACAGGGAGTCGGCTACATTCTGACAAAGCGTCAGCAGCGGCACGCCGGAAAATTTTTCTCCGCCGCCCGCATCCAGCTCACCCAGCTGGATGATGTCACCGATCAGCGTCAGCATCCGCTGAGTTTCGGCCCGGATTTTTCCTGCAAAAATAGGAACGTCCCCCGGTCTGGCCATCCCGGTTTCGATCATCTCCGCATATCCCGAGATGCTGGTCAGCGGTGTTTTCAGTTCATGACTGACGTTGGCAGTAAACTCCTGCCGCATCCGCTGTGTCTCCAGCTCCTTTTCTCGCTGGCGGCGTACACGGTCAGCAAAGGGCTCAAGCTCAGGGTAGGGTGCCTCCTGTCCCGGTGCGCCCAAATCTTCCGCCATCTCCTCCAGCGGCCGCACCAGACGGCGGGTCAGATAAACCGTAAGCAAAAAGGACAGTATAAGCATTGCCGCAAAGATCAGCAGCAGCCACGGGATTGCGCGGTTAAAGGCCGCGTAAAGGCTTTCTGCTTCCCGTGCGACCCGCAGCACATCTCCGCTGTTCAGGCGCAGCGCAAAATAATAGGTATAATAGCCAGCGGTAGCGGAAACACGGACGGCGCTGCCGCTGCCGGAGGCAAGCGCTGCCTGTATCTCCGGCCGGTCTGCGTGGTTCGCCGTGGCGCCAATGCTGTCATATCGAATCGTACCGTCGGGAGCCACCAACGTAACACGCAGCCCTTCGCCGGAAAGACGTGCAAGCTCTTCAACGCTGCCTTCGTTCTCATATGCGGCAGCCATCAGCCGGGCACTTTGCTCAATATCCGTCCCAATCTGTTTGTCAAATGCGTTTTTGAAAACGACAGCCGACAGCAGAAGGGTCAGCAGAAGGGAGAGAAGCGTCACCAAGAGCAGCGGGCCGTAAATGCGTTTTTTCATAAAGACTCAGCCTTATAACCTACGTTACGGACAGTTTTGATCCGGTCTCCGCTCTCCCCGAGCTTTTGCCGCAGAGACATGATGTGCATGTCCACTGTCCGACTCTCTCCCGCATACTCCGTGCCCCAGACCAAATCCATCAGCTTGTCGCGGGAAAGCACCACATCCCGGTTAAGTATCAGAGTCCGGAGCAGTTCATGTTCTTTATATGTTAAGCGGCAGAGTCTGCCGTCCGCAAACACCTGCCGTCGCTCATCATCCAGCATAATATTCCCAAGCGTCAGCCGCTTTGTCGGAGCGCCGTCGGAACGGCGCAGTACCGCCCGAACACGGGAAATCAGCTCCATTACGCCGAACGGTTTGACGATATAGTCATCGGCGCCGCTATCCAGCCCACGCACCCGGTCCATCTCGGTGGATTTAGCACTGACAATAATTGCTGGAATCTGCGCGCTTGGATACTGCTCCCGCAGACGCTTTAAAATTTCCATGCCGTCCTCACCAGGCAGCATGAGGTCCAGAATCACAAGCTCCGGAGGGCGATCCCTGCACAATTTCCAGAGCTGGGCGCTGCTTTCACACTCCGCGGTCTCATAGCCGCTGCTCTGCAGGGCGTACGCCTCCATCTGACGGATATTCACATCATCTTCCACAATGTAGATCACAGGCGCCTCTCCTTGTTTACGGCAGCAGATATTTCTGCCGGTATTCACGGAAATGCTCGCTGAAGTCGCTGCTGCCACCGGATTTTACCTTGTTGAGATACGCATGAGTATCATAGTCGGTCCCTGCCTGCTCCAGCTGGAATACCGCAATGTTGGAGCAGTGGTCGGATACGCGCTCAAAATTGGTCAACAGGTCGCTGTAGACAAAGCCGAGCGCTACCGTGCACTGTCCTGCCTGCAGGCGCTGGATGTGCCGGTCACGAAGCTGCATTTTCAGATCGTCAACGACCTGCTCCAACGGCTCCACCAGTGCTGCCAGCGACTTATCCTGTTGGATAAAAGCATTGACTGCCAGGTTGACAATTTCGATGACCGCATCGGTGAGAATTCGCAGCTCCTCCTTTGCGTCTTCAGAAAAAATCAACTCCTTTTCCTGAATCTCGCGGGCGGAATCCAAAATATTGACCGCATGGTCAGCAATGCGTTCAAAGTCGCCGATATCGTGCAGCAAAAGCGATATCTCCTCACTATCCCCTGCGGAGAGGGCTTTCGAACTCAGTTTTACCAGATAACTGCCCAATTTGTCTTCATATTCATCGATGACGTTCTCTGTCTCCTCGATATAACGGGATTCTTTTTCGTCATAATTTCCAAGCAAAGCAATTGCCAGCAGCAGATTGTTCCGTACGGTCTCCGCCATCCGGCAGGTTACAGCACGGGCGCGTTCGACAGCCACAGCCGGCGTGGAAAACAGGCGCTCATCCAAAAGCTCCAGGTGTTCGTCTTTTTTACCGTTGTCACGGACGGTGATACACACCAATTTTTCCAGCTGACGTGTAAACGGGAGCAACAGCAGTGTGCAAAGCAGGTTGAACGACGAGTGGACGATTGCGATGCCAAGCGGTGTAATATAGTTTGTGATAAATGAAAAATGCAGTAATGCATTAAGCCCGTAAAAAGCTGCCAGCAGTGTTACCGTACCGATAATATTGAAATACAAATGCACCATCGCCGCCCGTTTTGCATTGCGGTTGGTACCCACCGAGGAAATCAGCGCGGTGACGCAGGTGCCAATATTTTGCCCCAGGATAATCGGTATCGCACTGCCAAAGGTGACTGTTCCTGTGACACTCAATGCTTGTAAAATGCCCACCGACGCAGAGGAACTCTGAATAACTGCGGTCAGTGCGGCACCGGCCAGCACACCGAATACGGGGTTGGAAAAAAGCGTCAGCATATTCGTAAACTGCGGCACTTCGGCCAGCGGTTTCACCGCCGCCGCCATGCTTTCCATGCCGTACATCAGGACGGCAAATCCCAAAAGCGCCATGCCCGCATCTTTTTTCTTCTCTCGTTTTCCTGCCATATAGAGAAGGATGCCGATCAGTGCCAGTACAGGCGTAAAAGAGCTGGGCTTAAGCAGACGCACAAAGGTATTGCTGCTCTGCAATCCGGTCAGTGACAAAAGCCAGGCCGTAACCGTGGTGCCTATATTGGCACCCATGATCAGCCCGATAGCCTGCCGCAGCTGCATGATGCCGGAGTTGACAAAGCCAACCACCATAACCGTCGTGGCTGACGAGCTTTGGATGACGGCGGTGACGGCGGCACCGAGCAAAAGTCCCCGCACCGGATTGGCCGTCAGCTTGGCAAGCAGATTCTTCAGTTTGCTGCCGGCGGCCTTTTCCAGTGCCTGTCCCATCAGATTCATGCCGAACAGGAACAAAGCCAAACCGCCAAGCAGCGAAAGCACCTCAAAAATACCCATTGCGTCCACCCTTATGTTTTTATATTCCGTCTCTACTTTTACAAATACATTTTACCCTAATTTTCTCTAAAAGCAAATATAATGCAAATATAATGTTTGCATGTAAAATCTGTGTAAAGTTTGACGTAAAATTTGTGTAAACCCGGGCGGCAGGTTATAATAGCCACGGGGTGATGATATGAAACCGTTGTATTATGTGAATCCGGATCATCCGCTGATTTGGATTTCCTGTATTCTGATGCTGATGTCCGCCGCCGTACGGATTCTGTATTTCCGGAACCGACCGGAGCCAGCCAACCGTCCGACACTGGCAATACATATTCTTTTGCCCCTCTCCTGTAACTTCCTCTTCGCGCTTTTACTTCCCCTTTACGGGAAAACCGCCTTGTGGACGACTGCAATCCCCGTCGTGCTGGGCTGCCTTTTTTTCTCCCTGAAGTCAAAGACGTTTTCGCGTAAGCACAAGCTGCTTTGCCGGCTGCTATACCTGGCTGTGGCAGCCCTGTATACCTGTACGGTCACCGGGCTGATCCCAACCGCACGTCTTCTGATCCTGCTATTCGGCCTCCCTCTTTTGTACCATCTTTTTGTGGAAGATTTAAGCATCTTTCGCCTTTCTGATCCGCCCCTGTCGCTGCAGGACTGGCTCCCTGAAATTTCTGTCATCCTTATCATGGCGTCTCTACTAAGTGCGTCGCTGGCCATCCTGAAACATTAAAAATTTATTGCGTCCGGCTTTTCGCTTGTCAAAAAATTCAAAATGGCGTATAATTCCTCTTGTTCCACAACGCAAAAGGCGAAAGGAAGGAAACACATGGATTTGTTTGATAAATGCGCCCGATACGACGCCGCCAAACTGGCGCGCGAAGCAGGCATCTACCCTTATTTTCATGCACTTGAATCCCGTCAGGATACCGAAGTTATCATGGAAGGCAAGCGCCGCATCATGCTTGGCTCCAACAACTATTTGGGGCTTACCATCTGCCCCGAGATTATTGAGGCCGGCATTCATGCATTTGAAAAATACGGCTCCGGCTGCTCCGGCTCCCGTTTTTTGAACGGCACGCTGCAGCTCCATTTGGAGCTCGAAGCCGAGCTGGCAGACTTTTTACACAAAGAGGCAATCGTCACCTTCTCCACTGGCTTTCAGAGCAATTTGGGCATCATTTCTGCCTTGGTGGGATTGGGCGATTTCGTCATTTGCGACAAGGAAAACCATGCCTCAATTTATGATGGCTGCAAGCTGAGCTATGGCAAAATGCTGCGCTATAAGCATAATGATATGTCCGAACTGGAACGCATGCTGCAGAGCGTGCCTGAAAAGGCCGGCTGCCTGATTGTCACCGACGGTGTGTTCTCCATGGGCGGCGACATCGCCAATCTGCCGGAGATCGTACGTCTGGCAAAAAAATACGGTGCGCGAGTCATGGTGGACGATGCCCACGGCCTGGGCGTCATCGGCGAGGGCGGCCGCGGCACCGCCAGCTATTTTGGGCTGGAAAAAGAAGTCGATATTTATATGGGTACTTTCTCCAAATCTCTGGCCAGTCTGGGCGGTTATATGGCCGCTTCCTTTGAAGTGGCAGACTATGTGCGCCACAACTCCCGCCCGTTCATCTTCTCCGCTTCCATGACGCCGGCCTCTGCCGCATCGGCACTGGCGGCTCTGCGCCATCTGCGCGCCCATCCGGAGCTGCCAAAGCGGCTCGGAGAGCTTTCGGCATATGCCCGCAAGGGTCTGACTGAACGCGGACTTAAGATCCGTCTGTCGGAAACGCCGATCATTCCTATCTACTGCTACGATACGATGGATACACTGACAAAGGCCAAGGCCCTTTACGACGCCGGCGTCTATGTTAATCCCGTTCTGCCGCCAGCAACGCCGGCTACCGAATGTCTGCTGCGCACCAGCTATATGGCAACGCTTACCGAGCCCTTGCTGGACGAAGCCATGGATATCATCCAGTCGGTGCTGGGAACGAAAAATGCCTGAATCCGTACTTGTCACCGGCGGCACCTCCGGCATCGGGCTGGAAACTGCGCGGGAGCTTTCCCGCCGCGGCTGTATCGTTTATACTCTGAGCCGCCGAGGCTCTCAGGAGCCAGGTATGACACATCTGTTGGGTGATGTGACCGACGAAGCCTCGGTCAGTGCCGCCGTGAATCAGATTGTCTCAGAGCGGGGCGCGCTGAACGTACTCGTCTGCTGTGCGGGATTTGGTGTCTCCGGTGCTGTGGAATATACTCCTCTTGCAGACGCAAAAGCCCAGGTGGATGTCAATCTGTTTGGGACGGTCAATTGCTGCCGCATGTCACTGCCGGCTCTGCGAAAAAGCCGTGGGCGGATTGTCAATATAAGCTCGGTTGCCGCACCGGTAGCCATCCCCTTCCAGGCATATTATTCTGTTTCTAAGGCAGGAATCAATGCCTTTTCCCTTGCTCTTGCTAATGAGGTGCGCCCCTTTGGCATAACGGTCTGCTGCGTGATGCCCGGCGACATCAAAACCGGCTTCACTGCCGCCCGGAAAAAAGATCACACAGGTGATGACATCTATGGCGGACGAATCGCCCGCAGCGTCGCCGTCATGGAACGCGACGAGCAGAACGGCATGAGCGCTGCCGCTGCCGGCCGATATGTGGCAAACCGCGCCCTGAAAAAGCGCTGCCCGCCGCTGTGTACCATTGGAGCGAGCTATAAGCTCCTTGTGTTTCTTACCCGCCTGCTGCCAGTTCGGCTTGTTAACCGGCTGGTCTACATGCTCTACGCAAAGTAAAGGTCAAAATAACGCCAAATCCCCTGCGGATGCAAGTCCGCAGGGGATTTTTAAAGTTTGGAAAAAAGTGGCAGCTTTTCAATCTTTTGCTTCCGACTCACAATACCAGCATCGATATGCCCCGCTCTTTTGGGTGACCCGAGGAAATAACCCCCGCTCCTGTACCGAAATGCAGCGCGGGTTGCGGCAGCGTAGGCCATCGTGCTCCGGCAGCGGTGCAGGTACCTGTGCGGGCTCGGCCAGCAGCTTCAGAATGAGTGCCATTCGCATCTGCTTTCCGCAGATGACCTGTTCAAAATAGCAGGCGCGCGTGTCCGCGTCCACCTCGGGTGCGATCTCGTTTACCCGCGGCAGCGGATGCAGCACCCGAAGGTTTGCACCGCCATACTTCATTTTCTCCTCCGTGAGAATATAAGAATTTTTCAGCTGCTCGTACTGCTCCGGGTTGTCAAACCGCTCCTTCTGAATGCGGGTCATATAAAGAACATCCAGCCTCGGCAAGGCGCTTTCCAGATTGGCCGTCTCTTCAAATTCGACGCCCGCGGCGTGCAGATCGCTTTTTACATAGTCCGGCATCCGCAGTTCCTCAGGAGAGAGAAAAATGAACCGGCTGCCCGGATACCGCGCCATGGCACGGGCTAACGAATGGACAGTGCGCCCGTATTTCAGGTCACCGCACAGCCCGATGGTCAGCCCGTTCAGCCGCCCATGCTCCCGCCGGATGGTCAGCAGATCTGCCAGCGTCTGGGTGGGATGGTTGTGCCCTCCGTCGCCGGCGTTGATGACCGGCACACCGGCAAAAAGTGCGGCAGCCGCCGGCGCACCCTCCAGGGGGTGTCGCATGGCAATGATATCGGCATAACAGCCGACGACACGGGCGGTATCGGCCGTGGTCTCCCCCTTGGAGACGGAGGACCCCGCCGGGTCAGAAAACCCAAGGACATTCCCGCCCAGTTCGTACATGGCGGCTTCAAAGGATAGGCGTGTGCGGGTGGATGGTTCAAAGAACAGTGTAGCCAGCTTCTTTCCGCGGCATCGCTCCGCATAGGCTGCCGGACGGGCGGCAATGTCGTCCGCCGTGTCCATCAATGCATCGATTTCTCCCGTCGTCAGGTCCAGAATGTCCAGAAGTGCACTCATTTTGCTCCTCCGATCCACCCTTCGTCGGCCGGGTCATCCCGAAATGAAAGCAGCCGCTTAACGTCATCCGAACGAATATAGCCAGTTTCCGCAGCCACGGCCGCCACCGTATCAAAGTCGGTCAGACTCACATTTTCAAGACTTGCCGCGGCGAGTTTTTCAATGCCTTTTTTCATTCCGTAGGTAAAGATGCTGGCAATCCCCAGCACCTCTGCCCCCGCCTCCCGGAGTGCCTCCGCCGTCTCGACAGCGCTGCCCGCGGTGGAGATCAGATCCTCGATCACGACGACTTTTTCCCCCACCGTCAGCTTTCCCTCGATCCGGTTCTGCCGACCGTGATCCTTGGCCCCGCCTCGGACATATCCCATTGGCAGATGCAGCAGATGCCCCGCGATGGCTGCATGGGCAATCCCCGCCGTACTGGTTCCGAACAGTGCCTGCGCATCGGGGTATTCCGTCCGGATCAGCTCCGCAAGCCCCTGCTCTACCACATCACGGGCCTCCACATCGGTCAGGATCAGCCGATTGTCACAATAGACTGGGCTCTTGATGCCGCTGGCCCAGATAAACGGCTCGTCAGGCCGGAAAAATACCGCGCCGATACGCAGCAGATGGGATGCTACCTTACGCTTCATTTCCGTTCCTCCCCGCAAAATGCTTGCTTCATACGCCGGTAGGCCTCCGACGGATCCTTTGCCCGCGTGACCGGACGGCCGACAACGATATAGTCTGCGCCCAAAGCAGCGGCTTGTTCAGGTGTCGTCACGCGGCGCTGATCTCCGGCTCCATCCTCTGGAAAACGTACGCCGGGTGTGACGGTCAGGAATGTACTGCCGCAGGCCGCATGCACCTTCGGTGCTTCCAGCGGCGAACACACCACGCCGTCCAGTCCTGCTGTACGGGCATTCTGCGCATAATGTGCCACGGTCTCCGCCATCGGTGCACCGATCAGCAGCTCATTTTTCAGCATGGCGTCATCGGTGGACGTCAGCTGCGTCACGGCGATAAGCAAGGGCCGTGTTCCATCCGGCCGTGTCAGTCCTTCCCGTGCCGACTCCATCATGACACGGCCACCGGCAGCGTGGAGATTACATAGATCTACGTCCAATCGGGAAAGTACAGCCATCGCGCTTTTGGCCGTATTAGGGATATCATGGAGTTTTAGGTCGAGAAAAATCCGGTGCCCCCGGGCCTTTAACCGACGGACGATATCCGGCCCCTCACTGTAAAACAGCTCCATACCGATCTTGATGAACGCATCGCGGGGCAGCTTTTCCAAAAAGGTCAGCGTTTCCGCACCACTTTTAAAATCACAGGCAATAATAACGTCTTTACTCATGCATGCGCACCTCCAATGATATCCTGTAAGCAGTGGATCCCATATTTTTCCGTCTGTGCCGGCAAACCTTCAATGATCCGCCGGCAGGCCCAGGGATCCCTTAAGTTTGCCGCGCCTACTTGTACCGCCGTTGCGCCGGCCAGCATCATCTCGATTACCTGCGCTGCGCAGGATACACCTCCAACACCGATGATCGGCAAATGAACCGCCTCATACACCTGCCAGACCGCCCGCAACGCCACGGGAAATACCGCTTCCCCCGACAGGCCGCCGGTCACGTTGGCCAGCACCGGTCTGCGCGTGCGCAGATCTAGCCGCATCCCCAGCAGCGTATTGATAAGCGTCAGGCCGTCGGCCCCCGCATCGGCGCAGGCACGGGCGATCTCCGTAATATCGGTTACATTGGGTGTCAACTTCATAAAGACTGGTTTTTTTGTAACTCTCCTCACTGCCTTTGTCACCTCGGCGGCTGCCTTCGGATCGGTACCAAAGCTCATCCCACCACAGTGCACATTGGGGCAGCTGATATTTACCTCCAGCGCGGCAACTTCCATCCGGTCGGCGAGAAGACGGGCTACCTCCGCATATTCCGCTGCGGAAAAACCGCATACGTTGGCGATGATGGGGCCCGCGTAAACCCGCCGTAATGCAGGCAACTCGGTTTCCGCCACGGCGGCTGCGCCGGGATTCTGCAGCCCAACGGCATTGAGCATGCCGCTCCCGCACTCGGCAATTCGCGGCAGCGGATTGCCAAATCGGGGTTCCCTCGTCGTTCCCTTGGTTGCAATAGCGCCCAAAAGGTCAAGATCATACAGATCTGCGAACTCATGCCCGAATCCAAATGTTCCAGAGGCAGGCATAACCGGGTTTTTCAATGTTAAGTTATTTAACTTTACATTTAAATCTGCCACAGGATCTCCTCCTTGCAGAACACCGGCCCGTCTTTACAGACACGCTTAGGACCGAAGGTTGTCTCGCACGTACAGCCCATACACGCACCGAAGCCGCAGCCCATGTGAGCCTCAAAACTAAATTGACCATCCGCAGCCTTTTCGTAAACGGCCCGCAGCATCGGCTCCGGCCCGCAGGCGAACACATATGCACCCGCCGGCAGCAGATCGGTGACAAAGCCCTTGTGCCCCGCGCTTCCGTCCACTGTAGCAACATGAACCTTCATACCCTGTGTCCGCAGCTCATCTGCAAGGATTACATCGGCAGCCGATGCAAAACCCAGATACACGGTTGGCTGTACGCCGCGATGCCGAAGTACCCGCGCCAGTGCCGGCAGGGGCGCTGCTCCAAGGCCACCTCCCACCAGTACGGGCGTCCTTCCGCCCATGGACGCGTCAAAACCGTTGCCAAGACCGGTCAAAAGGTTGAGCGTCTCTCCCGACTGCATATGGGAAAGCTGCTCCGTCCCGCTGCCTACCACTTTGTAAAGCAATACTACTTGCTTATCATTCCAGTCGCTGACAGAGAACGGGCGCCGCAGATATTTTCCCGGGAGCGCCACATCGACAAACTGGCCGGGGGCCAGAATGGCCCCCGTATCGCCAGAAAGCGTCAGCCGGTATACGTCCCGCGCAACAGGCGCATGGGATATCACCGTAAAAACCCGTTCTTCCATGCGTGTTTATTCGTCAATAGTGCTGATCTGGAGGGTGGTCTCCTCCAGCACATCCAGTAGGACGCGTACGGTATCCAGCGAGGTAAACATAACCACATTATTCTCCACTGCGCACTGGCGAATGGCCTGCCCGTCGCTGACCGAATGCTCGGTACCCAGCCCCCGGGTATTGATGACATAGGTGATATAGCCCTTGCGGATGCTGTCCAGAAGTTCGGTGCTGCCCTCGCTCAGCTTGCGCTTGATGCGGGTACGGATGCCGTGCTCCCGAAGGAAGGTTGCCGTACCGCGGGTAGCCTCAATATTAAAGCCCAACCGATAGAAGCGGCGGATCAGCGGCAGCCCCTCTTCCTTGTCCTCATCTGCCAGCATTGCCAGCACGGTACCGTAATTGACAACCCGGGTGCCGGCCGCCTGCAGCGCCTTATACAGCGCACGTGTCAGCGTCCGGTCATAACCGATGACCTCTCCGGTCGATTTCATTTCCGGGGAAAGGTAGGTGTCCATGCCGGACAGCTTGGAAAAGCTGAAGGCCGGTACCTTGACGTACCAGCGGTCGCGCCGCTCATCCGGGCAGATGGTGAAAATGCCCTGCTCCTTCAGCGTCCTGCCCAACATAGCCAGCGTGCCCACATCGGCCAGCGGTACGCCTGTAGCTTTGGAGAGAAACGGCACGGTGCGGGACGAACGCGGGTTGACCTCGATCACATACACCCGGTCTCCCGGCGCGACGATAAACTGGATATTGAACAGACCGCGGATGCCGATGCCCAGACCCAATTTTTTCGTATACTCCAGGATGATTCCCTTCGCCTTGCCGGAGACGCTGAATGTGGGATAGACGCTGATGCTGTCACCGCTGTGGACGCCGGTGCGCTCTACGTGTTCCATGATGCCGGCGACGAATACGTCCGCGCCATCGCAGACCGCGTCGACCTCCAGCTCCTTGCCGGCGATATATTTGTCTACCAGCACCGGCTCCTCTTCATTAATGGCAACGGCATTTTTCAGGTATTCCCTGAGGCTTTTTTCGTCTGCTACGATCTGCATCGCCCGACCACCCAGCACATAGCTGGGCCGTACCAGCACCGGATAGCCGATCTTTGCTGCAGCCCGGACGCCGTCCTCAATATTGGTTACGGCTACGCCTTCAGGCTGCGGGATGCCCAGCTCCTCCATGACCTTCTCAAATGCATCCCGGTTTTCCGCCCGGTCAATGGCCTGTACGTCGGTCCCGATCATCTTTACGCCCCGCTCGGCCAGCGGCCGCGCCAGGTTGATGGCAGTCTGCCCGCCCAGGGATGCGACGACGCCTTCGGGCTGTTCCCGATACAGGATATTCATTACATCCTCGGCGGTCAGCGGTTCAAAATACAGCTTGTCGCTGGTGGTATAGTCGGTGGAGACCGTTTCCGGGTTGTTGTTGATGATAATGGCCTCGTACCCCGCCTGCTTAATGGTCTGGACAGCGTGGACCGTGGAGTAATCGAACTCCACGCCCTGCCCGATGCGGATCGGCCCGGCGCCCAGCACAACGATCTTTTTACGATCAGAAATCCGACTCTGGTTCGTGCCGTGGTAATCGGAATAGAAGTAAGGAATATAGCTGTGTTCATCCTTGGCGCAGGTATCGATCATCCGGTAGACCGGGAACAGACTCAGTGTTTCCCTAAGCCGGTAGACCTCGATCTCTTTGACGCCCCACAGACGGGCGATGAACTGGTCGGAAATACCCATCTCCTTGGCGCGGCGTAGCACTTCCGCATCTCCCTTATGCGATGCGAGTACCTCTTCGTAATCGATGATGCAACGGAGCTTTTCCAGGAAGAACGGATCGATGCAGGTGGCTTGATAGACCGCGGCAGTGTCGGTCTTCAGCCGGAGGAGCTGGGCAATGGCGAAGATCCGGTCGTCGGTCGGGTCTGCCGCATACGCCAGCAGCTCTTCTTTGCTCCAGCTCTCAAACTTATCCATCCAGAGGTGGCAGGTGCCGATCTCCAGCGAACGCACAGCTTTGAGAATGCTCTCTTCCAGCGTACCGCCGATGCTCATGACCTCTCCGGTAGCTTTCATCTGTGTACCCAAGTGGTGGTTGGCGCCGGCAAACTTGTCAAATGGGAACCGGGCCATCTTGGTGACAATATATTTCAGCGAGGGATTCATATCGGCAGTACGATCGGTGATGACGATCTCATCCAGATTCATGCCGACGGCGATCTTCGCAGTGACGCGGGCGATAGGATATCCGCTGGCCTTGGATGCCAGTGCGGAGGAGCGGGATACGCGCGGGTTAACTTCGATAAGGTAGTAGGTGGAAGAATTGGGGTCGAGGGCGAACTGGACATTGCAGCCTCCCTTGATCTTCAGTGCACGGATGATCCGGATGGCGCTGTCCGCCAGCATCTGCTCATCCTCTTTCGACAAGGTCTGACAGGGCGCCACAACGGTGCTGTCACCGGTGTGTACGCCCATGGGATCGACGTTCTCCATATTGCAGATGACCAGCGCCCGGTCGGTGCCGTCGCGCATGACCTCATATTCGATCTCTTTATAGCCATAGACGCTTTTTTCCACCAGCACCTGATTGACCGGCGACAGACGAAGCGCATTTTTCATGATTTCTTCCAGCTCTGTGCGGTTTTTGGCAAAACCGCCGCCCGTACCGCCCAGCGTAAAGGCAGGACGCAGTACCACCGGATATCCGATCTCCTCAGCCGCTTTCACAGCCTCTTCCATCGAATATGTGATCTGAGAAGGCAGTACCGGCTCGCCCATCTCCATGCACAGCTCCTTGAACTTTTCCCGATCCTCTGCCTTGTCAATACTGTCGGCGTTGGTACCCAGCAGCTCAACCTGGCATTCGTCCAGGACGCCTTTCCGGTACAGCTGCATTGCCAGGTTCAGACCGGTCTGACCGCCGATACCCGGCAGGATCGCGTCCGGCCGTTCATACCGCAGCAGACGCGCCATGTATTCCAATGTCAGCGGCTCCATATACACCTTGTCCGCCATACTCGTATCGGTCATAATCGTCGCCGGGTTGGAGTTGGCCAGAATGACCTGATACCCTTCCTCCTTAAGCGCGATGCAAGCCTGCGTTCCGGCATAGTCGAACTCGGCCGCCTGGCCGATGACGATCGGTCCGGACCCGATCACCAAAACCTTTTTGATGTCCGTACGTTTTGCCATAACTGATTCCTCCTTATCTATTTTCAAACACAATTTTTCCATCCACTATCGTAAGTATGCATTTCCCAGAAAGTTCCGCGCCGGCAAAGGGAGTGGCGCGGCCCTTCGAACAGAACCTTTCCGGCTCCACCGTCCAGCGGCACGAAAGGTCAAAGGCCGTCAGGTCAGCGGGTTTTCCCGCCTCGATCCCACCGTCCAGCGAAAACCGTCGGGCCGGAGCGTCGTGCATCAGATAAACCAGTCGCTCCAGGGGCAGAACCCCGGCCTTTACCAGCCCGGTATACAGGGCGGCGAATGCTGTCTCCAGTCCTACGACGCCCATGGCGCTGCCGTCGAGTCCCCCGCTTTTTTCCTCTGCGCTATGGGGTGCATGGTCGGTTGCGATCATATCGATTATTCCGTCGCAAAGGCCGGCCAGCAGCGCCTCCCGATCGGCGCGCCCGCGCAGCGGTGGATTCATTTTAAACCGCCCCTCCTCCTGCAGATCGTCCTCACAAAGCAGGAGATAGTGGGGTGCGGTTTCACAGGTTACATCCAGTCCGGCCCGCTTTGCTTCGCGGATAAGTTGGACGCTCTCCTTGGTTGAAACATGGCAGACATGATATGCGCAGCCGGTCTCGGCAGCCAGATGCAGATCCCGTTCTACCTGCCGCCACTCGCTCTCGGAGGAGATACCCTTTCGTCCGGTCTTTGCCGCATAGGTACCATCGTGAATATGTTTTCCGCCCAGCAGGCTGGTATCCTCACAATGGGCAGCCACGACCTTTCCGAGGCGTTTTGCCCGCAGCATGCAGTCGCGCATCACGTCATCCTCCCGAACACCGCTGCCGTCGTCCGAAAAGGCGCAGACATAGGGAGCCAGTCCCTCCATATCCGACGGTTCCTTCCCCTGCCGCCCATAGGTCAGTGCGCCGTATGGGAAAACGTGTACCCGGCTGCCGGCGGAAATCCGCGTGAGCTGGGGGCGCAGCCCGGCCGGAGAATCGGGCACAGGGTCAAGGTTCGGCATGGCGCATACTGACGTAAACCCACCCGCCGCGGCCGCCGCAGTGCCGCTTTCCATGGTTTCTTTATAAGAAAAGCCCGGTTCCCGCAGATGAACGTGAACATCTGCAAGACCGGGCAACCATATGAGATTGAAATTATCAGAAATGGGAACGGCGGGCGTTGGAGAGGAAAGAGGCAATACACCGGCAATTCTTCCTTTGGAAACGTGAATTCCGGCGGGAACGAATCGTCCGCCAACATAGACGGCATTACTTTGATAGATTCGATCCATGCATTTCACCCCGCTTCAAGCATTTTTTCTAGAATACCGCAAATGACGATTCTTTGTCAACGGACGAAATACACAGAATCAAATATAAAATTTGTTGTTTTTCCCCCGCTTTCAGAATAATTTGCACAAATCAGCTATACAAACGATGCATTTTCACTGCTGCTGCCTCTGCACAGCACCGTGAAAGGACGTCGCAGCGCTTAAAATGGTTCGGAAAGCTGGAGAACTTATTCGCATATTTCCAGCATGTTTATGGTTCCGAGCAGTTCGCGGAGCAGCAGCTCACGTTCCCCGTGGGACCGTTTTTGATTCTCCGAATTTAAAAACGCTTCGGCCGGCTTGGACGGCATACTCAGCATGCTGCTGATAGAGCCGGGGCTGCTGCTCTTTTCATCCAAATATTTTTTTGGAAAAATATAAGTCTCCCTTTCCGTGCGGAACTGCGCAAGATAGTCCAGGCAGTCGCTATACCACTTTGACCTGCGTGCCGAATCAAAATGCGACATGATATGCAGGCGGCTGAACAGAGTGCGAACGTCACCCATTCCATGCCCATCACGGTTTTCGTAAAGCGGAAGAACTGGGGCCCAGCCACAGGCATAAAATCTACGTTTTTGTTGGTCCCATAAAAGCCCGTAGTATTCCGGAATTTTCTGAAATTCCGGATCAAGGACATATGCCGCAATTTCATCAATCTTCTTTTGAATGTCTGCATCTTTGTGCTTTTCCGGGAAATAGGCCATCGCAGACAGATCATAAATTGTGGGCAGTGGGCACTCCGCAGCCCGGGAAAAAGGACTCATTTCCTCCCTCAGGATTCCCCATTCGGCCCATTGCGCCGGCACTTTTGGCAGTCCTGCACCACTCCGATAAATGTCGAAAATATGTTCTTTTGCCGCTCTGTAAAGCGCATCAATCCGCCGCACCATTGAAGCAATGACAGCTGAATCTTCATATCCCGACATAAAGAAAAATCGGTGAAGCATTAATGAATAATAATAGCCATAGTCTTCCTTCTCTGACTGCAGATCAGAAAACAGCCTGGCCACCGGCTGAAACTGCACATCAAACACAGGCATGCCTGCGTAAAGCCCCAACGTTGTCAGCTTTGAAAAGCAACGATCGATGCAGGGGGCTTTATAGTAATGCACCAAATGTTCAATGGTTTTTTTATCTCGTGCCTGTGTCTGAAACGCGTTCAAGCAATTCGGCGCCGCTTTTACTTCTTCTAACCGCAGCAACTCAGAACAGATGCTTTCGACATTCATCCGCGCTTTTTCTTTCCTCAGGCTGTAAATTCTCAGCCGTATTGAAGGCCCCCCTTGATCCCAAGCCCAGGATTCCAGCTCTCTGCTGTTCATCATGTTCAAAAGCCCCCCTACATATGCTGTTTATAGAACTATATCTTAAATAACATTAATTTACAAGGTTGTAAGTCTAATGCGATTTTATTGCCAAAAAAACCGGGGCGAACATCGTCCGCCTCGGTCTCCTTGTTGATTTTTTGCAGAATTCAATAACGGTTATTTGAAGTACCGCTCCAGCAGGCCCTTAAATGCCTTGCCGTGTCGAGCCTCGTCACGTGCCATCTCATGTACGGTGTCATGAATCGCATCCAGATTCGCGGCCTTGGCACGCTTTGCCAGATCGAATTTACCGGCAGTCGCACCGTTTTCGGCCTCTACACGCATCTGCAAATTCTTCTTTGTGGAGTCGGTAACGACCTCGCCCAGCAGTTCGGCAAATTTGGCAGCATGCTCCGCCTCTTCAAACGCCGCCTTTTCCCAATACAGGCCGATTTCCGGATATCCTTCCCTGTGCGCAACACGGGCCATGGCCAGATACATGCCCACCTCGGTGCATTCACCTTGGAAATTGGCACGCAAATCCTTCAAAATATCCTCAGACACACCCTGCGCAACACCGACCACATGCTCGGCAGCCCAGGCCATCTCGCCCTTCTGCTCTGTGAACTTGGAAGCCGGCGCGTGACATTGAGGGCAAAACTCGGGGGGATTCTCCCCTTCGTAAACATAGCCGCAAACGCTGCAAACAAACTTTTTCATGTGTAGTTCCTCCTATTATTCAATAATATCTGAAATTTTAATAGAATACAGTTCTTCTTTAAAACGGCGATTCATGTCGTCAAAAATTCGATGCATCCGGCACAAGTTCTTATCTTTCACCCGTGTGCAGGAAAACTCATCGCTCAGACAATGATTTAACTCCAGCGGCCCGTCAATACATTCTATAATCCGACCGAGGGTCAGCTCGTCTGGCTGGCTTGCCAGGCTGTAGCCGCCGCTGGTCCCCTTCCGTGCCGCCACGACTCCTTCGGATCCCAACTTATTCAGAATCTTCAGTGTAAACCGCAGCGTAACGCCGGACCGCTCTGAAATTTCCCGGGCGGAAACCGTTCCGCCGTCCTGCATGAGTACATAAATGATCCGGATGGCATAATCCGCCTCGTGGGTAATCCGCATGACGCCGCCTCCTTTTGTTTACGAAATTAGTATACATTCAATTTTGCCGTTTGTCAAGCATAGAACACAAATAATTTTGCTCGGCCCGAAGCGGAAAAAACCTCTTGCAATTAGGCGGCGGCTATGCTAATATAAAGAAGCGCCGATCGGCGCCAAACCCTACGCGGCCATGGCGGAACTGGCAGACGCGCACGTTTGAGGGGCGTGTGGGATATCCCATACGAGTTCAAGTCTCGTTGGCCGCACCAATTAGGCACAGCATCTGGCAAAGATGCTGTGCTTTTCTATTTCTATATTAAATCCGGTATGATGTGGGCAGGATTACCGTGTTCCACACAGAAATTGCGGGGAGCAAACTATGATTTATGAAAATACGCCTACCCTGGAAACCGAACGACTGATCCTGCGTAAATTCGCTGTGAAAGATACGGCGCCGATGCTGGAGCTCTTGAGCGACGCGGAAACAAATACCGTTCTACCCTGGTTTCCGCTGAAAACCGAAAGTGCGGCGCAGGATTTTCTCACACGCAGGTTTATAGTGCACTATACTGCGCAGTCCGCTTACCGATATGCTGTCTGCCTGAAAGAGAATGGCAGGGCGATCGGTTATGTATGTCTAAGCGATGATGAAAGCCATGATTTCGGCTATGGTCTGAAAAAAGAATTCTGGCACAAAGGCATTATGGCTGAAGCTTCGGCCGCTGTCGTTCAAAGAATCGGATATGCGGGGTATCCCTATATCACCGCGACGCACGATATCAACAATCCCCGCAGCGGCGCAGTGATGAAAAAGCTGGGGATGCTTTATCAATATTCATATGTCGAACAGTGGCAGCCCAAAAATTTTCCTGTCACCTTCCGGATGTATCAGCTCAACTTTGACGATAATTCGTACCCCGCTTACGTGGGATATTGGAATCTGTATCCGGATCATTTTGTGGAGGAGAATGTCTAAAGACCTAAAAGGGGGAGCTTCTGTTGTTCAATCACTTTATTCTGCTCCTTGTTATTTCGGAAAGTACGTGCCCTTTACGCAATGGCCGCCTAAAAATACCGCCAAGAAAGGACCTACCGGCCGGTAGGTCCTTTCTTTTAGCCATATTGGTTAGGTGAACGTTATGGTTCTGTCGGCGTAACAGGGGTTTCCGGATTCGTTGGCTCTTCCGGATTCGTCGGCTCTTCCGGGTTCGTCGGTTCTTCTGGGTTCGTCGGTTCCTCCGGGTTCGTAGGTTCCTCCGGATTGGTTGGCTCCTCTGGATTGGTCGGTTCTTCTGGATTGGTCGGTTCTACTGGAGTCGTTGGCTCCTCCGGTGGCTGCGTCGTATTGCCGTCGTTTTCGGCCGTATGCTCGGTGCAGTAAAGCATAGTGGAGGTTCCTGGCTTAGATAATCCCTGAGCCAGTTCATCCGCCGTCAAATCATATGGCAGGCAATAAATCTGATCTCCGATCGCAATATTTGAAGAGGGATATGCCCTATGGAGCAACATGGCGCCGATGGTCTTGACCTGATCTGCCGGGCAGTAAGGCGTCGCCAGCAAACCGGTTTTGCTGCAGATCTCACATGAAACATGGACATCGCAGGTCTGCGTCGGCACGTCCTCTGGAAAAAGGTAGGCCGTTGCTACACGACTGCCCCGTACATCCTGCGAACACCATTCATTGGGCAGTAATCCGCTGTCCGTGCAATATTGGGTCGCCACCAAATTGTCCGCATGCGTAAAGTTTTTCGATTCCTTGTCCTCCAACGCACGGGTCATGACCTCATGCCAGAGATAGAGCGCAGGGTTGGTGGAAAACTTCTGCAGGCTCTGCGGCGTATCATAGCCAAACCAGACAGCCCCCACATAATACGGCGTAATTCCGCAGAACCAACGGTCGTTATCCGAACTAGTGGTACCGGTTTTGCCGCCCACCTCAAAACCGCTGATGGCAGCGCTTTTGCCAGTACCGTTCTTGACTACTCCAGTCAGCAGCTGGATCATATATTCCCGGGTACGCTCCGCCATGGCGACGGTAGTTACTGGCGTGTTATCGAGCAGAAGATTGCCGTTGGAATCATACACCGCGGTATAGAGGATTGGCGTGGTATATTGCCCATCATTGACAAAGCTGCAATAGGCCGCCGTCATCTCCATAACCGTGACGCCCTTGGTCAACGAACCCAACGCCAGCGGGCTGACGTCAATGTCGCTGTAAACTTTGGTATTTCCTTCCTTATCGGTCTTCGTCATACTGCTAACAAGATCCGTAAGTCCCATGTTTTTGGTTGCCCAGTTATAGGAACGCTCCGGCCCAAGCTTTTGCATCAGATCCACAGCGACCGTGTTCAGCGACTGGGCAATGCCGCGAAAGATGGTGCAGCGGCCGCTCCATTTTCGGTTTTCGTTATACGGCCATCCCGTCTCACGCATGGAAAAGTCCTTCGGCGCATCGTCTACCACCGAGATAGGTGTGACAATGCCATATTCGATTGCCGGGCTGTAAACGGTGATTGGCTTAATGGCGGAACCAGGGCTGCGGTAGGTCTGGGTTGCCCGGTTCAGGACGCGGTCTCCCTCCTTCTCACCCCTGCCGCCCCAAAGCGCCAGTACATGCCCGTTATAGGGGTCCATCAAGACCATAGAGGCTTGCGGGAAGGTCCCATCGGGGCCCAGGCCGCCTGGAAAGTTGTCAAGGTCGGTGAAGACTTCTTCCATCTTGTCCTGCAGTTCCGTATCAATGGTTGCGACGATCTTAAGGCCGCCGGAATAAAGTAGCTGCTTGGCCGTATTGGCGCTGTATCCTTTCTGCGTCTGCAGATCGGAAAGCACAGAGTCAATTACCGCGTCAACAAAATAGCTCTGATATTCTTCGTCGCCGGTCCCCGTATCACTGCCGTCGCTGCGGACCGGAACAACTTCTTCCGCCATGGCCTGATCATATTCTTCCTGCGTAATATTCCCATACCGCAGCATTTCTTTCAAAACGAGCTCACGGCGCTCTTTGTTCGCATCCGGGAAGCGGAACAGGTCATAGCCGTAAGGGTTCTTGACAATGCCTGCGATGGCGGCGCATTCGGCCAGCGACAACTGATCGAGATCCTTATTAAAATAAGTCAGCGCCGCCTGACGTACACCATAAGCGCTCTGCCCGAAATAGATCGTGTTCAGATAGAGCTCCAATATCTCACTCTTGTTATACTTTTTCTCCAGCTCCAGCGCACGCATGGCCTCCTGAATCTTTCGCTTGACAGAGGTCTCATCCTCGCCGGTCAGGTTTTTGATCAGCTGCTGCGTAATGGTGGACCCGCCGCCGAAGTTATCGCGGAAATGGAAAACATAGTTGAGTCCCGCGCCAATGGTACGTTTCCAGTTGACGCCGTGATGCTGATAAAAGGTGGCATCCTCAATAGAAATAAACGCCAGCTGCAGCTGCTGCGGGATGTCTTTCAGATCTACCCAGACCCGATCCTGACTTCCGTGAAGACTTTCCAGTTGCACTTCTTCTCCGGTGTCCGGATCCACGGCGTAAATAAAGCTCGTCAGATTCAAGCGGTAACTGTCCAGATAAATGTCCACATCGGGGCTGACATACTTATTAATATAGACGGCAAATGCCATTCCGCAAATAGCAGCGGTACACATGCCGATCAATACAATCGTCATCAGCACAAACAATACTTTTCGAGCGGACGGCCACGCGGCCGTTTTCTTTTTTGCCTTACCCACAGGTCAATTCCTCCTTTCGAGGGGTCCTACTGAAAAAGATACTGGCCTATTATAGCACATGTTTCGAAGATTGTCAGCGAGAATTTGTAAATACTGCATCTTCGGCGGCTTTTGCGGGAAAGCTATCACCGAGGTGAAGTCCAGATGTCGAAACGAACACGCCGGCTCCTGCTGCTGATTGCGGTGCCGCTGGCCGTGCTGACGGCCGCTTTGGCGGCGAGTGTGGCGCTCAGCCGCACGGCAGAGGCCACCGGGGACCTGCCGCCGCCCAAGTATATTCTTTCCGGCTACAACGGCCTAGTAGCTGTCTATCTGCCGGGAGAAGAAACGCCCTCTTATGTGACCGAGACGCCCGTATCCTTTCTTCCTTCCGCCGACCGAGAAGCGTTGGCAAACGGCATGCCCGTTTATTCTGAAGAAGAATTGACACGGCTGCTGGAGGATTACGGGAGTTAAGGTGCCGCGCGCGTTGAATGTCGGACATACCCGTGCTATAATGATGATAGTATTGACAGTAGTTCATTTCATCAAACGAGGTGTCCGATATGAAATTAAATGGCCGCGCTTTGCGCGCCGAGGCGCAGGAAGTCCTGCGCCTGTTTCCCGTACCCGGTATAACTGCCGCCGTTTTCCGCGGCGGGCAGCTTTCCGACTCCTGCGCCCTGGGCGTACGTGACGATCAGGGTATTTCCATGACGGAAGATACCCTATTTGAAGCCGCATCGCTGACAAAATCCCTGTTTGCGGCGCTGTTTTTGCGTTTGCACGACCGAAAGCTTCTTTCGCTGGACGAGCCTGTGCTCTCTCAGCTTCCCGATGCCCGCTGGTCGGCAGACGCACGTTTTGCCCGCATCACGCCGCGGATGGCCCTCTGCCATAATGCAGGTCTTCCCAACTGGTCGTCCCGCCCGATGGCGCTTTTGTTCGAGCCCGGCACCTCCTTTAGTTATTCCGGCGAGGGGTATTACCTGCTCCAGCATCTGGCCGAGCAGGTTACCCGCAAATCCCTGCCGGAGCTCTTCCAGGAAGAATTCTTTATCCCCTGGGGCATGGAAGACGCAGCCGGCGTATGGTCGCCGAAGGTCGGCAGTCACATGAGTCTAGGCTTCGGCACAGACGGCCGTGTCGTCAAGCGCCGCGACGCACTGGATCTCAGCGGTAATGCGCCGGAACCCAATGCCGCCTGGTCTCTCTACGCCAACGCTCGGATTTATGCGCAGTTCCTCTGCCGGATGATCATGGAAAACGGAGGTCTAAGCGAAGCTTCCTTTGCCAAAATGACCTCCCGCCAGAACGATGCCGGCGGCGGCATTCTCTGGGGCCTCGGCTGGGGTATCCCCGCAAATAAGCAGAGTGTTCTCTGGCACTGGGGAGACAATACGGGGTTCAAGTCCTTTGCCCTCTGGGACAAAGATAGCGGTGACGGTCTGACCGTCTTCACCAACAGCGATGCCGGTGTTCCTTTTTATATGGAGCTCTGTCGCAGACTGACCGGCGAGACCTTCTATACAGAGATCGCGTCTTTTATCGCCAGCGCAGAATAGCACCGCCCGCCCCCGCATAAACATAAGGTGCGGAGGTGGCATAATGAACATTTATACATTCAAGCTGACACGGAAAAGGGCGCTGGCTGCCCTCCTCATCGTTGCAGCGATCGTCGTTCTCATCATCCTGCTGGTTCCGGACAGGAGCGGTTCGGATTCCCAGACAGCGGCAACGGGCGAAGTACGTACCGAAGCCGATTGCATCGACTATATCCAAAGCCTCGGCTATCTGGTTGCCGACATACCGGTATCCAGCCGGCAGGTGACGATCCCTGAGACCTTCGACGACGTCTACACTCAATACAACGCGCTTCAGCAGACCTGCGGCTTTGACCTTGCCGCCTACAAGGGAAAGCGAGTGACTCTGCGAACCTTTTCCGTCACCAATTACCCGGGTGAAACCGATGTGTTGCTCGATCTTTTGATCTCTAAAAACCGGGTGATCGGCGGGGCTGTCTATACCGCTGCAATCGATGGCTTCATGCACGGGTTGAAGCCACTGGAAAGCTGAATTACATTACATAAACGGAGGAAGTAGAATGAACGGACCGACGCTGGTAGTACTGGCCGCTGGAATGGGCAGCCGCTTTGGCGGCCTGAAACAGATCTCGCCGCTGGGACCAGACGGCGAGATTTTGCTGGATTATTCCGTATATGACGCGGTGCTGTCCGGTTTTTCCAAGGTGGTCTTTGTTATCAAGAGGGAACTGGAAGATACGTTCCGAACCCTGATTGGAGACCGGATAGCAAAACATATGGAAGTTGCCTATGCTTTTCAGGAGCTTTCCGATCTGCCGGATGGGCTCTCAGTTCCCGCAGGGCGCGTCAAGCCCTGGGGTACCGGTCATGCCGTCTGGGCTGCACGAAAGGCAGTTTCCGGTCCTTTCGGCGTCGTTGGCTCCGACGACTTTTTCGGGCGTGACACCTTTGAAAAGCTCAAAGGCTTTACATCCATTCACTGTACAGGCACAGATCTTTGCATGGTCGCCTTTCGGCTGTGCAATACGCTGACCGAAAATGGGAGCGTTTCCCGTGGGGTCTGCGAAACGGAACATGGCTTTCTGAAAAGCGTCACCGAACGCGAACATATTTTCCGCGGCGAGAACGGCCAGATCGTGTATGAACAAGATGGCGCTTTGTATCCGCTGACGGAAAATGCACCGGTCTCCATGAACGTCTGGGGCTTTCCCGCCGAACTGTTCGATTGGATGTCTGAAGATTTGGTTCAATGGGCACGGTCTCCGGGCGACGCGATGAAAAAAGAATACTATCTCCCCGCCTTTGTCGACCGACTGGTCAAATCCGGCCATGTCCGGGTGACGGTTCTGGAAACGACCGCCCATTGGCATGGCGTCACCTATCAGGAGGATGTAAACGACGTTAAAGCCGCCCTTCATGCCCTGCATCAACAAGGAGAATACCCCCCGCTGCGGTAGTTCCAATAAATGAACTGTTAAAATCGCCCTTCGGCTTCATCACCGAAGAGCGATTTTTCTATTCTTCCTCCGAACGATATTCCAGGATGTCGCCGGGCTGGCAATGAAGTACGCCGCAAATTGCATTCAGCGTAGAAAATCGGATGGCACTGATCTTTCCTGTCTTGATGTTGGACAAATTGACGTTGGAAATGCCGACTCGTGAGGCCAATTCGTTGAGGGATATCTTCCGGTCGGCCATGACCCGGTCGAGCCGCAGAATAATTGCCATGGTTTCTCCCCCTACAGTGTCTCGTCGGATTCGGTCTGCAGCGCGACACCGTACTCAAAAACCAGCGCAATACACCAGACGGCTATTCCGATCGCAAGAACGATTCCTCCGTTGGGCAGGAAGTATACACCCCGAATCGATGCCAAAAAGATTTCCCTAATTCCAATTTCCCTCTTGAAAATAATCAAGAGCACAAACTGGTTGACGACAATGGCCAGAGCATGCAGCGGCTCATAACAAATCAGTAAAAGTGCAATGCGCTTCACCCTTTTTGCGTTGGCGGCGCAAAAAGGAGTTTCCCCTTTCCATATCGAACGGAGCAGAGTCCAAATACTGAGATAGACTATGACAAAAAGCGCAATGCTCAACCCGGTTGGAAAAATCCAGAATTGATATGGTGTTTCTGCATCGCCTCGGATTGCCGGAACCATCTGCGTGGTCACCAGTACCAGATACAGTATAATCATCAAAGCCACGACGAAGCAAAGACGCCGGGCGTTCTTTTTGATTCTTACGCTGATGTTTTTGGGGTTCATGATCCTGCCTCCTGTCTTATCATTTTGCATCTACATATCGCCAATAAAATCATGGAGCTTTCTCCGTGATATTGCACTTCCCTACAGCGTCTCGTCGGCCTGTTTCTGCAGCTCGATCCCGTACTCAAAAACCAGCGCAATGCACCAGACCGCCAGACCCGCAATGAACACGGTGTTGGGATACATAAAACCAGAATCAGCAAGCGCCGCATTGACATCCTTCATCTGCTTTATACTGAGAACCCAATGCTGCAAGAGAAACAGGTTTGCTATCCGCTGAAGCGGCTCGGCAACCATCAGCAGCAGCGCAATCACCTTGAGCTGTTTTACATTTTTTGCGCAAAAGGGTGTCCGTTCATCCCGCAGGGCTTTAAGCAGCAAGAAGGCATAGGCGCAGAGCGCCACGCCGAACCCCCAGGATACGGCTTTGCACAAATATCCCGCCACTTGTTTTGCATCCGGGATCGCAGGTAAAATACTAGTCAGATTTACAAAGCATCTCCATGCGGACTTAAGCAGCAGCAATCCCAGAAGCACGGTCACCCATTTCCCTGCACACCGAAGCTTACCCAGTTTATTCATCAGCCTTCCCTCCTTATTCTTTGCTTTATCCTATCACGCTGTATTATTATTGTCAATAATTTATTAATGTTTATCATTAATTTTTGTTTAAAAGCAGCGCCGCCGGAAGTCCCGGCGGCGCTGCTTGCTGCATCGCTTAAAAGTTTTTATAGGTCACGCCGTCGATGATCGTATATTCGCACCGACTCAGGCTGGTGAACGGGAATCCGGTGAAGATCGCAAGGTCGGCATCCTTCCCCTTTTCCAGGCTGCCGAGCCGCTTGTCCAGACCGAGCAGGCATGCGGGACGGATGGTTACCGCCTCAAAGGCAGCCTTTTCGGAAAGGCCGTGGGCGATGGTCAGGCCGACGTGCATCGGCAGATACATCGTATCACCATTGGTGTCCTCGGTCAGGCAGAAGTTGATCCCCTTCTCCTCTAATTCAGCAGGCGTCTCCAGCCGGCGATCCCAAATCTCCATCTTGGCGCGGGACATGGTCAGCGGGCCGACTACGGCGGTGATGTTATGCTCTTTCAGGAAGTCGAGGATCTTCCAGCCCTCGGTGCAGTGCTCAATGGAAAAGTCCAGATGGAACTCTTCTGCCACGCGGACTGCGGTGACGATATCATCGGCCCGATGACAATGGATGCGGCATTTCTGCTTTCCGCGGACGACCGGGACCAGCGCATCCAGTTTAAAATCAGGCTTTGGCGCCTTGCTCGGGTCTTTCTCGGCAGCCAGTAGCGCGTCGGAATAGACCTTTGCGTCATACAGCGTATTGCGCAGCAGCGCGGCGACGCCCATGCGGGTGGTAGGCATCTTCTTGTCCATGCCGTAAAAGCCGCGCGGATTTTCACCCAGCGCCATCTTCATGTGCTCACTTCCCTGAATGGCGATCTCCTGAACGGTGGCGGCCTTTTTCAGCTTAAAACTGATGCCTGTGCCGCAGACCACGTTGGCGCTGCCGGGTCCGGTATAGCAAGTGGTAAACCCGGCCTCGCGGGCCAGACGTATTCCGTTATCATGGGGATTCAGCGCGTCAATGCCGCGGATCTGCGGCGTGATGGGACTGGACACCTCGTTGCCATCATACTGACTGTGCATATCCCGCAGATCGTTGAAGGTGGACAGGTGGGTATGCGCATCGATCAGGCCCGGAGTAACCCATTTGCCCGTGGCGTCAATGACTTCAGCTCCTTCAGGAATTTCGGCGTTCTTCCCGACAAATGTAATTTTCCCGTCTTCAATAACGACAATGCCATTCTCGATTTTTTCTCCGACCACCGGGACAATGGTCCCGCCCTTGATTACCAGCATGGAAAACACTCCTTTATTCACCGCATAATTCTGTTTATGTAAGGGAGCCGCTGGCAATCGGCGGCTCCCCGGTAATTATTCTTCTTCGTCTTCGACCTTATGCTCTGCAATGATCTTTTCCTGCACCGCCGGCGGCGTCTCTTCATAACGCGTAAATTTGACGCTGAAAGAGCCGCGGCCCTGCGTCATGGAACGCAGCGTAATCGCGTAATCGTACACTTCGCTCATCGGCACCTCGGCCTCCACCATCTGAATGCCGTCACCCTGGGGATTCATACCCATAATGCGGCCACGCCGCTTATTGAGGTCGCCGATAACGTCGCCCATGTAGCTGTCGGGTACAAAGACCTTCATGCTGCCGATGGGTTCAAGCACTACGGGGCTGGCCTGCGGAATACCGGCTTTATAGGCCAGACGTGCCGCCATCTTGAAGGACAATTCATTGGAGTCGACGTCGTGATATTTGCCATCCATCAGCGTTGCCTTCAGCCCGACCATCGGGAAGCCGGCCAGCACGCCGTGCTCCATCGCCTCATGGATGCCCTTATCGACTGCGGGATGGAAGTTTTTCGGGACGCTGCCGCCGAAAATCTGCTCTTCGAATACATAGTCAGCGTCGCTGATGGGCTCAAAGTTCATCTTAACATTGCCGTACTGGCCGTGGCCGCCGGACTGTTTCTTATGGTTGCCCTCAATCATGGTGACCTTCTTGCGAATGGTCTCGCGATAGGCTACCTTCGGGGCAAGCAGCTCGACCTCAACGCCAAACTTGCTCTTCAGTTTGCTGCAGAGCACGTCCAGATGGATATCGCCCGCGCCGGATATAATCATTTGATGGGTTTCTGCATTGTTGACGACCGTAAAGGTCGGATCCTCGTCTTTCAGACGAGTAAGGCCGGTGGCAATCTTTTCTTCGCCGCCCTTAATCTTTGGCGCAATAGCCTGGCTATAACACGGGTCGGAAAACTCAATGCCCTTAAGCGTCACAGATAATCCCTGCGCGCAGAGGGTATCACCCGTCCGGGTGTCGGTGAGCTTGGCGACCGCACCGATATCACCACAACCAATCTCTTTGACTTCCGTGTTCTTTTTGCCCTTTACGATATAAATATGGCCCATTTTCTCCGTCGCGCCGGTGCGGGGATTGGTGAGCATCATATCGGTTGTTACTTTACCCGAAACCACCTTGAAGAAAGAAAAGCGGCCATACTGATCCGCTGCGGTCTTAAAGACGATGGCAACCGTCTTTCCGTTGGGATCACACTTAACTTCGACCTCTTTGCCGGCATCGTCGGTGCCCTTCTCTGGCGGAAGCTCCGCAGGGTTGGGCGCAAAGTCTACAAGCACGCGCAGCAGCTGCGCAGTTCCAACGCCCGTAAAGGCAGACCCGCAGACCACCGGTGCGACAGAATGGCTTTCTACGCCGTTTCTCAGACCGGTGAGCAGCTCTTCTTCTGTAAAGGTCTCACCATCAAAGAATTTTTCCATCAGCTCTTCGCTGGTCTCTGCCACACTCTCCATCAAGGCGGCGCGCAGCTCTTCAATTTCACCTTTCTGCGCATCGGGGACAGCAACCTCCACGCTCTTGCTTCCCTCGGCCTTGAACGCCTTCTGCGTGATCAAATTAATAACGCCGGTGGGTTTTCCACCTTCTATCAGCGGGATAACGAACGGCGTGACGCTGACGCCAAAGGTGTCGCGCAGGCTCTTATAGGCCTTTTCAAAATCAGCGTTTTCTTCATCGATTTTCGAAATATAGAAAAAGCGGGGCAGTGCGGCCCTGTCAAGCGCCTTCCATGCCTTTTCTGTGCCAACGGCACAGCCGCTCTTGGCGGACACAACAATGACTCCGCAGTCCGCAACACGCAGCGCCTGGCGAACCTCGCCCTCGAAGTCAAAATATCCCGGAGCATCGATCACGTTGATGATATTGCCCTCATATTCCACCGGCGCCAGCGCGGTCTGAATGGAGATCTGACGTTTGATCTCCTCTGGGTCATAGTCGCAAACGGTGTTTCCATCGGCGGTTTTGCCGAGACGATCAGTACCGCCGGTACGGAACAGCATGCTCTCAGCCAGCGAGGTCTTTCCGTCTCCTCCGTGGCCCAGCAGGCAGACGTTGCGGATCTTGTCAACGGGATATGCCATAGTCTTCTCTCCTTCGGTCTTTGTATTTGAAACAATTTTTTGCAGTCTACTCGCCCATTATATTACAGTCGGGTTGGTTTTTCAACATGGATTTTGGTTTTCTCGCTTTCAAAGTCTTGTAACTACACAGGAAATCAGATCGGACGGCAGGGACCACAGCAGAAGATAGAGCAGCACGTTATACGGTGCAGCGG